>NZ_JAGGOK010000050.1 GCF_018614615.1 Streptomyces sp. ISL-100 | reverse complement strand
CACGACTTTGAAATCTCCCTGGGGACACGGTCGCTGCCGCCTTGGTCGACGCGTTCGCACCCTTCAGCATGGCGACACCGACGCGTCCCGCGCCCATGGTGAGCAGGCCGACGGAGTCCATGGCGACATCCATCCAGCTGGCGTCTCCCGACGCCACGAGCGGGCCACCACCTTGCCGCTGTCTTCGGTCACGGCGCCTTGGGTGTTGACCTTGTAGGTACGCAGTGTCAGCCGGGATCGCCGCGGAGTTGAGCCGAGGAGTTCCAGGGCGTCGGTAAGCGGCGGATAGTGCTCGGCGCACTCCGGGCACGCGTACACATTGAAGCCCGGCCCCGTCGCGGCGTGGACCTCATGCACGAGGACGGGGGCGTCGGTGTTCTGCTGGCAGCGGGCGCACATCCGTACCGGGAGTCGGGTCATCGCGCGCTCACCCGCACGCCGTGGATCCAGTCCGGGCCGACGTCGATTCCGAAGGTTGCCAGGTGGAGGGTGCGGCGCCGCTCTCGTTGCCGGCGCCACTCGGCCGGGTCGAGGACGTAGGGGCGTACGAGAAGCGACGCACTGCCGTCGAGCAGGTCCGTGAAGCGGGGCGGGGCAGGGGTGATCCGCAAGGTGGCCGGGGTGGCTCCGAGGCGATGGCGGCCGTGGGGATGTGGGGTGCAGGCGCCCAGCACCCATGCCAGGAATCGAACGGTAAGGTCTCGCATGTCGACGCTCCTTCAACAGCGTTGGCCATGCCCCCGGGCCGATTCCAGCGGTCGCGGGGGTCCTTTGCGTGGAGGCCCAACTTAGCTCGGCTTGTATCGCTACGTACAGAGACGTATCTCAATGACAGAGGCCTTATCTGTACGAGTAGCTTCCTGACCATGAACTTCCAGCCGAACGCTGAAATTGATCACGAGGGACCGGTGACGCCCTACCGTCAGCTCGCGGGCATCTTGCGGGCCCGGATCGAGCGCGGGGACTGGCTGCCCAACAGGCCCATCTCCAGTGAGTCTCAACTCGTGCAGCAGTATGGGCTGGCGCGGACGACTGTCCGGAGGGCGATTGCGGTACTCGTAGACGAGGGCCTCGTCTACACGGTTCCGCAGCGTGGGACGTACGTTGCCCCGCGAGCGGAGGCACCGGAAGGCGCCGCGAAGTAGCAGTAACCCGAGGAGGGGACGGGAAGTCGTGGCTCGCTATGCGGAGTCGCTCCCTGTTGAGTGCGGGGGATTCCGTATCGAGATGCTGGACTCCTGGTGGGGAGTTCGACGTACGTCCCGAGTCGCGCGACAGCAGGATCCGGCAGATGGTGAATGAACGCGGTCGTGCGCGGGCGGAGTTGGCTCAGTTCCTGGAAGTCCCGGATGAGCACCGCACCCAGGACGATCCTGCGCGTCCACTTTCACCTGCCCGAACGCAGCCCCGGAACTGTAGGAGCAGCTCCTCGCCGGGCTCGAAGGCATTCCCCTCGCGTCCAGGCTCTGCCCCCGGAGTCGGCCGATCTCGCCGATGCACCGCTGCTCACTGAGCCAAGGGTGGTCCCGAGGTTGCCCAGCGCTGCCAATTCTCCCTGGCGTTCACCGATATCGCGGTAGATAACGACAGCGGCAGTGAGAGCGTCGATGGCTTCGTCGAACCTGCCTGCTGCCGCAGCGTCCGATGCGCCTCAGGCTGAGCCGCGCTTCAGGACGCGAACTCGCGCAGATTCTCGAGGACCAAGGCCAGCATGCCAGCACGGTCCTCCGGATCCGGGTAGCCATCCGGATCGCCCCGTTCGGCCCAACCGGACTGCTGGAGCCGCACAATCACCTGTTCGAATTCGCTGAGCAGGGCGGACGGGGTGTCGTCCTCCAGCGCCAGGTCCGTCGCGCAAGATTCAGCCAGCAAGACGAAATGCCAGTCGGGATCGGGTGACTGCAGTTCGTCGAGGAGCCGGCGGACGGCCTGCGGTTCATTGCGCTGCAGTGCCCCGGAGACCGAGCTGGAACGGAGCGCGGCATCGGGTGAGTCGGCATAGCGGGCGAGCGCGGCCGAGGCCCTTCGGGTGTTGGCCTCGTCGCCACACGTGAAAATGGCGAGGGATATACCGGCTCTCGACCGAACATCGTGGTCGGGGTCGTGGTCGAGGAGCTCGACGAGCACGTCCACGGCCACCGCTTCCTCCAAGCTGTTCCTCGGGATGGTGCACAGTCCCGCGGCGGCCGACGACCTCACATCCGGATGCGCGTGCCGCGCGCACGACAGGAACAGTGCCACCGGCATCTCGTCGAGCTGATGATCGATGGCCAGCGTCCGGTAGCAGTCGAGCACCTTGGCCAGGACGAAAACTTCCTGGCCAGGAACGGCAAGAGAGCCAAGCGCAGCAAGAATCGGTCCCGTGCGCCCATATATCTGGGACATCATGAGGTAGTCCAGTGCTTCGACTCCCACGGAGACCCGCGTGAGATCCCCGCTCCCGCACAGCGCAAGTATTTCGTCGAGGCGGGCACCGGCGCACGCGCGGTCCCGCCATGCACGCGAATCGGGAGAGCCTGCGAGATCGATGATGAGAAGCTCGGCGCGTTCCCCACTGCCCGGCGGATGAGCCAGGGCCTGATCGAGCACGACACGCGCCTCCGCCCGAACCCGCTCCGCGGTTCCCGGCGAGAGCGGAGCGCTGCGCCGGAGGGCGGCGTGCACATCCATAATCGCTCTCTGGAGTTTCAGATAGTGCGCGTACGTGGGAGCGCTGCCCGGCGCCCCTTCCTCGGTCCAGCCGAGCTCCCGCATGGTGCCCTGTCGAGCGCGGATGTCCCAGCACAACTCGTCGTCGACGGTGTACGCGGACACCGCTCCGAGGCGCTCGATGAAAGAGGCCCAGGAACGCACCAGACCCGCCGGGTCGGACAGATACTCGGCGAAGATCCGCTCGGCTTCCGTGTATAGGGCCGGGTCCTCGCGGAGCGCCACGGTAAAGCTCCCCGCCACCGACTCGAACACATCCACCGAAGGCTCGTTGTCGAGGGACCACATCAGCTCACGCAGCGCCCAGGCCGTGTCGGGTAGCCGCGCGATGCGCCCAGCCGCCTCCTCGCGCACCGTGCCCTCGGGCGATCTGAGCTCCGTCGCCAGCTGCTGTCGAAGCACTTCCTGCCTGCGCGCTTTCCACCTGCCGAACATTCCGCCACCCTAACCGCCCGGCCGCCGCCCGCCCTCCGACCCTCGGTGAGGCGCGCTCCCACACGCAATTCAGTATCAACCACACCAAGATGATCAAGCGTCAGATGTGCGGCGGCGCCAAACTCCCGCTCCTCCGCAAGCGCGTCCTACTCACCGCCGTCCGCCCGTCGGCACAGCCAGTAGCCAACAGAACAGGACCGTTGATCGCCTCACGGAATTTGTGCCTGATCCCAGATCCCACGTACAGAGCCAGGCGTCGGCCGCACGGTCAGCCGCGTCGCCCGTCAGGCGGACATGAGATGCCTCCTTTCAACTGCCTCGCCTGGGTACTCTGGCCGGGCACCCCGTGGAGGACACCATGAACCCTGAACACTTCGCTCTCCTTCAGGAAGCGCGTCGCGCGTTCCCAGAGGGCTTCAAGGTCGAAATCTCCGGTGACACCCTCATCGCGCAGGCGTCGCCATCCATCCAGCACCAGCGCAACCTTTTTCACGTGCGCCGGCAGTTCGACGCCCACCGTCCCGAGGGCTATATGCCCACAGAGAACAGCGACCTCGCCAGCCCCCGTATCGGCAAGGTCCGCAACCCCGATCTCACGTACGTGCCCGATGACACCGCCGATCTCCCCGAGCACGACATTCCCGCCGAGGTGGCGCTCATCGCCGTCGAGATCGTGTCACCCTCCAACCCGGAAAACGACTGGGCGGCCAAGCTGCGCGACTATCCCGTCATGGGCATCCCGCTCTACCTCATCATCGATGCCCGCGAATCCACGGTGACGCTGTTCTCCGACGCCAACCACGACAAGTACCACACCCGCACCGACCGGAAGTTCGGCGAGACCATCCACATCCCCGAACCGTTCGACTTCGACCTGGACCTGGGGCGGCTCAACCCCTACTAGTCCTGCATGGGTAACCGGCGCCGGGCCACTGTCGCGGCCTGCCCGACACCAGGGGCCACCGGGAGCGCAGCGGTGGCCGTACGCGCTGAGCTGTGGCCTGACGGAGCCGTGCCTCAGTGGAGGGGGCGGTTACTGAGGAGGTCGCCGAGCTGCGCGAGCGTGAACGCGACAAAGAACACGGCGAGGCCCCATCGGGTACGCCCGCGCATGGCCAGGGCCACCGCTCCGACGCCGGCGACGGTGCCCAGGGCGCAGACAGCGACCCACATACCCATGCCCACACCGGCGTTGAGACCCACCGCGATGACTATCAGCGGGACAACTGACGACAGCGTCGAAAACGCGGCCAACACGATGCGCGCCCCCCGCGCCTTCCGCGCCCGGTCGTCTGCGAAGCCTGGCCGCGCCTGTTGCTGAAAGCGCGCCCGCAGGTCGTCCGTGTCCGTCGTTTCCCCACCCCGTGCAGTCATGGGGGTGGAGCCTAACGACACCCGGCCCCCGCGGTTCGGCCGGGGAGTCTCTCTAGACTCCCCGGTCATGACGAGTCCCTATGCGCACGGTCCTGCCCCCACCGCCACACTCATACGCATGGGCCGGAGCGCTGCCCGGACTCAGGTTCCTGCCGGAGTCGGCTGCACCGTGGTCGGCGCTTTCGCCGTGCTTGGTGGCATTGCGGTCACGGCCGGGCTGACCGGGAAGGAACCCAACCCCGGTGGGGTCGTGGGGGTCATCACCGGGCTGCTGATCGGCTTCGTCGGCGTCGCCTTCCTGACGACCGCCTGGAAGTCCCGGCACACCTTCCTCTGCGTCGACCACACGGGCTTGTGGATCAGCAACCCTGGAGGCCAGAAGGTCATCCCCTGGGACACCCTCGCCGGCGTAGGCCTTCACTGGAGCGAGACGGGCACCCGCCCCGCGAAGCACTACTCCGTCGAGCTGTTCCCCAACGGCCCCATCGACCGCGACCACCCGGTCCTGTGGGCCATGGTCCGCGACGAGGAGCCCCTGCGCCCCGACCTGCCGCGACTGCGCTACCGCCTTGTCGCCAACGGCGGTTACCGGGAGCCCCTGGTCACGGCGATCCAGCAGTACGTCCCCCAACTATGGCTCGGCGAGGCCGAACGCGAGCGTGGCCATCTCGGCCTGCCTGACATCAAGGGCCACCGGCAGCGCACCCGCGGCCGCACGCGCTGAGGAGCCTGCCTAGTGTCTCGTGACTCTGTTTGTGTTACTTCGCGTTGTTATTAACGAGTTGCTTCACGCTGGTCTGGACGAGGCGGACCCTGGCGAGGATCTCGTCGACGGTCGCGGTCCAGGTGAAGGGTTTCGCGTTCTGGTTCCAGGAGTTGATGTAGTCGCGGATCTGCTTGACCAGGACGTTGACGCTGGCGAACGTGCCACGGCGGATGGACTGCCGGGTGATGATCCCGAACCGGGTCTCGATCTGGTTCAACCACGAGGACCCGACGGGGGTGAAATGGAAATGGACGTGCGGGTTCTTCGCCAGCCACGCCTTCACGTCCGGAGTGGTGTGCGTGGACAGGTTGTCCAGCACAATGTGGATCTCCTTCCCGGCATGCGGCTTCACTGCCTTCTTCAGGAACGCCAGGAACGTTGCGCCATTCCGGTTCGGCCGGCATTCGCCGAGCACCTCGCCGGTGCCGACGTTCAGCGCGGCGAGCAGGTTCGTGGTGCCGTGCCGCACATAATCGTGGGTGCGCTTCTCGCTCGCCGCGAAGGTCACGGGCAGCACCGGCTGGGTGCGGTCCAGTGCCTGCACCTGCGTCTTCTCGTCGACCGACAGCACCACCGCCCCACCGGGCGGGTCGAGGTACAGCCCGACGACATCGGCGACCTTCTCCGCGAACGCCGGGTCCTTCGAGATCTTGAAGGTGCCCGAGCGGTGCGGCTTCAGGTTCTCCTCACGCCAGATGCGGGCGACGTAATGCCAGGACACCGAGATGCCCTCACGCCGCTTCAGGTGATCGGCGAGCGTCCGCGTCGACCAGTGCGACAGGCCGGAATCCGCAGGCCGCGACCACGCTGGACACGGCTAAGACCAAGATGGAAGAGAAGCTCACGAGCCTCGAGAGCTACGTCGCGGATCTCGTGGCGAACGGCTACACCACGCGCAAGGGCTCGCAGGCCTTCGAGGACTCCTTCAAGGAATTCTCCAAGGGCGCGAAGGACACCATCGAAGGCCTCACGGGCATGGCCGACTTCCTGAAGAACGCGGCGAAGGCGTACGAGGACCTGGACGAGGAGCTGGCCAAGGGCGTCAAGGGCAAGTAAGCGGCGCCGACTGGCGCCCGGTGCGACGGGCCTGGGCCCGTCGCACCGGGCTACGTCGCAGAAATCCGATCGTGGCCTGGCCTTATCACGCCGTGATGGCTGCGCAGGCCCAGTCCGTCACGGCCCCGCGAGCTCGCACCACACGAGCTTGCCGCCCGCCCCGAGCAGCCCCTCGCGCAGGCTGTAGTGCCCCCACCGATCGGCCAGCTCGTGCACGATCCCTAGCCCTCGGCCGCTCTCGCTGTCCGTACCGACTCCCGCCTCTCCCAGGGGCCGGGGCGGTTCGGGGTTGGTGTCCCAGACCGTCAGCCGCAGCGTCTTGTGCCCCCACTTCACGCGGAGCGAGGCGGGCCCGGTCGAGTGTTCGTGGGCGTTCGTGACGAGCTCCGAAGCCAACAGCTCGGCGGTGATGAGCAGTTCACTGAGCCCGTGGGCTCTGAGGATCAGTCGTAAGGCACCGCGCGCGACCCCGACACCAAGGGGGTCATGAGGGATCTGGATGTTGTACTCCCACTCGTCAGCACTCATGCGAATCTCCATCCCGGTACGGGACTTCACGGCACGAAGCGAACGACGAGCGGCGGCAGCGCCGCGCTCGGGCAGGCCGTAGCGCGGCGCCTTCCGGCGCCCCGAGGCTCACTTGCGTGATGGACTCAACACTCACGGTAGGGAGTTAAGGCATACCTTTGCAACCTTTTCCTTGAAAGAGTGGACTCGCTGGCCCCTGAGCGGCAGACTCGCCACAAAGACTCATGAGGAGCAACAGAGTTGGCACTTCGCAGGATCGTCAGTGAGCGGCAACGCCGCTTCGGCTCCGAGCTGCGCTCTCTCCGCGAGCAGGCTTGCGTCACTCTGGGCGACGCCGCTGCCGCAACCGGTATGAAGCGCCCTTTCCTCAGCCACATCGAGGCGGGACGCACTGCGATCACCACGGAACGACTGCACACCCTGTGTGAGATGTACGGGCATAAAGGTGGCCCCTATGTCGAGGCGCTCGTGGGCATGTCCGAGGCGACCGGAAAGGGCTGGTGGAGCGCCTACAAGGGGAGGGTGGCGCAGTCAGTGATGGACCTAGCCGAGATGGAATCGACCGCCGTCTCACTCCACCTGCACGAGTCGCTGGTAATCCCGGGGCTGTTCCAGGTTTCCGGCTACACCCAGGCCATTCTCGACACGGCCAGACCGGTGCGCAGCACCATTGACGACGTCACGGCCTTCCGCATGGACCGCCAGCAGATCCTCACCGCAGCGAATGCACCCGCCGTCCATGCCGTCATCTACGAAGCCGCCCTCCACATGCACCAAGGCGGTCCGGACGCGATGCGGACACAGCTCCTGCACCTCGTCGAACTGGCGAAGCTGCCCAACGTGACCATTCAGATCTATCCGTTCCAGGCCGGCGCCTATCCCGCCTTCAGCGGCCCTTTCCTGCACGCGGCACCCGCAGTCCCCAGACTCGGGACCGTCGTACTGGAGCACCCCATCAAGCCGATCCACCTGGGCGGCGAGGAACATCTCGCGCAATACAGCTCGTTGTTCGAGCAGCTGACCCGTCACGCGCTCCCGCCGATCGACCCGTCAGCGGCCCCCGAGTCCCATTCAGGCAAGGACTCGCTGGGCTTGATCCAGCACGTGCTATACACGCTCTAGGAGGTCACACATGTCCGAACTGCACTGGCAGAAGTCATCATTCAGCGTTGGCGAGGCAGGCAACTGCCTCTACGTCGCCATTACCCCTGACGGAACGATCCGCCTCCGCGAAAGCGATAACCCAGAGCAGATCATCTCGGCCAACCCGGCACGCCTCCAGGACCTCATACGCGCTATCAAGGCCGATGAGTTCAACCAGCTCGCACGCTGAAGATGCGCTGCACGGAATGGCGTTCACCTTGGTCCAAGGCTCTCGCGATGGTCAATCGCAGGCCACCCCTCCCCGCGCCCCGTATCTTCAGCGGTTCTGACCGTGACGAGGTTCATGACTAGTCGTCACTCAGGCTTCTGACAAGCCAGGGGCCGGGCGTGGCCGCCGAATACATCTCCTCGATCTCATCGCGATCCTCGTCAGACATTGCCTTCACCTTCGCGCATGGCGGTTCATTCCTCCGAGGAGTCAGGAAATTTCGCTGCCCCAGAGGCTCCGCTGGGCGCCGTGGGCGCCCAGCGGTCGCGTCGGTCTTTACGTCGGCCGGTCAGACAGCGTCGTCATCGTCGTCGTAGTGATCGAGGTCATCGTCGGCGCGCAGCCTGATGGAGCGTGCCAGCTCGTCGATGTCCTCCAGGGCCGAGAGCACCCTGCCCGGGGCGGGTGAAGCGGTGATCATTACCAGGTCGCGGTCGAATTTCTCGCTGCGCCAGGCGTACCTCAGGCCGATGAGGAGGTCGGTGCTGTTCGGCATCGTGGAATAGCGCAGGACGCGGAGGCCCTGGCCGAGGTCTTCCGTGGTGAATTCCTCGATGATCGGCGGTTCCACAGCTTCCTTGTCGTCCGCCATGGTCAGGCGGCGGAGCGCCGGCTCGCGGTCGCCCTCGATGGGGAAGTCGGTCACATACACGGGCAGAGGCATCGCCCGGGGGTCGGGCAGATGCAGCGCGATCTCGTAACCGGGAAAGGCCTGCGGGTACTTCTCTACGCAAGCCTGAAGGGTCTCGGCCAGGAACTCGATGCCGGTTTCGCCGGGGTCCACGTCCGAGTCGTCCCAGCAGTCCTGTGCCGTCTCGGCTGCCCATTCCGCGGGAGTCTGCTCGTCGCCCTCCTCGTCCCTGGAGATCTCGTCGGCGCCTTCGTTGTAGACGTCCGTCCAGCGCCAGGGAATCTCCAGCCACATGTCCGAGTTGTAGTCGATGTCCAGCCAGCTCATTCTCTGCTCCAACGAAAGGTGGTCATGATGGCGTCGAACAACTCGACCGCCGCATCGGCCAGTTCATCGTCGGGAGCGCCGCCGCCGACGGTGGAGAAGGCGACGGTGACCCAACGGTAGGGGTCCTTGGGGACTGGAACCGCGTAGTCGACCCGGCGGGTGGCCAGCCCGGCATCGTCCTTCGGGTCGGCCGCTACGACCGACTCCCGGCGAGTACCGGACGAACCCGCCACGGTCTTCGGCCTGAACGCTCCGCGCCCGCCCTCCATGGACATGCGCGCCAGCATGGCGGCCGGATCGGAACGGCCGTCGCCGGCGGAGATCTCGGCCACGACGAAGGACGCCGCGATCAGGGTCCCGCTCTGCTGCTCGAAGGGGAGGTAGAGGTCGAGCCCCGCACCCTTACTTGCCTGGGTGACTCCCTTGCGAAGGCGGCGCTCGAGTTCCAGTCGGTACGGAGTGACTCGATCGCGGGGGAAGTTGCCGGGCAGGCGGGCGCAGGCGTCGTCCACCAGCCTGGTCACGGCCGCCTCGAGCTCACGCTTACGCCGCAGCGGAATCCTGATCCACCCCGGAGGCAGGACCAGGGAGTAGCCGACGGGGGCGGGCAGCTCCTCGTACGGCGGAGATTTCTGCTGCGGTTCAGCGCTCATGGGAACAGCTTGCCTCACCGTGCCTGTGGGGTCGGTGGCGCTCCGGTCCTCCAATGCCGACGGCGTAGGCGAACCGGCCGTGCTGACGTCCTGGTTCACCATGTGGAGCCCCGCTCCCACGTAAAGCCGTCCTTGAAATCGTTGTAGCCCTCAATGGACGGCTTGAACGGCATGGCGTCGCTGCTGCCGACCGCCTTGTCCGCACCGTCGACGGCGGTTCCCGTGCCCCAGGCCGCGCGAAACTGCCTGTTGTACCTCTCGGCGCCGGCGGAGGCGTCCTGGACGGCCTGATTGCCGGGATTGTTTGCACGCATCCGCTGAATGTCTTTGTAGTGGCTCATGAATTCCTTGTCGCCACCCGCAGTCACCGATTCGCGCTGAGATGCCTCGGGAATCTCCCGCTGGCGTTCCCTCCGACTCGCGTTCCGCGCAGCATTGCGCTCCTGGCGCTCCCGACGCTTATTGGCCTTCTTGGCGCCGCGCTTGTTTCCGGCGGATTCTTTGACGTTACTGCGCTGAGCATTCGCCTCGGCCCGCTTGCCGGCGTTGCTCGCCCGCGTCGACTGCTGGGCGGACTTGCCGGCCGCCTTGGACGATGCGTTGCGCGTGGCGGCCTGGACGCCCTTCAGGCCCTTCAGGGCGATCTTGCCCATGCCGAAGGTGCCCAGGGCCAGGAGGTCCATGCCAACGTCGTACCACGATCCGTCGCCGGTGATTGCCAAGGCCGTATGGCCGATGGCCACGGCGATGGTCAGGCCAATGGCGAGCGCCGCGATCCACCCCACGGGGGTGATGAACAGGGCCACCACGGCGATGGCTGTCGCTGCCCAACTCAGCACATCAATAGCGATCTTGACGTAGTCGACAACGCTTTCCCACCAGCTGTCCTCGATGATGTCGTCGATGCCATCGCGGATCTTCCTCGCATGACGGTTGGCGGCCGAGTCCCGTTCCGAGACGACCGTCCGGAGCGCGCTCCGCTCGGTCTTGTACGGGTCGTCGTCGCTCTCGCTGTCCTGCTTGTCCTTGTCTTTACCGTCGTCCTTCTTGGCTTTGGCTGCTTCCTCGTCCTCTTTGATCTTCGCGTCGGAGAGGATCTTGTCAGCACGCCGCTGGAATTCCTCGAGGTCGTTCGCCCAGCCGTCGAGGTGGCTGTTGACCCGCTCGTAGCGGCCTGCGACCTCGCGCAGGTGTTTCTCCAGGTCGCCGGACTCTTCGCGGAGCTTGTCGGCGGTCTTCCCCTTGAGCTCGTCGTCGTCGGCCATCTTCTTGATGGCGCGGGCCTGGTCGCGAAGCATGGTCGCGACCTTCCTCATTTCAGAGGCTTCCGTGCGGATCTCGTCCGGGCTGCCAGGAACGGGATCCTTCTCCGCGAGTGGGCTCCAGTCGACGGGCCGTGTTTTCGCCATCAGTCTTTCTTCCGGGCGCGGTCGGCGAGTTCTTTGTCCAGGCCGTCGAATCCGTTGATGGCCGCCGTAACCATCTTGCCGAGTGAATCGATGTTCTGGATGAACTTCTCGCGATAATTTTCCCAGTTGTCTACAAACTCATCCATCGCGTCCGCGATTTCGCCACTGCCCCAGAACTGGCGCATGTGGTCCTTCTGCTTGTCGATCGTCTCGAATTCGGACTTGAGCGTGCCCAGTCGCTTCTCCGAGGTCACTAGCACGTCCACATTGATGATCAGATCCGCGTCCCCCACGGGATCCCCTTTCAGCGGTTGATGGCTTGGATTTCCTGGACGGTGATGTCCTGGGTGGTACCGAAGGTTCCGTCCGGGAGGTCTCCACCGGGAGTTCCTGTGCCGGTCCAGTTGATCTCCCAGGTGATGGTGGCCTGGAGTTTGTACATGCCGTCGCCGGAGGAGCGGAGATAGGTGAGGCCGCAGGGTGGGATCCGGTCGGCGGAGCCCTTGGTGTATGGGGTGCCGACGCTGCCGTTGTTGATGGGGCATTCGCCGGAGGCGGGGTGGAGGGTGGCGTCCTTGGTGCCGGGCTCGATCTCGAGGGAGACCGGGGTGGCCGTGGTTGTGGCCTCGATGTTCAGGGCGGGGACCGAGGCGGTGACCGATACCGGCTTGAACTCGGCCTTGTCGAGCCAGGCCCAAGTGGGCAGGTTAACCTTGGTTTTGGCCTTGGGCGCGAGCTCGATCTCGGTGTCGGGTACGCGGATTTCGGCGTAGGCGAGATGGGCGAGGATCTCGGGGGTCACGGCCTCGGGGACGTCGGCAGGCGGCGGTGTGCCCTTGTCTACCCAGAAGGTGGGCTTGTCACAGGCGAGTGCGCCGGGCTCGCCGATGCGTGCGTCGTTGACGTACGAGTCCCACCAGTAGCCCTTGCCGGCCTTGTCCATGTTGAAGTCTTTGTAGGGCTCGCCGTCCACGTAACGCTTTCGCTGTTCCAAGTCCCACTGGGAGCCAGTGGATTCGGCTGCCCAGATCGGCTCGACGTACTTTTTGAACTGGGCCGGGCTGTACTTGGGGGCGTACCAGCAGGCGGGTGGCGTCCAGTTGCCTGTGGCGGCTACCGGACCTGCTGTGCTGCCCTTGCCGTTCTTGGTGCGGTCGAAGACAACTCCGCCGGCCGTGGCGGAGATGTCCTGCCCATCCGCGTTGCCTGATGCATCAGTAGGGGGTGGCTGAGTGCCCTGGTCGAGTGGGTCGTCCGCCATCGCGAGCGATGCGTTGAGAAAGAGACTCGTGGTGGCGACGAATGCGAGTAGAGACGTTCGCTTGTGAATCATAGCTGGCACTTCGCGTTCCCCCGTTGCATGAACATTTCCGTGGTGACCCAGACGCCTTTTTCGTTCTTTCGGAGTGCGGTGTTGTAGAGGACGTAGCTCTTGTCCGTGACTGGAGTCTTGTCGATCTTTCCCGTCTTGATGCTCTTGGCGAATGCTTTGCCCTGGTCTTCGCAGTAGACGAGGGAGGCTGTTCCGTTTTTGTTGAGCGTCACGACTTCGTCGTAGAAGCGATACGTGCCTGTGGTCCGAATCTTCTTGTCGACGTAGGCCTGGACGTATGTCTGTGTGGTCGCTGCCATCTTCCCTTCGGAGTAGAAGGGGTAGGCCTCGTGCCGTGGGTTCTGCTCAGCGACGGCCATGTCCGTGGCCTTGATGAATTGTTCACCGTCATGGAGGACGGCGTCCTTGTCCTTGTCGCCGGTCTTGGACCAGTCGAAGACGTACTTGATGTCCGCGGGAAGCTCGATCTTGGGGCGGCCGACGGTGTCCGAGGGCGTGGAGCTTGGTGAGGCGGACTTCTTCTCGTGCTGGTCGACGCCGGCGATCTCGTCGTTGGCTTTGGGCTTGTCGTCGTCGCCGTTGCCGCAGGCAGTCAGCAGGAGTGCTGTGGCCGCGGTGAGCGCGATGGTGGCGGGCATGGTGCGGCGGTTCACGGTCGACTCCCGGTGGGGCGAGGGTAGGCACAAGTAAGCGACGCTACTCAGGGTGCGCTTGGTTTCGCGAGAGCGAACTTCGATATTCAAGAGGGATGTTGGGTCACCAGACCGCCGGAACGCCTGCCGCCTCAGCAGCGCGGCGGAGCGTGAGTGGATGCGGAAGTTGCGCATGCGGGGCAAGGGGAAGAGCCGGGCGTCCTTCAGGGGGAGCAGCGGCGCTGAGGTGGCCGCGGTCGGCAGGCGGAGCGGGAGTGAGTACCGTGCCGGTGGTGAGGTGTTCGGCCTCGGTGATACCGACAGAAAGCTGCGGAGAATGTGGATTGCACCCAGTTCGGTCCCCGGCGGCATGATTCGCCTTGCGATGTTCGGCGGGGGGATCCTCGCCTGCGGGAGCGGGATCTGGCTGATGGTGACCGGGCCGGAGACGCGGTTCACGGTCCTGGGTGGCGTCTTCGTGTTGATGGGGGCGTTTCTGTTCAAGGTGTGGTGGTCGGAGCGATAGCCGCGTAGCGGGGCGCCGGCCGCCGGTCAGTACGCCGTCGGGCTGCACGGTGGTAATGGGTGGGTCTCGTGAGGCTTGCACAGTAATCCGGCCATCCTGTGCTTTACGGGTCGACTCGGCGGGGCGTCGGGAGTGTGATGCGGCAGAATCGTCCGTACCGCAGAGCAAGTCCCTTGAACGCTGGCGCGGTTGGGGCCGCGGTGGTCGGCGCGGGTGGGCGTGGGTCTGAGTGGAGCGTCCCGATGCGTCGGAGTGTCTCCAACGGTGGCCATTTTGCACCGGGATAACGCGTCCGCTATAGGTGGTTCAAGATCGTTTGATTGCCTTGAGGTGCTTATGCGCTGCTGATACGGTGCGATGACCTGACGGCCGTTCGGGTTCCGCCTGCGCGGGTGCGACCGGGCCGAGTTTGCAGTGACTGCTCTTAAATTACGGGCCGCAAGTACGGGGAGTTGCGTGAAGATCCAGGAGCGCGCTGGAGCGGGGAACAACAGGGTGTCCGCGCCCACCGGGCCAATTGGTGAGCGCTTGCCGTCGGCGCCCCGCGAACGCAAACCGGCCTTGGCCGCACTCGCCGTGTTGCTCATCCTCGTCGGAGCGCTCGGTGCCACGGTGCTGGTGCTGCGCGCGGGCGAGCGTATCGAGGTCGTAAAGATCACGCAGCGGGTTCCCGCAGGCAAGCCCGTTGAGGCGTCGGCGCGGGCGTCGGTGCTGGTAGCCGAGGACGAGGCGATCAACTACGTGAGGTGGAACCAGCTCGCCCAACTGGACGAGCTCCGCGCCAAGACGGATCTGCTGCCAGGCACGCTGCTGGTCGGCGAGATGCTGGGCTCGGACAAGGGGCTTGCCCAGGGCAAGGCCGCCGTCGGGCTCTCCCTCAAGGCCGGGCAATACCCACAAGACATCGAGGCCGGGTCGAACGTTGCCATCTACCGGGTCAGCTCCAGCAGGGCCTCCGGCAACAACAACTCGGCGGGTGCTACGGGCGGTTCCGGTTCGGCAACCGACTCGCTGCTCGTCCCGATCGCCAAGATCCAGGGCGTCACCACCACGTCGGGTGACGACGTGGTCAGCAGTGGCACCCTCCCCGTGTCCGTACTTGTAGACCAGGCCGACGCGGCTGCGGTCACCGAGGCCGCCGCGGCCGGTGAGGTCGCGCTCGTCCTCGTGCCGTCAGGCAGCAGCTGAACGGGTGTAACGGCGCGGCAAGCACAGGCGTATTGGCGTAACAGGGGACTCGGGGACGTAGAACACATGGCGCTCATCGCAATCGCCGCTGACAAGGGGTCTCCCGGCGTCACCACAACAGCCGTCGCGCTCGCCGCCGTCTGGCCGCGCCGCGTGCTGCTCGCCGAGACCGACCCGTCGGGCGGCGATCTCGTCTACCGCAGCTCCGCCGCCCACGGAGGTCCGCTCGACCCCAACACCGGCATGCTGTCCATCGCCGCAACTGCCCGCCGCGGCCTTGCCGCAGAGCAGCTCTGGGACCACGCCCAGCCCATGTCCGGCGGCCTTGATGTGCTGGTGGGGCTCGGTTCGTCCGAGCACGCGGCCGGGCTCGCCGGGCAGTGGCCGATGCTCGGGCACTCTTTCGCCGCGCTCGCCGACTCTCCGTACGGCGCCGCCGACGTCATCGCCGACTGCGGCCGCATCGGCGCGGACTCCCCGACGGCCGAGTTGCTGCCGCACGCCAGCCTGGTGTTGCTCGTGGCCCGTACGGAACCGGAGAACCTCGCCCGGGTGCGGGATCGGGCGGCCGCCCTTGCCAATCGTCTGCACGGAGCGCAGCGCGGCGCCGCCGCACTCGCCCGTACCCTCATCGGCGTCGTCCTCGTCGCCGACCCTGGCAACTCGGCGAGGATCACCAATCAGGTCAATGACATGCTGGTGGCCTCCCGGACGGGTGCACGCGTGATCGGCGCGATCGCCCATGACCCTTCCGGCGCGGACCAGTTGGCCGGCCGCAAGCGCGGCCGCCTCGACAAATCTCTGCTGATCCGCTCGGCACGCAAGGTTTCGGGCGACATCAACCAACAGTTCGGCGTGGCGTGGGCTGCGCCGGCTGCCGGGGCAGCAGGGACGGTCGGCCGTTGAGCGCCAATGTCGTCGACCACCAGCTGGTCAAACGCTTCCGCCAGGACGCGGGCGACCGCATTGCCGAACAACGGCGCATAGACCAGGTGTCGGGCGTACCCGCGATGTCGGGCGAGGACGAGCGGCAGTACGCCCGTGCCGTCATCGCCCAGATCCTGGAGGAGTACGCCCGCGCCGAGGTCAATGCCGGGCGTACCCCGCACGACGCCGAGACCGAGGAGCAGTACGCCGCGGCCGTGCACGCCGCCCTCTTTGGCGTTGGCCGACTCCAGCCGCTCCTGGACAATCCCGAGGTCGAGAACATCGACATCAACGGCTGCGACCAGGTCTTCATCGGGTACGCCGACGGCCGTGAGGAGCCGGGCGATCCGGTCGCCGAGACCGACGAGGAGCTCATCGAGCTGATCCAGGTGCTCGGCGCTTACTCAGGTCTGTCCTCGCGCCCCTTCGACTCTGCCAACCCGCAGCTCGACCTGCGGCTGCCGGACGGTTCCCGTCTCTCCGCCGTCATGGACGTCACGCGGCGCCCGGCGCTCTCCATCCGCCGTGCCCGCATGGGCAAGGTCTTCATGTCGGACATGGTCGGAAACCAGACGCTCACCCCCGACCTGGGCCACTTCCTGGCCTGCGCTGTCCGGGCGCGTAAGAACATCATGATCGCGGGCGCGACAAATGCCGGAAAGACGACGCTGCTGCGTGCTCTCGCGAATGAGATTCCGCCGCAGGAGCGACTGATCACTGTTGAGCGTGCGCTAGAGCTGGGTCTCGACCAGTTTCCTGACCTCCACCCCAATGTGGTGGCGTTCGAGGAGCGACTGTCGAACTCCGAAGGGCACGGCGCTATTTCCATGGCGGAGCTGGTGCGCCGGTCGCTGCGTATGAATCCTTCCCGGGTCATCGTCGGCGAGGTGCTCGGCGACGAGATCGTCACCATGCTCAACGCCATGTCGCAGGGCAACGACGGCTCGCTGTCCACGATCCACGCCAACAGCTCCAGCGAGGTCTTCAACCGTATTTCCACGTACGCCCTCCAGGCCGCCGAGCGGCTGCCGATAGAGGCCAGCCAGATGCTGGTGGCAGGCGCGGTCAACTTCGTGGTCTTCGTCGAGCGGCGCAACAACTACGGACGCGGCGGCAAGCTGAGCCGAGTCGTCACCTCGGTACGGGAGGTCAACGGCGTGGACGGTCGCGTCCTGTCCAGCGAAGTATTCGCGGAGACGCCCGACGGGCGGGTCGTGGCGCGTGCGCCCATCTCCTGCATTGACGAACTGAGCGCCTACGGCTACCGGCCGTCCGGAACCTGGGGGTGAGCGCTCGATGGAGCGACTGACGAGTATGGGCGGCATCTTCTCGCTGCCCGTCCTCTACATGATCCTGTGCGGCGTCGCCGTTGGCGGCGGCCTCGCCCTGCTGATCGTCGCGATCCGCGGTCTGCCCGTCAAACCCGCGCACGAGAAGGAGAAGGCGGGCGAGCGGCTCAGAGAACTCGTCGCTTTCGCCGGGCGGCGCGGCTCGATCGCCGTCGCTGTGGGGATGGCCGTTCTCCTCGTCACCCGTTGGACGGTGGCCGGCTTTGCCGCCGGCATCCTCGTGTTCTTCTGGGACCGGCTCTTCGGCGGCGCAGGCGAGGAGCGCGTCGCGATGCGCCGCATCGAGGCGCTGGCCGCCTGGACCGAATCGCTGCGCGACACGATCGCGGGCGCGGTCGGCCTCGAGCAGGCCATCCCGGCCTCCGCTCGCGCGGCGGCCCCCGCACTGCGCCCGCACCTGGAGGCGATGGTCGACCGGCTACGCGCTCGTACGCCGCTACCGGACGCACTCCAGCAGCTCGCGGACGAGATCGACGACGCATCGGCCGACATCATCGTCGCCGCCCTGATCCTCAACTCGCGGCTGCGCGGCCCCGGCCTGCGCGAAGTGCTCGGCGCGCTCGCCAAGTCGGCTCGCGAGGAGGTCGACATGCGCCAGCGCGTGATGGCGCAGCGTTCCAGCACCCGGCGCAGTGTCCAGATCGTCGTGGCCGTCAGCGTCGCCTTCGTTCTCGGTCTCGCCATCTTCAACCGGGAGTTCGTCGCACCGTACGGAACCGCGGTCGGCCAGCTCGTTCTCGCCTGCGTCTGCGGGCTCTTCGCCCTCGGGTTCTGGTGGCTGCGAAAGTTGTCCCGGATCGACACTCCCGACCGCTTCCTGGTCCGTGATGAGCCTGCGGTCCGGTTCGTACGTCCACAGAGAGCGGCGGAAGAGGTGGCCTCGCGATGACGACGACGGTAGTGCTCGGAGCGGTCTTCGGGCTCGGGGTCTTTGCGCTCGTACGGGCCCTCATGCCGTCCCGGCAGAGCGCGGTCGCACGGGTCGCGCAGATCGATGCGCTGCGGGCGCGCGGCGCCCACGCGGGCCGGGCCGCGGTCCAGGAGGACACCGGGAAGTTCGCCTCCACGCGCTCCCGGATCGGGATGCGGGTCAGCGAGTTCTACCGGCAGCAGGGATGGGAACAGCACTCTCTGCGGGCCGACTTGAACGTCCTGGAGCGCAGCTGGGAGAACTTCCTGGCGACCAAGATGCTCCTGGGAGTGGCCGGCCTCTTCTTTGGCCCCTTCCTCTTCGCCATCGGCTGGTCCCTGGGATTCGGCAGCAGTCCGATGATCCCGGTCTGGTTGGCCTTGGTCTGCGGCGCCGGCTTCTTCATGCTGCCGGACCTCGAAGTACGCAGGGACGCCGCAGACAAGCGGCGTGACCTGCGGCGCGTGATCGGCGCGTACCTCGACCTGGTCGCGATGAACCTCGCCGGCGGCCGAGGTCTGCCTGAGGCACTGATGGCGGCCGCTGACGTCAGCGATGGCTGGGCGCTGCGCCGTATCCGAGGCACGCTCGCGGACGCCCGCATCACCGGTACGAGCCAGTGGCAGGCGCTCGGTGGACTCGGCGACGAGCTGGGCATCGAGGAACTCAAGGACCTGTCGGCGTCGCTCGCGCTGGTGGCGGACGACGGCGCGAAGGTACGGGAGTCCCTGGCGTCCAGGGCCGAGACCATGCGCCACCGGGAACTGGCGGAGATCGAAGGCAGCGCGGGCGAGAAGTCGCAGTCGATGCTTGTCGCTCAGTTGTTGCTCTGTGCCGGCTTCCTCGTCTTCCTGATCTTCCCGGCCGCGATGCGCGTCTTCCAAGTCTGACCCCCCACCTTCCAGCATTCAGAGAGGAACTGCCTCCCATGAAATTCAAGAACGGCTTCTCCTTCAGCCACCCGGCCGTCGACTTCCTGGTCACCTTCCTCCAGGCCCGGGTGGAGCGTGCGCGCTCCGAAGAGACCGACCGCGGCGCCTCCGCCGTGGAGTGGGTGATCATTTCGGCGGTCGTGGTCGCGATCGTCGGCGTGGTCGCAGCCATCATCAACGTGGCGCTGAAGGACGGCGCCACCAAGGTCGGCAACTGCATCAAGGGCGCCGACGCCGGCAAGACCTGCTGACCGTACGTACGCATATGAAGAACGCTATGGGCGCACGCGCCCTGAGGTTCGTACGCCGCAGGGTGGAAGCATCTTCCACCCGCGGCGACTCCGGCATGACCGCGATCGAGTTCGTCCTGCTCACTCCCGTCCTGTTCTTCATGATCTTCGCGACGGTGCAGTTCGCGCTGTATTTCTTCGCCGACCATGTGGCCCAGGCCGCCGCTCAGGCGGGCGCGCGTGAGGCGCGTGCCGAGGCGGACGAGAACCCGGGCGGCTGGGAGGGCAAGGCGCGGGGTGTCGCCGACGGGTACATCCAGCAGCTGGGCCCGCAGTTGGTGCTCCGCCCGGACATCAAGACGCTCCAGCCGGAGCAGAACACGGTCGGGCTGGAGATCACGGCGGACGTGCCGTCGGTCTTCCCCGGCCTGAACCTGACGGTGCACGCGCAGTCGATGGGCCCAGTGGAGCGGTTCGTCGAGGAGGGCGGCTGAGATGCGGGTGCTGGTGCGGCGTGTACGGAACCACCTCCTGCGCCCGGCGTCGTCAGACTCGGACCGGGGCTTGTCCACCGTCGAAGTGGTCATCCTCGCCCCGGTGATGATCCTCTTCATCCTCGTGCTGGTCGGCTTCGGCCAGCTCGTCGAGGGCCGCGGCGCGGTCGACAGCGCGGCCCGCGACGCAGCACGCGCCGGCTCGATCCAGAAGGACTACGGCACCGCGATGGCCGAGGCGGTGAAGGCTGCGAAGGCGAACCTGACGGATGTCTGTTCCGGCCCGGTCGCGGTCAAGAAGACCAGCGATGGATTCGAGCCCGGCGGCTTCTTCACCGTCGAGGTCAGCTGCCGCATCCGCGGCCTGGCGATGCTGGGCCTGGACATCCCGACCGAGCTGACCGGCCGCTCGACCTCCCCGCTCGACCCCTTCAGGAGGGCGGCATGAGTCTGCGTGTGTGGCTGGATCTTCGCCGGGCCCGCCTCGACGACCGCGGCTCCGGCGCCGCGGCGGTCATCATCTTCGCATTCCTGTTCCTGACCCTGGCCGCCTTCGTCATCGACGGGGGCCTGTCCATCTCGCAGCGCGAGAGGGCCGCGGACATCGCGGAGCAAGCGGCACGTTACGCGGCGCAGGACGTCGACCGGGAAGCCCTGTACGTCGGCGAGGGCGGAGCCGCACCCATCAACTTCCAGAACTGCGATGCCAGGGTGAAGGCGTTCGCCCAGGAGATGGGCATGTCGGGCCCAGACATCGCGGCCTCGGGCTGCGTGGCCGCCGATGCCCAGCAGGTGGAGGCCGAGATCAGACTGACGTACAGCCCGATCCTCACCGGCATGTTCTACAGCGCGGACCTGACGGTGAGCGGAAAAGCGACCGCCGAGTCCGTCGCGGGCTGAGCGGGTCCTACCCTTTGCCCTCTTCCGAGCCGCCAAGTCGGGCTTACTTGGCGGATGGTGGGATTTTGACTGCACGGAAGGTCTCGGACGTCTTCAGAACTTCGACACTTGCAACGGCCACTGAGTAGGCTCGCTCCTCAGGTCTCACTCCACCCACAGGAAACCCGCCATGGCGCGTACCACCCCTGACTCGACCGCTCGGCCGAGGCCCTTGCCTCGTCGCCGCTCCTTCGGTGACCTCGTCAAGGCGTTCCTTGCGTTCCTCGCGCTGGCCGCCCTCCTTGTGGGCGTCCCCGGGGCGCTCGCCTACTTCGTGGGGTGGCCGCTCCCTGATGGGCTGCCGTCGCTGGAGTCGTTGCAGAGCGAGATCACCGTCATGGCCTTCGTGCATGTACTGACGGTCGTCGTCTGGCTTGCCTGGGCACAGTTCACCGCGTGTGTGCTCGTCGAGATGAAGGCCGCGGTGTCCGGAGTCGGGCTGCCCTCGCGCGTGCCGGGTGCAGGGCCGAGTCAGATGCTGGCGCGGCAACTGGTCGCCGCGCTGCTGCTCGTCGGGGCCACCGCTGCCAGCTTCGCGCCCGGAATCTCGCACCTCGGGCAGCAGATGGAGAACCAGCACAGGCCGTCGGTCGCGGCTTCCGCTCAGCAGACCCCCGGGCTGTTCGGGCAGGAGCAGCGGGCACAGACGGCCAATGCGCTAGCCGAGCAGGCCGCCTCGCAAGGGGAGCAGGCTGCCAATGAAAGTGGCAGGCAGGGCGCCACGAAGTTCTACCGGATCCAACCGCCCGAAGGGCGTCACCACGATTCGCTGTGGGAGGTTGCCGAGCGTCACCTCAACGACGGCCGCCGATACAAGGAGATCTACCAGCTCAACAAGGACCGGGTGCAACCGGACGGTTCCAAGCTGTCCCAGGCGAGTCTCATCCGACCCGGCTGGATCATGGAAATGCCCGCCGACGCACACGGCGGCGAGATCGTCGATATGCCCGACGAGGCGCCGAAGGTCTCGGAGGAGGTGCGCGAGCAGATCTCCGAGTACGCCAAGTCCGGCGACCACGCACAGGGGTCCGGCGGCCAGCAGGGAAGCGGATCCGTCGACACCGACACGCGCCAGATTCCGCTGCCGCAGTACCGGCCGCCCGCACCGGATCAGGAGCAGGGAGAGCAGCAGGCTCCCGTAGTCGTCGAAGCGTCGGAAGGCAGCTCTTTCGGGCTGCCCGAGGCCCTCATCGCCGCCCCCCTCCTCGCCGCCGGGCTGCTCGCCGCCCTCGGCCGCCGCCGTCGCGCCACGCTCTGGCAGTCCGCGATGAATGCCGTTGCCGGTGGGCGCGGCATGGAGCCGCCCACCCCCACCGGTGCCGCTGCTGACGTTCAGGACGCACTCCTTGTCGGGGCCGACCCCGAAGCCGTACGACTCCTGGACCGGTCCCTGCGCGCGCTGGCCGCGTCGCTCGGGGCCGAGTCCCGTCCGCTGCCCGTCGTGTACGCGGCCTGGCTCAGCCAGGGTGACTTGCATCTCCAACTTGCGCACCCCGCCGGGGCGCCGCCCGCCCCCTGGCAGGTCGGCCAGGACCAGACCTTCTGGCGACTGGAGCGGACAGACGCGGAGGCGTACGAGGATGTGGACACCGCAGCTCCGTATCCGGGCCTGGTCAGCATCGGCACTCTCGACGACGCGCGTCTGCTACTCAACCTGGAAGCCGTGCCCGGCATCGTCTCGCTGTCCGGCTCCGCGCAGGACCGGGCGTCAATTCTCGCCTCCGTCGCCGCCGAGCTGGCCACCAATGGCTGGTCGGACCGCATGACCGTCAGCCTCGTCGGATTCGGCGAGGAGCTCGGCGCCCTCGCCCCCACCCGGCTACGCCACTTCCACGACGTCGAGGCGATGCTGGAAGCCATGCAGGCCGAGACTGTGCAGCGACGCAGCGCCCTGGGCACGGCCGGGCACGACTCCGTACTCACCGGACGCACCGGCCCCGCCCAGCACACCCGCTGGGCCCCCCATCTGGTACTCCTCGCCGCCGACCCCACCGAGGCCGAGACAGCGCAGCTCGCCGAACTCGCTGTCGATGCCAGCCGACTTGGCATCGGCTACCTCATGGGTACGGGCCAGGAGAATGTTCCCGGCGCCGCCTGGGAACTGGAGATCACCGGCGATGGCCGACTGCTCGCTCCGCTGCTGGGCCTTGAGCTCAAGGCCCAGCAGCTTCCCCGGGAACTGCACGAGGCCGTCGTCCAGTTGTTCGTGGAGGCCGACCCGAGCCACGCGCCGGACGCGGCCGTCGGCGCCCGGCCCT
This sequence comes from Streptomyces sp. ISL-100, assembly GCF_018614615.1. Taxonomy (GTDB): domain Bacteria; phylum Actinomycetota; class Actinomycetes; order Streptomycetales; family Streptomycetaceae; genus Streptomyces. The sequence continues at coordinate 125,069 of NZ_JAGGOK010000050.1, read as the reverse complement.
TTCTTGTTGACATCACCGAACAGGGACGGCCCGCGGTGTACGCGCGCCTCGTCGGTCCGTACGAGATCATTGGGCTGGACACCCCGGACAGCGAGCGGAGCCCCCTGCTGCACGAGGCACTGGCGCTGCTCCTGCTGCACCGCGAGGGCGTCCACCCTCGTGTCCTCGCCTCCGGGCTGTGGCCGCGCGGCGCGACAGACGACGTACGGGACGCGCTCATCGAGCGGCTTCGAGGCTGGCTCGGCGCCGACCCTGACGGAACCCCGCGCCTGGGCATGGACGACACCGGACGGCTCAACCTGGCCCCGTCCGTCGTCTCAGACCTGGATGTGCTGCGCTCGCTGCACCACGAAGCGACCGAGGGCAGGGGCGCACACAGTGCGTCCCTACGGGAGCGACTGCTCACCGATGCACTCAGGCTCGCACGCGGACCGCTGCTCGCCGACCGGCCCGAGGGGCGCTACCGCTGGCTGACCCACGAGATCATCGACGCCCGGCTGCCCCTGCTTGTCGCGGATGTGGCTCTCTCCCTGTCTGCCCACCACTTGGAGAAGGAGCATCCGGAGCAGGCGGTCGGCGCGCTAGAGGCAGCCCTGTCCAGCTCCCCCACGGACGAGCGGCTGTGGAACGAGTTGCTGCGCGCCACGCACGCCATCGGAGACCCCGCGCGCCTGGAGGCGCTGGCCGCGACTCTCGTCGCCCGCAACCGCGAACTGGGCGGCGGGACAAGAGGGCTGCTGCCGCCGCGCAGTGAGGCTCTGCTCGACGAGCTGCTTCCCACTTGGCGCAGCAAACTGTCCGCCGCCAGCTGAGCCGCAGCTCATGTACGTCACGCTGATCCTGATCACCGCCTCGTGGAGCGGCGTGACGGGGCTGCTGGTCCCCCGGGCCGCGTACCGGTTCGCCGTCGCACCGGAGACGCCTTGGCGCGAGCACTGCCCGGACGGGCACCCGATCATTGGGCCCGCAGGCGGCTGGCTCGGGCGGGCACGGTGCGATGCGGACGGGGCACGGCACCGCGGCAGAGCAGGGCTCGACGCCCAGATGCGACAGCGCGGCCTCGGTCGCCAGCCGCCCCTGCCGCTCGTTCAGGTGCGGCAGTAACTCCGCGTACTTTGCGGCGACTTGAGCCAGAACTGCTTTCTCGATCGCCATACCAGATCAACGAGCCGGAAGGCTGCAAGCAACACCTTGTTCCCGAACAGGCTCATCTCCTGCGCAATGTCTTCGCGGTGATCCCCAAGGACTCCGGCGAGATGGCGGCCGCGACGATCCGCACGATCTTCGCTCAGCCCGCCGCCGAAGCCGTGGACCACACCTCGACACCGTCGCCGACATGCTCGGCCACCAGTTTCCCAAGATCAGGGCCATGCTCCTGGAAGCCAAGGAGGGCCTGACCGCCTTCGCCCACCCCCCGACCCCGACGCCCTCGAACGCCTCACCACATGTGCTTATCGAGATGCACGACGAATGGATCGCCTTCCCCCGCCGCTACCTCCCCGAAGGCAGCATGGACCGGATCTACTTCCGGACAAAAATCAGATCGACCCGCCTACACCACCACGGGGGGACATGACCCCGGAGAATCCGATGACCGGTCACGACGTATCGCGGTTGGATTCTGTCGTGCGTGGGATGGCGAACCAACCTGTCGGGTTCTCGATGACCATACGCTCGGACACCAGCCGCTTCAGCCTCGAACGGCTCGTCTCCGTCCTGGAGAGAGGCTCGCCGATTGCTGCGGTGATGTCGCTCACCTTCATGGGCTGACCGGCGCTCTCCAGCAGAGCCAGCATTTGTTTCCTGGCGGTCTCCAGGTCGAGGGGCCCGGAAGTTGGCTGCTGCCGCGTCGGCCTATCGGCGGCGAGGTCGGTCACAGCGTCTTCGTCAGACGTTGGCGGGGAGAACGGGCGGTCCTTCTCAGCGGATTCACTCGGGTCCAGATCAGTGCCACCGGACTCAAGCGACCGCAGCGTGTCGCGAGTAATCGTCAGGCGGGCAAGTCGCTCCTCGGCAACAGCAATCTTTTCGCGCAGGGCTTCCAACTCGCCACGAGTAGCGGCTTCTTCTTCGTCAAGCCGATCGAACAGTGACGTCATCGCCCGCCTCTGACCCTCGTTCGTGAGATTCGGGGAACGGACGCACAGCTGTGCCGGTCCCTTCCTGTCTCACCGTAGGGTATCCGCCAGGAGATCACAGGCGTTCCCTCACTTCGGGAGGGGTAACTCCCCTGCTTCCACCGTGAACCAGTCGCCGAGATGAGCGAACTCCTGAACGCCGCAGGCCTTCCCCCTGAGGGGTGGAAGCTGGAAACCCGTAGCCAGCCCTGGGGCCGGGTGCTTCAGGCGGATGGTTCGCCGCCGTTACTCCCCCTCTGAGGGTCTGACACCTCGCCTCCCCCGACAAGTCCTCAGCTTGTCCTTGCAGGTCAGGAGCCTTTCGGCTGTAACTCGGTGGTGCTGGCGTGTCCCTACGTCTGTGGAACCGTCGGGCGCTCCTGGCCGAAGCGGCAGCGTCTTGAAGGCACTTCAGGCAATGGTGGCCTCTCCTTTCTGGCGATGTTCAGGAATCCTTCCCGATCCTCCCCAGAAGCCCTCTACAGTAGGCACGCAACACGCGTGTGCGCCCTCAACCTCGCATGCCATCGCAGGAGTTCCCGAAAGAAGCAGCCCTACGCTGCTTCGCAGCCAGCGCACTTGTTGGAGGCACAGTGGCGCCAGACACACTCTTCCAACGCCTGGACCGGGAGGAGGGTGCCGTGCAGGAACAGATCCTTCAGGCCCGGAGACGAGCTGATGCGCTTGAGGGACGTCTGGAGGCTCTGGCGATCACACGTCGCACGGTTGCCGAACTTCTTGATGCTGAATCCGCCACTGACGGTTCAGACGATTCTGATCAAGAATCGCTTCTGGCCGGGGGGTCGCCCGAGCTTCCGGCACGAAAGCCGGCGAAGAAGGCCGGTCCCCGTGTAGGGCCTCGACAGGCACGGCCTTTGGGGCCGGTGAGCCAGAAGATCGTCACTCTCGTCGTCAGTGCGGATCGTCCGCTTCGCGCCCGGGAAGTGACTATCGCGTTGGGTCGCAAGAACCCTTCACGTACACAGGTGAAAAATACGCGGCGGGCGTGTAACAACCTCGTGGCCAGCGGCCACCTGCTCTTGCTCAACGGTGAGTACACCCGACCTTCGGGAGCCGCCTAGCGAGAGCGGCCACAGAGAGCAGCGAAGCTCGACGCCGGAAGGATCAGCCGAGTCGAGCGAGACGAAGAAGAAGTGGTGCCGCCGAGGGATCAGTCCCGACGGCACCTGCACACGTCGCACCTACAGCGGGCTTCAGCATGCGCTCACGAGGGTAGCCGAGCAGTCGGCCGCCCATGGCGTGCTGAGCCGAATTCGTCCTGCCCGCGTACGGCAACCGCGGGTCATCGGAGGTTCAGCAATGCCGCGATCCCGGTCCGGGAACTCCCGGGTACAAGCCGACCCCGAGCGCGTCCTCCAGACGGCTCAACGTGGCCACGTCCGGCCAGCTCGATCCGGCGAGGAGGTTGGCCACGGCCTGACGGTTGACGCCGCTGCGGGCGGCGACCGAGCGCAGCCCCAGCCCGTCTCGGTTCATTTGCCTGGTCAGAGCCTTAGCGATGGCCTGCACCACCCGCGCCTGGGCGTGGTCGGGGATCGTCGCCTCGGGCCAGTTCTCAGGATCCCGGGCCAGCTGCCGCGGCGGCACACTGCGGCCTCGTCCTCCGGTCATGCGCATGCGCTCCTGACAGTCGAAGTGCACACTCACGAGACAGGTGGCCACTTGTGTAGCCATTTCTCGTGGTGTGTTCCTTTGGAGACGGAAATGAGCGGCGCGATCCTCGGCTACCGGCCGTCGGAAGAGCCATCGGAGTGGCCCCTGGTCGCCGACGGTGTCCGCATGGTGGCCGCCGCGACCTGCGACTCCGTCCCGTACCCCGTGCCGAAACTGATGCTCGCGCTGTCCGGACTGGCCATGTACGCCGAACGCGTCGGGATCGCACGAGACCCGCTGGCCTGGCTGGCGCCGGAGGCCATGACGCGCTATCTGCTCGCACGCACAAAGCTCGAAGGCAGTTCCATCCAGACGTATCGGAGCATCCTGCTGCGTGTCCGCGAGGCTCTGCTTTGGCTGGAGTACGGGCAGCAGCCGACCCCCCGGATGAGGGCCAAGCGGAACAGGGCCGCCCCTTACACCCCGCCGGAACTCGCCCGCTACCTGATGTGGGCCCGCACACTGCCTCCCACCTCCGCCCTCGGCGGCAGCGCCCTGGCCCTGCTGGCCCTGGGCGCCGGCTGCGGGCTGGCCCGCCGCGAGGTGCTGGCCACCCGCGGCACCGACATCACCGTGCTTCCGTCCGAGGCGGTCGTCGTCGCCGTGCCGGGCAGCGACCGACTGGTGGTCTGCAGGGCGATGTGGGAAGAAGACCTCGCCGCGAGGGCACGCGCGGCCGGCGACGGGTACCTGTTCCTCCCCCAACGCCAGGTTGCCGACCCGAAGAACGGTGTCTCCAACTGGGCGAAGCGAACCCTGAGGGGTTCGTCCGGGCTCCCTGAACTGAAACTGGCCCGGCTGCGCAGCACCTGGATCGTTGAGTTGCTGCGCCAGCGTGTCCCTGAAGATGTCATCGCCGCGGCGGCAGGCATGACATCGACCGCCGCCCTGGCCCCCTACAGGGCATCGGTCCCGCCCCTCACATCTGCGGCCACCACCCGCATGCTGCGCGGGTCCACATGAGGACTCCCGCCGACGATCCTCGCTATCAGCCCGGCAACGGGCGCCCCCGCCGCCCGTACCCGCGTTCACACGAGCCGTCCGAGCTGCCCGACAGCAAGGTCCTGAAACTTCGCCGCATCCTGCAGCAGAGCGGCGTCGTGGACATGGTCGAAGCCGAGTTCGCGGGGCTGCCGGGCCCTGCCGGGTACCCCATCCGCCTGGTGCTGCTCGGCCTGGCCTGCGCAAGCTACGAGCGGAGCAGCAACAATCTCGACGACGCGTTCGAGCTCATCACCTTCGGCACCACCGAACGGCTGCGGGCCGAACTGTTCATCCCCACCTGCGACATTGAGGACCAGGACGCGGTCAACGCTCTGTACAACCGCTTCCACCGCGCCTGGACCCGCATGAACCGTCTGCTGGATGCTGCGCCGCACCAGCGCCGCAGCCGCCTGTCCAGAGCGGCGGGCCTGAAGGTGGCCGCTCAGTGGAACGGCGAGCGCGGGCAGTCGGCCCTGCGCCGCGTGGAAGAGCTCGCCAACCGGCTGGTCACGGCCCCGGTCCGCACCGCGTTCGCCAAAGGCCTGATGCGCCATTGGCGGGGCGACACGGCGATCGACACCACCTGCCTTCCCACCTGGGCCCGCCACCACACACGCGAGCGTTCCGCCTTGGAGGCCAGTGCCAACTGGCATTACAAGGGCGGCGGCGACCGGGAGTTCGGCTACAGCGCCACCCTCGCCATCGCGGCCCACGCCGACCCGGACCGGGCGGGCCGCTACCCCCAGCTGATCCTCGGCATGGTGCTGCACACGCCCGAGAAGGATATGGGCCGCCACGCGCACTACGTCAGCGCTGTTCTGGCCCAGCTCACCGAACTCCGCGGCTTCACTGCGGCCGACCGTGCCTACACCAAGCTGCTCCCCGACAACTTCCACCGCCCGATGCGCGCCCTCGGCTACATGCCAGTCCTCGACTTCACTGGGCCTCAGGTCACCTCCGCTAAAGCGGAAGGCCATCACCAGGGCGCGATCACCAAGGTGGGCCGACTGTTCTGCCCCCTCACCCCCCGCCCTCTGCTCGACCTCTACCAGCAGATTCGCAGCGCCAGGAACGAGCGCGAACGCATCCCGCTGCGAGAGCAGCTTCAGGAGATCGAGGCGTACACCCTCACCCGCAAGGACACCCCCGACGACCGAGGCACCGAGCGGTACGCCTGCCCCGCCACCAAGCTCAACTGCCCCTGGGCACAGGAACGGGAAGGCGCGGGCACACAAAAGAAGAAAGGCCCCGTACCAGTCGTCATCAACCTCGACGCCCACCGAACCCGCGCCGCGCATCCCGCTGCCCGGCCCACCGTCGAGCCCCCCGACCTCTCCCGCGACGAACGCCCCAAGTGCTGCCGCCAGTCCTCCGTCACTGTGCAAGCACATGTCATGCCCCGCACACGGCAGGAACTGCCCTGGCAGACGCCCTCCTGGGCTCTGGCCTACCAGACGCTCCGCGCTCACATCGAAGGCGGCAACGGACGCCTGAAGTCCGTCGACTCCGCCCTGCACTCCCGAGAGAGACGTCAACCCCGCGGCCGCGTCGCCCAGACGCTCCTGTCCGCCATCACCGTCATGGTCCACAACATCAAGGAGCTCGAGCAGTACCTGGTCGCCAGCAAGAAGAGCCCCATCACCGGCCTCGACCCCGAGCCGGGCGAAGTACTCCCGCCCTACCCCGCGGCCGAAGAGACAGCGCTGACCCGCCCCAGAAGCCTGAGCCGAAGCCCCTGAGCCGGCACGCATCCCGCAATTGAAGATCGACACGTCGCGAGACCGCAGGAGTCTGCCTCCATGCCTGCGGTCCCTGCGGCATGCTCGCATCTCCACCCCCGGTCGGTTCCGACGGGAGCCGCCCCGCTTCCCGGCGGCCCGGCAGGCTGACTTTCACACAAGCAGAGGCCCAAACGACGAGATCCCGTTCAGACGGTGACCGTCTGAACGGGATCTCGTGAACAGTTCGTGGGCTAACCCGCGAACGGCCCTTTGCGGTGGACCTGTGGGGATTTGAACCCCAGACCCCCTCGATGCGAACGAGGTGCGCTACCAGACTGCGCCACAGGCCCTTGCAACGAGTGAAACTTTAGCACCTCGATCGGGGTGCTTGGAAATCCGTTCCCCGCAGGTCACTCGTTGGCCGCCCGCGGCCGGTCGCCCTCTTCGTACTGGTCGAAGAGCGGCGTGCGCCCGCGGCCCCGGTCTCGGCGTGCCGGGTTCGCGCGCCGGCCTGGGGGCGGGTCGGTGGCGGGCGGGGATTCGGGGGCGGGCGTCGGCTCGGCGGTGCTGGAGCGGGCCGAGCTCCAGGTGCCCGGGTCACCGAAGTCCACGCCGGCGGTGGCGCGCGGGGCGACGGGAGCGGTGACGTACGTCGGCAGCGGGACCGGGACCGGGTCCCAGCTCTCGCCGCGCGCCGCGCCGCGCTCACGCTCGCGCTGCTGGTCCACCCATTCCGCGTGGTCCGTCTGCTCCACCAGCGCGCGCCGGCCCGCCTCCTGCGGCGAGACCGCGGGCGCCGGTTCGGGTTCCGGGCGTACGACAGGCTCCTCGTCCGGCTCCGCGGAGACCGGCCGGCGGCCCGGGTGCGGGCGGCGCTCGCGCAGCCGCTGCGCCGCCACTTCCGCCCTGCGCCGGTCCATGGTGAAGGCGAAGCGCCGCCGCTCGGTGGCCCGCAGATGCACGATGTACGTGCTCAGCAGTACGGCGGGCACGGCCGGCGCCCAGAGGAACTGGAGGCCGCCGACCGCCGCGACGATCGCGCCGAGCGTGAAGGCGAGGAAGAGGATCACGGTGGTGCGTCTGCGGCGCGCGAGGACCTTGGAGCGCCGGGCCCGTTCGGCGGCGGCACCGGCGGTGCGCGCCCGCCGTTCCTCCCGTGCGTGTTCCCGGGCTTCCTCGCGCGCGCCCTCCCGGGCACTCTCGCGCGCGCTCTCCCGTACGTCCTGCCGTGCGGCAGGGCGCTCGGTTGCTTCCGTCGGGGGCACGGCGAAGGCCCGGACGTCGACGGAACTCAATCGGTCCGTGACGGCGTCCGGGTCCGCGTCGGGCTCCACCTCACCCGCGGCGCGATCCTGCAGCTCCCTGGCATATCGGCGCTCCATTGCCGCCCGTCCGGACAGCAGCCGGATGGCGGTGCTGAAGCGTTCCGTCGGACGGGCTTCGTTGAGCTCGTCCTGCCTGCGGAGCCACATCGGCACCAAGTAGGCGGCCCAGGCCCCGACGATGACTGCGTAAATCAGGCCGCTGCTGCTCACACCCCACACCGTAGAGGGGTTCGCGCAAGGCCATCGGCCAATTGAGCCGGTGTGTCGCACGATCTGGCTGATAACTCGAACTTTTTTGTTACTGATCGGATCAACAGGCTGCTTTGCCGATCAATTTCGAACACTTATTTCATTTATGAGATGTGCCCGGTCGCGCCTGGTGCCAGCGGTTCAGCAGCCCCTCGGGGACTTCTTCCGCCGTGAGCGCGTAGACCAGATGGTCACGCCACCCGCCGTCAATGTGGAGATATCGGGGACGCAGCCCCTCCTCGCGGAATCCGAGCTTTTCCACGACCCTGCGACTTGGCGTGTTCTCGGGCCGAATACAGACCTCGATGCGATGCAGACCCACCGTACGGAAGCAGTGGTCGACGGCGAGGGCGACCGCCGTCGGCATCACACCGCGGCCCGCCACCTCACGGTCCACCCAGTAGCCGACGTGCCCGGAGCACATCGATCCCCAGGTGATCCCGGCGACCGTCAACTGGCCGACCAGCTGCCCCCGGCACTCGATGACGAAGGGCAGCATCCTGCCCGCGTTCGCCTCCGAACGCAGGTGACGGACCATCTGACGGTACGTCGGACGCTGGGCCACCGGGCCGGCCGGCGCGGGCGGCGGGATCGTCGCCTCCCAGGGGCGCAGCCAGTCGCGGTTGCGCCGGTTCACCTCGCGCCAGCTCCGCTGGTCCCGCAGCTTTATCGGACGGAGGGTGACATCGCTGTCCACCAGCTCGACGGGCCAGGATGAAACGTTCAGCTCTGGCTCCCGGGTAGCGGCGACCCGGAGCCGGAACCGGGGTGGTCGCCGCCCCGGATCTGGTCCACGGCGTGGAGCAGGAGGCGCTCCAGGACAGCGAGTCCGTCCCGTACACCGCCGGTGGAACCCGGCAGGTTCACGATCAGCGTCCGGCCCGCGACGCCCGCGAGACCGCGGGAGAGCGCGGCGGTCGGCACCTTCCCCAGGCCCTCGGCGCGGATCGCCTCGGGGATGCCGGGAATGTCGTAGTCCAGGACGCGGCGGGTGGCGTCGGGCGTGCGGTCGGTCGGCGAGATGCCGGTGCCTCCCGTGGTCAGGATGACGTCGTACGCGGCGGCGACGCCGGCCCGCAGGGCCTGCTCCACCGGGTCGCCGTCGGGGACGACCTGCGGTCCTTCGACCTCGAAGCCCATACCGCGCAGGCCCTCGGCCAGGATCGGGCCGCCCCGGTCGGCGTAGACGCCGGCGGAAGCGCGGTTGGAGGCCGTCACCACCAGGGCGCGGCGTGACGGCTCGGACCGCGGCGCCGGGGTGGGCTCGGGCTCGGCCGCCGGCTCGTGACCGTGGCTGTGGCTGTAGACCTCTCCGGCGCGCGGGGCGGGGCTCATGCCCGGCTCCAGTCGCCGGACTTGCCGCCCGTCTTCTCCTCGACCCGTACGTCGGTGATGACCGCGCCCTTGTCGACCGCCTTCACCATGTCGATCACGGTGAGCGCGGCGACCGTGACGGCGGTCAGGGCCTCCATCTCGACGCCCGTACGGTCCGTCGTACGCACGGTCGCGGCGATCTCGACGGCGTCGTCGGCGACCGTGAGGTCGAGCTTCACGCCGGAGAGCGCGAGCGGGTGGCAGAGCGGGATCAGGTCGGGCGTGCGCTTGGCGCCCATGATGCCCGCGATACGGGCGGTGGCGAGGGCGTCGCCCTTGGGGACCCCCTCGCCGCGCAGCAGCTCGATGACGCGCGGGGCGACAAGGACGCGTCCGGTGGCGCGCGCGGTGCGCGCGGTGACGTCCTTGCCGGAGACGTCGACCATGCGGGCCGCCCCCGCCTCGTCGATGTGCGTGAGCCGTTCGTGCGTACTCATTACGTGTGGCGCTCCCGGTCAGGGCCTGTGAGGGCAGACACGCTACCCCCACCGGGCCCCGGTCACCCGAGCAGGACCACGTCGACCTCCGTGCCGGGCTCCACCTCGGTGGTGTCCTCCGGGACTGTGATCAGGGCGTCGGCCCGGGCGAGGGCCGCGACCAGGTGGGATCCGGCGCCGCCGACGGGGGTGACGGTGCCCGCCTCCTCGTCGTACGTACCGCGCAGGAACTGGCGCTTTCCGGAGGGGGAGGACAGTGGCTTGTCCGCGCTCAGGGCCGCGCGGACCTTCGGGCGGTGCACGTCCTTGAGGCCCATCAGGGCGCGGATGGCCGGACGTACGAAGAGCTCGAAGGAGACGTACGACGAGACCGGGTTGCCCGGGAGGGCGAGCAGCGGGGTGTGCTCGGGGCCGATCGAGCCGAAGCCCTGGGGCTTGCCGGGCTGCATGGCGAGCTTGCGGAATTCGATGCCGCTGCCGGGCTCGTCCTCGTCGCCGACGGAGGACAGCGCCTCCTTGACGACGTCGTACGCTCCGACACTCACACCACCGGTGGTGACGATCATGTCGGCGCGGATCAGCTGGTCCTCGATGGTGGCGCGCAGCGTCTCGGCGTCGTCGGTGACGGCGCCGACGCGGTAGGCGATGGCTCCGGCGTCGCGGGCGGCGGCGGTCAGCGCGAAGCTGTTGGAGTCGTAGATCTGGCCGGCCGCCAACTGCTCGCCGGGCTGGACCAGTTCGCTGCCGGTCGACAGGACGACGACGCGGGGGCGGGGCCTGACCTTGACGGTGGCGCGGCCGATGGCGGCGAGCAGTCCGATCTGGGGCGGGCCCACGACCGTACCGGCCTCCAGGGCCAGGTCGCCGGCCTGGACGTCGCTGCCGCGCGCGCGGATGTGCGCCCGCGCGTCGACGGGGCGGTGGACGCAGACCTCGCCGGACGCGCCCTCGGGGGCGTCGCTCGCGGCGCGCATCGTGGCGGCCGGGCCGCCGCCCGTGCCCCCGTCGGTCCATTCGACCGGGACGACTGCCTCGGCGCCGGGCGGCAGCGGGGCGCCGGTCATGATGCGGGCGGCCTCGCCGGGGCCGACGTGAAGCGTCCGGCCGCTGCCCGCCGCCACGTCACCGATGACGGTGAGGACGGCGGGGAACTCCTCTGTGGCGCCCGCGACATCGCTCGTTCGGACCGCGTACCCGTCCATCGAGCTGTTGTCGAAGGGCGGCAGCGCGATCTGGACCGTGATGTCCTCGACGAGGACACAGCCCTGCGCGTCGGGCAGTTGCAGCTCGATGGGTTCGAGCGGCTTGACCGCGGCGAGGATGTCCTCAAGGTGCTCGTCGACAGACCAGATCGTGCTGCTCAAGGTGCCTGCATCTCCTCGGTCACGTAACTGCGAAGCCAGGTCCGGAACTCCGGCCCCAGGTCTTCACGTTCGCATGCGAGTCTGACAATGGCACGCAGATAGTCGGCGCGGTCGCCGGTGTCATAGCGGCGGCCCTTGAAGACGACGCCGTGCACGGGGCCGCCGGTTTTCTCGTCCTCGGCCAGGTGCTGGAGGGCGTCGGTGAGCTGGATTTCACCGCCGCGGCCCGGCTCGGTCTTGCGCAGTATGTCGAAAACGGCGGGATCGAGCACATAGCGGCCGATGATCGCGTAGTTGCTGGGCGCGTCGGCCGCGTCGGGCTTCTCGACCAGTCCGGTGACCCGTACGACGTCACTCTCGCCGGTCGGCTCGACGGCCGCGGATCCGTACAGGTGGATCTGGGAGGGGTCGACCTCCATGAGCGCGATGACGCTGCCGCCGTACTGCGTCTGGATCTCGATCATCCGGGACAGCAGGGGGTCGCGCGGGTCGATCAGGTCGTCGCCGAGGAGCACCGCGAAGGGCTGGTCGCCGACGTGCGGCGCGGCGCACAGGACGGCGTGGCCGAGGCCCTTGGGGTCGCCCTGGCGGACGTAGTGCATGGTGGCGAGGTCGCTCGACTCCTGCACCCGGGCGAGGCGTTCGGCGTCGCCCTTGCGGCCGAGGGCCGATTCCAGCTCGTAGTTGCGGTCGAAGTGGTCCTCGAGCGGGCGCTTGTTGCGGCCGGTGACCATGAGGACGTCGGAGAGACCCGCGGTCACGGCCTCCTCGACCACGTACTGGATAGCCGGCTTGTCGACGACAGGCAGCATCTCTTTTGGAGTGGCCTTGGTCGCCGGCAGGAACCTGGTGCCGAGGCCGGCGGCAGGGATGACAGCCTTGCTGATCCCGGGGTGCGACTGAGTCATGGTCAGAACGATATCCGTTGCGTATGGGGGGAAGATTAGGCTCCGGTCAATAAATTCTCATACGAGCCGTTTTGTGGAGCCGCTGTGGTGTGTGACGAGCCTGACAAGGCCGGGTTGCGAAGAGAACTCCTCGACATGAGATCCCGGATGACCAGGGATGACGTCGAGAAGGCCGGTGCGGTTCTGGCCCGTGTGGCACTGGAGCTGCCGGAGCTCGCGGACGCCGGGACAGTCGCCGCGTACGTCTCCATCGGGAGTGAGCCCGGCACGCGCGCGCTGCTGCACGCGCTGCGTGCGCGGGGCGTGCGGGTGCTGCTTCCCGTGCTGCTGGCGGACAACGATCTGGACTGGGCCGAGTACGAGGGCGCCCAGCGGCTCGCGCGCGCCCGGCTCGGGCTCCTTGAGCCGCAGGGTGAGCGGCTCGGCGTACAGGCCGTGCTGGAGGCCGATGCTGTGCTGCTGCCGGGACTGGCGGTGGACGGGCGCGGGATGAGGCTCGGGCGGGGAGGCGGATCGTACGACCGGGTGCTCGCCCGGCTGGAGGCGGCGGGCGCTCGGCCCCACCTGGTGGTGCTCCTGTACGACGAAGAGGTGGTCGCGCGGGTCCCGAGGGAACCGCACGACCACCCCGTGAGCGCCGTGGTGACGCCGGGCGGTGTCAGGCGTTTCAAGGCCTGACACCTCACGCCTTACGGCCTGAGTACCAGCTTGTCGGTGGTGCTCTTCTCGACCGCCTGGTCGCTGAACGGCCAGTCCAGCAGCTCGCCCTTCGCCCACATGTCGGTCTGGTCGGTGTAGTGGGCGCTGTACGCGTGGCCCGACGCGCCGGTGAGGTTGATCCAGCGGGACTTGTCGAGCTCGTTGAGGTTCACGACCATGCGCATGGAGGGCACCCAGATGACCTCGTAGCCGCCTGCCGCGTTCCAGCCGGTGGCGTTGACGGCCGCCTCGCCGCCGCCCAGGTTCCACGGGCCGCGGTTGAGGAGCGACTGGACGACGCCGGGGCCGCTCGTACCGAGGGTCTGGTTCTTGAGGTTCAGCTGGTGCAGGCGGCCCCAGCTCCAGGAGTCGATGTCCTTGCCGAGCTTGGCGGTCAGCTCCCAGCGGGCGTCCTTCAGCGCGCGGGCAAGCAGCTCGTCACGGGTGTCGGTCGCCTCGTCCAGGCGGTTCTTCGGCGCCTGCCACCACTCGTTCTTCTCGTCTCCCAGCATCTTGCGGACGACCTCGTACCACCGGTCGCCGCCGTCCGGCTGCGCCGAGTCCTTGGCGCGCCGGCCGCATTCGCGCACCCGCTCGTCGAGGTCGTCGACCGGGCCCGTGGCGTCGGCGGGACGCACGCTCAGGCACTGTCCCTTGGCCCGCAGCTCCTTGGGCAGCTTGTTGCCGAAGGAGAGCTTGAGGACGTTGCGCCACACCGCGTTGAAGTACGCGGCGGCCGCCGAGTCCGGCTCCTGGGTGTAGTCCCAGCCTTCGAGCAGCTTCTGCGTCTCGCGGACGTTCGGGTCCGACACGTCGATCTTCAGCAGGTGGGGGGTGAGCAGCTTGGCGATCTCACTGCTGTTGTCCATCTGCATGGTGCGCATGTCGTCGGTGGAGATCTTGCCGCCGTCGGCGATCTTCGACTCGATGAGGTCGTTGATGCGCTGGCTGCGGGCGCCGTATCCCCAGTCCTCGGTGAGGAGGTAGGGGTACTTCTTCTTGTCGATCACGGCCTGGTTGGCGGTGACGATGTAGCCGCGCTCCGGGTCGTACTCGTACGGCAGCTCCGCCTGCGGGATGAAGCCCTTCCAGCGGTAGCGGGAGTCCCAGCCGGCGGCAGGTGTGGTGCCGTCGCCCGCGTTACGGACCGGGATGCGGCCGGGGGCCTGGTAGCCGATGTGGCCCTTGGTGTCGGCGTAGATGAGGTTCTGGGAGGGGACCTCGAAGTGGGCGGCGGCGGCGCGGAAGGTCTTGAAGTCCGTGGCCCGGTTGAGCTCGAACACGGCGTCCATGGACTTGCCGGGCATCAGGGCGGTCCACTTGAGGGAGATCCCGTAGCCGGCGCCGCGGTCGGGGGCGGCGTTGGTGACGGGGGCCTTCTCGCCGACCTTCCCGAGCTCGTCGTTGCGGTCGGAGACCAGCGGGCCGTTGGTGGTGGAGCGGACCGTGATGGTCTTCGGATTGCCGCCGGCGACCTTGATGGTCTCCTCGCGGGTGGTGAAGGGCTTCGTACGGCCGTCGTAGAGGTAGCCGTCGTCGGAGACCTTCTCCAGGTAGAGGTCGGTGACGTCGGCGCCGAGGTTGGTGAAGCCCCAGGCGATGTCCTGGTTGTGGCCGATTATCACGCCGGGCATGCCGGAGAAGGTGTAGCCGGCGGTGTCGTACTGGCAGGTTTTGGAGAGGCTGCGGCAGTGCAGGCCCATCTGGTACCAGAGCGACGGCAACTGGGGCGCGAGGTGCGGGTCGTTGGCGAGCAGCGGCTTCTTGGTCGTCGTGTACTTGCCGGAGACGACCCAGGAGTTGGAGCCGATGCCGCTGCCGTTCGGGCCGAAGAGTGCGGGGATCTCGTCGAGGGCGTCGGAGATACCGGAGAGCTGGGACTGGAAGCCCTGGGTGGCGTCGGCGGCGTTGTCGGCGGTGCCTGTGCCTGCGGTGCCTGTGCCCACGCCCGTACCGGTGCCGGTGCCGGTGCCGGATGCTGTTCCCATTCCGCTGCCGGTTCCCTCGTCCGAGGTGGCTGACGCCTTCGGGTCGTACTTCTTCGTCGTCTCGTCGACCGCGCCCTCTTCGACGACCGTGTTGTTCCGGTCGTACGGGTAGGACGGGTAGAGGTCCTTGATCTGCTTCGCGCTCAGCCTGCTCGTCATCAGCGAACGGTCGATTTCGTCCTGCATGTTGCCGCGCAGGTCCCAGGCCATGGCCTTGAGCCACGCCACCGAGTCGACGGGAGTCCACTTCTCGGGCTTGTAGTCGTTCACGAAGCCCAGAGCGGCGTACTCGACGGAGATGTCCTTGCCCTCGCGGCCTTCGAGGTAGGAGTTGACGCCCGCCGCGTACGCCTGGAGGTTCTTCTTCGTCTCCGGTGACAGCTTGGTGTCGTACTCCTGCTGCGCGACCTGGCGCCAGCCGAGCGTACGCAGGAACGCGTCGGTGTCGACCTGGTCCGAACCGAACATCTCCGAGAGCCGGCCCGACGTCATGTGACGGCGGACGTCCATCTCGTAGAAGCGGTCCTGCGCCTGGACGAAGCCCTGGGCGCGGAAGAGGTCTTCGTCGGTGTCCGCGTAGATCTGCGGGATGCCGTAATTGTCGCGCTTGACGTCGACGAGCGCCGAGAGGCCGTCGATCTCGATCGACCCTGTGGTCTGCGGGAAGGAGGCGCGCACCGTGCTGATGCTCCAGTACGTGCCGTAGCCGACACCCGCGACGAGGGCCAACACCAGCACGATCACGATCAGGCGGGCGCGACGCCCCTTCTTCTTGCCGGAAGAGGCGGTGGTGTTGGCGGGCATCGCTGTCCTTCGAGGGGCAGGGTGGTCCTTGAGTGCTGGAGCAACCATAGGCGCAGCGCTCAGGCGGCCTGGACTCGGTGCCTCCAACGGCGATCGTACGGACGATCGAGCGCGTCAAGGAAACGTTAAAGATTAGGTAAGGTAACGAAGTACCGGCCGCCGGAGGAACGATCCGGCAGGCGTGCGAGGGAAGGAACGGCCGCTGACTGTCCACCAGCTCAATGAACTCCTGCTCATCTGCTCGCTCGTTCTGCTCATCGCCGTCGCGGCAGTGCGCATCTCGTCCCGGAGCGGGCTCCCCAGCCTGCTGCTGTACCTCGGGATCGGGATCGCCATAGGGCAGGACGGCATTTTCGATGTCCACTTCGACAACGCAGAACTGACGCAGGTGATCGGCTATGCCGCACTTGTGGTGATCCTGGCCGAGGGCGGCCTGGGCACGAAGTGGAAGGAGATCAAACCCGCGTTGCCCGCCGCGGTCGTCCTGTCGACCGTCGGCGTCGCGGTGAGCGTGGGCGTTACGGCGGCCGGTGCGCACTACCTGGTGGGGCTGGACTGGCGGCAGTCCCTGATCGTCGGCGCGGTCGTCTCGTCGACGGACGCCGCCGCGGTCTTCTCCGTACTGCGCAAGGTGCCGCTGCCGTCGCGCATAACGGGCGTACTGGAGGCCGAGTCGGGCTTCAACGACGCGCCTGTCGTGATCCTGGTGGTCGCCTTCTCTACGGTCGGTCCGGTGGACGACTGGTACGTCCTGCTCGGCACGATCGTCCTGGAACTGGCGATCGGCGCGAGCATCGGTCTCGCGATGGGCTGGCTCGGGGCGTACGCACTGCGTCATGTGGCGCTTCCCGCGTCCGGTCTCTATCCGATCGCGGTCATGGCCATCGCCGTATCGGCGTACGCCGCCGGGGCCATCGCGCACGGCAGTGGCTTCCTCGCCGTCTATCTGGCCGCGATGGTGCTGGGCAACTCGAAGCTGCCGCACTGGCCGGCTACGCGCGGGTTCGCGGACGGGCTCGGCTGGATCGCGCAGATCGGCATGTTCGTCCTGCTCGGGCTTCTGGTGACGCCGCACGAGCTACTGGTCGACTTCTGGCCGGCGGTGATGGTGGGACTGATTCTCACCATGATCGCGCGGCCGTTGTCGGTGCTGATCAGCCTGCTGCGGTTCCGTATCCCGTGGCAGGAGCAGGCCCTGATGTCGTGGGCCGGGCTGCGCGGCGCGGTGCCCATCATCCTGGCGACCATCCCCCTGGTGTCGGAGGTCGAGGGCAGCGACCGGATCTTCAACATCGTCTTCGTCCTCGTCGTCGTCTACACCCTCGCCCAGGGACCGACGCTGCCCTGGCTGGCGAAGTGGCTGCGGCTCGGCGACGACCCCTCCGAGGCCGCCGACCTCGGCATCGAGTCGGCGCCGCTGGAGCGGCTGCGCGGGCATCTGCTGTCGGTCGCGATCCCGGAGAAGTCGAGGATGCACGGCGTGGAGGTGGCCGAGCTGCGGCTGCCGCACGGGGCCGCGGTCACCCTGGTCGTACGGGAAGGGACGAGCTTCGTACCTCTGCCTACGACCGTGCTGCGGCGCGGCGACGAGCTGCTCGTGGTGGCGACCGATCCGGTACGGGATGCCGCCGAGCGGCGGCTGCGGGCCGTCGGGCAGGGCGGCAAGCTCGCCGGGTGGCTGGGAACCGGCGGCAACGGCTCCCATTGATCACGTTGATCACAGGCGGTGTGACGTAATCCGTACGTAATCGCAGGTGCGCTGCGGCGGATGCCCCGTAACATGAAGGCCTACTGATCGACCAACTCTGCCTGACGCAGAGCTGGCGCGACCGTACGGCGGCCGGCCCCCTCGCAGTGGGTGTCCTGGTATCTACCGCCGGTCCTGCGCAAGAGGACAGCTCTCGGCGGCTCCCGCACGCACACACCGCGTGCACAGGGGAGCGTCACCAGGCGGCAGAAAGGCAAGGACCGTGTCCGACACGGTCACTACCCCCCGTCCCGGTTACGGCCAGCTGCTCCGCACCCCTGGAGCATGGACGTACCTGGTGCCGGGATTCCTGGCACGGCAGCCCTTCGCGATGCTGACGATCGGCATCGTGTTGCTCGTGCAGCACACCACAGGGTCGTACGGAAGCGCGGGCGCTGTCGCCGCCGTCACCGGCGTTTCCATGGCACTGTTCGCGCCGCAGAGCGGCAAACTGGCTGACCGTTTCGGACAGAGCGCCGTTCTGTTTCCGGGCGTTCTCGTGCACACCGCTTCCGTCGTCACGCTGCTCGTGCTCGCGCTCTCGGGAGCGCCCATGTGGGCGCTCTTCGTCGCGGCTGTTCCCACCGGTGCCTCTGTTCCGCAGATCGGCCCGATGGTGCGCGCCCGCTGGGCCGCCAAGCTGGAGGGCTCGCCGCTGATGTCGACCGCCGCGGCCTTCGAGTCCGTGACGGACGAGTTCACCTTCGTCGTGGGACCGGTTCTCGCGACCGCGCTGTGCACCGGTGTGCACCCGGCGGCAGGTCTGGCCGCGGAGGCCGTCCTCACGCTGGTCGGCGGTCTGTTCTTCGCCGTACAGCGACGTACGCAGCCGCAGGCCGGACGCCTGTCGATGTCCGACGGGCCGCGCGCCTCCGCGCTCTCCATTCCCGGCGTACGGGTGCTGGTGGTGGCCTTCCTCGGCATCGGCGCTGTCTTCGGGGGAATGCAGGTCTCGCTGACCGCGTTCTCCGAGGAGATCGGTAACCCCGGCGTGAACGGGCTGCTCTACGGAACGTTCGCCGCGGGCAACATGCTCGCCGGTGTCGCGTGCGGCGCCATCGCCTGGAAGGTCGGGCCCCGGCGCCGCCTGATGGTCGGGTACGCCGCGCTGACACTGGCCGCCTCCGGGCTGTGGGCGGTGCACTCCGTGCCCCTGCTCGCCGGTCTGGGACTGCTCGTCGGCCTGTGCATCGCGCCCGCGCTGATCACCGGCTACACGATGGTGGAAAGTCTGGTGCCCGCCACGGCACGTACCGAGGCGTTCACCTGGCTGACCGGCGCGGTCGCGCTCGGCCAGGCCGCAGGCGTCACGGTCGCGGGACAGCTGGCGGACGCCAACGGCGCGAGCGCCGGATTCCTGGTGCCTCTGGTGGGTACCGCGCTCGCCCTCGCCACCCTGGTGGCACTGCGCTCGCGGCTCGCACCGAAGGCTCCGGGACGGGTCGCCGCACGTGGCGTGAGTCACCGAGTGCCTGTGACGGTGGACTGATCCAGCGGAATACGTCAGTATGGAACGTCGTTAGCACTCATTGAGTAAGAGTGCCAGGAGGAGCAAGTGCCGACCTACCAGTACCAGTGCACCGAGTGCGGCGAAGGCCTCGAGGCGGTGCAGAAGTTCACCGATGACGCACTGACCGTGTGCCCCAGCTGTGAGGGACGCCTGAAGAAGGTGTTCTCCGCGGTCGGCATCGTCTTCAAGGGTTCCGGGTTCTACCGGAACGACAGCCGCGGCTCTTCGTCGAGCAGCACGTCGGCCACGTCGTCGTCCTCGAAGGCCGGCGCGTCGTCTTCGTCCGCGTCGTCGTCCGGGTCCGACTCGAAGCCGGCCGCTTCGTCGTCGAGCTCGTCGTCCGGCTCGTCGTCGGGCTCCAGCAGCTCGTCCAGCTCTTCCAGCAGCTCCTCGGCCGCCTAGGCCCACCGCTTCTGGGTGACCCCGCCGTTTCCGACGGCGGGGTCCTCGGCGTTTCCGCGCCCGGCTACTGTGGCCGCCATGGTGAATGCGGAGATCGGCGTGATAGGCGGCTCGGGCTTCTACTCCTTCCTGGAGGACGTGACCGAGGTCGAGGTGGACACCCCCTACGGGAAGCCGAGCGACTCGCTCTTCCTCGGTGAGATCGCGGGACGGCGGGTGGCCTTCCTCCCCCGCCACGGGCGCGGTCACCACCTGCCGCCGCACCGCATCAATTACCGCGCCAACCTGTGGGCGCTGCGGTCCGTCGGTGCGCGTCAGGTGCTCGGGCCGTGCGCGGTGGGCGGGCTGCGGGTCGAGTACGGGCCCGGCACGCTGCTCGTACCGGATCAGCTGGTGGACCGTACGAAGGCGCGCGCGCAGACGTTCTACGACGGCGAGACGCCGGTGGACGGGGTGCTGCCGAACGTCGTTCACCTGACCTTCGCCGACCCGTATTGCCCCGAGGGTCGCAAGGCGGCGCTCGACGCGGCGCGCGGGCGGCAGTGGGAGCCGGTGGACGGCGGGACGCTGGTCGTCATCGAGGGGCCGCGGTTCTCGACGCGGGCGGAATCGCGGTGGCATGCGGCGGCGGGCTGGTCGGTGGTCGGCATGACCGGACACCCCGAAGCCGTGCTCGCCAGGGAACTGGGACTTTGCTACACGTCGCTGGCGCTGGTCACGGACCTGGACGCCGGGGCGGAGGCGGGCGAGGGCGTCTCCCACGAAGAGGTGTTCAAGGTGTTCGCGGCGAATGTGGACCGGCTGCGCGATGTGCTCTTCGACGCGGTGGCCGGGCTGCCGGCGGACGAGACGCGCGACTGCCTGTGTTCGCACGCGCTGGACGGGCTCGACACGGGGATCACGCTGCCTTAGCGGTGATCGGTGCGCCAGCGGGTGATCGGGCCCCAGCGGGTGATCGGCGCCCCAGCGGGTGATCGGTTTGTCCACAGCCGGAGGCCTGTCCACAGGCGTGGGTGGGATTCGGGCGGACCGTGGATCGTGAGGAGCGTTCAGCCGGAACTCCTCGTGGCAGGCGGTGGTCACCGTGTCCCTCTATCCCTACGTCCCCACTCCCCCCGTGCCGCCCGTTCCCGGGCCGGATCCGTGCGGTGTGCCCGAATTCGCCCCGCTGCGGGTGCGCGGCGGCAGGCACCGGCTCCGGCGGGCGGTGCGCCGCAGGAGGCGGGCGATGGCGGCCGGGCTCGCGATGACCGCCGCCGCGCTGGCCGCTTCCGGGGCGCGCGACGCGGGGCGTACGGGCGGCGCGGCACAGGCGCGAGCGCAGGCACAGGCTCGGGCGCAGGAAAACGCGCTGTCGCGGGCCGACTCGGGTGCGGCGGCGCGGCGCGAGCGCCGTCCGGTGGAGATGGTGTCCGCCCCGGTGCGTATCGCGGACGCCGGAACCGTGCGGCTGCTGCGCCGCGGAGACCGGGTCGACGTGATCGCGGCGGCGGCCGACTCGTCGGTGCCGGGCGGTGAACCGCCTGAGGCGCGGGTGGTGGCGGCAGGTGCGCGGGTGGCGGAGGTGCCGAAGGCGCACGAGGCCGCGGGGGCCGAGGGAGGCGGAGCGCTGGTCGTCCTGTCCGTCCCGCGAACCACGGCCGCGGCGCTGGCCGGTGTGGGCACGACGTCCCAACTGGCGGTGACACTGTGCTGACTCGAGTGCCGTCTCGAACTGGCCGCCTGTCAAGTCGCTGGTGCGTGGGCCGGGATTGGACAGGGCCGTCACTTGCTGACGTAGGTTTCGGAACTGTTTGCTCCGCCCCCCGTACATGCGAAAAGAGGCTCATTCGTGAGCGAGGAGAAGAAGCAGAGCGTGCTGGCCGGCTTCAAGGCCTTCCTGATGCGCGGCAACGTGATCGACCTGGCTGTCGCGGTGGTCATCGGCGCCGCATTCACCAACGTCGTGAACTCGATCGTCAAGGGCGTGATCAATCCGCTGGTCGGCGCGTTCGGCACACAGGACCTGGAGAAGTACAGCTCCTGCCTGAAGGATCCGTGCAAGCTGGACGAGAACGGCGTGATGCAGGGCATCCCGATCAACTGGGGGCTCGTTCTCAGCGCGGCCCTCAGCTTCCTGATCACCGCCGCGGTCGTCTACTTCCTCATGGTCCTGCCCATGGCCAAGTACCTGGCGCGGCGGGCGGCGCGGGACAAGGCGAGGGAAGCCACCGTGGAGGTCATGGAGGTCACCGAGGTCGAACTGCTGAAGGAGATCAGGGACGTCCTGGTCGCGCAGCGCGGCACGGGCCACGACAACACGCCGTAGCCCATGCTCAGAGGTGGTGCGGCGGCTTCTCGTCCAGGAATCGGGCGAGGTCGGCCGCGCTGCCACCACTGCCGGGAGGCCGCTCACCCCACCCTCGGTCCGTATCGTCCGCTGATTGGTGGTCCAGTGGATCGCCGAAGTCCAGCGCCGGCTTCGGCCGTGGTTTGCTCTCGGCCTGCCGCTCGGACGTCTGCTCCGGGTCTCGCGATCCGTGGGCGGGGGCGGTGCTCATGTTTCCAGGGTACGGCGGACGGCCCGTGCGGGTACGCCGGCAGTCTCCGCGGCCATGCCCTGCTGGGGATTCTCCCGTGATACGCAGGACTTCATGGGACACCAGACGAGGGCGGACGCCCTGACCGATGTGGCCGGACTGCGGGTCGGCCACGCGAACGTGCCGGGTGACCGGGCGCTGAGCGGCACCACCGTCGTGCTGGCGCCGGAGGGCGGGGCGGTCGCAGCCGTGGATGTCCGGGGCGGTGGCCCGGGCACCCGCGAGACGGACGCCCTTGACCCGCGCAATCTGGTTCAGCGCGTGGACGCCATCGTTCTGACGGGCGGCAGCGCCTTCGGTCTCGACGCCGCTTCCGGGGTGATGGCCTGGCTGGAGGACCAGGGCCGGGGCTTCCGGGTCGGGCCCGGCCCGGCGCAGGTGGTGCCGGTCGTCCCGGCCGCCTGCCTCTTCGACCTGGGGCGCGGAGGCGACTGGCGGGCCAGGCCGGACGACGCGACGGGACGGGCCGCCGCCGAGGACGCCGCGCGTACGGACCTCGGGGCGCCCGTGGCGCAGGGCGGGGTGGGTGCGGGAACGGGTGCGGTCGCGGGAGCGATGAAGGGCGGCGTCGGCACGGCCTCCGTGATGCTGGACTCGGGTGCCACGGTGGGGGCGCTCGTGGTCGTCAACGCCGCCGGTTCGGCCGTCGATCCGCTGACGGGGGTGCTCTACGGGAGCTACTTCGACGGTCGGTGCGAGTATCCGGCGGCGGAGGTGCACGCGGCGGCGCAGCTCAGGCTGGCCGACGCGCGGGTGGAGACCCAGCGGCGGGCGGATGGTGCCGCGCTTCCCCCGTTGAACACCACCCTGGCTGTTGTCGCCACGGATGCCGAGCTGACCCGCGCGCAGGCGCAGAAGCTCGCCGGTACGGCGCACGACGGGCTCGCGCGCGCCGTGCGGCCCGTGCATCTGCTCACCGACGGGGACACCGTTTTCGCGCTCGCTACGGGTACGAAACCGCTGTTGGCAGGGTCGGCGGAGCCCGCTTTCGCGGCGCACGCCGGGGCGGCCGCCCTCAACGAGGTACTGGGGGCGGGTGCGGACACGCTGACCCGTGCGGTGGTGAAAGCCGTGCTGGCGGCGGAGGGGGTGGAGGGGCCCGGGGGTGTTTACCCGGCGTACCGGGACCTCTACTGACGTACTGGCGGGGCGAGTTGGCCAGGAGGCGCGGGAACCTTGGGTGCGCCCCCTTCGTTTTGCTCAACCCCGGCGACGTTGTCAGACCCAGGGGCTACGTTGAGCACTCGGCAAGTAACAAGCGGCGACGGCCTGGAGAAACCCTTGAGCGATCCGTACGAGACAACCGAGGAGCACCTCGAGCGACTCCTGGGGCGCGCACTCAACTCGTTCGACCTGCCCGACGCGACTGTGGAGCGGCTCGAATCGGCGCTGGCACACAGCACGTCCCTGCACTCCTCGCACCACAGCGCGGGGCTGCACCGCGAGACGTTCAAGCATGCGTTCCTGCTGGCTGACGGCACCTCGCTCGTGTTGTGGGAGCTGGCGCACAACGCGGGGCGCGACGGCTCCACGCAGCACGAGCTGTACGCGGAGGCGGCGGAGGTCCGGCTGGCCGCGTCCAGACTGCCGAGCCCTGGCGGCGCGGAGGCCTTCGGGGTGCCCGGTGGGGATGCGGACGGGCGCGACCCGGACGGCGGGGACGCCGAGCTTGACGCCGACCTCGAAATCCTTGCCACGCTCATGGCCACGCGGCCGGCCGCTGCCCGGCGCATCTTCATCCCGGACGAATCCGCCGACCACGCACGCCGGGTCCTCCGGCGCGCCGAGAACGCCGGGCGGCCCGGGCAGGACATCGCACTGCGTCTGAGCGGCGCCGTCGCCCACCAGATCACGCAGGCCTTCGGCCGCCAGTGCAGCGTGGAAGGCCGGGACGCCGGCTTCACGCTGTACGAGCACGCGTTCCTGCTGTGCGACAACAGCGAGGTCAGCCTCTGGGAGGTCGAGCACACGGCGACGCCGGACGGCCGCCACATGTGCGAGGTGTACGAAACGGAACGCGCCGCGCGCGAAGCGATGGAGCTTCGCGCGCGGGTGCGGTGACGGTGACGGTGCGTCGACCCTGGTGGTGTCAGGCCGCTACCGCGACCTTGTCGGGCTGGGTGGGGGCGTGGCCGGCGGTTGTGGGCTGGGGTGTTTTGCGCAGGCCCTTGAGGAGGATTACCAGGGCTGTGCTGACCGCCGTTCCGGCCAGGATGGCGATCAGGTAGAGGAACGGGTTGCCGATCAGCGGGACCACGAAGATGCCGCCGTGCGGGGCGCGCAGCGTGCACTCGAAGGCCATCGACAGGGCGCCGGTCACCGCGCCGCCGGCCATCGCCGCCGGGATCACGCGCAGCGGGTCCGCCGCTGCGAACGGGATCGCTCCCTCGGTGATGAACGACGCGCCCAGCACCCAGGCCGCCTTGCCGTTCTCGCGCTCCGCCTTGGTGAAGAGCCTGCGGCGTACGGTCGTGGCCAGCGCCATCGCGAGGGGCGGGACCATGCCGGCTGCCATGACGGCGGCCATGACCTTGAGGCTGCCCTCGTTGGGGTTGGCGAGACCGCCTACCGCGAAGGCGTAGGCGACCTTGTTGAGCGGGCCGCCGAGATCGAACGCCATCATCAGGCCGAGGATGACGCCGAGGATGATCGCGTTGGCGCCGGAGAGGCTGGACAGCCAGTCGGTGAGCGCGCTCTGCAGTTTCGCGATCGGCTCGCCGATCACCAGGAACATCAGGAAGCCGACGATGATCGAGGAGATCAGGGGGATCACCACCACCGGCATGATGCCGCGGAGTGGGGTCGGGACCTTCAGCTTCTGGATCGCCATCACTACCGCGCCCGCGATGAGGCCCGCCACCAGTCCGCCCAGGAAGCCGGCGTTGATGGATACAGCGATTGCGCCGCCTACGAAGCCGGGGACCAGGCCTGGCCTGTCCGCCATTCCGTACGCGATGTAGCCGGCCAGGACCGGTACCAGGAAGCCGAAGGCCACGCCTCCGATCTGGAACATCAGCGCGGCCCAGCTGGTGGTGTCCGTCCAGGCGAAGTGCTCGATGACCGAGGGGGCCTTGTTGATCTCGTAGCCGCCGATGGCGAAGCCCAGGGCTATGAGGAGGCCGCCTGCGGCCACGAACGGGACCATGTAGCTGACGGGCTACTATCGCCCAGGTACTTGACCTGACGGCGAGAGGCTAGCAGCGGTGAAGGCGTCTTCCAAGTGGCAGATACATCCCGACCTACAACAGGCACTTGACGAGGGCCGAACCTTCGAGGAGTGGCTGGACGGCCGCAAGCCATGCTGTTCGTACGCCCGGATCACCAGGGACAAGCGCAACGAGATCGGCGTATCCCGCCAGCACCGCAACTGCGACGAGTTCGCCCAGCAGCACGGGTGCGCGATCCTCTACCGGTACACGGACAACCACATCACGGCAGCAGACCCGGACATCGAGCGGCCGGCCTTCTTGCGGTTGGTACGCGACCTTCGAGCCCGCCAGGTCGAGGAGGGCTATCCCATCCACGGCATCTTCGTCGTGGAGGAGGAGCGCGTTGTGCGACTCCCCGAGGACTACCTACGACTGCACCGGGCGCTCACTGTCGACAAGCGCGGACTGTACGGCGTGACCGATACCAAGACCGTCTTGGACGTGCACAGCGACGCCGAGATGATCCGGGGTCTGCTGACTTCCGCCATGGGCGAGCGCGAAGTAGTCAAGGTCAAGCGCAGGGTCAAGCGCAATGTGCGGGACCAGGCGTTGGAGGGGAAGCCAACCGGGCCGCGCCGCTTCGGGTGGAAGGGGCCAGACCCCAAGACCGGGCGTTTGGTGAACGAGAAGCTGGAACCGAAGGAAGCCAAGGTTCTGCGCGAGGCAGTCGATCTTGCCTTGGCGGGCAAGGCGTGGACCAGCATCGTCGCGCACCTGGACAAGAGCGGCTATCTGACGAACCGGGGAAACAAGTGGGCCGTCACCCCGGTTCAGTACATGCTCACGAACCCGGCTCTCTGCGGATACAGGATGATCAACGGCGAGCTGGTGGCCGACCCGAAGACCGGTGAACCGGTCGTAGGCGAGTGGGACACCATCTGCACGCCAGAGGAGTGGTACAAGCTCATTGGGCGGTGCAGCGTGTGGTTCAACCTGGATGGAGATACGGCAACTTCCCGCTTCCGCGACAAGGTCAAGCGGGAAGGAAAGAAGGATTACCGAGAGATCGCGGAGGCCACCCGACGCTTCTTCCTGACCAACATCGCGCGGTGTGGGTACGTGGACGAGAAGGGGAACATGTGTCTGGCGAAGATCAAGGGCATGGGCCCCGGCGGGACGAATAAGCAAGACCGGTACCGGTGCGGTGAGCCACGCTGCAACAAGGTGAGCCGCCGGGCTGACTACGTGGACAAGGCCATAGAGCTAGTGGTTATCAAGGTGCTGGAAGAGCAGTTCTCTGCCATGCAGCCCGACGAGAAGACGTGGTACGGCGAAGAGACGTTGCAGGCGCTATTGGCCAAGCGCCAGGAAATCAAGAACAGCTATGACGCGGGGACGTTCAGTCTGGCTGAGTACCTGGAGTTCCGGGACAGCAACGATGCACAGATCAGCGAGTCCCAGAAGGACCGCACCGAGTTCTACGCCGAGCAGGCCGCCAAGAACTTCCTTGCCGGTTTCACCCGTGAGAAGTGGGACGAGTTCGACATGCGCCAGAAGCGCAAAGCAGCGGCGACGGTCCTGCAAGCGGTGATCATCCATCCGCTTCCGAAGGGGCGTGCGCGCAGCAGCCAGTTCGACCCCGACCTGTTGGAGCCAGTCTTCCGGGCGCCTCACTGAAACAGGTCTCGCAGTGTCTCAAGCTGTCCCTCGCCCAAGCGGGGGGCAGCTTTCGCATGTCGCGCTGCCCACGCCTCGATGAGCTGGGCGACAGGGTCATCCTCACGGGGCCGAGAGCATTCGGGATGCTTAACAGCGGTGGTCACTGCCAGACCTCTCCCTCTGTCTTGGCGCATTCGGCATGCTCGCGGGCTTGTGTGATCTCGTGGCGGGCTTGGGCAGCGAGGAGCTCTTCGCCGGGGCGGTAGCCCGAGGCGAGGTATTGCCAGGAGGATTCGGTGACGAGGGTGGTGTTTTCGTCGGGGGCGGGAAGGCCGGCGCGGGCACGGGCCTGTTCGGTGCGCCAGGTGCGGCGTACGTCGCGCAGTGCCCCGAGGGTGGTGGAGTAGGCGCGGGATTTGGTGGAGAAGTGGCCGCGGAATCCGAGCATGTGGGCCCACTTCCAGAGCTTGAGTTCCGCGAATTCCGGCAGGTGGCCGAGCGCCCAGGCGGTGTGGATCATCTGGCGTACGTGGCGCTGCACGCGGAGGTCCTTGAGCGGTTCGGCCTGCCCCGTGCCGTCGCAGTCGGTACACAGGTCCCGGAAGTTGTCCGGGCCGCGCAGGTAGCCGCGTCCGCCGCAGGGGTGGCAGACCAACGAGCGGTCTACGGTGCCGGAGCCCTCGGCGCTCTTGGTGGCGTACTTGGCGACATAGCCAGCCACCTTCTGATCGGTGAGTTCGCCGTCACCGAGGGCGGTGATTTCGCGTACGTCGATCCTCTCGCCCCAGGCGATGCGGTGATCACCAACGGTGTCGGATTCGACGGTGAGCACGGCGCGCCGGGCGGCCTCTTTCACGGCGTGATCCAGTGCGTCAACGGTGGCCCAGGCGGGGGGCGCAGTGGTGTGTCCGTCGGGGCCGTCGAAGCGGATGACGGCGTGGAAGTGGACCAGGCCGCGTTCTTGGTACTCGGCAACCTTGGCGAACGAGATTCGAAGGGCAGCCTTCAGCGCTTTCTGTGTCATGCCGAGGTGGGCGGCCAGCTCGCGGCGGAGGTAGATGGTGAAGCGGGCCCACAGGGCACCGGCGTGGGCGTTCCAGAGCACGGCGCCCGTGTAGTCGTAGGTGGCGGGGTTGAGCGGTGTGCCGAGGATGGGGGCGTCTTCGGGGTGGTGTTCGCCGCAGCGGCAGGGCAGGCGCTTGCCCGTGGGGGTGGTGGGGCGGTTGTGGACGGGGCCGAAGGAGGGGGCGGTGAAGGTGGCGAAGACGCGGGGGTGGGTGCGGACGCTTTCGGCAACGGTCTTGCCGCCGGACAGCCCGGCCTTGATCAGGTGGTAGGTGTCGGCGGCGTAGAGGCGGGAGCAGGCCGGGCAGCGCGACGAGCGGCGGTTGCCGCACGCGGTCAGGAGCCGTCCGGTGGGTTCGTCAGCAGTGGAGTAGGAGCGCAGAACAGTGTTGGTCGCCGTGTCGGTGGTGGTGGTCCAGCCGACGAGGTTGACGGGGCGGGTGCAGCCGCGCAGGTTGCGGACTTGTTCGGTGACGCGGTCGAAGTTGTCGAGGTTGGCCAGTTCCACCAGGTCCCGTACGGCGGGGCTGATGATGTGGCGCAGAATCGGTGTCCGGTTCATACTGGAATAGCCCCCTTGTGGGTTGAGTGGTCGACGCCCCGAACGGCGCTGAACGCGGCACGTGCCGTTCGGGGCGTCACTGATGGAGCCCGATAGGGCAGGGAGACGGGGCTTGCCGGGAAGGCCGGCGGAAGGTCAGGCGGACAGGGCCGCGTGCAGGGCGTTGGCCATGGGCAGGCCGATGCCGAGCCGTCGCTTGAGCTGGGCGGCAGTGATGGTCTCGCCGTGCTCCGTGTGGTGGGACGCGGCGATGGAGCGGGCTTCTTCAAGAAGCGGCTCAGGGACCTTCACCGCAGGTGCCGCAGGTGTGACGGGCACTGGCGCGGGTGCGGCGGGGATGGGAGCGGGCACCGGTTGCGACGTATCGACCACGGCGGGCACAGGTTCCGGTGCCGTCTCGACAGGGACAGCCGCCGGGGCTGGGTCGGTCACCTCGGCCGGGGCCGGGGAAGGTGCCGGGGCGGTCGCGGTTACGGCGTGGAAGTGGCGCAGGAGGCCGGGGCCGACCGTGCCCCATCCGAGGAGGAGGAGCGGGGCGACCGCGTCCACGGCGGCGCGTCCGTAGTGTCCGGCGGCGATGGGTTCCGCGATGTTGAGGGCCAGGGTCAGCAGTCCGGAGACGTGCATGAGGCGTGTGGCCGCCTTCATCTCCTCGGGCGGGACGCCGCGCAGGGACAGGTAGCGCAGGGCCACCAGGAGCCCGACCACGGACAGGTCCACCATGGGCGCGATCAGGGGGGCGATCGGGCCGGGGACGCCGAGCCGCAGGGCCAGCGCCCAGACGTTACCGAAGGAGAAGACGAACGCGAGGGCGGCGATGACGACCATGACCACGGTCACCGTGCGCTGAGTGATCCGGTCCTCATTCATGAGGATTCACCTCCCTTCAAGTGATTCGTAGGTGCAGGGGTGTTGGGGTCAGGCTGCCTGTGCGTCGGGCTTCGTCATGTCCACCGGGGCGTCCCACACGCGCGGGCCCATGACCGCTTCGAGGAGTTCGGCGGGGTCGTAGGTGAGGTGGGCGGTCTCGTCAGCGATCTGTGCTGCGTCGGCGTCGGCCACGTAGGGGGTGCGGATGCGGGCGAAGCCGGGGCGTGACTGGTGGCTCATGGAGGCGACGCCGACATAGGCCGGGTCCTGGAGGTTGATGGGGTTGGCGTCGTCCCAGTTACGGATGTCCTCTCCCAGCGCGGCGACCGAGGCTTCGGCGGTCTTCTGCGCGAAGGACAGGCCGACCGGGCACACGTCACGGATGAACGTGGGGATGGCGTCACCCGTGGACTTCTGTGTGGCCAGGATGACGAGGATGCCGACGCTGCGGCCCTTCTTGACCAGGTCTTCCACGAGCCGGGCGTTCTCCGCCGCCAGCGCCGCGAGCTTCTTCGTCTTGGGGTCGCTGCCCTTGTAGTCGCGGAAGAACGTGTGCGCTTCGTCGATGACCACCACGACCAGCGGCCACGCGGCGGAGGGACCGACATCCCACATGCTCTTCACGCCGAGCACGGCACGGATGGAGGAGGAGCGGGCCCGGCGCAGGTCCACGAGGCGGTTGAACAGCTTGTTCGCGTCCTCCAGGTCGTCCCCGACGAAGGCGAACATGCGCTTCACCAGGTCGGCGTAGTCGCCTTCGTGCGCCTTGGACACCTTGCCGTCGAAGCCGACGAACTGGATTGCGGGCGAGGGCGCCCAGTCGCAGATCAGACGGTTGATGAGCGAGGTCTTGCCGAAGCCGGGAAGGCCGGCCACGGTCACGCCCGGCACCTGGGACAGGTCCACCACCACGGGCTGGGCGTACTCGTCCACCCCAAGGTCCCAGATGGCAGCCTTCTTGGGCACCGCACCGGTGGGGACGTGTTCGGTTCGGGTGGTGAGCGGGTCCACGCGCACGCCACGGATGATCACCTGGCCGGGGCCGTCCGGCAGGACTGAAACCCGTTCACAGCGCCAGGCGTCCGCCAGATACGGGGCGGCCTTCTGGAATTCATCCAAGCTGACCTTGGGCAGGCAGTTGGCCCGCCCGACGATCCCGAACTGGTCGGGCTTCACCTTCAGGGCCGGGATGAGGACCCGCGGTTTCGGCGTCTTGCCCTCAGTGGTGGAGAACGCCGCCAGTGGGGTGGGCGTCTTGTCTGTGACCGACAGACCGGCCATCGGCGCGAGCCGCTTCCAAGTCCAGCGCACCCGCACTGCCTGCCGGATGCTGGCCCGCGTCATCTTGTCCGCCAGGGCGTAGCGGACTATCCAGATCACCGCCCAGATGGTGATGAGGGTCAGGGCCGCTACCACCACCAGGGGGGCGTAGCCGTTCAGTTCCTGCACTGTCACTTGGTGTCCTTGTGTTCGTAGAGGAAGGCCGCAAGGGCCATTTCGAGGGCCGCCCAGTCATCCAGGGCGGCGAAGGGCGGGTATCCGTAGCCGACGAGGAGCGCGGCCACGGAGTTGATGAGGGATTCGGAGAACCGGGGGTCCGGTCCGGCGTGAGGGATCGGGTAGACCGCCTCAGCGCCGAACCGGAGAGCGGGCTGTGTCACGCGGCTGCCTTCTTGACCGGCTCACCGGCAGCGGCCGGGATCAGGAGTTCGAGCGCAGCGGCTCGGTAGGCGATGCCGTCGTTCAGGGAGCCGTTGAAGATGCGGGCCCACGGGGTGGCGAACAGCTCGACGGGCCGCACCGGCACACCGGGCTTGAGACCGTCCGGCAGGCCGTCCGCCGCAACGGTGATCTTCATGGCCTCCGCCCGCTCTTCCTCCATCAGGAACACGGTCACCGTGTAGAGCCTCTGATTCGTCTCACGGTCGAGGGCGAACTGGGTCTTCTCCTGATCGGTGTACTTCGGCACCGGCAGGGTGCCGACCATGAACGCCGTGGTGTCCAGCAGGCCAACGCGGATGCGTGCCATGGGTGTTACTTCCTTCCATCGTTTGGGCCGCGTGTTCGGCCCGGATCACAACAGTGCCACATCAGTGAGTGTTGCGCAACAGTTGGTTTGAGGAGTGATGCGCTACAGCATGGAGCCGGGTGGTGCGAGTGTGTCGCCACGTAGCGGGTGCGCCCGTATCCTGCGGGCATGACACTGGACTTCGAGGCCGACGACCGGCCCCCCTACCTCCAGGCCGCCGAACTCCTCCGGGAAGAGATCACATCCGGCCGCCTGAAGCCCGGCGACAAGCTGCCCTCCTCGCGGACCCTGCAAGAGCGGTACGGCATCGCGAGCTCCACCGTGCAAAACACCCTGCGGCTGCTGAAAAGCGAGGGGCTGATCTACAGCGTCCAGGGGCGAGGCAGCTTCGTTCGCAACAGCGCCACCGCCGCGCCGGCTGATGGCCGGGAGGAGATAGCCGAAACAGCCGACCTCACTCCCGGCCCCAGCGCCGAATCCCTCGCCGAAGAAGTCGCGGAGCTCAAGACCGCCATCAAGCGGATCGAGGAAACACTGTCTCGCCTCGCAGCGCATGTGCAGGAACAGCGGGAACGATAGCCGCCGCTATTTCCCTGACCATCGCATCAATACGGGCGATCGACGCACACACGTCGGTCAATTCCTCGTCCAGCGCCGCTATCTCGTTCTCGGTCATTTCCTGTCTCCCCGCCTTGCTTCCGTGCCGTTCCTTCATGCTCCGCATCCAACTCAGCAGGGCTTGCCCAAAGGCTTGCCCTCGCCGGGGTAACCACCGCCTGACCCGCCACGGCAAGCCTCTCAGCAAGCCCATCACCCGCCAGGGCAAGCCCCCGCCATGCTTAGCAGGGCCGCCGGCCACACCCAAGAGCGGATGGACGAACAGGTCACCAGGCGGGAAGCCAATTTCCGCCCGTCCCGCCTGACGGGCATTTCCGGCACACAGCAGTGCCGCCACCTGCCCCTGAATTGCCGTCCTCCCAGCACCCTGCATGAAGGCCGAGGACAGATCGAACCGGGCACCAGCACCCGGAGGAAACACGGAGTGGGCGTGAATCCCACTCGACCCCTCTCGATGCCTTTTCGATCCCGTTCGACCCCTGGCAACACAGGTCGAAGAGATTCCGCAAAGACCGGCTCCACGCACCGGCCGCGCCCTCCACAAAGCGCGCTCACTCACCTGGGCCATGCCGCCCTCCTCTCGTGCTGGGACTTCGATGTTCCGGACAATCGCCGGTTTGGCTAACCGGCGATCGCGCGCTATGTTCCGCCGCCACCGGACCGGCGGGCAGACGTTTCGCCCTCACTCCAGGAAGGGGAGCGAGAAACCCCCGGATGTGACACCGCACCCCGCCCAAACTCTGTGACGCCCGTCACGTTCACTTCCTCTCTGTCGCATGCCCTGCCCTCCCGCCCCGCTCAGGCGCCCATCCCACGCGCGGGGATGGACTGGGGGATCACCCATAGAGGTGTCTTTGAGGGCGGGCGTGTGACCCCGCCAATTTGTGACGCCCGTCACAGACCCTCCTTTTTTTGCCCCTCACTAACACCAAGCCGTTCCAGAAGGCCGATTCAGACAACGGGGCCCGACTTTTTTCATCTTTTTTCTGACGGTGCGTCACACGCCCTCACCGCCCCTCGGCATTGAGCAGAACCGGGGGTTCGCTTGCTACAGGTGTCGGAATCTGCCGCCGTGTGACGCCTCGTGACCCAGATCACATACACGCCCCCTCTCGCGTTTCGCCCCCGCCGAGCCCGTCGAGTCACGAACACCTGACCCTGTGGACAACCCTCCGGCCCCACCGAGCCCCCATCGGTTCGGCAAGCAGAGGAAGCACGCGGCCCAACTCGCCCAGTTAGCAAGCCGGTTTGAGCGCACGCGGAAGCTGATGGAAAGCGCGTTGTGTCCACGGAATCGATCCTGCAACGGCGACCCTGTGGATAATTTCCGGCGAGCCGAGGAACGTACCGGCGCATTCATGCCTAGATCAGGTCATACGGAGATGGGAGCGGCATGGGCGAGGGAGGCAGCAGCCGGAACGCCTCGCGGATCAGGTCCCATGAGGGCGGCAACGGAGCTGTTAAGAGTTTCTTTACTGGATCAAGGCGGCCCGCTCACGCGGGCCGCGCGCGCTGGCGGCCCGTGGCCGCCGACGCTCCATGTCTCCGCCACCGCTCCGGCGGCCCCCGTCCACTCAGCGCGCAAGGCCCAAGAAGCGATCCGACAGAGCCCAGGAAGCAACCCGACCATCCCGCAGCCACACCACCAGGCCCACATCCACGACAGCGACCTACGCAGACACCACGTCCAGGCGCACAGCTCAGCTGTCCCGCCCCAGCGGGAATCCGCGGCGACCCAGGCAGCCGAAAGCCCCGAACTCCACGGGACCGGGGGGCGGGCGCGGTGTTCGGGGCAGTCAGGGATGCCGCCCGGCCCACGAGGGGAAGCAAGCTGGACGGGAGTGGTGCACTCAGCCACATCAACGACTGACCGCCCGAAGGGATACGCGCCGCCGTGGTGGGTTTGTTGTGGCTGGGGCGGCCGGCCGAAGCGGCTTTACCCACCTCCCCGGTTCGGGTCCCGCGTCGGGCAAGGCCAGGGGGCCACTCGTTCAAATTCCGGGCAGGTGCACAGCCTGCCCGAGTTGCCGGGCCAGCGTACGGCCCCCTGACCATGCCCGACCCCAAACCGGGCAGGACACCGGCCAAAGCCGCTCCAACCAGCCGCGTGACCATGTGCACCACCCACGGGGCAGCGTTGCAACGAGCAACCGTCTCGCGATCCTGCAAGCCTTCACTCTCTTCCGTTCAGCAACTCGACACGTTCACATGCAGTGTTGAGGCTGGCCGGACGCGAGCACGACAACAGCCCCGGTACCATCGGCACCAGGGTCCAGAACGGGGCTCTCCGACCGGACCACCCCGCGTGCTGCCAGGCTCAGGGGTGGTCCGGTCTTTGGTTGCGTCCGCAAGGCCGGAACATTGCGACGCCAGCCCCGACCACCCACGACGGAGGGGAGTGGATGGCCGGGGAGGTTGCAGGCGGTCAGCCCATCACGGGCACCGGATGGTCGAGGGAGTCGAGCCAGGCAGTGTGCTGGCCGTCCGGAGTCACGGTCATGCCGAAGCGTTCCGGGCCCGGACTGCCGACGTGGCTCCACCAGTGGTGAGCGGCTTCCACTTCCGACCACAGGCCGCGCGGGCCGTGCTCCCACACCGTGAACCGCTCATCGGTGTGCCCGTCCCAGTCGACAGCCGCCCACGAGGACCCATCAGTGGTCGCCAGCCACAGCCGCGAGGCCACCCCGTCCACACCGGGGCTCTCGTGCCAGGTCCGCCACACGTCGCGGAGCTGGAGCCCGAGAGCGAACTGGGCAGCCCAATCATCTCCGGTCACCGCCCACGGGGACAGGCGCGTCACCGACTCGCGCGGCATGTGATCATCGCGGACAACGTCTCGGTAGATGCGCAGGTCAGTGCGCTGGTTGCGCATCAGCATGAACGACGAGTGCGGATGGAACCGGCCCCAGGCGTTCCCGTCACCGGTCACCTTCAGGCGTAGCAGGCCGTAGCAGAACCAGGGGGTTTCCCAGGGGGTGAGGATCACGCCGCCCGATTGGGTCTGCGCCAGCCATGCGGGGGGTACCGATCGCACGGAGCAGGTGGCAATGACCCGGTCGTACGGTGCGTCGGGCGGGTAGCCGGCCGATCCATCGCCGCTGACCACGTGCGGGTCCAGGCGGACGTTCTTCAGGTTGACCGCAGCTTGCATCGACAGGGCCGGATCCACCTCCATGGTGGTCACCTGATCACCGCCCAGGCGGTGTGCCAGCAGGCCAGCGTTCCATCCGGTCCCCGTGCCGACCTCCAAAACGCGATGGTTCGGCAGCAGATTGAGCATGTCGAGCATCCGCAGCACGATCGAGGGGGCCGACGCCGAGCAGGAAGGCCAGCGCTCCCCCTCACCGGGGTCCTCACCGTCGTTGATCTGCGTCACCACCGGAGCATCCGCGTACGCGGTCCGCAGCCACGTTTCCGGGGCCACGCCGCGCGTACACGTCGTCAGGTCATCCCCAAGCCAGATCTTGTCCGGGAGGAACTGGTGTCGGGGTACCGCCCACATTGCGCGTTCCCACTCGTGGGCAAGGGGCGCGTCCAGGGCTTCATTAACCGCGCCGAGGAGACCGCGAAGGGCGATCTCCTCAGCCGCTTGCATCTTCGTCATCGCGGAGCGCGCCTTACTTCCCGTGCTTCGGTTCGGGCTTGGGCTTGGAACTGTCCGGTGACGGCTTGGACGTGCCGGGGTCCTTGCCGCCCGAGTGCTTGCCGTCCCCGCCACTGCCACCCTTGCCGGTTCCCCATGCCATGGCTGACTCCCTTTTGTCGGTACGGACACGATGGTGGTGCAACCCCGCCCGCCTGCTTCCGTCCCCACCGAGGGGCAGGCGGACGGGGGTCTAGGGGCCCCGCCTCCCGACTGATCAACGGGAGACGGGGCGGCACCGGGCGTCCGCATTGCCTTGCGGGTATGGCTGCGCCTCAGTGCGTCTCGCTGGTGGTTGCCTCCATCAGCGAGGGTTGGTACACCACCCCCGCCGAGGGGGCGCGCGCCGCGCAAGCGACGAAGGGGGACCGAGCTTGCACAGCTCATCCCAGCGGGGGTGGTGGTCGTGCCCCGAGACCCGACAGGACGCCGGTCTGTACGTCGCGCCTGCCACTGCCGGTAAACAGGCTCTGCCAGGTCTCGGGAGTCTCTACGGGTTGGCCCTCAGCCACAGGGCCACGAAGAACGCGCCGACCGCGACAGCGGTCAGGAAGACGACGAAGGAGGAGACAAGGCGGTTCGCGCCAAGGACTTCAGGCGGAGTTGGCGGTTCGTCGCCAGGCGCTCGCGCTCCCTCGCAGTCGCCGGACGCAGGTGGTACTTCGACGCCCACCACGTCAGGCCCGAAGGCCGGCACACCTCCACCCGGTCCCCGTCGATGGCGTTGACTTCCCCAACTTGGCATCGAGCACCGTCACTTACTACGTCGCCCACCTGGACGAGACGAGTAGTCACGGCCGGGCCGCCTCAAGAATGCGAACCAGCTTCCGCGCACTGCCCATCGACACCCAGCCCAAGATCATCATGTGTTGCGGGTGGCTGGACCGGTGATCCATGTCGATATGCAGCTCCGGCATGTAGATGCCCGCCCCCGCAAGCGCCGTCACCATGTCCGTGTACGT
The DNA here is from genome assembly GCF_018614615.1 of Streptomyces sp. ISL-100. Taxonomy (GTDB): domain Bacteria; phylum Actinomycetota; class Actinomycetes; order Streptomycetales; family Streptomycetaceae; genus Streptomyces. The sequence continues at coordinate 88,630 of NZ_JAGGOK010000050.1, read as the reverse complement.
CTGCGTCGCCTCAGCAAGCGCACGCCGCTGCGCATCCGTGACACCCGTAATGGGTTGCTCCTGCGCCTCTTGCTCAGGTGGTGGTTTTGCTTCTGCGTTGATGCTCTGCGTCTCCATTGGCACCCCTTGCTGCCCTCGTTGCTGACAACCTCAAGGGAACCGGCATAAGGCGAAGCGCTCCACGGCATCTGTGCGGCAGTCTTGATGCACATCCGATGCACCGGGTGCACCGTCCGCGTACTGCGGGCACTGCGGAGGAGGGAACCGCGCGTGAGACTTGCTGAGCGACGCAAGGCCCTGGGCTACAGTCAAGAAACCTTCGCCCAGGCACTCGGCGTCGACCGCACCACGGTCGGCCGTTGGGAGAGCAATAAGAACGCGCCTCAGCCGCCGCTACGACCCAAGCTCGCTGAGGTCCTGCAAGTAGACCTTGCCGAACTGGACGCCCTGGTTGCGCAGCCACAAACCCCAGCCCAGGAGTCCGCGGGGACACCGCCCAGCAACGACTACGGCTCGGGGGACACCGAGGAAATGATCCGACGCGAATTTCTGCGGGCTATAGCGGTAATCGGAACGCTCGCACCCCTGCCCGCCGACGACAGGGAGGCCCTGAACGATGCCGCCCGTCGAGGCACTGCGTCCGACTTTCTAAGCATGAACGGTCACCTATGGCAGGTGTACCAGCTCGCACGCTCCAAGCGTTCTATGCGTCCCATCGTTAGTGAGCAACTATCGTCCTTGAACCGAACGTTGACCGGCCGATCTGACGCCCAGGTGCAGCCGTTGTGCAGTGCTGCCGGCGACCTCTTCCAGCTCGCGGGAGAACTCGCTTTCGACAGCAACCGGTACACAGACGCCACCGACTCCTATGCCCTTGCAGCGTCAGCGAGCAAGGAGGCTGGAGCGTTCGACCTTTGGGCTTGCGCTCTCGTGCGGCATGCATACGTCGACGTGTACGAGCACCGATTTAAGGAGGCAACAGACGTGCTGTCGGCCGCCGAGAGGGTCGCCAAGCGAGGGGACAGCTCGTTGGCCACGCGGCATTGGGTCGCATCCGTCCAGGCCGAGGCCCACGCGGGCTTGGGCGACCTCACAGCGTGCGAACGTGCCCTTGATGAGGCAGAGAAAGTTACGCATCTGGCAGGGCCCGGCAACAACGGCGGATGGCTCCGCTTCGACGGCTCACGGCTGGCTGAGGAGCGCGGAGCCCGGTACGTACAGCTCGGCCGTCTCGACCTCGCTGAGCGAGCCCTGAAAGCAGCGTTGGGCCAAGGCGCATTGGCCCAGGGACAATCGTTCCGCCGCCGAGGAGTTGTCCTTGCTGACCTGGCCGCAATCGGAGCCAAGCGCCGCGATCCCGACCAAGTCATCACCTTCGGCCATGAGGCCCTGCAACTCGCGCGGGAATCTTCCTCCGGATACGTCGCCCGTAGACTCCAGACGCTACGAGCTGAGTTCGGCCCACTGGCCCGAGATAGCCGCGTGGCCGAGCTTGGAGCCGAGATCGGCGCATTGAGCAAGACATGACGAGAGGGGTAGGCATGCCGCAGATCGAGGGCGCACGAGTGTTCCGAGAGGCGTGGCTCACTGGAGTGCGAAAGCACTTCCCTGGTGAACCGAAGGCGAGCTACATCACCCCTTGGGAGGAAACCCCCGAGTGGGAGCGCCAGGCCGCTGGTTCTGTGTACGAGCAGGTGCGCCAACTCCTCGACCTCAGCGGCGACCACGCATCGCGTCTGTCGCGCGAGCAGAAGGGCCGTTTCGTCGCGATCTGCTGGACAGCGCAAATGTTCAAGCACTTCGAAGACCCCAAGCCGGGGTACGTAGCGGACTGGCCAGAACTGCCGGACTGGCAGAAGGAAACCGACGCCGACATCTTCGAGGCGATCGAGCAGTCCTGATCACTCCGTAACGCCGGAGCGGCCCCCTACCTTCCTGGGAGGGGGCCGCACTGTAGTTGGATCATTCGGGCAGTTCAATGCCGAGGCTGTCTGCCAGTTCGCGAAGTTCTTCAACGGCGATCGCTGGGGCCTTGGCCGCATGTTCGGTCGCCCAGCGCTCCAGAATTTCATCCATGATGGCTCTGACCTGCACTTTCCCCAAGTGTCTTGACGCAAGTACCTGACGCCGGACATGAGCCACTTGCGGAGCTTTGTTCCGTAGCCTTCGCCTGGTTCTCCGGTTTCGGCTACTGGGGAGCCCTTGGTCGGTGAAGTGACCTCGCCGCGTTGGTGCTTGGCGCGTACTTCGGTTATGAGGTCGGCGGGGCGGTTGATGCCTGCCTTCACGCCTACGTCGACTGTTGGCTTGCCCGCGAAGCGCTCCTTGTCGCGTACGGGCACGTCGTGCGCGAAGATCACGCCGTCGGCGGCGGCGATTACGGCGGGGTCAAGGCGCTGGAAGCCGGCGGAGCCCTGGGTTTCGACCGTCAGCTCGACGTTGTTGTGGACTGCGGCCCGTTCGAGTGCTTCGGCTGCCATGTAGGTGTGCGCGATGCCAGTGGGGCAGGAAGTGACGGCGACGATCCTGAAGGGAGCGGCCTGCGAAGCGGCGGCGGGCGGGGCGGGTGCTTCGGGGTCGGTCCCGCGCTGCGGCGTCTCCTCGGGTGCCGAACGTTCGGGCACCGCGCCTTCTTCGGGGTGGTCGCGTTCGACACCCTGCGGGGAGCGCCCCAGCACGTCCCCTCCTGCCACCTCGGTCCGCGAAGCGGTGGTGGGCGCGTCCTGCGGGGTGTCGCCGCGGATCAGGGTCGCTGTCGATGACGGGTCATCGGCCGCGCGGAGGGCCGAGGTGAAATCCTCGTTCATGAGCTGGCGGGCCAGGGCCGAGAGGATCGTCAGGTGTGCGTCGTCCGCGCCTGCCGGGGCCGCGATGAGGAAGATCAGGTCGGCCGGGCCGTCCGGGGCGCCGAAGTCGATGCCGTGTGAGCTGCGGCCGAAGGCCAGTGTGGGCTCGGTGACGTGCTCGCTTCGGCAGTGCGGGATGCCGATGCCACCGTCGAGGCCGGTCGGCATCTGTGCCTCGCGCGCCGCGACGTCGGCGAGGAAGCCGTCGAGGTCGGTTACGCGGCCGAGCGCCACCATGCGCTCGGCCAGCGAACGCGCCGCCTCTTCCTTCGTGCCGGCGGCCAGGTCGAGATCGACCAGGTCCGCGGTGATCATCTGGCTCATCGCGGGCTCCTTACAAGGTGTGGTGCACATGCGGCCGGCTCCGCCAGCGGGCGGTCCAGTGGCACGTCCGCTGTCACGGTGACCGCGGACGGGTTCAGGTCGGCCGGCGTCGGCATGACGCTGCCGGGGAGTTGCACGGCCGCCGCGCCGTGCGCTACGGCGGAGGCGAGGGCGTCCGGGCCCTCGCCTCCTGCGGTGAGGAAGCCGGCCAGGGAGGCGTCGCCCGCGCCGACGTTGCTGCGGATCAGGGTGACTTGGGAGGTGGCGTAGTACGTGCCCTCTTCGCTGATGAGGAGTTGTCCGTCGGCTCCCAGGCTGGCGAGGACCATGCGCGCGCCCGCGTCCCGGAGTTCCTGCGCCGCCTTCAGCGCGTCGCCGATGGTGGTGAGGGGGCGGCCGACTGCCTGGGCCAGTTCGTCGGCATTGGGCTTCACCACGTCCGGGCGTTCGCGGAGTGCCGCGAGGAGGGACGGGCCCGAGGTGTCGAGGGCGATGCGGGCGCCGGCTTTGTGGGCGCGGGCCACGAGTTCGGCGTACCACTCGGGGGCGAGGCCGCGTGGCAGGCTGCCGCAGCAGGCGATCCAGGCTGCGCCGGTCGACTCGTTCTGTGTTGTGGTGAGCAGCGACTCGGACTCGGCGAGGGAGAGTTCGGGGCCGGGGGCGTTGATTTTGGTGAGGGTGCCGTCGGGCTCGACGATGGAGATGTTGGAACGGGTGTGGCCGGCTACTGGTACCGGGGCGACCTCTATGCCTTCGGCGTTGAGGAGTTCGGCTACGAGTGCCCCTGGTGCCCCGCCCAGCGGCATGACCGCGATGGTGCGGTGACCGGCCGCCGCGACCGCGCGTGAGACGTTGACGCCCTTGCCGCCCGGATCCATCCGGTCGGCGGTGGCGCGCAGCACCTCGCCGCGCTCCAGGGACGGGACTTCGTACGTCCGGTCGAGGCTGGGGTTGGGGGTGATGGTGAGGATCATGTGCACTCGTTCCTAAACACACTTCACTTCGGTGCCGGCTGCCTTGATGGCGGCGGCGTCCTCCGGGCTGAGCCCGGTGTCCGTGATGAGCAGATCTACGTCGGTGAGGTCGCCGAAGCGGGCGAAGTGCTCTTGGCCGTACTTGGCGGAGTCGGCCAGCAGCACTACGCGGCGGGCGGCCGCCACACACGCGCGTTTCACTGCCGCCTCGGCCAGGTCGGGGGTGGTGAGGCCGCTGTCGGGGGAGAAGCCGTTGGTGGCGAGGAACGTCACGTCGGCGCGGATCTCGCCGTACGCACGGAGGGCCCAGGCGTCTACGGCCGCGCGCGTACGGTGGCGGACTCGGCCGCCGACGAGGTGCAGGTCGATGCCGGGGTGGTCGGCCAGGCGGGCGGCGACGGGAAGTGCGTGGGTGACGACCGTGAGACTGGCGTCCAGCGGTACGTCGGCCGCGAGGCGGGCGATCGTCGAGCCGGCGTCGAGGATGACGCTGCCGGAGTCGGGCAGTTCGGCGAGGGCGGCTCGCGCGATGCGGTCCTTTTCGTCGGCGGCAGTCGACTCGCGCTCGGCCAGGTCGGGCTCGAAGTCGAGGCGGCCGGCGGGGATGGCTCCGCCGTGTACGCGGCGCAGGAGGCCGGCGCGGTCCAGGGCCTTGAGGTCGCGGCGGACGGTCTCGGCGGTGACCTTGAAAGTCTCGGCGAGGGAGAGCACGTCCACCCGTCCGCCCTCGCGTGCGAGGCGGAGGATTTCCTGCTGGCGCTCCGGTGCGTACATGTGGGATTTCATCCGTTCGATGCCCGAACCTGTGGTTTCGCTTTGCAGAGTACGGTTCGGTTTCGTGGATGTAAACAGATTCGGGCAGGCGACGGACATATTCGGGCGCCTGATGCCCTCCTGAATGCCGTACGGCGCCCGTGTCCAGGGGACACGGGCGCCGTCGGGTGGCCTGCGGAGAAGGGTCAGAGAGTGAGCGCCGGCTCCTTCGCCACCGGGGTGGCTGCTGCCTCCGCCCCCAGCCGCGGCCGCGCCGGCAGCGCGAACATCACGCAGAAGATGACCACCAGCACCGCCGTCGTCCACCAGAGTGCGTTCTGGAACGCGTCTACGAAGGCCATGCCCAACGCGCTCGGTGCGAGGCCGTCGTCGATCACGCCGAAGAAGACGACCGACACCAGGCCGAGGCCCAGCGCGTTGCCCATCTGTCCCATCGTGTTGATGAGGCCGGACGCCGAGCCCGCGTGCTCACGCGGCACGTCGGACAGCACCGCGTCGGTCAGCGGCGCGACGATCAGGCCCATGCCGAGGCCCATGACGATGAGGGGCAGCGCCATCTGCCAGGACTGGATGGCCGTCCCGTACCGGTCGGCCTCCCAGATGTAGAGGAGGAGTCCCGCCGCCATCGTCAGCGCCCCGGCCTGGAGGACCTTCCGGCCGAAGCGCGGGACGAGTTTCTGTACGGAGAGGCCTGCGGCGAGTGAGACCGCGATGGAGAACGGGATGCCCGTCGTGCCGGCCCGCAGCGCGCTCCAGCCCAGGCCGACCTGCATGTACAGCGTCCAGACCAGGAAGAAGATGCCGAGCGCCACGCCGAAGGTCAGCTGCACCGCGATGCCCGCCGCGAAGCTCTTGACCTTGAAGAGGGAGAGTTCGACGAGGGGGGAGCCGTCCTTGCGGGTCTTGTAACGCTCGTACGCGATGAAGAGCGCGAAGACCGCCGGGCTGGCAATCATCGACAGGTGGCCCCACAGCGGCCAGTCCAGCTCCTCGCCCCGGGTGAGCGGGTAGATCAGCATGAGAAGGCCGAGCGTCGCGAGCGCTACGCCGACGAGGTCCAGGCGCAGCGCCTTGGGGGCCTTGGACTCGGTGATGAAGCGGATGCCGAGGATCAGGCCCGCGATGCCGACCGGGAGGTTGATGAGGAAGATCGGGCGCCACCCCAGACCGAACAGGTTCCACTCGGTGAGCAGCGCGCCCAGCATCGGACCCGACACGGCGCCGAGGCCGACGACCGCGCCGAACAGGCCGAAGACCTTGCCGCGTTCGTGCGCGGGGAACGTGGCGTGGACGATCGACAGCACCTGCGGCACCATCAGCGCCGCCATCGCGCCCTGGAGGATGCGGGAGGCGACCAGGATCTCCGGGTTGGGAGCGAACCCGCAGAGCGCGGAGGCGAGCGTGAAGCCGGTGATGCCGATCAGGAAGAGGCGCTTGCGGCCGTAGATGTCACCGAGCCTGCCGCCCGTGATCAGCCCGGCTGCGAAGGCCAGGGCGTATCCCGCGGTGATCCACTGGATCGCGCCGAAGTCGGCGCCCAGGTCCTGCTGGATGCTGGGGATCGCTATATTGACGATCGTGACGTCGACCAGGTCCATGAAGGCGGCGGTCATCACGATGGCTAGCGCGAACCATCTGCGGCGGTCGGGCGGGGGCGTTGAAGTCATGAGAGGGATGCTATGGGTGATGTAGGACAGATCGTGTCCTAAATGGTTGGCATCCTGGAAACATGACGACCGACACACCGGCCCGGCTGCTGCACCTGCTCTCGCTCCTCCAGACGCCCCGCGAATGGCCCGGCAGCGAACTCTCCGAGCGGCTGGGCGTCAGTCGCCGGACCGTGCGGCGCGACATCGACCGGCTGCGCGAGCTCGGCTATCCGGTACAGGCGACGATGGGCGCGGACGGCGGCTACCGGCTCGTCGCGGGCAAGGCCATGCCGCCGTTGGTGCTCGACGACGAGGAGGCTGTCGCCATCGCGGTGGGGCTGCGGGCCGGCGCGGGCCACGCGGTCGAGGGCATCGAGGAGGCGTCCGTACGGGCGCTGGCGAAGCTGGAGCAGGTACTGCCGTCCCGGCTGCGCCGGCAGGTGGCGACCCTTCAGGCCGCCACCATTCCGCTGACCAGCGGCGACGGCGCGACGATCGACCCGCGGACGCTCACGGTGATGGCGGGCGCGGCGACCGGGCAGGAGCGGCTGCGGTTCGGCTACCGCTCGGGGGACGGGTCCGAGACCAGGCGTCTCGTCGAGCCGCACCGGCTGGTCAGCACGGGACGGCGCTGGTATCTCGTCGCGTACGACCTGGACCGGGAGGCGTGGCGCACGTTCCGGGTCGACCGGGTCAGTGAACCGTTCGCCACGGGGGCGCGCTTCACGCCGCGTGGGCTGCCGAGCGGGAACGCCGCCGAGTTCATCCGGCAGTCCTTGAACCGCTCGCAGGCGCAGTACCGGGTGGTGGCGACGTTCGACGCGCCCGCCGAGTTCGTGGCGGCCCGGCTGCCGGGCTCGCTGGGCACACCGGAGCCGGTGGCGGGCGACGACAGCCGCTGCCGACTCGACGTCACCTCCACCGACTCGATGGAGTGGCTGGGGATCCGACTCGCCCTGGTCGACTGCGAGTTCACCGTGTCCCAGCCGCCGGAACTCGTCGACTATCTGGCCGGGCTCGGCGGACGGATCAGCCGTGCGACCGGGGACAGGGGATGAGGGACAGGGGGTAGGGCGAGCCCCGGCGCCGGGGGGGAGGGCACCGGGGCTCGGCTCTGGGCGGGGCGCTTATGCCGCCGATTCGAAGCCCGTGTCGCGGGCGAGGCGCTTCAGCTCCAGCAGTGCGTGCTTCTCGATCTGCCGGATCCGCTCGCGCGTCAGGCCGTGCTGCTTGCCGACCTCGGTCAGGGTTCGCTCGCGGCCGTCCTCAATGCCGTACCGCATGCGGATGATCGAGGCCGTGCGCTCGTCGAGGTGGCCGATGAGATCCTCCAGCTCCTCGCTGCGCAGGAGCGACATCACCGACTGCTCGGGCGACACCGCCGAGGTGTCCTCCAGCAGATCGCCGAACTGCGTCTCGCCCGCGTCGTCGACCGGCATGTTGAGCGATACCGGGTCACGCGCCCAGTCCAGGACGTCGCTGATGCGCGCCGTCTTGGTGTCCAGCTCGGCGGCGATCTCCGCGTGCTCCGGGTCGCGCCCGTGCATGCGGTTGAACTCGCGCTGCACGCGCCGGATGCGGCCCAGCTCCTCCACCAGGTGGACGGGGAGCCGGATGGTCCGGGACTGGTCGGCTATGGACCGGGTGATGGCCTGGCGGATCCACCAGGTCGCGTACGTCGAGAACTTGAAGCCCTTCGCGTAGTCGAACTTCTCGACCGCGCGCACCAAGCCCGCGTTCCCCTCCTGGATCAGGTCGAGCAGGGGGAGGCCACTGCGGGGATAGCGGCGCGCGACGGCGACGACAAGGCGGAGGTTGGAGCGGATGAAAAGGTCCTTGGCCCGCTCGCCCTGGGCGACCAGCGCTTCCAGTTCTTCTCGGGAGGCACCGCCCGCCTCGCTCTCCACCTCTTTGTCGAGGATCTGCTGGGCGTACACGCCCGCCTCGATGGTCTGTGAGAGATCGACTTCCTTGGCGGCGTCGAGCAGCGGCGTCCGTGCGATCTCGTCGAGGTACATGCCGACCAGGTCGCGGTCGGCGATCTCCCCGCCTACGGCGCGAACGCTGCGTACCCCGCCGGACCCGCCGGTGGCGGTCTGACGACGGGCGACGGCACGGGTTGCCATGCGGTGCTCCCTTGCGTAAGTAGGTCGCGGTTGCGCGGTCGGTTGGCTGCGGGACTCCCTACGGGTGCCCTGCCTCCGATGGAAACAACGACTGGAATCCGGACAGAATTCCCATGGCGTGCATTCATTTTCGTGATCTTGCAGTACCCTGTCGGCCCGTCGAGGGCCGCTGAGGGGAGACGCATGCCGCAGCCGCACTCAGAGGTGCAGGTCAGCGCGGGCACCGAGGCCGCCGGGCAGCGCCGCCCGCAGTTGCGCTCTTACCCCTGAAGACGGCCCGCACCGGCTTCTGGTTGCTCGCGATGTGCGTGTCTGGGGGGGCAAGCCCCGGCCCCCAGACCACACAGACGCCCTTCGGGCATGCCCTCGAACGCCGTACGGGCTGAATTCGCCAGCACCATCCAGCCCCTTTGGCGTTTGAGGAGCGGGGTCTGGGGCGGAGCCCCAGAAGTGCCCCCTCGGCCTCGCGACCTACGCCCCGGCGTAGGTCCGCAGCCCGTTACGCCCCGCCCGTCCCCGCACATAGCCTCCACCGCATGGACACGACAGGCACCCTCGACGAAGCGCTGGAGCGCCTCCACACCCACGGCCCCGAACGCCTCAGCCGCCTCACCAATCACGCCCCGATGGCCGTCGAATCGCTCGCCGTGCACGGCCAGGCCGGCTCCGTCCACCGCTGGCTTGATCTGTACGCCGACAGGCTGGAAGACTTCCCCGCCCTCCACGCACCGGTGAACGACAGCAACTGGCAGGCCGCGCTCGGCGATCCGCGCCGTGCCGCCGACTGGATTGCGTACTTCGCACGCCTCGTGGACGAGCAGCCGTGGCGCGAAGTGCTCGCCGCCTGGTGGCCCCGCCTGCTGCCCGGCATGTACGGCGGCGCCGCGCACCCCGTGATCCGCGTGGGCCATGCGGTACGCACCCTCCTGGCCGACGGCGAGGGCGGCGAGAACGCCCCCCGCCGCACCGAGCTCGCCCACGGCCTCGGCTACTGGGCCGCCCGCCACCTCCCCGTCCAGCCGCCCGCCCCGCTCCCCGGCGCGCGCACCGCTGCCCAAGCGCTCGACGCCGTACCGCCCGTCGACGTACGGCAAGGAGGCTTCCCGGACCGCCTCGCGCGTGTCACGCGGCTCCCGGTCTGGGAGGGGTCGCAGGCGCCGATCGAACCGGACGAAGCGCGGCAGAAGCTGGCGGAGCTCGTACGGGCGGCCACCCACAGGTACGCCACGCACGGCCACGGCGACGAAACCATGCTGGTCCACGCGGCGACCGCCCCGAACGCCGTCCTGCGCGTCCTGCCCGCACTCCCCCGCACCCTGTGGGCACCGAGCCTGCACGCCGCCTGGACGGCGTCCGCCGCGGTCACCTCGATGTACGCCCCGGACGCACCCGTGCCGTACGCCTCGCCCGGCTCCATCACCCCCGAGGAGGTCTTCGAGCGGGCGACGGCGCACGGCGACGAGCACGTCATCAAGCTCACCGACACCGCGCTCGACATCGGCGACGAGCAGGCGCTCGCGGCCGCGCTGCGCGCCATCGAGCTCAGCGAGCCGCTGGTGTGACGGCGCGGCATCGGCATCAGCCGAATTGCAGCGAACGCTTCGCGAGGCCCATCCAGAAGCCGTCAATCACATTGCGCTGCGTACCCAGTTCGCCCATCGACGCGCCCAGCGTCACGAACAGCGGCGCGAAGTGCTCAGTGCGCGGGTGGGCGAGCCGGCCGGCCGGGGACTTGTGCTCGAAGTCGAGCAGCGCGTCCACATCCGCCGCCGCCAGCGCCTCGCGCCCCCACGCGTCGAACTCCGCCGACCAGCCGGGCACTCCCCCACCCTGGTGCCGCAGGGCCGCCAGGTTGTGGGTGAAGAAGCCGCTGCCGACGATCAGTACGCCCGCGTCACGCAGGGGCGCGAGCTTGCGCCCGATGTCCAGCAACTGCTGCGGGTCGAGGGTGGGCATGGAGATCTGGAGTACGGGGATGTCGGCCGCCGGGAACATCTCGACGAGCGGGACGTACGCCCCGTGGTCGAGCCCGCGGTCCGGGAAGTCCTGGACGGACGTACCCGCGCCGCGCAGCAACTTCCGTACGGATTCGGCGAGTTCGGGGGCGCCGGGCGCGGCGTACTCGACGCGGTAGTAGTGCTCGGGGAAGCCCCAGAAGTCGTAGACCAGCGGCCTCGTCTCGGTGGCGCCGAGCGCGAGCGGGGCCTCCTCCCAGTGGGCGGAGACCATCAGGATCGCGCGGGGACGCGGCAGGCCGGCGGACCAGGCCGCCAGCTGGCCGGGCCAGACGGGGTCGTCGGCCAGCGGCGGGGCGCCGTGGCTCAGGTAGAGGGCGGGCATACGCTCCATGGCCGGACGAGCCTCCTTGAAGTTTCAAGTGTTGCCTATAAGGACCTTAACTCCATCTAGTTTAAGTTTCAAGAAGTGGGTCGTAGAGTGGTTGCATGACGACGGGACCCCGCTGGCTCAGCGAACAGGAACAGCGCACTTGGCGTGCATACCTCCAGGCAACCACGCTTTTGGAGGACCACCTCGACCGCCAGTTGCAGCGCGACGCCGGGATGCCGCACGTCTACTACGGCCTGCTCGTGCAGCTCTCCCAGGCGCCGCAGCGGCAGCTGAGGATGACCGAGCTGGCCCGCATCGCGAAGATCACCCGCTCCCGGCTCTCGCACGCCGTCGCCCGCCTGGAGCGCAACGGCTGGGTGCGCCGCGAGGACTGCCCGTCCGACCGGCGCGGGCAGAACGCCGTACTGACCGAGGAGGGGTACGCGGCGCTGAAGGAGACCGCGCCCGGCCATGTCGCCACCGTCCGCCAGGCGATGTTCGACCGGCTCACCCCCGAGCAGGTGCGGCAGCTCGGCGAGATCATGCAGGTCATGGCTGAGGGGCTGCAGCCGAAGGACACGGACGCGGACCTGCCCTGGCTCCGCTGAGCAGAACCAGGGCAGGTCAGGACGGGTCGGACAGCTACGTCAGTGCGCGATGACGGGGATCTTCATCGCGTCCTCCGCATCCGTCTCCGTGGCCGAGCCCGCGATCGTCGTCGTTCCCGGGCGACCGGTGTTGATCAGCGTCAGCGCGATCGTCGCCGAGACGAGCAGGATGCCCACCGCCCACCAGATGGCACTCGCGTAGCCGTGCACCATCGCCTGCGCCTGGAGCAGCTGCTCGTTGGTGGCGCCGGCGGCGTGCGAGGCGATGTACGCCGTGGTGGCGCTGGCCGCGATGGTGTTCAGCAGGGCCGTGCCGATCGCGCCGCCCACCTGCTGCGAGGTGTTGACCATGGCCGAGGCCACGCCCGCGTCCCGCGGCTCGATGCCGTGCGTCGCCAGCGACATGGCCGGCATGAACGCCGTACCCATGCCCAGGCCCAGCAGGAGCTGCGCGGGCAGGATCAGACCGGCGTACGACGAACCGATCTCCAGCTGCGTCAGCAGCAGCATGCCGAGCGCCGCGACCAGGAAGCCGGGGCCCATCAGGTAGCGGGGCGCGACCCGCGTCATGAGGCGGGCGCCGATCTGGGTCGAGCCCGTGATCATGCCCGCGATCATCGGCAGGAAGGCGAAGCCGGTCATGACGGGCGAGTAGCCCTTCACGATCTGGAGGTAGTACGTGAGGAAGAGGAAGAGGCCGAACATCGAGATGACGGCGAGGCCGAGCGACAGGTAGACGCCGCCGCGGTTGCGCTCCATCAGGACGCGCAGCGGAAGCAGCGGCGACTTGACCTTCGACTCGACGAACACGAAGGCGAGCAGCAGCACCGCCGAAGCGATGAACAGGCCGACCGTCGCGCCCGCCGCCCAGCCGTCCGACTCGGCGCGCGTGAAGCCGTACACGAGCGCGACGAGGCCGAGGGTGGAGAGGACCACGCCCGGGATGTCGAGCGGCGAGCGGTTGCGGCCGCCGGCCGGCTCGCGGATGACGAAGTACGCGCCCGCGGCCGCGACGATCGCGAAGGGGATGTTGACGAAGAAGGTCCAGCGCCAGTTCAGGTACTCGGTGAGGAAGCCGCCCAGGATCAGGCCGACCGCGCCGCCGCCGCCAGCGATCGCGCCGAAGATGCCGAATGCCTTGGCCCGTTCGCGTACGTCGGTGAACGTCACCGCGAGGAGGGAGAGCGCGGCGGGCGCGAGCAGCGCGCCGAAGGCGCCCTGGAGGGCGCGTGAGCCGAGCATCATCGCCTCGTTGGTGGCCGCACCGCCCAGCGCGGAGGCCGCCGCGAAGCCGAGCAGGCCGACGACGAAGGTGCGCTTGCGGCCCCAGATGTCGGCGATGCGGCCGCCGAAGAGCAGCAGACCGCCGAAGGCCAGGGCGTACGCCGTGATGACCCACTGGCGGTTGGCGTCCGAGATTCCCAGGTCCTGCTGGGCCGACGGCAGCGCGATGTTCACGATCGTCGCGTCGAGCACCACCATCAGCTGGGCGAGGGCGATGAAGACCAGCGCTTTCCAGCGGTTGGGATCAGGCAGGGCCGTGTCGGGTGTTTTTGGCATGGAGGTATCCACCTAGGGGTGCGAAGAGGCGAAAAGGTACGTAACCAAGTCGTCGGAGGAGGAGGAGGAGGAGGAGGAGCGAGTTCGGTGGGAGTCAGGACTCCCGGCGCAGGTCCTCCAAGGTCGCGGGAGAGCCGGGGAGAACGGAGCGCGCCGGTGCCTCCAGGCCGTCGAGGAAGAGTTGCAGGTGCCGGTGCACGAACTGGTCGAAGTTCATGCAGGCGCTGCCCGGCAGCGGCCGGGTGAGCTGGGAGAGGGCGACCAGCAGGTCGCCGACGGCGACGTCGTCGCGGAGCCGTCCGCACCGCCGTGCGCGCGCCATGAGGCCGTCGACGGCCTCTTCGAGGCGCTCGCGCTCGGCGAGCAGTTCCGGATGGTCCTTGTCGAAGCCGTCGGCCAGCATCGGGCACAGCGCGCCGATGCGCTCGTCGGCGGCCGCGTGGACGAAGCGGCGCAGCGCGTCGAACGCGTCGGCCTCTTCGGCGGTCGCGGCCCGTGCCTGGTCCGTGGTGCGGGCCATGACGGAGACGACCACGTGGTGGATGAGTTCGTTACGGTCCGGGAAGTGCCGGTAGAGCGTCGCGTTGCCGACGCCCGCGCGGCGGGCGATCTCGTCGAGCGGCACCTCGGGGCCGAACTCGACGAACATCTCGCGCGCGGCGGCGACGATCCGCTCCCGGTTGCGCAGCGCGTCGGCCCGCGGGCGCGGCATCCGGCGCTGGGCGGTCTCGGTGCGGGTGACGGTGGCCACGGCGCTTCCTTTCGTACGTAACCGGGGATCGAGTCCCCGCTTCGGCTGACTCTCCTGCAAACGGGGAGACCGTCCCCGGTTATTTCCCGAAGTCGCACATGTGACCCGGAACACAGCGTGACCCGGAAATTCCCACGATCGGGTCACCCAGCGGGCGGCCGGACGGCCCCCGGCACAGGGTGATCGAACGAGAGCAGTCGGGGACGGCCGGCTGCCGCGGACCCGAAGGCGAACGTATGCAGCGGACCCGCCCCCGGATACGCAAGCCCCGCCACATAGTCAGCGTCGCCGCCCTCACCGGCCTCGCGTTCACTTCCGTGACGTCCGACGGATCCCCGCTCAACAACGGCTCCAGGGCATCGGCCGGCCCGGTGGCCACCGCCGACCAGGCCGTTTCGGTGGCCGACGAAGCCGCCCTCGAACCGTGCCGGATCACGGGCACCATGGGCGTACAGATGTCGGAGGGTCTTCCGACGCCGCCCGGCTTCGCGCGCTCCACGGGCGACATACGCGCCCTCACCCTCATGATCGACTTCTCGGACGCGCCAGGGAGAGGACCGGCTCGCGACCGGTTCGAGGAGTTCTTCCCGCAGACGACGAAGTGGTTCGCGACAAGCTCGTACGGGCGTCTGCGCTATCGGCCGGTCATGCCGTTCACCGACTGGGTGCGGATGCCGATGCCCTTCGCGGAGTACGGGATAGACCGCGGCTCACCGTACGAACCCGGCTACCGCAGCCTCGTCGAGGACATCATCGCCGCGACCGACGACCGGGTGGACTTCCGCTCGTACGATCTCATCAACGTCCTGGTCACGCCCAACGCCGGGCCCTCCGCCCTGGAAACCGTCCTGTCCGTCACCTTCTCCGGCAACGACGAAGCACCGCGCGCGGACGGCGTCCCGCTCGCCAACACGTCGTTCGTCTACAGCCGCCAGGACGACGGGTCGGGATCGTACGGCGAGACGGGCTTTCGCGTGCTGCCGCACGAGAACGGCCATGTCTTCGGGCTGCCGGACCTCTACACCGTGGACGGCGGAGGTCCGGTCGGGCACTGGGACATCATGTCCGAGGACTGGGGGGCCAACAACGATCTGCTCGGCTGGCACAAGTGGAAGCTGGGCTGGCTCGACAGCGCGCAGATCCGCTGCACGTCCGAGCTCGGCACCAGCGAGCACGTCCTCGCGCCGCTCGCCTCGCGCGCCGGGAGCCGCGAGGGCGAGGCGGGCAGTGAGGACAGCGAGGACGGCGAGGACAGCCGGGTGAAGCTGGTGTTCATACCTCTGACGGAGAAGACGGGGTACGCCGTGGAGGTACGCACCCGGGCCGGCAACGACGAGGCCGTCTGCAAGCCGGGCGTGCTGATCTACCACGTCGACGCCGACGTCGACACCGGCCACGGCCCGGTGACCGTCGCCGACAGCGAGCGCGACAGCGGGGGCTGCACGCGGCGGCCCAATGTGCACGCGGAACTGTCGGACGCGCCGTTCGGGGAGGGCGAGACCTTCAAGGACCGGCAGTACGGGATACGGATCTCGGTGACGGAGGAGGACGAGCGCGGGAACTTCCGGGTCCGCGTCACCCGCCGCTGATGAGCCGGTCCGTGGTGGTGCGCAGCTCCCGCTTGAGGATCTTGCCGGTGGCGTTGCGCGGCAGCGGTTCCTCCCGTACGAGCACGTGGGCGGGCACCTTGAACGCGGCGAGGCTCTTGGCGACATGCGCGCGCAGCTCGTCCACACCGGCCGTGGCGCCGGGCCGAAGCTGCACGACCGCTGCCACTTCCTCGCCCAGGACGGGGTGCGGAACGCCGAGCACGGCCGCGTCGAGCACGTCCGGGTGATCGTGCAGCGCGCTCTCGACCTCGACGCAGTACACGTTCTCGCCGCCGCGTATCACCATGTCCTTGATGCGGTCGACGATGCTGACGCGCCGGTCGCGCACGGTCGCGAGGTCGCCGGTCCTGAACCAGCCGCCGTCGGCGAAGGCCTGCGCGGTCGCCTCGGGGTCGTTCCAGTACCCCCTGACGAGCGACTGCCCGCGCAGCCACAGCTCACCGACCTCGCCGTCGGGCTGCGGCTGCCCTTCCGGGCCGGCGATGCGGACCTCGGTGCCCGGTGCGGGCCGGCCGACACTGCCGGGGTACGCGCGGTAGGCCGCGCCGTAGTTGGCCATGACGCCGCCGCTGGTCTCCGTGAGCCCGTAGCCGTTGCGCGGCTCGATGCGCTCGCCGTGCCGGGCGGTGAGCCGCCCGACGAGGCCGGCGGGCGCGGCGGCGCCACCGGTGTTGAGCATGGCGAGGCTCTCCAGCCCGTCCCCGGCCGCTTCGGCGGCGTCCAGCAGCTGGAGGGCGGTGGCCGGCACACCGGCGTAGTGCGTGACCTTGTGCTCGCGGATCAGCGCGAGCGCCTGCCCGGCGTCCCACTTGCGCATGAGGACGAGGGTGCCGCCGGCCGCCATGGCGGCGTACAGCGCGGTGAAGGCGGCGACGTGGAAGAACGGGAACGTCATGAGCGATACGGGGGTCGGCCCCTGCCCCGGAATCTGCCCGCGCCCGAGCGCGGACAGCGCGGCGTGGAACCGGGGGTGCGTGGCGGCGCCGGCCTGGGCGAGGTGGGTGGCCACCGCACCCTTGGGGCGGCCGGTGGTGCCGGATGTGTAGATGATCGTCGCGTCGTCCTCGGGGCGTACGTCGACTTCGGGCGGGGCGAGGTGCGGGTCGGCTGCCCTGATGCCCTCGTAGGCCTCGGCCCACTCGGTCGCGTCCCCGTGGAAGACGACTACCTTGGGCCGCCGTTCGCTGTGAGTGGTGAGCCACGGCTGCACTCTGGGCAGGCGCTCGCCGTCTACCAGCAGCACGCTGGGTGTGCAGTCGTCGAGGGCGTACGTGAACTCCGCCTCGGTCCACCAGGCGTTCAGCGGCACGGCGACTAGCCCCGCCAACTGCGCGGCCCAGAAGGCCACTTGCCACTCGGGGTGGTTTCGCATGGCGATGACGGCGCGGTCTCCGGGGGCGAGGCCGTAGTCCTCGACGAAGCGGCGGGCCAGGGCGCAGGCCGCGGCGAAGAACTCGCCGTAGGTGTAGGTCCCGCTCTCCGCGATCAGGAACGGCCGGTCTCCGTACGCCCAGGTCGCCTCGACGAACTCCCGCAAGGTGCGGGGCCCGCCGGCGTACATCGGACTGCCGTCCTCCGCACGCACGACTTCGAAGGGCGCGCCGGGGGCGGTCAGCGCGGCTTCGGCGGCGCGCAGGGGATCATTGTTCGGCACGGGTGGACCTCTCCAAGCGCATGCTCAGCGCTCCGCACGCTATGCCCGGCCCCGCTCCACGTCAAGATGCGTGCATACTCCACCTTTCTTCCGCAGGGGGGCGGGGCCCTGGTGTGCGGGGCTACGCCCCAGACCCCGCTCCTCAGACGCCGGAGGGGCTGGAATCAGCCGGACGGCTGGAGTTGGCCAGTGCCTCCGCCTCCCTTTCCGGGGACAGGGCGTCCGCCAACGGCGGTTCCGTGTCCGGCGGCAGTGACTGACGCCAGGACCAGGTGTCCTTCACCGTGTCCAGAAGCAGGCGGCAGCGCAGGCCCGTGGCCAGGGCTCTGGAGACGTCGCCCGCGTGTACCGCCGCGTGGAGCTCGCTGCCCGGTGGAGCCCAGATCGGCAGGTCGCTCCATCCCTCTACGCCCGCGGCTTCGATGGCCTCCGGGGAGACCCAGCGCAGCTCGGCGTCCGAGCCCGTCGCCCGCACGCAGGCGTCGAGCAGGTCGCCCATCGTGGCGTGGTCGCGCGGGCCGACCATGTTGTACGGACCGTGCAGACCAGCGTCCAGCGCGTCGAGCACCCACGTCGCGAGGTCGCGCGCGTCGACGTACTGGAGCGGCGTGTCCTGCGGGCCGGGGGCGAGCACCGGACCGCCGCCCGCTCCCCGGGCGATGCGCTCCAGCCACCAGGTCAGGCGGCCGGGGGTCTCGCGGGGGCCGAGGATCAGGCCGGGCCGGACGATCAGGGTGCGCTCCTCGCCGAGTTCGCGGAGCACCGCCAGCTCCGCGCCGCGCTTGTCCGCCGGGAACTGGGTCGCGTCGGCGTCGGGGTCCCCCTCGGCCAGCGGGCCGTCCTCGTCGAGGCCCGGCGGGGCCGGCCAGGCGTACACCGAGCGGCTGGAGACGAAGGCGTAGCGGCCCACGCGGCCGGAGAGCAGCCGGGCCGCGTCGCGCACCACGGACGGGGCGGACGACCACGTGTCGACGACCGCGTCCCACGCGCCGGTGGCGAGGGCGGCCAGGCCGTCGGGTGCGGTGCGGTCGCCGTGCAGGACCCGCACACCGGCCGGCGCCGGGTGCTCGCCCCGGTGGAAGACGGTGACCTCCCAGCCCCGGTCCCGCGCTGCCTCGGCGACCGCGCGGCCCCCGAAGCCCGTACCGCCGAGCAGCAGCAGCTTCACAGCGTCGTCCGGGCGCGGTATGCCGCGAAGCGGTCGGTGATCTCCTGGGCGCGGTCCTCCGCCTCCGACAGCTTCATCTCGGCGCACTCGTAACCGAGTTCCTCCGTCATGACGGCCATCGAGGCGGGCTCGAAGACGACGGTGCCGTCCGCGCGTATCTCGCTGATGCCGTCCTGAACCTGGCCCGACACGTTGATGGCGTGCGCCTGCTCCTCCGTCATGCCGTCCGGCAGCAGCGGCCGGAACTTGCCGGACTCGATCGCCACGGGGAAACCGCCCAGCGCACCGTCCGCGCCCGGCGCGTGGACAACGGCGTCGCGGCCGTCGGCCAGCGGCTCCAGGACGCTGAGCGCCGAGGCCGCCGTCATGGTCTGCCCCGGCATGCCGCCGGTGCGGCGGTACTGCCCGGGGAGCCGGTTGAGCAGCGCCTCGATGTCCAGCTCCGCCGTGACGTCGCGGCCGTCGACACGGATACCGAGGCCCATGGCGGCCGGGCCGCTGTTGCCGTGGCGCGACAGGCGGTGCGAGACGTAGTGGTGGGCGACGAGCCGCACCTCGACGTCGGCGGTGCTGCGGCCGAGCTCGTCGGCGGCAGCGGCCGTGATGCCGGGGACGTTGTTGGCGACGTTGCCGATGCCGATGTCGGGGGACATGCCGATCGCGGTGAGAGCCGGGTGCACGGCGTCGGGGTAGGCCGCGTTGACGACGACGGCCTCGGTGCCGGAGAGCTTGACGGCCTCCATGGCCTTCATCACGGGGACGAGGTGCATCGGCAGCCACGGGCCGTAGTTGGCGGCGTACACCCGCTGGAAGGCGGACGCCTCCAGCGTCGAGATGACCCACCACGACTGGTAACTGGCGGCGAGGAAGATGACGTCCGGCGCGAAGGCCGCGATGCGCTCGGCGGTGCGCGCCACGTCGGTCAGGTCCGTGAGGGCGTGGCTGACGGTGGGGGTGTAGCCGCGCTGCACGGCGCAGAAGCGGGTCAGGTTCGTGGCGCGCAGGGCCACTTCCTCGTCACGGCCGACGAGCTGGATGTGGCGCTCGCGCGTGCTGTGGGCGAGCTCGTGGAAGACGCGGCGGCCGATGTCGCCGGCGCCCAGGATCATGATCTTGCGGGGCTGGTTCATGACGTACCTCCGAGGTGGGCGGTGGCGAGCGAGGAGGGGGCCGCGAGCCGGTACGCGTCGCGGACCAGGCGGGGCAGTTCACGCATGGAGGGGAAGGCGAGGGCGCCGTCGCGGTGCGGGCCGACGGCGGGATCGGCGGTGTACTGGAGGACCCGCATGCCGGCGCCGAGCGCGGCGTCCACGCCGACCGGGCTGTCCTCGACCACGACGCAGTCGTCCACGTCGGCGCCGCACTCGGCGGCCGCCCACAGGAACAGCTTCGGGTCCGGCTTCCAGGCGTTGATGTCGTACGCCGAGAAGAGCCGCCCCTCGAAGTGGTGCAGGATGCCCGACTTGCCCAGGCGGCTCGCCATGATCTCCGGCGGGCTGTTGGAGGCGACGCACATCCCGGCGCCGAGGACCGAGCTCAGCTGCTCAAGGGCGTACGCGACCCCCTCGATGGGCTCCAGCCAGGAGCCGATGAGCTCGTCGCACTTGGCGCGCGCGAGCGCCATGGCGTCGGCCGGCGGCGCGGCCCCGGAGATCTCCTCCATCAGGTCGATGCATTCCTGCATCTTCTTTCCGGAGAACAGCTCGTCCCGCCGCTCCTTGGTCAGGTGAAGACCCATCAGCTCGCCGATGTACGCGAGCCCGCCGTTCTCGGCGTCCTGGGTGTCGACCAGGACGCCGTCCAGGTCGAAGATGACGAACTCACTCATAGGTGATCCAGTCCACGTTCTCGATGGCGGCGACGGTCGCGGCCAGTTCCCGGTGGTTCGCGGCGGAGCCGATGACGGCCGCCGTGTTGCCGCGCGCGCCGATGCGCCAGTCCGCGGGGGCGCCCGGCTCGGCCAGCACTGTGACGCGGTCCACGTTCGGGAGGCGGCGCAGGGCGGAGACGTTGCGGATCGACGCCACCCTGCGGGCGCCGACGGGGGGCACGATCAGGTAGTGGAAGGCGATCGGCCCGTCCTGCTTGACCTCGGGCGTCTCGTACGGGCGGCCCAGCGCGGCGGCGACCGCCACGTACGCGGGGTCGGAGGTGCCCGAGCGGACCGCGAGGTCGTCGACCCAGGCGCCGAGGCGGCCGTTGACCTCGATGACCCGGGGGCCTTCGGCGGTCAGCTTGATCTCTACGTCGGCGACGCCGTGGATGTTCAGGGCGCGTACGGCGCGGCACGCCAGGTCCCGTACGGCGCGCTCCTCGTCCTGGGGCACGACGGAGAAGCCGCCGTATCCGCCGCGCTCGCGGAACGGCTCGGCCAGCGCGAACTTGCTGGTCACGAACACCGGGCGGACGTCGTCGCCGTCGGCGACGCAGTCGACCGCGATGTAGTCGCCCCAGGGGGCCGGGGTGTCCCGGCCGACCAGCAGCTCCTCCAGCATCACGGCGGTCTCGGTGGGGCCGCCTTGGCCCTCGCCGTCGCCCGAGAACATCTGCGCCAGGGCGGCGTGGCACTCCTCCGGCGTCGTCACGGCCTGGGTGTTGCGGCTGGACGCGCCGATCACCGGCTTGATGATGGCGGGCAGTCCGACGTACGCGATCGCCTCGTCGGCCTGCTCGGGCGCGCTGATCGTACGGAAGCGGACGCTGTCGACGCCCGCCTCGGCGAAGCGCTGCCGCTGGAGGTCCTTGTGCGTGATCGCGTCGACGTCGGCGGACCGGTGGTAGCGCAGGCCGAGCGCCTCGGCGAGCCGGACGGTGCGCGCGATCTGGAACTCGCTGAAGGTGATGATGCCCGCCGGGGCGAGCGCCCGCAGCGCGTCCAGCAGCTCCGCCTCGGTGCGGCCCGCGGCGTCCACCACGGAACCGACCGTCTCCAGCGTGGGGATCATCTCCCGCGCGTGGTCGGTGCCCGCCGTCACGAAGACCAGCGAGCAGCCGTTGTCCCGGGCGGCTTCCGCCAGCCGGGTCGGTGCGAGGCTCCCCGTGTCGTAGACGACGAGAAGCACCGGCTTGTCACTCATGGGTCAACCTCTGTGTTCCGGGGCCCGTGCGGGGCAGGGGCCTGCGCCGAGGCGCGTGGACGTACGGGTGGATGTCGGGCGATGTCGGGCAGTGGTCGAGGAAAAGGGGCGTGCCGGTCCTGCGGGCTGTCGTCGGGTGACAGTCCGCTGGGCGTACGGCGACGGATCAGGCGGCCGTGAATCCCCCCGCGCGGCGCGCGGTGGTCAGCGCCTTGGCGAGCGTTTCGACGGTTGAGCAGGTGAACAGCACCCGCACCGGGATCTCCAGGCCGAACTCCTCCTGGAGCCGCAGGGCCACCCGCGTCGCGGTCAGCGAGTCGCCTCCGAGCTCGAAGAAGTCGTCGTGGGCGCCGACCTCGTCGGCCCACAGCGCCTCGGCCCAGATACGGGCGACTGCGCGCTCGGCGGGGGTGCGGGGCAGCACGAACTCGGCGTCCATCCCGGTCCGTTCGCCGTCCGGGGCGGGCAGCGCGGTGCGGTCCGTCTTGCCGCTGGTGGTCAGCGGCAGCCGGTCGAGGAAGACGAAGGCGCCGGGCACCATGTAGCCGGGCAGCCCGCGTCCGCACCAGTCGCGCAGGGCGCCGACGCTCAGCGTGCGGCCGTCCGCCGGCACGCAGTACGCGACGAGCGCCTTCTCGCCCGGTACGCCGCCGGGGACGTCCTCGCGGACGGTCACCACACAGGAGGCCACGTCCTCGTGGGCGAGGAGCGCCGACTCGATCTCCCCGAGCTCGATGCGGAAGCCGCGCACCTTCACCTGGTGGTCCAGGCGGCCCAGGAACTCCAGGTTCCCGTCCGGCAGCCACCGCACGAGGTCTCCGGTCCGGTACACGCGTGCCTCGGGCCCGTCGGCGGCGTACGCCGGGAAGGGGTGGGCGGTGAAGCGCTCGCCGGTGAGCTCCGGGCGGCCCAGGTAGCCGCGGGCGACGCCCTTGCCGCCGATGAGCAGTTCGCCGGGTACGCCGACGGGCACCGGGCGGTCGGCCTCGTCCACGACGTACACCTCGGTGTTCGGCGTGGGGCGGCCGATCGGGACGGGGCCGGCCGCGTCGCGGATCTCGGCGACCGTCGCGTAGATGGTGGTCTCCGTCGGGCCGTACCCGTTGACGACGCGGCGGCCCGCGCGCAGCATCTTCGCGGCCAGGTCTGCGGGCAGCGCCTCACCGGCGGTGAAGATGGTGAGTTCGCGCGGCTCGGGCCGGTCGCCGAGGGCGTCAAGCAGCGGCCGCCAGGCCGACGGGGTGGCCTGCACGAGAGTGACGTCGTGCCGGTCGACGAGGGCGGCCAGCGCGCGCGGGGTGTGGACCTGCTCGCGGTCGGCGACGATGTTCCGGCCGCCGGTGATCAGCGGCAGGAACACCTCGACGTTCGCGATGTCGAAGGTCGCTGACGTGGTGAACAGGACCCGGTCGCTCGCGGGCGCCGGGAAGATCTCCCGCATCGCGAAGAGCAGGTTGACCAGCGAACCGAGCGTGATGGCGACGCCCTTGGGGGTGCCGGTGGACCCGGACGTGTAGAGGACGTACGCCAGATCGTCCGGCCCGGCGGCGGGGGCCGGCGCGGGGTCCGCCGCGCTGCGCGCGGCGACCGTCTCGCGGTCGGTGTCGACGGCGACGAGCACCCGGCCCTCCCCCGCGAGCCGGCCGCGCAGGGACTCCTGCGTGACGACGACGGGCGCGGCGGTGTCGCGCAGGACGAAGTCAAGGCGGTCCACCGGGTGTTCGGGGTCGAGCGGTACGTACGCCCCGCCCGCCTTCAGCACCGCGAGCAGCGCGACGATCAGCTCGGGGCCGCGCTCCAGGCAGACGCCGACCGGGACGTCCGGCGCGACGCCGAGGGAGCGGAGGTGGTGAGCCAGCCGGTTGGCGCGGACGTTGAGCCCGCCGTACGTCACTTCCTCGTCCCCGAAGACGACCGCGACAGCGTCGGGGCTCTGCCCAGCCTGCTCAGCCACCAGCTCCGCGACCCCGCGCCCGGTCGGGAACTCGGCGGGGCGCACGCCCCACTCGGTGAGCAGCAGGCTCCGCTCGGGCCCGTCGAGGATGTCGAGGGCGTTCAGCGCGGGGTCGCCGGGGCGCTCCGCGACGGCGGCGAGCAGGGTCAGGTAGTTTCCGGCGAACCGCTCGGCGGTCCCCTCGTCGAACAGGGCGGTGCTGAAGTCGACGTGGACGTCGATCTCCGACTCCCCCCGGTCCGCGAAGACCAGCGCCAGGTCGGGCGGGCAACTGCCGACCGGGGCGGGAAGCTCGGCATCCGAGGCGGCGAACAGCGCCTGCACCAGGGGGTGGTGGCTGCTGACCGGCTCCGGCACGAGGGCGGCGACGAGGTCATGGAACGGCAGCGCCTCCCGCGCCTGAGCCGCGCGCACCGCCGCACCGACCCGCGCCACCAGGTCCCCGAAGGTCGCAGCTGCCGCCAGGTCGGTCCGTACGACCGCGAGTTCGCCCGATATCGGCGTGCCGACGGCAACGTCCTGCCGACGGCTCCAGCGGCCCAGCAGCAGCTGGTACGCCGCGAGCAGCACGACCGGCAGCGGCGCGCCGTATCCGGCCGCGGCCTTGCGCAGGGCGTCCGCCGTACCGGCCGGGACGGTGCGGGTGTGACGGGCCGTACCGGGCTCGCGCACGGAGGGGCGCGGGCGGTCGGCCGGCAGCTCCAGGGGTTCGAGCCCGGCCAGTTCGGTGCGCCAGTGGTCCAGGCCCAGGCCCAGGTTCAGCTCGGTCGCGTCAGTCATGACCCCTCCGGGGTGCCGAGGATCCGCGCCAGTGCTTTGCGGTCCGTCTTTCCGTTGTCGTTGAGCGGCAGGCCGTCCAGCCGCTTGATCCGCGCGGGCACCATGTGCAGCGGGACCTGCTCGCGCAGCCACGCGTCGAACCGCGCCACGTCCGTCTCCCGGCCCGCGTAGGCGGCGACCAGCTCGGTCTCGCCCTCCGCCGTCGGGAGCGCGACCACGGCGACGTCGACGACGGCGGGATGGCGGCGCAGGACGGCCTCCACCTCGCCGATCTCCACGCGGTGGCCGCGGATCTTGACCTGCTGGTCGAGTCGGCCGCAGTGCACCATGAGCCCGCCCTCGCGGCGGACCCGGTCACCGGTGCGGTACCAGTGGCGGTCGGTGAGCGGAGCGGCGCCGTCGTACACGGTGGCCCGGCCGCCTTCCTCGTACGAGAGGAACCGGCCGGTGTTCTCGCGCGGGTCGAGGTACCCGTCGAACCGCTGTGGGCCGCGTACGCACAACTCACCCTCGTCGGCGGGCAGTCCGTCCTCGTCGAGCAGGACGCCCTCCGTGTCCGGGTACATCGTGCCGATCGGCACCGTGCCGCCGGTGAACTCGGGCCAGTCCGAACTCGGCCCGGTCAGGCGGTGATTGGCGCAGCAGATGGCCAGCTCGGTCGGACCGTACACATTGTGGATCTGCGAGTACGGAGCCACCTCGCGCCACAGCGCGGCATGCTCAGCGGTGACCGGCTCGGCGCCGAACATGCTGTGCTTCAGCGTTACGCAGCGTCCCAGCGGGAGATTCCCGAGCCGATGTGCCTCACGCACCACCGACGGCACCGAGAACCAGTGGGTCAGCTTCCGCTCCACGGTGAAGTCGACCGGCGTATAAAGGTCGGCCGCCATCGGGACGACCAGGGTGCCGCCGCCGCCCCAGGTCGCGAAGAGGTCGAAGGCGTGCGCGTCGAAGGTCAGGCCGAAGGACTGGGTGAGGCGGCTGCCGGGCGCGATCTCGTACCGCGGGATGTTGTGTTCGAGGTACGGCGAGAGGTGGCGGTGCAGGATCGGTACGCCCTTGGGCTGGCCGGTCGACCCCGAGGTGAACAGGATGTACGCCTCGCGTTCGAGGTCGGCGGGGACCGGCGGCAGCGTCTCCTCCAGCGCGCCCTCCAGCAGCTCCGGGTCGGCGCGCTCGTCCTCACCCAGCTCAAGCACCGTCGGCCGGTGACGCTCGGGGAGCAGGCCGAACAGACCGGCGGACCGGTCGTCCACGAGAGCGACGGTGACCCCGGCGCGCTGGGCGATGTCGAGGTTGCGCTGCTGCGGGTAGTCCGGGTTCAGCGGCACCACGGCCGCGCCGAGCCGCTGGATCGCCAGGTACCCGGCGTACGCGCCCACCGAACGGGCGGCGGCCAGAGCGACCCGGTCGGGCAGCCCGCCGTGCTTGTGCACGATGCGGGCGGCGAGGGTGAGGGCGAGGCGGCGCAGCTCGGCGTAGGTCAGGACTTCGTCGCGGATCTCCAGCGCGGGGTGGTCCGGCAGGCGCAGGGCGGATTCCTCGAACCACTGGTACATCGTGCGGTGAGGGAGGGGGACTGTGTCGGTATCGGTGTCGGGGGTCATCGCTTCCTCGATATCCATGTACGTTCCAGCTTCTCCACGAGACCGCCGCCGGCCGGGCGCCCGCGCCGCGCCACAGCGTCGGCCGCCGGGCAGTGCCGGAACCGGACTTCGGGCTGCTCTGCGCGCGCGTGCGGGACGCGGCGGTCGCTGTCTGCGGCCGGGTTGGACCGCCCGGCAGCACGGTCGGGCAGATCGTCCGGGCGCGGGAACTCCCCTTGCTCGACGGCCAGTTCGACGCACAAGCCGTCTGCGTGCCGCCCGATGGCGCGCCGTCGGGCGCGGCGGGCTGCCGTGTGTGGGAGGCCCGCCGCAGTCCGGTCCGCGCCGACGGTGGCCGCGCGGTCGGCGGCGTATCCCTGCCGCAGGACGAGCGCCTGTGCCGGCGCGAGCGTGCGGTTCGGCGTCATCGCGACCGCCCCGGGGTGCGCTCCCTGGTCGTCCGGGCGCGCATGGCGCGCAGCCGGGCCTGGCCGCGCTCCTCCGCGCCGGTGGCGGTGACCGGGACGGGCGGGGCCCCGGCCCCGTCCCTGCCGCCGGTGCCCTTTCCCAGGAAGGCCGCCATGGCGCGCACGGTGGAGTGCCGGAACAGGTCGACCACGTCGACCTCGCACTCCAACGCCGTCCGCAGCCGGTCGCGCAGCCGGATGAGCAGCAGCGAGTTGCCGCCCGCATCGAAGAAGCTCTCGCCGTGGCCGACCGTGCGGCCGAGCACCTGCTGCCAGGCGCCGGCGACGAGCTGCTCGGTGTCGCTCAGCGGCTGCTGGGCCTCGCGCTGTGCGGCTTTCTCCTCCTCGGCGAGCGCCTCGGCCAGCGCCTTGGGGACAGCGGCGCCGTCCGTCCGGCCGCCGGGCAGCAGCGGCAGCCGCTCCAGTACGCCGATCCGGGTCGGCAGCAGGTAACCGGGCAGCAGCTCCCGCAGGTGCGCGCGCAGGGCGTCGGCGGTGAGGCCTGCCCCCGGCCGGCCGGCGACGGCGGCGTCGATGCCGTCGCCCGCCTCCGTCGGCGTCAGTACGTGCGCGCGGGCGACGCCGGGGTGCGCGAGCAGCGCGGCCTCGATGTCGGCTGCGGCCACCCGGACGCCGCGCACCCGGGCCTGCTCCCGGGCCCGCCCGGCGAACACGAGCCGCCCGTCGGGCGTGTGCCGTACCAGGTCACCGGTGGCGAACAGGCGCCCGCCCGGCCGCTCCCCGTACGGGTCGGGGCGGAAGCACTCCGCCGTGCGGCGCGGATCGTTCAGGTAGCCGCGGGTGACGGCCGCGCCGCCGATGTGGAGTTCGCCGA
The DNA here is from genome assembly GCF_018614615.1 of Streptomyces sp. ISL-100. Taxonomy (GTDB): domain Bacteria; phylum Actinomycetota; class Actinomycetes; order Streptomycetales; family Streptomycetaceae; genus Streptomyces. The sequence continues at coordinate 61,559 of NZ_JAGGOK010000050.1, read as the reverse complement.
CGACGCCCGGGGGGACGAGTTCCCCACGCCGGTCGAGGACGTACGCCGTGGCGCCGGCCGGAAGCCCGAGCGGCACCGGCCGGCCGGTCCCGTCCGGGGTGGCCGGCCCGCCGAGGGCGGGTCCCGCCGTCTCGGCGGCGGTGTAGAGGTGGTGGACCGAACCGACCCCGGCGGCGTACGCCGCACGAAGGCCGGCCGGGGCGAGGAGTTCACCACCGACGAGGACCGCCGCCGGTACGGCCTCCCGGCCGTCGCCAAGAAAGCCCGCCAGGGCAGAGGGCGCAGCGTTCACCGTTGCCGTGCCCGTGGAAGCAGCGTCCGGCACAACCACCCGGCCGCCCCCGGTGAGCGGGGCGAAGAGTTCGAACACCGCGCCCGGTGAATCCGGCGGGCTGAGCTGTGCCACCGCGTCGAGCGTGCCGGCGGGCAGCTCCCGGTGGGCCCAGCGGAGGCGGGAGGCCAGGTTCCGGTGTTCGGCGAGCACGGCGCGCGGTTCACCCGTGGCGCCCGACGTACGCAGCACCCAGGCGGCGTTGGCGGGCGACACGACGGGCAGCGGAGCGGCCGGGGCCGAGGAAGAGCCGGCCGGTGACGCGGGCTCGTCCAGGTCGACCACCCGCACCCGCGTGTGGTCGAAGAGCGAGGAGGAGTCCAGGTCCGCGAGCACCGTCGTCAGCCCCGCGTCGTCCACCGCCAGCCTCAGCAGGAAGGCCGGCAGCTCCGGGTCCAGCGGGACGCACACCCCGCCCGCCTTGAGTACGCCCAGCTGGGCAGCGGCCAGCGCGAACGACTTGGGCGCGCAGACGCCCACCGGGGTCTCCGGCGTGACGTCGTACTCCAGCAGCCGTGCAGCCAACGGGCCCGCCGCATCGTCCAGTTCGCGGTACGTCCAAGTGCGCGCGCCATCCACCACCGCGACCGCGTCCGGCGTACGAGCGACCTGCTCGGACACCATCGCGTGCAGCACATCGCCGTCCGCAGACCCCTCGCACGCCGGGTTCCACTCCTCCACCAGTTGCCGCCGCTCCCCGGCGGTCGGCCGCAGCAGCGCGGACACCCGCGACGAGGGGTCGGCGGCTATGCGCTCCAGTACGGTCCGCAGCCGGACCAGCAGCCGTTCCGCGGTCGCGGTCTCGAAGAGGGCGGTGCGGAAGTCGACCAGGGCGAGCAGGCCCTCGTCGGTCTCGATGGTGTCGATGGCCAGATCGGTCTTCATGGTGGGCAGCCGCAGCTCCCCCACCGTGAACACCGCGTCCGCCACCCGCCGCACGGGCGCGGCCGGCTGATGCGTGTACATGACCTGGTACAGCGGGTGATAGCTCGGGTCACGGGCCGCCCCGAGCCGGTCCATGACCTCGTCGACCGGCAGGTCGCAGTGGTCCAGGGCGTCCAGCAAATCACCGCGCACCTGCCGCAGCAGCTCCCCGAATTCCGGGTCGCCGGACAGGTCGGCGCGCAGCACCACCGGTCGCGTGAGATAGCCGACGAGCCCGGCGCTGTCGGTGGTGTCCCGGCCGGAGACGGCCATGCCGGTGAGGACGTCAGTCCCCCCGTACTGGCTGAGCACCACGTCGCACGCCGCCTTGAGCACCATGAACAGGCTGCACCGCTTGGTACGGGCGAGCCGCCGCAGCGGCTCCACCACCTCGTGCGGGATCACGGCCGTGCGCCGCTCGCCCTCGTGCCCGCCGCGCGCCGGGCGCGGCCCGGCGAGGGGGAGTTCCAGCACCTCGGGCGAGCCGGCCAGCCGCTGGGTCCAGTACGCCAGGTTCGCGGCCGCTGCTCGCTCGTCCTCCTCCGTACGCCGCGCCAGGAACGCCCCGTACTCGACGACCGGCTCCGGCAGTGGCGACGGCTGTCCCTGCGCGAACGCGTCGTACAGCGCCGTAAGTTCGGAGGTGAAGACCTCCAGCGACGCCCCGTCGAAGACAAGGTGGTGTACGCCGACGAGCAGCCGGTGCGTCGTGTCGTCCAGCCGCAGCAGCCGCACCCGCAGCAGCGGACCGCCGTCCACGGCGAACGGCTCGCGCGCGAACGCCTCGGCCACCGCCGCCGAGTCGTCCCGCGCGTCGACGACGGGCAGCGCCACCGGCTCCGGCGCCCCGACGCACTGCGCGGGCTCCCCGTCCGCGCCGCGCACGATCCGGGTGCGCAGGGCGGGGTGGCGGCGTACGACCTCCTCCAGGGCGCGCCCGAGAGCCGCCGCGTCCAGAGGCCCGTCGGTGCCGACGGCGAACGGAATGCTGAAGAAGGGGTCGTCCGGCCGCACTTGAGCCAGCGCCCACAGCCGCCGCTGGGCGGGTGTGAGGGGGAGAAGCCGCTCCGCAGACGTCACGAGGCCACCCCCGCTTCGGCCTCGGTCTTGTTCCGGTTACGCACCGAGGCCGCGGCCAGCACCGCCGCGGCCGGCAGCAGCAGCCCGCCGGCCACGATGATCGACGCGGCGATGCCCATCAGGTCGGCCGCCAGGCCGCCCAGGACCACACCGACGATGGTGAAGTTGACCATCAGGGCGTTGAGCAGCCCGACTCCGCGCCCGCGCAGTTCCTCGGGCAGGTCGCTGATCAGGGTGTTGGCCACCGGCACCTGGAAGAGGCCGGAGCCGATCCCCGCCACCAGGCACCAGGCCAGTACGACGCTCAGGCCCAGCTGGTCCCCCAGTGAGTCCCGCAGCCAGCCGGTCGGGGCGAGCAGCAGCAGGGACACCCCGAACAGCACGATCGAGCCGATGAGCAGCCCCCGGTCGGAGAACCGGCGTACCAGCGGCGGACCGGTCAGGGCCCCGATCACGCAGCCCGCGCCGAACGCGGCCTGTGCCAGGCCGAAGTTGAAGGCGGACAGGTCGAAGACACTGAGGAGCTGGGAGTTGAGGTTCGTGGTGAAGAGTCCGAGGACGAGCATCACCGGCACCAGGATGACCGCGAGGAAGCGCAGCGAGGGGACCGCGAGCACGCCGGAGATGCCGGTTCCGAGCGACTTCCAGTACGACTCCCGGCCGCTGTTCGGGCCGGGGACCGGGACCTCGCGCAGTACCGCCATGCTGCCCAGCAGCACCGCCGAGACCACGAAGGTGGCCGCGTCGATGACGAATACGGCGGAGACGCTGCCGAACGCGAGGAGCAGACCGCCCAGGGCGGGGCCCACCAGGTTCAGCGTGTGGTTCGTGGACTGGAAGAGGGCGACCGCCGTCGGGATGCTGTGGCCCCGGACGATCAGCGGGATCGCGGTGATGCGCGCCGTCTCGAAGAACGCCTTGGCGATTCCGGTGAGCAGGATCAGCACGAGCAGCAGCAGCGGCGAATCGCGCACCGGGATCATCGCCAGGACCAGCGCGACGCGGACCAGGTCGGAGCCGACCATCAGCCCGCGAGCGGGGAAGCGGTCGGCCAGCGGGCCGACGAACGCCCCCAGCACGCCGGAGGGCAGCAGCTGCGCGATGACCACGAGGGACACGTACAGGACCGGGTTGGAGGTCTCGGTGGCCACCACGTAAATCAGGGTGATCTTGGTGATCGCGTCACCGAGGAAGGACGCGACGACAGCCAGCCAATAGCGGATGTACGTCCGGTCCTTGAGCAGTTCAAGCACTGTCAACCACCTCGTTCAGAATTGTGGCGACGCCCTCGATGTGGGGGTGGCGCATCATCGTGTAGTGGTTGCCTTCGACCACCCGGACGTCAAGGCCGCCCTCGGCGGTCAGCTCGCGCCACGCCTCGGTCGAGTCGTACGTCTCCTCGGCCGCGCGGATCAGGGTGACCCGTCCCTTGACGTGCAGGGGGCGGAAGTTCCAGACGAGCCGCAGGTTGGCGACCCAGAGGTCGAGGATGTCCCGGACCTGCTCGCGTCCGGCGTCCGGCGGCAGGTAGTTGGACGCGCGGGCGATGGCGAGGAGGTAGTCGAGGTGCTCGTCGGGGGTCATCCCCTTGAGCTCCTCCACGGACTTCAGCGCGTTGCCGTAGTCCCACTGGAGGTTCGCCGCGATGGCCTCGACGATCTCGGCCGGGTCGGGCTCGGAGCCTTCCGGGACCTCGGCCGGCGGGTGCGAGTCCATCATGATCACGGACACTTCCGCGCCCGTCTTCTCCAGCTCACCGGCGACGGCGAAAGCGTTGGTGCCGCCGTAGCACCAGCCGGCCACCGTGTACGGGCCCTCGGGCTGCACTTCGCGGATCAGCTCCGCGTACGCCGCCGCTCGCGCCCCGAAGTCGGCGTACGGCAGGACTCCGTCGACCGGTGGCGGGGAGGAGAGTGCGTACAGCGGCCGGTCGCCGCCCTCCATGAGCCCGGCGAACGGCATGTAGCAGACGACCTCGCTGCCCGCCGGGTGGGCGAAGAAGACGGGGGTGCCGGTGGTGCCCGAGCCGATCTCCACGAGGTGTACGTCCGCCTCGTCCTGGTAGCCGTCGCGCAGCATGCGGGCGAACCGCTCGACGGTGGCGCCCCGGAAGATCGCCGCCATCGGCAGCTGCTGCCCGAAGCGCTTCTCGATCTCGGCCATCAGCCGCAGGACGAGCAGGGAGTGGCCGCCCAGGTCGAAGAACCGGTCGTGCAGACCGATCGGCCTGACCCCGAGCACCTCCTCCCAGATGTGCGCGACTTCGAGTTCGACGGCGTCGCGCGGCGGGACGTAGCTCGCGGCATCGCGCTCGATGACGGGTTCGGGCAGAGCGCGACGGTCGATCTTGCCGCTGGTGTTGAGGGGGAAAGCGTCCAGGGCGACGATCGCGGACGGGACCATGTAGTCGGGCAGGAAGCGGCGCAGGTGCTCACGCAACTCCTCGGCACCGGGAGCGGCATCTTCCGCCGCCACCACGTATCCAGTCAGCCGCTTGTCGCCGGGCCGGTCCTCCCGTACGAGGGCGACCGCGCGGCGCACCGCCGGGTGCTCCTCCAGCCGGGCCTCGATCTCGCCCAGTTCGATACGGAAGCCGCGAAGCTTCACCTGGCCGTCGTCGCGGCCGAGGAAGACGAGGGTGCCGTCCTCCCGCAGCCGCGCCTTGTCGCCCGTCGCGTACAGCCGCGCGCCGGGCCGGCCGCCGAACGGGTCGGGTACGAACCGCTCCGCGGTCAGCGCGGGCCGCCCTCGGTAGCCTCGGGCCACTCCGGTGCCGCCCAGGTACAGGTCGCCGGGCATGCCCACCGGAACGGGCTCCAGGCGCTCGTCGAGTACGTACACCTGGGTGTTGTCCAGCGGGCGGCCGATGGAGACCTGCTCGGTGCCGCTGTCGAGGCGGTGGGCGGTGGACCAGATGGTCGTCTCGGTCGGGCCGTAGACGTTCCAGGTACGTCCGGGCTCGCGGACGAGTTGCTCGGCCAGCGCCGGGGGCAGCGCCTCGCCGCCGACCAGGACCCGCAGCGAGCCGTCGTTGCGCCAGCCCGCCTCCACCAGGAGCTGCCAGGTGGCCGGGGTGGCCTGCATGACGGTGGCACCGGTCTCGGCGAGCAGAGCGGCCAGGCGGCGGCCGTCGACCGCCTCCTCCTTGCGTACGACGTGTACCCGGGCCCCGCTGATGAGCGGGGCGTACAGCTCCAGGCCAGCGATGTCGAAGGTGACCGGGGTGACGGCTGTGAGGGTGTCACCGGCGCCCAGGCCGGTCTCGGCGGCCATCGCCAGCAGCAGGTTGGAGAGGTTGCGGTGGGTGACCTCGACGCCCTTGGGGCGGCCGGTGGACCCGGAGGTGTAGATGACGTACGCCAGCCGGTCCTCGCCCGCGCCGGGAGCCGCCGGGACGGCCGGGGCGGCGGCGACAGCCTGCGCGTCGGTGTCCAGGCAGATCCGCTCGCCGGGGCAGTCCGCGAGGCTGTCGAGCAACCCGGAGCGGGTCAGCAGGAACTTGGCGTCCGCGTCGCCGGTCATGGTGGCCAGGCGCTGCGCCGGGTATCCCGCGTCCAGCGGCAGGTAGGCGCCGCCCGACATGACCACGCCCAGCAGGGCGACCACCAGGTCGACGGAACGCTCCAGGCAGACGCCGACGACGGTCTCGGGTGCCACGCCCCGCTGCTGGAGGTGCGAGGCCAGCCGGCCCGCCCGGTCCAGCAGCTCGGCGTACGTCAGCTGCTCGTCGCCGCAGGAGACGGCGACCGCGTCAGGAGTGGCGGCAGCCTGGCGGCGTACCAGCACATCCAGCGAGTCACCGTCCTCGCGCGCCGCCTCGGTCCGGTTCCAGTCGACGAGGACGGTGCGCGCCTCGTCCGGCCTGAGCAGCGACAGGTCACGCACCGCGCGCCCCGCGTCCTCGGACATCTGCTCCAGCAGCCGCACGATCTGCCGCGCCATCCGGGCCATCGTGCTCTCGTCGAACAGGTCGGTGTTGTACTCCAGCACGCCGTGGAAGTGGTCGTCCGCGAGCGCCGGGTCGTCGAAGAAGCCCAGCATCACGTCGTCCTTGGCGGTGGCGTTGTCGAGCATCAGCTCCTCGACGGTCAGCCCGGCCATGGGGGTCTCCTCCTCGTGGAGGAAGTCCACGAGGATGAAGGACGTCTGGTAGATCGGCGTGCGGCTCGGGTCGCGGTCCAGGTCGAGCTCGTCCAGCAGCGTCCCGAAGGGGATGTCGTGGTGGTCGAAGGCGCCCATCATCGTGGTGCGGGTCGCCTGGAGCAGCTCCCGTACGGTCATCGCCGGCCGGACCGTGGTGCGCAGCGGCAGCATGGTGAGGAAGTAGCCGATCATCGGCTCGGTCTCGGGCCTGCTGCGGGTCGACGAGGTGGTGCCGACCACGATGTCCTGCTGCCCGGTGAGCCGGTGCAGGATCAGCTGCCAGGCGGCGAGCAGCGCGATGTTGACCGTCACGTCCTCGCGCTTGGCAAGGTCGCGGATCGCCTGCGTCAGCTCCGGGGTGAGCGGGAACTGGTAGCGGGCACCGTTCGCTGTCTGGAGCGGCGGGCGGGGCCGGTCGGTCGGCAGTTCCAGCACCAGGTCGGCGCCTTCGAGCTGCTTCTTCCAGTACGGCAGGTGCTTGCGCTGCACCTCCTCGCGCAGCCACTGCGGCTGCCACTCGGAGTAGTCCGGGTAGTGCACCTCGATCGGGGGCAGCTGCGGCGCGCGGCCGGTGGCGAACGCGGTGTAGAACTCGGCGATCTCGGCGTTGAAGATGCCCATCGAGCCGCGGTCCCAGACCAGGTGGTCGACCGTGCCGACCAGCACGTGCTCCCGGTCGCCGAGGCGCAGCAGCGCGATCCGCAGCAGCGGGCCCTTCACCAGGTCGAACGGCTTGCGCAGCTCCTCCGTCGCGAGCCGCATCATCTCGTCCTCGCGCCGGTCGGCCGGCACGGACCGCAGGTCCTGGTGGTCCAGCGGCACCGCCATGGAGCCGTGGATCACCTGGACGGGCGCGTGCCCGTCCTGCTCGAACGTCGTACGCATCGCCTCATGGCGCTGAACGAATGCGTCCACGGCGCGCTGGAGCGCGTCCGTGTCCAGCTCACCGTGCAGGCGGGAGGCGAAGTACACGTTGTAGACGGGGTCTTCGGGGTCGAACTGGTGGATCAGCCAGATGCGTTCCTGGTCCACGGTCAGCGGTACGCGGTTCTCCCGCTTCCGGCGCGGAATCGGCGCGTTGGTGACGGTGCTGGTTCTGCGCTCGCGCATACGCCGGTCGAGAAGGGCGCGCTGGGCGGGGGTGAGGCCGGCCAGCCGGTCTGCGAGTCCGGTCACGACTGGTCTCCTTCGGTATCGCCCCGGTGCCGGTAGCGGTTCTTGAGTTCGGTGAGGTGGTCGAGGCCCTTGAGGACCTGCCCGGGGTCGAGCCCGAAGTCGACGAGGCAGGCGACCTCGTCCACGCCGATGTCCACCAGGTCCTCGATCAGGGACTCGCACTTGTCGGGCGTACCGAGCAGCGCCAGCGTGTCGAAGTAGCGCTCGAAGGTGGCGTTGAGCATGACGTCGCGCTCGGCTTCGTTCAGCTTGGAGAACTCGCTGCCGAAGCTGTCCTGCTGTTCGAGGAAGGTCTTCAGGTACGCGGTCAGCGGCCCCCGTACGGTCTCCCTCGCCTCCTCGTTGTCCGAGCCCACGAAGGTGTGCACCATCGCGGTGACCTTGCCCTCGGCCGGGTCGTACCCGGCCTTGGCGAGCGCCTCGCGGTAGGCGGCGATCTTGTCCCTCAGGTCGGCGGGGCGCTGGGCGACCAGCCCGGTCAGGACGTACGCGCCGGTCTCCCCGGCCCGTACGAACGTCTCGATGCTGCCCTGCGCCGACACCCACACCGGGAGCTTCGGCTGGAGCGGGCGCGGAAGCGTGCGTACGGACTGCGACGAGCCGTCGGCGCGCGGGAATTCGACGCTCTCGCCCGCCCACAGCCGCTGGATGGCGTCGATCGACTCGAACATCTCGTCCTTGCGGCGCGGGTAGCGCTGCTGCCCGTCGCCCGGCGCGAGAAGGAAGTCGTCGGGGTGCCAGCCGGAGGCCGCCGAGATCGCGGCCCGGCCGCCGGACAGGTTGTCGACGACCGCCCACTCCTCGGCTACCCGCACCGGGTGGTGCAGGGGCAGGACGCAGCTGCCCGCGCGGATCTGGATGTTCTCGGTCAGTACGGCGATGGCGGAGGCCAGCAGCGACGGGTTCGGGTAGAGGCCGCCGAAGTCGACGAAGTGGCGCTCGGGGACCCAGATGCCGTCGAAGCCGTTCGCGTCGGCGTGGCGGGCGCTGTCCAGCAGCAGTTGGTACTTGCCCGGGCCCTTCGCCGTACCGTCGCCGGAGAAGAAGAACAGGCTGAAGTCCATGGTGCTGCCGGGGCGCCGGCTGCGGCGGGGCGTTTCGCTCTTCGCCGCCGCCTTGGCGCCGGAGTCCACGGCGGACGGCGCCTTGACGTTGCGCTCTCGCATGGACCGTTCCAGTACGGCGCGCTGCTCGGGGGAGAGCGAGGACAGCCGCTCCTTGAGCTTGCGCGCGACCTCGGTCTCGTCGGACTGCGTCTGCGACTGCTCGTCAGACATGGTCGTCACCCTTCAGCTTTGCCTCGGCCTCGCCGGCGGAGAGGCTCTCGACCTCGCGCAGCAGTGCCTCGAACTCGTCCAGACCGATCGATTCGGCCTGGTGGGAGCGGATCGCGGCCGCCAGCCCCGGAACGGTCGGCGCCTCGAATACGGCGCTCATGGGGAAGTCGCCGTGGGCCTGCCGCAGCCGCCCGACGATCTGAATGGCGAACAGCGAGTTGCCGCCCAGGTCGTAGAAGTCGTCGTCGGGTCCGATCGGCGAGACGCCGAGCATCTCGTGCCACACCCGGGCCACGGACTGGGCGAGTTCGTCGTCCGGCCACACCGTCGCCGGGTCCCAGTCGTCGTCGGTACGGGTGCGGCCGCCGCCGAGCGAGTCGGTGAACGAGGTCGCGGTCAGACCGGACTGGTCGGCCAGTACGTCCTGGAAGTCGGCCCTGGAGACCACGACCTGCGGGAGCCCGCCGGACAGGGCCGCCCGCGCGAGTGCCAGGCCGTCGGCGGCCGGGATGCCCTGGGAAAGGCGCAGCCGCTCGTACAGCTCCCGCACTTCCGGCAGGCCCGCCATCTGCTGCTCGAACCAGTCGTCCCAGTCCCACTGGGACCAGTCGACGGTGACAGTGGGCCGGCCGGCGGCGGTGGCCGCCTGGGCGAACGCGTCGAGGAAGGTGGAGGCCGCGCAGTTCTCGGCCTGGCCGAAGCCACCGACGATGCCGGTGGTGGCCGACGCGGTGAGGAAGAAGTCGAGCCCGTCACCGGCCAGCAGCTCGTCCAGCAGCAGGGTCGACTTCACCCGCGCCGCCAGTACGGCGTCGAAGTCGTCGCGTGTCTTGAGCGCCGTCAGGCCGGAGCCCCGGTCGTCGGCGAGGTGCAGTACGCCGTTGACGGCGTCCAGCACGCTACGGGCCTCCTCGACGGTGGCGCGCGCCTGGCCGGGGTCGGCCAGGTCGGCGGTGCGGTAGGCGACGGTGTCAGGGTGGGCGGCGCGCAGTGCGGCGAGCCGGGTGACCCGGTCGCGTACGCGGTCGTCGTCACCGGTCGCGCCGGACTGCCAGGCGTCCCACTCGCTCTCGGCAGGGAAGTCCGGGTCGCCGACAAGCACGGCCCTGGCCCCGCTCGCGGCGATCTGTTCGGCGAAGGCCAGGCCGGTCTCGCCGGACGCGCCGGTGACGAGGTACCCGGCGCCCTCGCGCCAGGCCCGCCCGGTGGGTACGGCGGCCAGCTCGACCGGCGCGAAGGCCCGCAGGAGGCGCTGGGCGCCCCGGTAGGCGACGAGGTTCTCGCGCCCCGCGCCCGCGAGTTCGGCGCCGAGCTGCGCGGTGAGGCGGGTGCGGGCGGCGGCGTCGTCGTCAGCGGGGAGGATGACGTCGACGCTGCGGCAGGTCAGCCAGGCGTACTCCTGCGGCAGGACGGTGACCGCGCCGTACAGCGTGGCCCGCTCGGGCCGCACCACGGCCGTCCCGTGCGCGTCCTGGAGGCTGTCGGTGAGGACGTCGATCCGCACCGGGCGGTCCTCACCGGTCTCGCCGAGCGCCTGAGCGAGGGAGACGAGGCTGTGGAAACCGGTGTCCAGGCCGGTGGCGTAACGGCGTACCGCATCACCGCGGTCCTCCCCTTCACCCGTCACGGCCCAGGCGTCCAGCACACGGTCCGGGGCCGCGCCCGCCTGCCGCAGCTCCTTGACGATCTGGCCGAGATGGCCCGCGTCGGCGGGGTCGGCGTCGAAGGCGTGGTCGGAGGTGCGGGCGTACGCGGCTGCCTTGCGCACGGTGGTCACGGTGTGGCCGCGCTCGCGCAGGGCGGCGGTCAGCCCGTCGGTGAGACCGGCGCCGTCCGCGAGGACGAGCCAGCTGAGCGGACCCTCTGTGTCCGGCTCGTCCGCCTGCGGGAGGGGCGCGCGGTGCCAGACGGGGGCGTACGTCCACCGCTTGGGGTCGGTACGTACGTTCCCGGCGCCGGCGGTGGCCTCCGGCTTGGGCAGCAGGTAACTGCGGCCCTCGAAGGGGTAGGCGGGCAGCGGCACCCGGCGGCGGGCCCGGTCGCCGTGCAGAGCAGCCCAGTCGATGGCCACACCGTGTCGCCACAGCTCGGCCAGCCCCTCGCGTACGGTGCGGGCCTCGGCGGACTGCTCCTCGGCCTCGCCGCGCGGCTTGCGCAGCAGGGTGACGACGGGCGACGGCTCCGGGTGGATCCGCACGAGCCCGCTGAGCTGGCTGCCGGGCCCGGCCTCGACGAGGACCACATCACCGCGCTCGGCAAGGGCGGTGATCCCGTCGGAGAAGCGGACAGGCGCGCGGGTGTGGGACACCCAGTAGTCGGGGTCGGTGGCCTGTTCGTCGGTGATCCACGTGCCCGTCACGTTGGACAGGAAGGGGATCTGCGGCGTGTTCAGCCGCACCGAACGCAGCACCTCGGCGAGACCGGGCAGGGCCGGCTCGACCAGCGCGGTGTGGAAGGCATGCGAGGTATCGAGCTCCCGTACGGACACTCCCTGCGCCTCGAGCACCCGGCGGGCCTCGGCGACCTCCTCGGGCGTACCGGCGACGACGCAGGAGGCCGGCGCGTTGACGGCGGCGACGGTGGCGCTCAGGCCGTCCAGCGCCTTGGTCAGGGACGCCTCGTCCAGCAGTGCGGACAGCATCCGTCCGGGGGCCAGGTCCTGCATGAGCGTGGCGCGCCGGGCGACGACGCGCAGGGCGTCCTCCAGGCTGAACACCCCGGACAGGCACGCCGATACGAGCTCGCCGAGGCTGTGCCCGGTCATCGCGTCGGGGCGTACGCCCCACGACATCAGCAGCTGGGCGACGGCGTAGTCGATGCTGAAGACGGTGGGCTGGGTGTAGAGGGTCTGGCGCAGCCGCTCCTTCGCCCGGTCCCCGTCCCCGCCGGTGGCGAACGCCACCTCGCGCACGTCCCAGCCGAGGTACGGCAGGAGTATCCCGGCGCACCGGTCGAGCGCGTCACGGAACACCGGCTCGGTGCGGTACAACTCGGCGCCCATGCCCGCGTACTGGGCACCTTGCCCCGGGAAGACGAACACGACGTCGGGCGCGGTGTCCGCCGCGGCGGCCACGCCGGCTGCGGACCGCTCCAGCGCGTCGACGGCGCCGGCACGGCCCTTGGCGACGACCGTACGCCGATACGGGAAGCCGGCCCGCCCGAGCTGCAGGGTGTACGCGACGTCGCCGAGCCCGACGGCGTCGTACGCCGAGTCGTGCCTGCCCGCAGTGGCGTCGTCCCCCACGGCGTTCCGCCCGGCCCCCTCCCCCCTGAGAGCCGTCGCGAGACGCGCGGCGGCAGCGTCCAGGGCTTCGGGCGTACGGGCCGACAGCGGCAGCACCTGCCAGTCGGCGTCGGTCTCACCGTCCGCCCGCGCCGCGACCGGCGCCGCCTCAAGGATCACGTGGGCGTTGGTGCCGCCGATGCCGAACGCACTCACCCCGGCGCGCGGCGCCGTCTCCGTATCCGGCCACGGCACACCCTCCGCGTTGACCCGGAACGGCCCCTTGTCCAGGGAGAGGCGCGGGTTCGGGCTACGGAAGTGGGCCGTCGGCGGGATGAAGCGGTGCTCCAGTGCCAGCGTCGCCTTGATCAGGCCCGCGACACCGGCCGCCGCGTCCAGGTGGCCGATGTTCGACTTCACGGAGCCCAGGTAGACCGACCCGGCGGCAGCGTCCGGGCCGAACGCCTCCGTCAGCGCCTGGACTTCGATCGGGTCTCCGAGCGGGGTCGCGGTGCCGTGCGCCTCGACGTACTGGACCGTACGCGCCCCGACCCCGGCGACCGCCAGCGCCTCCGCGATCACCTCGGCCTGGCCGTGCGGCGACGGGGCGGTGAAGCCGATCTTGGCCGAGCCGTCGTTGTTGACCGCGCTGCCGCGGATCACCGCGTGGATGTGGTCGCCGTCAGCGACCGCGTCCTCCAGCCGCTTGAGCACCACGAGGGCCACACCGTCACCGGAGACAGTCCCGGAAGCATCCGCGTCGAACGGCCGGCAGTGGCCGTCCGTCGAGAGGATCGCGCCCTCCTCGTACCGGTAGCCGCGCGGCTCGAACTCGCGCACCGCGACACCGCCCGCCAGCGCCAGGTCGGACTCGCGGCTGAGCAGCGACTGCACCGCCAGATGGACCGTCACCAGCGACGACGAACACGCACTCTGCACGGTGAAGCTCGGCCCGGTCAGACCGAGCTTGTACGAGACCCGCAGCGCCAGCATGCCGGGGTCGTTGCCGATCGCCACCTGGATCTCGTCCGATATCCGGCCGTCGCCGACGCCGCCGCGCGAGGCGATCCGCTCCTGGAGGTAGCCGCTCCCCGACGTGCCGGCGAACACACCGGTCCGCCCCTCGAAATCCTTGGCCGGGTAACCGGCGCGCTCCAGCGCCTGCCAGGCGGTCTCAAGCAGCAACCGGTGCTGCGGGTCCATGAGTTCGGCCTCAGACCGGGTCACACCGAAGAAGTCGGCGTCGAACCGGTCGAACCCGTCCACCGGGAAACCGGACTTCACGTACGCCGGGTCGCTCAGCAGCTCCTCGGAAACCCCGGCCGCCGCCAGCTCCTCGTCGGAGTAGGACGTACGCCCCTCCTCGCCCGCCGCCACCATGCGCCACAGCTCGTCGACGTCCGCGGCGCCCGGGAAGCGTCCGCTCATTGCGATGATGGCCACGGCCTGCTCGGGCAGTGGCAGATCCGTCTCGTACGTCATGCGTTCTTCTCCCCGTGCGGGTGGGATGCGGACCGGCTGTCGTCACCGGTGTCGTGCTGTACGGCGAGCAGCTCGTCCAGGGCGCTCGCGAGTTCCCGTACCGTCGGCCGGTCGAAGAACAGCCGCAGCGTCGCGCCGACGCCGAGCTGTTCCCTGGTGAGGGCCACGGCTTCGGTGGCGAGCATCGAGTGGCCGCCGAGTTCGAAGAAGTCGTCGTCCAGTCCGACCCGGTCGACCGAGAGGACCTCGGCCCAGATGTCGGCGAGGGCCTTCTCGACGGGGGTGCCGGGCACCGCGAACTCCGCGTCGAGTTCGGGTCGTACCGCTTCAGGGGCGGGCAGCGCGCGCCGGTCGACCTTGCCGTTGTGCGTCAGCGGCAGCTGCTCCAGCGCCACGTACACATTCGGCAGCATGTACTCGGGCAGTGTCAGCGCCAGGTGCTCGCGCAGTTCGGACGGCCCGGCCGGTGTCCCGGCCGCGGCGACCCAGTACGCGACAAGGCGCGGGGCTCCCGCCGCGTCCTGGTCGACGACCACGACGGTGTCGCGGACGGCGGGGTGGCGGGTGAGCGCGTTCTCGATCTCGCCGAGCTCGATGCGATAGCCGCGGATCTTCACCTGGTGGTCCAGGCGACCCAGGTACTCGTGATCGACGTAACCGCTGCCGACGGCGCCGCCGGCCGCGCGCCGCGCGCTGTCGCCCGAGCGGTACCGGCGGGCGCCCGGCACGGCCGCGTCCGGGTCGGGCAGGAAGCGCTCGGCGGTGAGGGCGGGGCGGCCCAGGTAGCCGCGGGCCACGCCCGCGCCACCGACGTACAGCTCGCCGGCCTCGCCGTCCGCCGCCCGCTCGCCGTCCGCGCCGAGCACCTCCAGCGTCCAGCCGCCGATGGCGCCGCCGATCATGCTGCCCGCCGCCCCGTCGAGGTCGGCCGAGGTCATCCGGCGGTAGGTGGAGTGCACGGTGGTCTCGGTGATCCCGTACATGTTCACCAGGACCGGCACCTCGTCGCCGTGCCGCGCGATCCACGGCCGCAGCATCTCCGGCGGCAGCGCCTCCCCGGCGAAGACCACCAGCCGCAGCGCGAGTCCGGCGGGGGAGCCGTCACCGGCTGCGGACTCCTCCTCGTACCGTACGAGCTGCCGGAAGGCGGCCGGCGTCTGATTGAGCACGGTGACGCCCTCACGGTGCAGCAACCCGTGCAACTCCTGCGGAGAGCGCCGCACTTCGTCCGGTACGACGACCAGCCGGCCGCCGTGCAGCAAGGCGCCCCACATCTCCCACACGGAGACGTCGAACGCGGCGGACGCGCACATCGACCACACGTCGTCCGGCCCGAAGCCGAACCGGTCGCGGACGCCGGTGAGCAGGCCCGTCACATTGCGGTGCTCGATCATGACGCCCTTGGGGGTGCCGGTCGACCCGCTGGTGTAGATGACGTACGCGAGACTCGCCGGGCCGGTGCCGGGGTCCTCGGGCGCGGTCTGCGGGTACGCCGTCAGGTCGACGCCGCCGCCAGGTCCCCCGATCAGCACGGTGTGCGCGGCGCGCAGGCCGCGCCCGTCCGTGTCCGTCAGCAGGACAGCGGCTTTGGCATCGGTGAGCGTGAAGCGCAGCCGCCCGTCCGGGGCGGAGGGGTCGAGCGGTACGTACGCCCCGCCTGCCTTGAGCACCGCGAGCAGCGCCGTCACCAGGCCGGTGGTGCGCTCCATGCAGACGGCGACCGGCACTTCGGGGCCGACGCCGAGGGTGCGCAGGTGGTGGGCGAGCCGGTTGGCGTCGCGCTCCAGCTCGCGGTAGGTCAGCCGACCGTCGCGGCCGGTCACGGCGACGGCGTCGCCGCGCGCTGCCGCCTGCCGGGCGAACCACGCGTCGATGGTCGCCGGGGGTGCGTGTGTGGCCATTTGGTCAACGGTCACGGTGGGGGTTCCTCTCAGTGCCGACGGCGCCGAACCGGGCCGCCGCGAGCTCCAGTACCGGTGTCTCCGGCCGGGCCATCGCTTCCGCCAACGTCTGCTCGTAGGCGGCCAGCAGCGCGGCCGGGGTGTCCGGACCGAACAGATCGGTGTCGTACTCAAGGGTCAGAGCGAGGCCCGCGCCGCGCTCCTGCGCGTACAGGCTGAGGTCGTACTTCGCGGTGTCCTGCGGGCCGGTGAGGTCCAGGGAGCACCCGTCGAGCCCGGCGAAGACCGGCTCCGACCGCTCCTGGATGAAGCTGAACATCACCCGGAAGACCGGCAGGAAGTCGCGGCTGCGCCGGGACACCAGGGCCTCGACCAGCTTGTCGAAGGGCAGCTCCTGGTGCGCGGAGGCGTCGAGCACCGCCGTGCGGACCCGGTTCAGGAGCTCGCGGAATCCGGGGCCGCCGTCCAGCCGGACCCGTACCGGCACCATGTTGATCAGGCAGCCGACCAGGTCCTGGAGTTCGGGCCGGTCCCGGCCGGCGACGGGGGTGCCGACCGTGATGTCGGTGGCGCCCGACCAGCCGGCGAGCAGCGTGTGCAGGCCGGCGAAGAGAGTCATGTACGGAGTGACACGCTCGCGGCGGCTGAACTCCCGTACCGCTGCCATGAGTTCGGGCGACATCTCGCGGGTGGCGACAGCGCCGCGGAAGCTCCGCGTCGTGCCGCGCGGCCGGTCGGTCGGTACGGCGAGTGCCTTCGGGTCGTCCCCGAGCGCACCGCGCCAGTGCCGGACGAGGGCGTCCAGGGTCTCTCCCTGGAGCCGCTCGCGCTGCCAGGCGGCGTAATCCGCGTAGTGCAGGGTGACATCGGCCGGCGAGTCACCGCGCCCGTAGTGCTGCCCGAGCTCGCGGAACAAGATCTCCACCGACCACCCGTCAACGGCGATGTGATGGAACGTCACGATGAGCCGGTACTCGTCCGCGCCGACCCGGACCAGCCGAGCCCGCAGCGGCGGCCCGGCGGCCAGGTCGAACACACCCGCGGCCTCCTCGGCCGCGACGCGGTCCGCCTCGCCCGCCGGGTCGGCGGCGCCGGTCAGGTCCGTGTACGGCAGATCCAGCGGCGCCGGGTCCCCGATCACCTGGTACGGGCGGCCGGACGGAGCGGCGTACGTCGTCCGCAGCACCTCGTGGCGGGCGACGAGGGCGTCGAGGGCCCGGCCGAGGGCGGCCCGGTCCAGGGCGCCGCGCAGTCGCAGCACGGTCGGCACGTTGTAGAGGGTGGTGTCGGGGTCGATCTGCTGCATGAACCACAGCCGTTGCTGGGCGAACGACAGCTGGGGCCGCTCCTGGCGGGCCCCGGCGCGGGGCCCGGCGGGCGCCGCGAGCACGGAGCCGCCCACTGATCCGTTCGCAGACCATTGCGCCCTGGCCCGTTCCATGGCCTCGCGCACCAGGCGCCCCATCGCCTCCAGGGTGTCCGCGCCCAGCAGCCCGTCCGCCGCGACGTGCGCGCCGAGTTCCTCGTCGATGCGGGCGGCGAGCAGCCGCGCCTCGTCCGCCCCGCCGCCGAGAGCGGCGAACCCCGACTCCATGTCCACCGGCGCACCGGCGACGTCCAGCAGCTCCGCCCACATCTGGGCGAGCTCTTCTTCCACGAATCCCATGGTGTTCATGCGGGTGAGATCTCCGGGCGAGAAGTGCGCACAGTTTCCTGGAGCAGATCGAGAAAGTCTTTCGGCAGCTTGCTCAGATAGAAGTGATCGCCTTCGAAGACGTGCACCTCGGCGTCGCCCGCGGTGGTGTGCCTGCCCCACAGCCAGACCTCGTCCGCCGCCACTTCGGAGTCGCCGTCAGCGACGAACACCGTGACCGGGCAGCCCACCGCGGCCTGGTCGGCAGCCCGGTAGGCCACGAGGGCCGACAGGTCCGCGCGTATCGCCGGGAGGACCAGCTCCATCAGGTCCGTGTGCTCGCCCAGCCCCTCGGTGGTGCCGCCCAGGCCCAGGATCCGCGCGAGTACGTCGCTGTCCTGCTCCCCGTCAACCGGATCCAGGCGCTCCGCTCGGTTCGGAGCGTCCGAGGGGGCCGAACAGGCCGAGGCGACGAGCGCCTTGGGCGCCGGGCCACCGCCCGCCCGCTCCAGCCGCCTCGCGACCTCGAAGGCGACGATCGCCCCCATGCTGTGCCCGAACAGGACCGGCCGTACGCCCAGCCCTGTCCCGAGCCGGGCCCCGAGCCGGGCGGACAACGCCTCGCTCACGGAGTCCGCCAGCGCCGCGATGGAGGCGACGGGCTCCTCGAACAGCCGGTTCTCCCGGCCCGGGTACTGGATCACCAGCATCTCGATGTCCGCGTCCAGCGCCGCCGAAAGGCCGTAGTAGTAGCTGGCCGAACCTCCCGCGTGCGGAAAGCAGACCAGGGTGTGCGCGGCCTCCGGCTTCGGGTGGAAGCACCGGATCCAGCTCGCCTCAACGTCCATGTCGCCGCGGTTCCCGGCCTTCCTCACCGTGCCTGGAGCGCCGTGGCCCGCAGGGCCCGGTGCGCCTCGGCGAACTCGACGACCTGGCCGGCCATCGCGGTCAACTGCTGCTGGATGTGCGGGTCGTCGTACTCCCCGCTCGCGGTGAAGCCCGCCGCCGCGCTGTTCATCGCGACTCCCAGCGGAGTGCTCCAGCCCCGGAGCGCGTGCACGACGTCCCGCAGGGCGCCCAGCGTGCTCACCGCGCCCTGCCAGCCCTGCCCCACGGACAGACAGCCGACGGCGCGTCCGGTCAGGTACGGCCTGCCGTCCTCCCGCAACTCCTCGGTGTAGTCGAGGCCGTTCTTCAGCAGGCCCGACACCGTCCCGTGGTACGCCGGGCTGGCGAGGACCACCCCGTCGGCGGCGACGAGCGCGGCCAGCAGGCGGTGGGCCTCGGGCGGCAGTGCCACGGCACGCGGATCGTAGAGGGGCATGACCAGTTCGGCGCCGCCGATCAGAGTGACGTCCGCACCCAGCCGGGCCGCTTCGGCCAGCACCACCCGCAGCCCCTGCTCCACGGTGGAGCCCGGCCGCGAGGACCCCCCGATTCCGACGACCTTGACGGCCTGCTGCATGAACCCACCCATTCGATTGCCGAACTCCCGGTCGCCCAGGACCGTTCGGCCCCAACCCTTGGCCAAGCGAAACTTCGGGGTCAACGTCATCCCGACGGGCAGATCCGATCGTCCGCTTCGGGGATTCCGATCGGGGGCGGGCCGACGGGGGCGAAGGGGGTCGAGAAGGGGCCAGGGGCCAGCCGGCCGATCGGCGCCGCCGATGGGAGCCATCGGTGATCCGCGTACGTTCTGATTGCTGGTCAGAAGGGGTACGGCGATAATCTTTCCCTGCTTTCAACTACTACTTCCGGTTACTTCCGGTCGACGACCGACGACCGACGACCACGCCCCGGCTCTACTCGATCGGCGATATCCATGCCCCTGGTCGACGACCCGCTCGCCCCGCGCATCGCCATCGTCGGCGCGACCGGCGCGGTCGGTGGCACCCTCCTCGAACTGATCGAGGACCGGGGACTGCGCTACCGGGAACTGCACCTCGTGGCCTCCGCCCGCTCGGCCGGCCTCGAAATCCGGGTCGGAGACCGCGACTACCGCGTGACAGACCTGACCGGCTTCCACTTCGGCGACGCCGATGTCGTCTTCTTCTCCGCAGGTCACGCCGTCAGCCGCGCCTGGGTGCCGATCGCGGTGGCCCACGGCACCCTGGTGATCGACAACACCTTCGCCTTCCGGATGAACGCCGACATCCCGCTGGTGGTCCCGCAGGTCAACGCCTCGGAGCTGGACCGCCGCCCGGCGGCCGGCGTGATCGCCAACCCCAACTCCGTCACGATCCCGCTGGTCCGCGTCGTCCGCGACGTGGAGCGCCGCTGGGGAGTGCGCCAGATCGTCGTGAGTACGTACCAGGCCGCGTCCGGCAGCGGCCACTCCGGCATCGAGGAGCTCCAGGAGGCGTCCAGGCTCGCGCTGCAGGACCCGCAGGCGGAGATGCCGGCCAAGGAGTTCACGCCCGCGCTGGCGTTCAACGTCGTACCGCAGATCGGCCAGGTGCTGGCCAGCGGCTTCACGCTCCAGGAGCAGAAGCTGCTCCAGGAGTCACGCAAGATCCTCGGACTGCCCGACCTCGACGTGACGGCGACCTGTGTCCGGGTCCCGGTGGTCAACGGCCATTCAGCGGCGGTGTGGGTCGAGTGCCTGTCACCGGTGGACCGTACAGAACTGAAGGCACTGCTGGGCGCGCCGGCCGACGTAACCGTCCATGACGACGGCATGCACGGGGATGTCCTGACTCCCGCCACCCTGGGCAACCCGAACCACATCCACGTGGGACGGATACGAATCTCCCCCTCCAACCCGAACAGCTTCCTGCTGTGGCTGGTCACCGACAACCTCCGGGTGGGCGCCGCGCTCAACGCCCTCCAGATCATGGAGGAATTGGTGGCCAAGGGGCACGTGTGAGGGACCGGCCGCCCCCGAACACCACAAAGCCACCGGTACGTCGACTTCACGACGACGTACCGGTGACCTGGGGGCGGAGGGCCTCAGCCCACCAGTTGCAACTGATCCTGCGCCATGAACTGAACCGTACGGTCGATGAACACCCGCATCTCCCGGGTGAGCTGCCGGCCCCGGCGCCACGCGATCTGCGTGAACACCTCGAACGGCGGCTCCCAGTCCAAGACCGTCAGCGTCCCGGCGGCGACCGCGTCGGACACCGCCATCGTGGGCAGCACGCTGACCCCGAGACCGGCCGCGAGCCCGCGCTTGACCGACTCGATGTTGCCGAACTCCAGCAGTTGTACGGGCCGGCCGGCGCCGGCATTGAGCTCGGCCTCCAGCAGCCCCCGATACGCGCACCCCGCCTCGGGCGCCAGAACGCGTGCCCCGCGCAGCTCGTCGGTCGTCACATGGCGCACCGACGCGAGGGGATGACCGGGCGCGGCGACCGCGACCAGCGGCTCCCGCCCCAGCACCTCGGTCCGTACCCCGGCGTGCTCCGTCTCCGCCTCCATGAGGAACCCCATGTCGAACTCGCCCTGCCGCAGCGCCTCGCACGTCTGGGCGCACTGGCTGGGCCGCAGCGCGAGCTGGAGCAGGGGGTAACGGTGGTGGAAGAACTCAAGCACCGGCGGCATGCGGTAGGACGTGAGGCTCTCCGTCGTACCGATCGTGAGCACACCCGAAGGCTCCGCCCAGCCGGTCGTCTTGTCCCGGGCCTCGTCGACCAGCGACAGGATCTGCTCCGCGTACGGTACGAGCCGCTCCCCGGCGGCGGTCAGGCGGATACGCCCCCTCAGCCTTTCGAAGAGCTCCACGCCCAATGCGACTTCCAGTCCCTTGACCTGGGCGGTAACGCTGGACTGCGCGTACTTCAGCTCGGACGCGGCCCGGGTGAAACTCAGCAGCGTCGCGACTCGGTGGAAGGTGGTCAGCTGTCTCAGGTCCACGCCGGCTCCCGACCGTTCACTGCCAGCCCATGTCCGGCTGCGGCCCCTCGGCGGACATCGTCCCCGCCCCCTCCGTGGCTGCCGACACGGTGGTGGCGGTGGCCGTGTCGCCGGGGGTGAGGGCAACGACGGCGGGTGCGAGGAGCGCCGCGGCGGCGAGCGCGGTGACAGCGGCAGCCTTGGCGATACGGGCACGGAACATGACCGGCGTCCTTTCGGGACGTAAATCCAAGAGGAAAACTTCGTCTGGCGAACCGGCCGTGGACCGATTCCTGGCGGATTCGTCCGCCTCGGAAGTAGCATCACCGCAGGTGAACCTTGGGGGAAGGAAAACGGCGGGCCGCTTTGGGTCATGACCCAAAGTGGCCACCGTGTCACTGACCGGCCCTGGCGGGCCGCCCCTGCGCCGTACGCAAGACGATGGAGCAACACCGCCGGAACGGGGAACTGAGCGATGCTTGAATTACTGGGACTGGATACGCCGACCGAAGCCGTGTACCGGGCCATGCTGGAACGGCCTCAGGACGACGTCACCGCACTCGCGCGACACTTGAACCTCGCCGAGGACGCCGTACGAGCCGCCTGGGACAAACTGTCCAAACTGTCCTTGATCCAGCCTTCCGCCGCCCCCACCCAGCCACCCCGGGCCGTCAACCCGGAGCTCGGCCTCGATTACCTGCTGGCCCGAAGACAGGCGGAGTTCGCCCTGCACCGGCAGCGCATGGCGGCAGCACGGACGGCAGCCTCCCAACTGATCTCCGAGTACGCCGACCAGTACGCCGACCGCAGGCCGGCCAGGGGCCAGGTCAGCATGGAGCACCTGGCCGACGTGGCGCAGATCCGGGCCAGGCTGGCAGTACTCACGGACAGCGTGCAGCGGGAGGTGATGGCCTTCGCCCCGGGCGGCGCGCAGACCGAGGAGAACATGGCGTCCGCACGCCCACTGAACAAAAAACTGCTCGGGCGCGGGGTGAAGATGCGGACGATCTACCTGGAGAGCGTCCGCAACTGCGCGGCGAGCGTGGCCCACGCGAACTGGCTCACCACGATGGGCGGCCAGGTCCGCACGGCGGGCGAGCTCCCGCTCAGGATGACCCTCCTGGACCGGGAGACGGCAGTCATCCCCCTCAACAGCGAGGACAGCAGCGAAGGCGCGGTGGTCATCACAGGAAAGGGAACGCTCACCGCACTCTGCACCCTCTTCGAGACCGTCTGGGAGGCTTCTCGCCCACTGGGCGACAAGCCCCGCCGCGACGCCGGCGAACTCGACCGGCAGGAGGCGGCGGCCCTGCGGCTGCTCGCCGAGGGCCACACGGACGAGGGCATAGCCAAGCGCCTCGGCGTCTCGCACCGCACGGCCCGCCGCATCGCGACGGCCCTCATGGACCGCCTGGGCGCCCGCAGCAGATTCGAAGCGGGCGTAAGAGCGGTCCAGCGAGGCTGGCTCCCCCACGACCTGTAACAGCCCCACTTACACCGACTGACCAGCGACCCGGCGCACGCTCAGCGGCCGCTGGTCGGTCCAGACGACCTCCACATGCGCCAGGCACTCCTCCCGGGACCCACTGAAGCCCGCACCGCGCCACCCGTCCGGCAGGCCGCGCCCCTCCGGCCAAATCGAGTACTGCTCCTCATCGTTGATCACAACGGCGAAACGGCCCTCTTGGTCGTCCTGGACCACGACCCACCTCCACGACTTTGCTCGGGGTTACACCGCCCACCCTGAGCCGCACGGCCCCCCGCCACAACACCGCCCTGATGAAACCTCCCGAACCCCCACATCGGCAGAACCGATGCCGCCCCAAGCCCTGGGACATGTCGGCCGGGCACCTCAGCCGGCAGTTCCGGCTCGCCCACGGCAAGTCGCCGTACGCCTACCTGATGAGGCGTCGCATCGAGCGCGCGACGGCGCTGCTGTGTCGCGGCGAGCTCAGCGTCACCGAGGTCTGCTTGGCGGTCGGCTGCTCATCGCCGGGCACCTTCAGCACCCGCTTCACCGAGCTGGCCGGCATGCCGCCCACCACCTACCGGCGCCACACGGCGGGCGCTGCGGCGGGGCGAGTCGCCAGACCGGTCAGGAATCGAGAAGCACCGACGGCCGAGCGGCAACTAGCGTGACGGACATGACCTCCTTCGCATCCGTCACCCTCGAGGTAGCCGATCCCACGGCTGCCAACCGCTTCTACACCGCTTTCGGTCTGGGCCCTCAGGTGCGTCTGCAGGCGTCGGAGGCGCCGACGACCGGCTTCCGTGGGTTCACGCTGTCGCTCACTGTCTCCCAGCCGGCCACCGTCAACGGCTTCAGCGGCGCCGCCCTCGACGCCGGTGCCACGCCGCTGAAGCCTGCCGCGAAGTCGTTCTGGGGCTACGGCGGCGTCGTACAGGCCCCGGACGGAACGATCTGGAAGGTCGCCACGTCGGCGAGGAAGGACACCGGCCCGGCCACCCGGCAGATCGACGAGATCGTGCTCCTGCTGGGAGCCACGGACGTGGCCGTGAGCAAGCGGTTCTACGTCGATCGCGGCCTCGCCGTGGCGAAGAGCTTCGGCCGCAAGTACGTCGGTGAGGCCTGATCCCATATGGAGGCGCACCCGCCCAGCGAGATCCGCTAGGCTGTCAGCGGTCAGTGGGCTACCAGGTCGCCCGCTCGGGAAAGCGTCCGTGAGGACTCCACCCCAGCGGCGTCTGCACGTCGGCTGACCAGGAGGTTTGCCGCACCGGCCGACAATCCCACACCGGGGTTTTCAGCAGGTTCGCCCGCAAGCCCCGCCTCCGTAGCTCAGGGGATAGAGCACCGCTCTCCTAAAGCGGGTGTCGCAGGTTCGAATCCTGCCGGGGGCACAGAACAAAGGGCCAGTCCAGGAGGGGTTTCCTCCCAGGCTGGCCCTTCGTCGTGTTCGAGGCCGTGCCACACGCGTGCCACTAATGCCACGCGGATGCCACATCCTCCAGGCGGGCCCCTCTCCCCCGCCCTCCCGGATCATGGCACCGAGCCGGTCGGCGATGGCTCGGTCACGGCCGCTGGTCATGTGCTGGTATATCAGCGCTGCGTGGAAGCTGCTGTGTCCCATCCGCGTCATCAGCTCTCGCGTACCGGCGAGCTCTCGCGTGCCGGCGCCAGCCGTGGAGGCCAAGGTGTTGCCCGCGTGCCGCAGGTCGTGAAAGTGCAGCTCGGCCGTGACACCAGCAGCGAAGGACTCGCTCTTTTCAACCCACGCCACCGCATTCCAGTTCGGCTCCACCGGGCCCGCGCCGAGCACCACGTTCGCCCTGTACCGCCACGCGTAGTCGGCCAGCCTGCGGGCCCAGCCCTGCGGCTCGGTCTGCTCCGACTCGGTCTCTTCCGAGTCTGTCTGCTTTCGCTCTGTCTGCCCCACCTCTGACGCGAGGCGCCTCCCGTTCGTCCTGCTCTACCGGAAGGGCACCAACGCGCGTGGCGTGGGATTTCATCCCGCCGCAACGAATACCGGGGGAGGTCCGGTCTCTGGCCGGGACCACCCGGATCGACACGTCCATGACAAAGACACAAGATCGACCCACCCTGTTCACACTCCAGCACCCCAGGCCCTGCCATTCCCCCCTTGCCGCAAGTGTCAACCCGCGTAGATCGCAAGCCCGTTCCCCCGTGTCCCCACCCCGGGAAAGGACTCCCCCATGCCTTCGTCCCCCCGCAGCCGCTCCCCGCGCCGCTGGAAGCTACCCGCTCTGGCGACCGCCGCGCTCCTCGCCGCCGTCACCGTGCCGGCCGCCGCGGCGGACACCGCCACGAGCACCGCCACGGATACGACCACCACCGCCGGCGCCACCACCGTCACCGCGTACGACGACACGTACTACGCGGACGCGATCGGCAAGTCCGGTTCGGCCCTCAAGGGCGCGCTGAACACGATCATCAGCAACCAGACCAAGATCTCGTACTCGGCGGTCTGGACCGCGCTCATGAAGACCGACCAGGACCCCGCCAACAGCAGCAACGTGATCCTGCTCTACAGCGGCACGTCCCGCAGCAAGTCCCTCAACGGCGGCGACGTCGGTGACTGGAACCGGGAGCACGTGTGGGCGCAGTCCCACGGCAGTTTCGGCACGTCCACCGGCCCCGGCACTGACCTCCACCACCTGCGCCCCGCCGACGTACAGGTCAACAGCACCCGCGGCAACAAGGACTTCGACCTGGGCGGCAGCGCGGTCAGCGGGGCGCCGGGCAGCTACACCGACTCCAACTCCTTCGAGCCCCGCGACGCCCACAAGGGCGACGTGGCGCGCATGATCCT
The DNA here is from genome assembly GCF_018614615.1 of Streptomyces sp. ISL-100. Lineage (GTDB taxonomy): Bacteria > Actinomycetota > Actinomycetes > Streptomycetales > Streptomycetaceae > Streptomyces. The sequence goes on along the minus strand of NZ_JAGGOK010000050.1, from coordinate 36,263 downwards.
CTACATGGCGGTGCGCTACGAGGGCACCGACGGCTGGCCCGACCTGGAGGCCAACGACGCCATCAACGGGAGCGTCCCGTACCACGGCCGGCTCTCCGTCCTGAAGCAGTGGAACGACGCCGACCCGCCGGACGCCTTCGAGCGCAACCGCAACGAGGTCATATACAGCACCTACCAGTACAACCGGAACCCGTTCATCGACCACCCGGAGTGGGTCGAGGCGATCTGGTAGGGCTCTGGCGAGGTACGTCGGCTACTGCCGCCCGATGACGGGCGGCAGTAGCCGGACACCTGGGGTCAGGGGGAGGGTGGCAGTGCCGTGCCGGGCGTCGTGCAGCCGAACGCGAGGGTCGGCGGACTGGCCGAAGCGAGTGAAGGAGCGGTACAGGTTGCGCGGCTCACCGAGGACGAGCAGGGCCGCCGCCCGGCCCGGCCGCATCTCGACGCCGTCCTGATCTCACGCCGACCGAGTAGTCGCTGCGTCCGCCCGGCGTTGTGGAGAGGCGTTCGGCTGTTTACAGTTGGGCGCTCATTCGCCCGCCGTGTCGTGCATCCGGCGGGTGCGTCTTCATACTCCGGGGAGATTCATGCGCAAGCGCGCAATCTTCGCTGCACTCACCGCTGCCGCCGCACTGGGCGCGTTCACCGTCCCTGCGGCGTACGCGGACGAGACCGTCGGCGACATCCAGATCACCGGCGTCGCCGTCAACGGCGGTAAGAACATAGTCGTCGGCACCGCCGACACGACGGTCACCGCTTCGGTGACCGCTACCGACCCGTCGGGCATCTGGGACGCCGATTTCCACCTGTGGCGCGGCACCGATCCCAACAACCCCGACAGCTACATCACGCCTGACCAGGACACCACCTCCGCGGACTGCGTCGCCGCCGGCTCGACCACCTCCACCTGCTCCAAGACGTTCACCTTCGAACCGGACTGGTGGCTCACCAACGCCGACGCCGGGACGTGGAAGGTCGGCGTCGATGTGTGGGCCGAGGACGACAGCCGGACCCACCGGGACGCCTATACGACCACCCGCCTCCAGCGGCTCTCCAAGCTGACCGCCAACGCGGGTCCGGAGCCGGTGGGCGCCGGGAAGACTCTTACCGTGACCGGCAAGCTCACGCGGGCCAACTGGGACACCGGTGCGTACGCGGGCTACACCGCCCAGCCGGTCAAGCTTCAGTTCCGCAAGGCGGGCACCAGCACGTACACGACCGTCAAGACGGTGAACACCTCCAGCACCGGTGACCTGACAACCACCGTCACCGCGTCAGCGGACGGCTACTGGCGCTGGAGCTTCGCCGGGACCACGACCACCCCGGCCGTCTCCGCCGCCGGTGACTACGTCGACGTGCAGTAGGAAAAGCCCCCCGTCCCATCGCCAGTAGTCATCCCGTCGGCAGGAACCCGGTCAGCCGCCCCCACGCGGCCAAGCCGGTGATCACGAGCGGGACGTACCACCACGGCCGTAGCCCTCCTCGCGTGACTGCGAGGAGGGCCACGGGCAGCGTGAGCAGGGTGATCGTGAGGCCGTAGCCCTGCGCGGCTTCGCTCGCGGTGTCGGCTGCCACATAGGCGTTACCGGTGGACTGCAGGCTGGTGGACAGCGCGGACAACAGTGCCACCATGTCCGCGTACTGGTCCTGCGCGAACCGCGCGAAGTCTTGGACGACCTTGGCCACTTGAGGAAGGGGCGAACGTCCGTCAATGGATTCGGCTCCCGCCGAGAATCCTCCGGTCCCCGTACTCATCGCTCTCCGAAGTCGACATCGATCTTCGTCGCGCAGTGGCCATCAGATACGCCAAGTTACATGTGCGCCCGGGAGGTTGCTCCTAGGATGACCGTTCCGGAACACAGACACCCGCAGGGGGACCATGTTCGACAACGGTCAGGCGAGCACTGGTGCAGCGACCGAGACCCTCTTGGAGACGTTGTCGTTCCTTGTCTCGATCGACGACGCGGAGTCGACCGGGGCCGGGGCCAAGGACTCGACGGGCGACAAAGGGATCTTCGGTCGCCGGGCCGGGGAGGCTGACAACGGCTCCGTACGGGACATCCCCGTCGCGGTGCTCCGGGACAACCTTCAGCGTGCGGTCAACGGGCTGCAGCAGGTGATCGGCACCATCGTCGTGCCCGAGGGCGGCATGGCGCTGCGTCAGGCGCAGGTTTCCTTCGAGGTGACGGCGAGCGGCGGCATCACACTGATCGGCACATCGGCCCAGATGGCAGCCAAAGGCGCAATCACCCTGACCTTTGGCGAGTAGGCGAGTAGGTAACCAGGCAAGCAGACGCCACGGGAGCCTGCCATGAGTGAGTCGTCGTTCCGCGCCCTGCTGATCGGTGTGCCGTCCTACCGGGACGAAAGCATCAAGGATCTGCCGTTCATCCAGAACGACCTGTCCGAGCTGGCCGAGGCACTGAACAGGAACGGGTACGTGGTCGATGTCCACGACGTGGACCAGACCGGCCGCGACGAGATCGAGTCGGCTGTTGAGATCTTCTTCCAGGAGGCGCTGCCGGAACAAACGCTCCTGCTCTTCGGAGCAGTTCTTCTCCGGCCATTCCCGGCTGGTACGCAGGGCCGCGCGTGCCGCCGGCACCGGTGACGCGGCCGGGGCCGCGGGGATCGCGTGGTGGCTGTTTCACCGCTGGCTCGTCCGACAGCAGCCGCGCGACACCTGCGAACCGTGCGACACCGTGATGGCGGGGCTGACGGCACCGGTGGCGGGGTTCCAAGCAACCGCTCCCTCGGCGAACGCCGGCAAACTCGTCACCGAGGTGTTCGAGCACGGGAACCTGCTCGCCCTGCTGCATGTCCTGCAATCCTCACCGGATCTCGGTGCCGGCCGCCCGGTGCGGCAGCTCGCCGGTTCCTCGGAGTACGAACAGGATGTCCGGGACCAGCTCGTAGTGGCGTTGCTGACGGTCGCGCACCGGCTGGCGATCGATCCCACGATGATGGGAGACGTGGTCGTCGATCACGTCGGCATCAGCTACTCGGTGGACCTCGAAGGCCTTCACGAGACCCTCGAGAAGGCGCGGTGGGACCCGCGTGGCCGCACCCGCGTGCTGCACGCCATCTGCGGCCATCCCGCCATCGGGCTTGCTCTGCAGCAGCAGGCCGCCGCGCTGGACACGGCGCTCGGCACCATCGACGTACTCCCCGAGACCGAACCACAGCTGAAACCGCTCGAAGACCTCCCGGCACACGCCACCGCCGACCAGGTCCGCGCGGCCCTCACCCCTGAGGGCAAGCGGGTGTACGAGTCGACCGATCTGCGCTTCCGCCTGGCAGACGACCGCATCCAAGAGCTGCTGATGGGCAAGGAGCTGTACGGCGACCCGGCACTGGCGATCCGGGAGCTGTATCAGAACGCACTGGACGCGTGCCGCTACCGGGGCGCCCGCACGAAATACCTCCGCACCAAACACAAGTACCCCGGATACACCGTCGGCTGGGCCGGTGAAATCTCTTTCGTGCAGGGTCAGGAGAACGGCCGGGCCTACATCGAGTGTGTGGACAACGGCATCGGCATGGGAGAGCGGGAGCTCCGTGAAGTCTTCTCCCACGCGGGCATGCGGTTCGCGGATCTTCCCGAGTACGTCGAGGAACTGGCGGCTTGGCGGGCACAGGGAATCGATGTCTACCCGAACAGTCGTTTCGGCATCGGCGTACTGAGCTATTTCACTGACTTCAACCGGGTGCACATCGAGTGCGTCGCGGAGTGTGTCGCCTCTCCTCGCGGGATAGCTTCGGGCCATGGAACAGCGCATCAGCCTGATCACCCTCGGGGTCGCCGACGTGAAGCGCGCCCGGGCGTTCTACGAGCGTCTGGGCTGGCACGGGCAGGAGGTTGAGGAGACCGTCTTCTTCCAGGCGGGGGGCCTTGCCGTGGTCCTCTGGGGGCGTGACAAGCTCGCCCTCGACTGCGGGATCGAGGACTCCCGGGCGGGCGGCTTCGGCGGTATCGCCCTCGCGCACAACGTGCGGAGCCCCGCAGAGGTCGACGAACTCGTCGCCACGGCGGAGCGGGCGGGAGCGACCGTCACCAAGCCTGCCGCCACGACCTTCTACGGCGGATACGCCGGCGTCTTCACCGACCCCGACGGCCACGCCTGGGAGATCGCGCACAATCCGGGATTCCGTCTCGCCGAAGACGGTTCGCTCTCCCTCCCCGACTTCGGGAGCCTCAGCGCCGGTGGAACGGTGTGAGGCGGCCACTGGCTCTTACGTGCGGCAGGTGATCTTCATCTGGGCCGCCGCGTGGTGTGCGCCGACCAGGTCCTCGTCGCCCCAGTCGCGGCCCCGGTCGATCAGTTGGACCGCGAACCGGTCTCCCTTCACCTCGTAGCTGCCGACGGACACCAGGCTGCCCCGGTGGGCGGTCTGGCGGACGGCGAAGGCCGCGTACGACGAGTCCTCGTCCTCGGGGTCGGCCAGCAGGCGGTAGAAGGTGGGGTTGCCCGCGACGTCCAGGTCGCGGTGGCTCTTCGGTACGTACACCGCCAGCGCGCACTCGTCGAAGCCGTCGCCGACCTGCCAGGACCAGGTCGTGGTGTTGCCACGGTCCTTGTCGGGGGCACCCGACATGGGCACGGCGGTGAAGCTGCCGTCGCAGGAACCGCCTTCGTAGCCGCCGGACTCGACCGTGTACCAGCCCGCGTCGCCGTTCTCGAAGCGGCCGGACTCGTCGTAGTGGCTGGAGCCGGAGGAGCAGCCGGGGCCCGCCCATGCCGTGTAGGAGGGGTGCCGGGCGGGTGGGGGCTTCTCGGGTGCCTTCGGCTTCTTCGCCGGGGGCCGGGACGTGGCGGCGGGGCTGCTCGGGTTCCCGCTCGCGGGTGCGCTGTCCGAAGGCGTGGCGGCAGCGTCGGGCGGCCCTGTCGGACCGATCCGGGTCGGTACTCCGCGGGACAGGTCGTCCGAGTTGCCCGCCGGGCCGCCCGCGCCACCCCCACCGCCGCTGTCGCCGTCCGTGTCGGACAGCAACGCGGCCGACGTGACGAGTACCGCCAGTACGACGACAACCGCAGTCGCCAGCAGCGCCTTTCGCGGGCGCGAGAGGGTGGAGATACGGCCCGCGACGGTCTCGCGGGCGACCCAGGCCCCGCTCGCCACCCGGCCGTCGCCCGCGCCCGGCCCACAGCCGGGGCAGACCATGCCCGGCAGCGCGCCCCTTCGTCCGCCACCGCACCGTTCGCACACCATGTGGACCTTCTCGCACCCGAGCTCGTGAATCGCCCCGAACAGCCGGCCAGTAGGCAGTAGGCAGTGGCCGGTGGCCAAGTGCACCCACTATGCATGAGCCCGGCCCCGCGAGACAGAGGATCCGCAGGTCCCACCAACTCGGTTCGCTCAGTCGTCCGCGAGTCCGTCGTCCGTTTCGCCGCCCACGTCGATCGGGCCGCCGCCGTCCCGGCCGCGCGGTTGCAGCTCCACCTGGATGCGGTGGGTCGTGTCGCTGGCCGTCGTCCTGCCCACGTCCGCCGTGACCACCCCAATCCGCAGGCCGCCCTTGCCACCGGTCTCGCGGCGGACCTGGACCGCGAATTCAAGGCTCACCCGCTCCACCCGGAAGCGCAGCCCACTCTCCCTGCCCCGGCGCTGAGCCTCCTCCAGTTCGGCCCGCACCTGGCTGATCACGTCCGCCAGTTCCGCACCCTGTGTCGCCTCGTCGGTGTAGTTGACGTTGTTCGCGTTCAACTTGCTCACATCCCCCCGCTGCAGCGAAGGCCCCATTGTCACCTGCTGCGACTACGCTGGTACAGCATGGGGGCGCCACATACTGAGACCAACTTCCGTACGGATCAAGAAACTTGGCGGGTACGGCTGCGCACCGCCGACCCGCGCGGCCAGGTGCTCGGAGCGGGCGTGCTGCTCGGTGACGGGCTCGTCCTGACCTGCGCACATGTCATCCGGATCGCCGGAACCGACGATCACCAGCCTGCCGTGACGGTCGAGTTCCCCGGCTCCGGAAGCGCCGATTCGTGCGCCCTGCGCGCCACCGTCGTACCGAAGCACTGGGTCCCACGCGCCGACGACCACACCGGCGATCTCGCACTCCTCCAGCTCGACGGGCCACCGCCGGTCGCCTCGCACGCCACGCTCCACCGGCTGCCGACCATCTGGAACCGCCGAGTCCACTTCGCCGGCTACCCCTCCCGCATCACCGGCGGCAAGTGGGCCGAAGCGCTCATCAAGGGCCCCGGCGGGCCCGGCGACGAGTGGGTGCAGATCGATCCGGTCACGGAGGCCGACACCCTCATGCGGCGCTTCAGCGGCGCCGGCGTCGTCGACAACCGCACCGGCCGCGTCATCGGGATCGTCGTCAGCAAGCTCGACTCCGAGCGCGAGGGTGCGCACTACCGGCACGGGTACATGATCCCGACCGGCACGATCGTCAAGCACCTCGACCTCGTGCGCGAGCGCTTCGTGAGCGGCCGGCCCCCGGTCCCGGCCACCCTCACCACCGGTCACGACGAACCCGACCCCGGCCCCGCGTCCGCCGGCCGCCCCGCATCCCCCCGCCCCGCTCCCGACCGCGGGTTCGCGCGCTGGCTCACCCGCTGGCTGGCGGCCGAGGACGACCTGGCCGACGTGGAGATCACCTTCGTACGGGACGAGGACCAGGACGCCGCCCTCGCCCTGCGCAGCACCCTCACCCTCGCCGACCGCGAACGCTCCCCCCGCACCTCCGTCGCCGCCTCCGCCCCCGACCGCTCCGGCACCTCCCCCCGCGCCGGCAGCCTCGACCTCGCCCTCGACGTCGGCGGCAAGACACCCGCGCAGATCGCCGAGGAGATCGCCGAAGGCATGGCACTCGACGGCCCCGGGCTGCTGCCCCTGCCCGCGCGCATCGCCGCCGAAGCCCTGCCGCTGACCACCGTGGCCCGCGGCGTGGACGAAGCCCTCCAGCCGCTGGAGACGGTCGAACTGCTGCACACGCTCGTACGGCGCGGCGGGCGGCTCCTGCTCGTCTTCCGCCAGCTCGACTCGCCCGCCCTGCACCGTACGTACGAACTTCTCCTCGATCCGGCCACGCGTCCCCAGCACTGGCTGGAGCGCATCGGCCGCCGCGTCGCAGCTCTCGCCCGTACGGAGGAACTCGCCCGGGAGTTACGCCGGCGGGCGGCGACCTGCGTCAGCCCGCTGCCGTCCGTCCCCCGGTACGCCCCGGACCTGGAGCTCAAGGCCGCGCGCCTCGAAGCCGATCCGCAGCAGGGCACGACCGGCTTCCTCGTCAAGCTGTCGTACGTCGAAAGGACCGTGGAGACAGCCCTGTTGGAGGCGGAGACCGCCCACCGGACACTGACCGGGCAGCTCGCCCGCCACCAGGACCTGCGCGGCCTCCTGGACGGTCACCAGGCCCGCCTCGCCGCCCACGGCATCACCGAGGCGGCGGCCTCCCTGCACCAGGAGGCGCAGCGGCTGCTGACCGGTGGGCCGTGCGAGCTGAGCGTGGCGGAGGCGGCGGTCGAGCGGTTCGTTACGGAGGCCCGCAGGGCGCTCGAAACGGGGCAGCGATGAATACGAGGGCGTGTCCGCACCCCGGCTGCACAGGGCAGGTCACCGAAACCGGCTTCTGCGATCTCACCGGCCTGCCCGTGGACGACGACGCAAAGAAGGTGGAGACGGGAGCGGCGGCGAAGACGGCGGCGCAGAAGACGCCCTCCGCCGCCCAGTTCGTCCTCTCCCCCGCCGGTGACCGCCTCATGGACCTGCCCCTCGTCGAAGTCCCCGACCCCGCCCTCCTCGTCGAGGCCGCCGAGGACCAGCCCACCTCCCACGTCATGCGCTGCGGCAATCCCGACTGCACTGAGCTCATCGGCGTCGTGACCTCCGAGGGACGCTGCAGCTGCGGTACGCCGTACGCGCTCCAGCCCCAGCTGTCCGGCGACGACGTACTCGCCGACCAGTACCAAGTCGTCGGCCCCATCGCACACGGCGGACTCGGCTGGGTATATCTCGCCGAGGACGCGCAGCTCTACAACCGGCCCGTAGCCCTCAAAGGCCTGCGCAACCCGCACAGTTCGCTGGCCCGCGAGGTCGCGCTGCGCGAGCGCCGCCACCTCACCGACCTCAACCACAAGGACATCATCCGCGTCATCAACTACGCGACGCACCGCCCCACCGGCACCGACTACATCGTGATGGAGTTCGCGGGCGGCATGGCGCTGCACCAGATCGCAGAGCGGATCGCGCGCGACGAGGAGCCGTTCGCCGGGCCGCGCGTGCACGAGTTCATCGTCAGTTACGGAATCCGGATCCTCGACGCGCTCGGCTATCTGCACACGCACGAGCGCAAGGTGTACGGCGACATGAAGCCGGCCAACGTCATGCACTGCGGCGACGGCATCAAGATCATCGATGTGGGCGGGGTACGGGAGTTCGGGGCTCCCGGGCCGTACACCGACGATTACCAGGGCCCCGAGGTCGAGCAGGACGGCCGGGCGTACCCCCAGTCCGACCTCTACAGCGTCGGCGTGACCCTGCGCGAGCTCGCCGACTCCGCCCACCACCCGGCCCCCGGCCTCGGCGCCGAGTCCCTGCACCGCGCCCTCGCCCGCGCCACCGACGAGGAGCCGCGCAAACGGTTCGCCACGGCTGCCGAGATGTCGCTCCAGCTGCGCGGCGTCATCCGCGAACTTCGCTCCTTACGGCTCGGTACGGAGACCTTCGAGCCCTCCCGCCTCTTCGAACCGGCGTCGGCCGCCCTGGACGGCGGTCTCGGCCAGGCCCCCGCCCTCGACCGCTGGGCGTACGGCACGCACCGCCTCCCCCTGATCGCCGCCCGGCCCTCCCCCGACGAGGTCGCGGCCGGCCTGCCCGTACCCAAGGCGGACCCCGACGACCCGCACGCGGCCTCCCTCGCCCGTATCTCGTACGACGCACCCGGTCTGCTGCAACTGCTCGCGGACTGGACGCCGTCCCCGGAACTGCACCTGCTGCGCTGCCGCCTGCATCTGGACCTGGCCCGCCGCGAATTCGCCCGCCGCAGCCATTGGCGCATTCACCACCACAAGCGGGCCCGCCACGAACTCGACCTCGCGACTCGCCTCGTCGGCGCCATGGCCCCGCACGACTGGCGCCTGCGCTGGCACACCGGGCTGCTGCACCTCGACCACGACCGCATAGCCGAGGCCCGCGAGGAGTTCGATCTCGTATACGACTCGCTCCCCGGCGAGTACGCCCCGAAGCTCGCCCTCGGCTACTGCCACGAACGGCTCGGCGAACCGGGCCGCGCCAGGGACTACTACGAGGCGGTGTGGCTCCGTAACCACTCCCTGGGCAGCGCGGCCTTCGGGCTCGCCCGCATCCATCTCGCCCGGGAAGAGCGGGAGAAGGCGCTGGACATCCTGGAACACGTACCCAAGGACTCACGGCACCGCACCGCCGCGCGGACCGCGATCGTACGCATCCTGGCGGGCCGGCGGCCCCCGGACGGCGCGCCGCCGCCCCTGGAGTCGATCGTCACCGCGCTCGCCCGGGTCACGCAGTTGCAGGAGGAAGAGGGACTGACGGACCGGCACGCGGTGCTGCGGCTGGAGACGCACATCAGGGAGGTCGTCCTGGACTGGGTCTGCGGGGCTCCCGGCGGTCCGGACGGCCCGGACGGCTCCGGCAGGGCGCGGCGGCTGGCGGAACTGCGTGAGCGCGTCCAGGACGAGGACCTCACCGAGAACAGGCTGCGCAGACGCCTGGAGGAGGCGTACCGGGGCCTCTCCCAGCAGGCCGGTGACGTGCGGGCGCACGCGCTGCTCGACCTGGCGAACGGGATTCGGCCACTGCGCTGGACACACAAGGAGCACACATGGCTCAGGACGGCACAGAAGATGCGGCAGATTCGAGAGACGTGGAAGACGCCGCCCTCGCAGGGGGCGCCGCCGCAGGGGACGCCCTCACCGGAGGCGCGGGAGCCGTCTTCCTCGAAGTGAGCCAGCAGCCGTACGTCTCGGTGGAGCGCGGGGCCGAGGGCGGGACGCGCATGTGCGCCGTGGTGACGGTGACGGTGGACCTGGCAGCGGCCCGGGAAGGGGCGGCGGCTCCGGCACCCCCCTCCCGGGCGGAGGTGCTGCTCCTCGACTGCTCCGCCTCCATGGGCTACCCGCGCGAGAAGCTGTGGGCCGCCCAGGACGCGGCGGCGGAAGCGGTACGCGCGCTGCCCGACGGCACGTACTTCGCGATCGTCGCCGGACGCCACATGGCGGAGCTGGTCTACCCCACGGGCTCCGGCCCGTCGGCGACGACTCTCGTACGCGCCGACGCCACCACCCGCAAGGAAGCCGAGGACGCCATCGCCCGCCTCGTACCGAGCGGCGGCACGGCCATCGGCAGCTGGCTGGCCCTCGCCCGCGAGCTGTTCGGGCCACGCCCCACCGCCGCCGTCCGGCACGCGCTGCTGCTCAGCGACGGACGTAACGAACACGAGCAGCGCGCCGCCCTCGCGGCCGAAGTCGCTTCCTGCCGGGGGTTGTTCACCTGCGACGCGCTGGGCATCGGCGAGGACTGGGACCCCGACGAGCTCCAGTTGGTCGCCGGCGGCCTCGACGGCAAGGCCGACGCCGTGCGCGACCTCGACGCGCTGCCCGGCGAGTTCCGCGCCGTCACCGCCGAGTCGGCCGGCCGCCACCTCACCGGCCTGCGCCTGCGCCTCACCCACCGCCCCGGCAGCGCCCCGCTGACCGTCCAGCAGGTCCACCCCACCCGCCGCGACCTGCTGGCGGACCGGGTGACGATCAGCGACCGGTGCCTGGAATTCCGTACGCCTCCATGGGGCGACGAGACCCGTGAGTACCTGGTGTGCGTCGCCGCTTCCCGTACGCCGCAGGAGCCCGTCGACCGGGCGCTGTGGCTGGCCGACCTGAAGGTGGTCCGGGAGGCGCAGGAACCACAGGGCGATGAGGGCAGCATCGCGCCGCAGTTACCGCCCGCGCGCCCTCTCCTGGTCCACTGGACGCGCCATCGCGACCTCTACAGCACGTACGACCCCAAGGTGGCGCACTACGCCCATCACGACGCCCTCGTCCGCGGCCTCGAAGAGGGCCGCGCCGCCCAGCGCGCCGGCGATCCGGTACGGGCCCGCGCGGCCTGGGGCGAGGCCGTGCGCCGCGCCCACGCGATGGGCAACGAGCCCATGCTGCAGCGCCTCGGCGACGTCGTACGGATCATCGACGCGGCGGCCGGGGAAGTGGAGATACGCCCGGACATCCGGCCGCTCGACATCAACTCGGCGATGGTGCTGCGCGCCCACAGCACGATGCTGCCGCCGCAGACAAAGCGCACGCGGCAGAAGCAGCAGAAGCCCCAGGAGCCGCAGGACCCCGAGTGCCGATGACGACGTACCTGCCACGCCGGTTCTGGCGTTCAGCCACCGGAGCCGACGGCGTCAGCACCGTCGGCTACCTGCGCCGCCAGCTCGCGTGGCTGCTCGCGCTGACCGCCGTCGGTGGCGCGGCGCTCTTCGGCGCGTACGACGAAGTCCACCGCGACTCCGTGTCGATCCGCGACCGCACCAGCCCCGCCGTCGTCGAACTCGCCAGGGCCAACACCTCCCTCCAGGAGGCCCACATCACCGCACGCGAGCACCTGGACTACCGGGCCCGCAACCACAAGTGGCCGGACATCCTGGCGCGCGGCGAGGAGTACCGGACCCAGGTCGCCGAGGCGAAAAGCAGCCTCGCCCGGGCCGCCGCCACGGGCGCCCTGAACCGCGAGGACCAGCAGACCCTGCGCATCGCGTCCGGGCTCGTCGACAGCTACGCCCTGCGCATTGACGGGGCGTGGACCCAGTCGAAGCAGCCGAAGCTGAGCCACGCCAACCTCTCGTACGCGGAGCGGATGATGTACGCCCGCAAGTCCGGCATCCTCGACCGGATCGCCGCGCTCCAGGCCCGGCAGAGCGCGGCGCTGGACCGCCAGGAGGACTGGGGAGCCGCGCCGCTGCTGGCGTGGCCGGTGGCAGTCACGGCGTGTGCGCTGCTCGGCGTACGGCTGGTGGGCACCCAGGTGTTCCTGCGGCAGCGCGTCCGGCTGCGGCTGAGCATTCCGCTGGCGGCGGTGACGCTGCTGCTGGCGGCCGTTCCGGTGCTCGCGTTCGGGACGTGGCAGGCACACGCGAGTCAGACGCTCGTACAGCACGCGGCCGACGGGCTGACACCGGCCGGCCCTTCCGGCAGACCGGTGGCGGCCACCGTCATCACCGACGCCGAGGCCGACATGGACGAGGCTTTACGGGAGGGGAACACCGAGGCGTGGTCCGGAGGCACGGTGTTCATTCCGCTCGGGACCGCGCTCATGGCGGGCGTCGTCCTGTGGACGCTCCAGTCGCTGCTCGTCGAGTACGCCGTGCCCCGGCGCCGCACGGGAGGCTACCGATGACCCGCTCCCTTCGCCCCCCGCGGGCCCTGCGACTGCTGCTCGCCCTCTGCCTCTTCGCCGGGCTCGCCCTGACCTCGGCGGCCTGCACCAAGGACCCACCCCCGACCGTGAGCGTGCTCGGTCCCTGGACCGGCGACGAGGCGGAGAGCTTCGAGACGGTGCTGGAGCAGTTCACGGGGAAGTACGGGATCGAGGTCGACTACCAGGGCACGACGTCATTGCGCGAGACGCTCCTCGCGCAGATGCAGGCCGGATCGCCGCCCGACATCGCCGTACTGAACAGCCTCGGGGAGCTCACCGAATACGCGCACAACCGGGTGCTCGTACCGCTTCCCGAGCAGGTCCGCGAGCGCTCCCCGGAGCCGTGGGCTCCCGAACTCACCATCGGGGGCCGCAAGAACACGTACTGGACGCCCATAAAAGTCGACCTCAAGAGCGTCGTCTGGCACTACCCGGGCCGCCCCGCCCAGCAGGGCAACTGGTGCATCGGCGTGGGCTCCGGCGCGACGACGGGATGGCCGGGCAGCGACTGGATCGAGGACATCCTGCTCCAGAAATCGGGCCCGGCGGTGTACGAACAGTGGGCGACCGGCGAACTGGCCTGGGGCAGCAAGGAAGTCCGCGACGCCTGGAAGACGTGGGGCCGGCTGATCGGACCGCGGGCCGACGCCGCTCTGCGCAACGACTTCGAGGGCAACGACGGCAAGGGGCTGCTGAAGCGGACCGGTGGCGGGTGCGGGCGCGAGCACCAGGGCAGTTTCGTCCGGCGGCTGTACGGCAAGGACGTCGCGTACGCCCCGACCACGGAGGCCGTCGCGGAGCTCGACAACAACCGGGGCGCGTACGAGGTGGCGGGTGACATGGCGGCGATGTTCAGGGACACGGAGGGCGCGCGGGCCCTCATCACCTTCCTCACCGGCGACGAAGCGCGGGCCACATGGGCGCGGGCGGTGCCGGAGAGCAACCGGCCGTTCTTCCCGGTGTCCGTCGGCTCGTACGGCGACGCCTGGGCGAACCGGGCGGTGAACGAGACGCTGACGGGGGCGGAGCGGCTGTGCGCGGACGCGTCGGACGTGATGCCGGCGGGGGTGCGGGGCGCGTTCTACCGGGCGGTGCTGGAGTTCCTGGCGGCGCCGCAGGACGCGGAGCTCCTGACGGGCCTGCTGCGGCAGCTGGACGACGAGACCGCCCGCCACCGCGAACTGGGCACGCCCCGGGTCCCGTCGGTGTGCGCGGCGCCACCGGGCGGGGGTCAGGAGTAGGGCGGACGCTTGCGGCGGGCCCTACTGGGGCTTGCCCCCCCACGCGGCGGAGCCGCAAGGTGTCACAGCGGGAAGCGGCGGGGTGGGGAAGAAGCCCGCCGCAGGCGCCTACGTCCAGGCCGCCACGGCGCTCCGCACCGCCGCCACCGCTCGCCCGGCCCGCGCCGCGTCGGAGCGTACCGAGTGGCTGAACTCGACATGCAGGAACGGCACGTCGAGTTCGGCCGCGGCCCGGCCCTGTTTGTTCTCCCGGCCTTCGAGCACGCACGTGCGCGCCCACGCCCGGCACACCTCGAAGTCCCGGCCCCCCAGCGCCCGCGCCAGCCGGCGGCCGCTCTCGCGTGCTTCGGTGCTCCTGTCCCTGCCCGTGGACACGATCACGTCGTAGTCCGGTTCGGTGCTGTCCGCGAAGCCGTGCAGCTGCACACCCGGCAGCCGGCGCTCCGTGAGCTCGTCGCACACCGCGTGGAAGACCGTGTCGCGCCGGTGCGCGACATCGGCCGCGTCACCCCGGCCCGCCCTCCGGTGCGCGCCCGCGACCACCAGTACGCCCCCGGGCTGCCCGGTCAGTACGGCGGACCCGAGCCGCTCGCTGTCGGCGTCGGCCACGGGGTGCGGAACCTGCACCGACCAGCGGACGGGGGCGCCGAGCCCGACGTACACCCGGCCCCAGCCGCGATTGGCCTCCCCGGCCGCGTCGGCCACCTCGGCGTACCGCCGCCCGGTGGCCCTGTCCGTGAGCGTACGGACCCCGAAATCGACTTCGGCGAGCTTCCGGCCCGCCTCCGCGCGCCGCCCGTCGACGAGGAGCCCGACGCCCTCGGCGACGGTGCGGCGCTCCACGCGGCTGGGCGGGCGGTAACCGGAGTCCGCGACCATCTCGGTGGCGAAAGCGTTGATCCGGCGCTCCAGATCAATCCCGTTACGGGAGGGGTTAGGCGCATTCTCGCCTACGCCTGAATCGCCCTTTTGTGAGGAAGAGTTCATGGTGACAACCGCCACAGCCACCACCGTGACCAGCAGAGTTACCAAAATCGTTAGCTTCATGGTCGGGATCCGTGTCATAGGGCGGTGAAAATACCATCGTGACGAGACATCCCCACTTGCCCGGCATACCCCGCGCTGTCGCCCTTGCCCTTCTGGCGGCCACAGCGGCAGGTTGCGGTCTCCTGGACACGGACGACGACGCCGAGGTGAGCGGCCCTCCGGCGTTCACCGTCGCCGCGGCGGGCGACATCCTGATCCACCCGCAGCTGACGGACCAGGCACGCAAGGACGCCAAGGACGCGGGCGGAAAGGGCATCGACTTCGACCGGACGATGGCCGGCATCAAGCCCGTCATCAGCAAGGCCGACCTGGGGATCTGCCACTTCGAACCGGTCGTGGGCAAGCCGGAAGGGCCGTTCCAGAGCTTCCCGGACTTCCTCATTCCGCCGCAGATCACCACCACGATCAAGAACGTCGGTTACGACACCTGCTCGACCGCGTCGAACCACAGCCTCGACCACGGCCCGGCCGGAGTGCGGCGCACGCTGGACGCGCTCGACGCGGCCGGCCTCAAGCACACCGGTTCCGCCCGCAACCGCGCGGAGAGCGAGAAGCCGCTGATCCTCGACGTCAAGGGCGTCAAGGTCGCGCAGCTCTCGTACACCCTCGGCTTCAACGGCCGCGAAGTACCCGCGGACAAGCCGTGGCTCGCCAACAAGACCTCCTTCGACGACATCGCCGCAGCGGAGAAGGCCGCCCGCACAGCCGGAGCCGAGGTGGTGATCCTGAGCATCCACTGGGGCCGTGAGCACCACCCGGAGCCGGGCACCCCCCAGCTCAAGCTGGCCCGCAGACTCGCCGAGGACACCGGCATCGACCTGGTGATCGGACACCACGCCCATGTGGTGCAGCCGATGGAGAAGATCGACGGCACCTGGGTCGCGTACGGCCTCGGCAACCAGCTGGCCCGCCACGACGTGCCCACCGGTCTCACCGAGGAAGGCATCATCGGCTGGTTCGAGTTCCGGAAGAAGGACGGCGGCTGGGACGTGCAGGCGCGCTACGTGCCGACGCTCGTCACCATTCCGCCGGACCCGGGTGAGACGGCGGAGGCAGCCGAGGCGGGCAAGGACCCGGACGGCGGCGGGGAGACGCCCGGGGTGAAGGACCACCGCCTCCTGAATGTCGCCGAGGCCCTGCGCGACGACAAGGACCTGTCGGACGAGGAGCGGGCCCGCTACCGGCTCGCGTTCGAGCGCACGCAGGGAACCATGCTCAACCGGGGAGCCTCGAAGGACGGCCTGAAGCCACTCCAGGACCTGCCGGGCTGACGAAACGCAGACGTAACGCGCGTCACACAGGGCGGTTTTCGTACAACCATTTGTGGGCCCTCACGAGTCATGACGCTCCGGTGGCTTGTGCGGCGTCCCGATCCGACGCTGCGTCACGCCAGGCAGACCCAGACCCACTGCACGCCCTTACCCGCTGTTGCCCAGAAACTGAAGGTGAACACTCATGGCCGCTTCGCCCGCGACGCGGCGGCACAAGGTCCGTCGCCGCGCCGACATGTCGCTCCTGGGTGGCATCCGCCCACCCATCGCGGCCCTCTCGGCCCTGCTGCTCACCTTGGCGGGGATCACTGCCCTGGGCCTCGGCAAAGCCGACCAGGACCTCGTGCCCAAGGCCGTGCTGACGTCCCAGAAGCACTTCGCCGAGGACGGCGCGGTCGCGCTGCGCGCCTCCATCGACGAGAGCGTCACCGACCTCAACCGGACCGCCGGCCTCTTCAACGCCTCGGACCCGGTCTCGCCCGACGCCGCACTCGACAAGATCGGCAGCGTCTACCAGAAGTGGACGGGCACGGCCGTACTGGAGATCAAGTCCGGCAAGCTGCTCGCCGCCCGCGGCGAGAACGTCCCGGTCACGGCGGTCGACACCACCAAGCTCCGCGAGGAGAACGGCCTCAGCCCCCGCATGGTGCGGCTGCAGAACGGCGAGACCCGTTTGCTCTCCTTCGCCCTGTTGTCCTGGGAGGGGCGCCCCCAGCAGCTGCTGATCGCCTCCAACAGCCTCCGCTTCCCCGGCATCGCACTCGGCCAGTTCCGCGCGATCGCCGTCGTCGACAGCGAGGGCCGCATCCTCAGCAGTGACGGCATCGAGGAACCCGAGCAGGCCCAGAGCGAGTTCCAGCGTGGCGTCGTGAAGCGGTCCGAGAAGGAGCTCAAGGCCTTCGCGAAGACCGCCGCCATCAAGGCGACCCAGCACCCCCTCAAGTCCAAGGAGCCCGGCTCCGGCGGCTTCCTCGGCGTCAGCGGCAGCCTGTACGGCACCGAGTCCCAGGGCGACCGCGCCGTCGCCGGGTACGCGACGCTCGCCGGCCCCGAGGCCGGTGAGAGCACCGTCGCCACCAGCCTCGGCCTCACCGTGGTCGCCATGGTCGAGGTGGCCGAGGACCCCACCCGTTCCGCCGGACCGCTGTTCGGCCTGCTCGCCGCCGGCTCCCTCCTCGTCATCGGCGCACTGGCCGTGGCGCTGCTCCTCGGTACGGTCCAACGCCCCCTGATCCGGCTCTTCCTGGAGAGCAGGCGCCTCACCCGCGGCGACCTGACCCGGCCGGTGAACACGCCGTCGCACGGCGAGGCCGCCCGGATCGGACACGCCCTGGAGCGCGTACGCCGCCAGCTCATCGGCGCACCGGTGGACAGCACCGCCGCCGAAGGCCCCGGCAGGCGCGGCCGGTTCGGCAGCCGCGGGCTCATAGCCGTCTGCGGCGTGCTGCTGCTCGCCTGGTCCGCCCCGATGCTGCTGCTGCTCAACCGCGCCGACTCCACCGTCGTCGTACCCGAGCAGATGGTCAACGACCAGCGCGAACGCACCGAGACGCTGACCGACCGGGTCCGGCGGGCGCTCAACGAGGGCCACGCCGACCTCGTGTCGGTCGCTTCCCTCATCGGTGACCGCACCTCGCCCGACGACATGAACAAGGTCCTGGAGCGCACCCGCACCGAGCATCTTCGCTACGAGTCGCTGTACGTCCTGTCCGCCGACGGCAAGGTCATCACCAGCGCCGGCGGAGAGCCGCAGCAGGAGTCCGGCAAACTCTCCACCACCGAACAGCAGCTCATCCTCCTCAACGAGTCGGGCAAGGAACCGGTCATCGCCGGACAGGCCGAGATCCCGGGCCGTGACGGAGCGCGCGTGGTCGGCGAGTTCCGTATCGACTTCATCAACTCGCTGCTCAAGCGCCCCGGCCTCGGCCAGGTCCGGGTCGTCGACGCCAAGTGGCAGATCATCGGCGGCAACACCGGCTACCGGGCCTTCGAGAAGCTCCCCGACGAACGGCTCGAATCCTTCGTCGCGGGCACCAACCAGAAGGTCGGCATGAGCGCCCGCGCCAGCGGTGTCCTCTACCGCGACGGCGACGGCGTACAGCTCGCGGCGGCCGCGCCGTTCGTCGGCGGCGGCGCTGCCAAGTCGCTCGGCTGGACCGTCGTCAGCTGGCAGCCCGCCTCCGGCCTGGCCATCCCCGAGTACAGCCTCCAGAACCGCACGGTCCTGGCCGGGCTGCTCGGTATCACCGCGGCCGCCGCCTGCCTGGGCTGGCTGCACATCGTCGTCGTACGGCCGCTGCGCGAGCTCGCCCGGCAGTCCGAGGCACTCGCCGACGGGGACCGCCGCACTGTTCTCTACCCGCGCCACCACGACGAGGTGGGCGCGGTCGTCCGCAGCCTGGAACTCCTGCGCCAGCAGCTCCAGGAACAGCGCAAGCGGGACGGTGCGCCCGCCACGACCATCTCCGCCGGAAGGAACTGATCGGCGTGCTCTTCCTCTACACCGTTCTGATGGTGTGCTGCGCTGTTCTGCTGGCGGCCGGCGTCGTCGAACAGCGCCGCCACTTCATCAACCTGGAGCGGATCCCCACGCGCGTGCTGGTCAACGGCATCCGCGGCAAGAGCTCCATCACCCGGCTGTGCGCGGGCGCGCTGCGCGGCGGCGACCTCGTCACCGTCGCCAAGACCACCGGCACGGCGGCCCGGTTCATCCACCCGGACGCCACCGAGGAGCCCGTCTACCGCAAGTTCGGCATCGCCAACGTGGTGGAGCAGATCGGCATCGTGCGGCGCGCCGCGTCGTACAACCCGGACGCTCTGGTCATCGAGTGCATGGCCGTCATGCCGGCCCTCCAGGAGATCAACCAGTCCAAGCTGATCCGGTCCACCATCGGCGTGCTGTGCAACGTCCGTGAGGACCACCTGGCCGAGATGGGCCCGACCCTCGACGACGTGGCGCGCTCGCTGTCGCGCTCCATGCCGGAGGGCGGCATCTGCGTCACGGCGGAGCAGGACCGCTTCCACATCCTCCAGGAGGAAGCGGACGCGCGTGACTGCAAGTTGATCTACGCCGATCCGGAAACCGTCTCCGACGAGGAGCTGCGCGGCTTCAGCTGGTTCACCTTCAAGGAGAACGTGGCGATCGCGCTGACCGTCGCCGGACTGCTGGGTGTGGAGCGCGAGACGGCGCTCAAGGGGATGTACGACGCGCCGCCGGACCCGGGTGTGCTTTCGGTCGAGCGGTACGCCACCACCGACGGCAAGCGGCTGCGGTTCGCGAACGTCTTCGCGGCGAACGACCCCGAGTCGACGCTGATGAACATCAACCAGCTGCTGGACCTCGACGCCATCAGCCGCCCGCTGAACGTCGTCATCAACTGCCGGCCGGACCGCGTGGAGCGCAACGGTCAGATGGGCGCGATCATCCCGGACCTCCAGCCGGAGAAGGTGTTCGTGATCGGCCACCCGGCGAAGAGCGCCATCGACGCGATCCCCGCCGAGTGGCGGGACCGCGCGGTGGACCTCGGCGGTGACCGGCGGTCAGCCGACGATTTCATGGGCCTGCTGCTCGGTGAGCTCGGCCCGGACTCGTCGCTGGTCGCGATCGGCAACATCCACGGGCAGGGCGAAGTGCTGCTGGAGCACCTCGCGGAGCTGCCGGCGGACGAGACGGCGGACGATGTTCCGGCCGGCGGGTCTGCCTCCGGCACGCGCGCCGACGCGCAAGGGCCCACGGCACAGGTCCCCGCGCAGTCGGCGCGGCCCGCCGCCCGGGACGACGAGACGCTGGCCCTGCAGCAGTACAAGCCGTACATCGACCCGTACCAGCCGTACTCGGAGGCGTACGAGGCGCGCTACCAGCAGCAGCCCGTCCAGCCCGTCCCGTACCAAGCGGAGCCGCAGCCGTACGACTCGTACGAGCCCGAGCCGCAGCCGTACGAGCCGCAGCGGCACCAGTCGGCCGCCCTGTACCAGTCCGCGCCTCCGCGGCCCGTACAACAGCGGCCGGCACCACAGCAACCGGCAGCACAGGAGCCGGCAGCACAGGAGCCGGCAGCCCAGGGGCCCGCACGACAGCGACCCGCCCCCCAGGCGTCCGTACCGCGGCGGCGGCGCACCGGTGACGCCGGCACGTCCGGTCACCCGGCAGACCTCGCACCCCCCGCACCCCCCACCGCACCACGGCCCCAGCGCGGCATGTTCGAGCCCGCCCGGCCGGTGGACCAGGTCCAGCAGCAGAACCCAGGAGAACCCCGTTGATCCCGTCCGTACTCACGCCTGAGATCGCCGCGATCGGCATCGCGCTGGGCCTGATGTTCTCGCTGGTCTGCTACCTGACGACCAACCTTTCCCCCGGCGGAATGATCACCCCGGGCTGGCTGGCCCTGACCCTCGTCGAGGACCTCCAGCGCGCGGCGATGGTCGTCGGCGTCACCGTTCTGACGTACGTCGCCACCCTCGCCGTCCAGCGCGTGGTGATCCTCTACGGCAAGCGGCTCTTCTCCGCCGTCGTCCTCACCGGTGTGCTCTTCCAGGCGACCCTGATGATCGTCCTGTCGATGGAATTCCCGCTGATGTACACCAATCAGACGCTCGGCTTCATCGTTCCCGGCCTGATCGCCTATCAGCTCGTCCGCCAGCCCAAGGGCGCGACCCTGCTCGCCACCGGCTCGGTGACGCTCATGGCGTACGTCGTCCTCACCGCCGGAATTCTCCTCGGCGCGCTGCCGACCGTCTGACCGCCACCCGTCCCGAACGGAGCTGACCTCATGAGTGCCAAGACCAAGCGCGGCCCCCGCCAGGCGCTGCACGCCGCCACCGTGCTCGCCCTGCTCGCCGGCAGCGCGTACCTCACGGTGGAACTCCGCAAGGAGGAGCAGGCGAAGGCCCCCGCCGTCCAGGCGGTCACCGACACGCCCGCCCTGAAGTCCTCCGGCTCGGGCCTGGCTTCGGGCAAGCAGACCTGGGAACGGCTGCAGAGCCCGGCCCGTACACTCCTGCGCGGCGAGGGCGGTGCGATCCTGGCCACCTTCACCGACGACGCACGCACCGCCACGCTCACCGGCCCCAGCCGCTCCTTCACCGAACCCACGAGCACCAAGACCCGGGTCGTCACCGAGAACTGGGTGCGGCTGATGCCGGAGCCGTGGCACAAGGGCGCGGAGCGGGAGCAGTGGTTCAAGGACTGGTTCAAGGAGTTCTTCGGCAGCAAGGAGGACGACCTCTTCGCGATCGCCTTCCAGTACGTCGACCAGGCCCCCGTGAAGAAGGACTCCGAGGGCATCCCGTACGCGGGTGACGCCAACTTCGGCCCCATCAACCCCGAAGGCACGCCGGGCAACGACTACCGCCTGGAGGAGTCCGACTTCTACGACTACCTGGGCATCCCGTACACCTTCCGCAACGGCACCACGATGCAGCCGGAAGCGATGCGCGCCCGTTCCATGGACTGCTCCGGCTTCATTCGTACGGTCTTCGGGTACCGGGGCCGTTTCCCGCTGATGGCCACCGACAAGCTGGGCGACGGCCTGCCGCGCACCGCCAACGGCATGGCCCGTTCGAAGCTCGGCACCGACGTCATCGAGCTGGAGGGGGTCGGCCCGGAGTCGCGGCCGAAGTCCATCGACGTACTGCAGCCGGGCGACCTGGTCTTCTTCAAGCTCGACGCGCGCACCAAGGAACGGATAGACCACGTCGGCATCTTCATGGGCCATGACACCGACGGCCACAAGATCTTCGTGTCGAGCCGTGAAGAGGTCAACGGGCCGACGATCGGCGACAAGGGCGGCACGTCACGCCTGGACGGCAACGGCTACTACGCGAGCACCCTGCGCAGCGCGAAGCGGGTGTAGGCGCACGCCGTACGGGCGGGTCCGGGGCGGAGCCGCGGGTGGTCAGCGCAGCTCCTCCGGGCAGGCCGTGCCCCGGGTCAGCCCGTACGGCGCCGCCAGCCGGTACACCCCTGGGCCGGGCGCGAGCAGTTGCGTCCACTCGTCTCCCGCCGCGTCCTCCTCCGCCTTCATCAGGCAGCCGTTCGGGTTGGTGAACGTCCGGTCCGCCGCGTCGCCCCGCAGCTTCGACTCCGGTGTCTCGCTCGGCGGTTCGACCCGCTCCCCCTCGGCGTCGACCAGGCCCAGCCACGGCGAGTACGGGATACGGATCAGCACCCGGCCCGCGCTCTTCACCCGGATCGTCAGCTCGCCCGCGCCCGCGCGGTCGACCGTCGCGGGCGGGTCGGCGAGCGGCGTCGGGTCGTCGACGCGGAAGAGCTGCCAGTTGGCGTCGTTCCAGACCGGCTTGAGGTACGGCTGGCCGGCGCGTACGAGATCCGCTTCCTCGATCGCGCCGCCGGCCGAGTCCGGGGCGCCCTTGGGCAGCACGACGTAGTGCACGGCCCAGCGGTCCAGCCACTCCCGGTACGTGTCGCTGTGCAGCGTGTCGTCGTAGAAGAGCGGGTTGCGCTCCATGTCGGCCTGCCGGTTCCAGCCGCGCGCGAGATTGACGTACGGAGCGAGCGCCGACGCCTCCCGGTGGCTGCTGGCCGGGACCACCTCGACCCGGCCCTTCTCCGCGCCGACCTCCTGCAACTGGTTGACCAGCGGCGCCAGCTCACGCGCCCAGGACGCCGTCGGCGCGGTACGTATGACGTCGTCGACGGTCTTGATGCCGACCCAGACGCTGAAGCCGACGGAGGCGAGCACGATGGCGTACCACTTGAGCGTCCGGGGCGCGGCGAACGGCAGCGCCGCCAGCAGCACGACACCCGCGAACACCATCGCCAGCCGCGAGACGTTGCTGCCGATCTGAGAGTCGATCAGCCAGGTCAGCAGCACCCCGACGGAGTAGACGGCGGCTCCCGTGCGGACCGTCTTCCAGTCGCTCGGTACGAGCACGAGCACCAGGACGCCGAACAGGCACGGCAGCGAAGCCGTCGCCAGCGACATCGGCTGCGTACCGGAGAACGGGAACAGCCAGGAGGACAGGGCGACGACGACGACCGGCGCCACGCCGAGCGCGTACGCCCCGGGGCGGCGCTTGTTGAGGAACAGCGCGGCCGCGACGACGCCGAGGAACAGGCCCGCGACCGGGCTGCTCGCGGTGGCGAGCCCGGCCAGCGGCGCGGCGACGGCCGCCTTCGCCCACCGGTTCGCGGCCCAGCGGCGCGGCCAGCAGAACACGGCGGCGACCGCGCCGAGCGCGAACATCATGCCGAGGCCGAAGGTGACGCGCCCCGAGAGGGCGTTGCAGAGGAAGGCGAAGACCCCGGCGAGCGAACACCACAGGGGATTGCGGACCTCCTTGACGCGGACCAGGATCAGGGCGGTCAGGGTGGCCGATACGGTGCCGACGATCATCATCGTCGTACGGACACCGAGGACGGACATCAGGTACGGCGAGACGACGCTGTACGACACCGGGTGCATCCCGCCGTACCAGGCGAGGTTGTACGCGGAGTCGGGGTGGCGGCCGACGAACTCGGCCCAGGCGTCCTGCGCCGCGAGGTCACCGCCACTGTTTGCGAAGCAGAAGAACCAGACGACGTGCACCACCGCTGCGGCGGCCGTCGTGATCGTGACGGGGTGGCGGAGGAAGCGGCGTGGGCGGTCGTCGTCCTGGGCCGCGGGGGGCGTCGGCGCGGACACCCGCACGCGCGCCGCCGGCTCGGGCCGTTGCGGCCGCCCCGGATCGTCCGCCTCCGGACTCAGCCGTATACCGCCCTGTTGGCCACCCCGTGTGCCGCCCCTTGTGCCGCCCGCGTTACGCCCGCCCTCGTCCCGGTTACGGTCCCCGCCCTCGGCGCGCGTGGGCTCAGCGGTGGTCATTACGGCTCTCCCCGTTCTCCCCGGGTACCAACACCCCCCCGACATGCGTAAGGACGCCGTCCCCGCGTCCCAAGTTGCCCGGACGCTAACACGCGGCGCCCGTGGTGCTGCCGCCGGTTCCCACGTCCGGCGGCAGCACTCCGCTCATCGGCCCAACGTCAGCCGACACGGGTCAGCTTGGCGCCGAAGCCCGGCTCGACCAGGTCCTTCTGGAGCGCGACCGGTGCCTTGACCTGACCGGGTCCGGAGCCGACGGTGACCTGACCGACCTCGTCACCCTTCTTCGCGGCGTGCGGCAGCGGCTTTCCGGCGTCGGAAATCGCCAGCTCCACCTTCAGGCCCGGCCAGCCGACCGCCTTCAGGTCCTTCGTCGCCACGACCGGCGTCTGCCCGCCGAGGCCGTCGTCGACGTAACCGACGACCTCGCCCTTCTTCACGACGGTCGCCGACGTGACGTCCCGCTGGGCGGCCTGGATCAGCTTGAGGCTCCTGGCGATCGCGAGCTGCAGCTTGGAGTCCGGCGTGGTGGCGTCCTGCTGCCCCATCACCGCACCGACGATCCGGCGCTCCTTGCCGTCGATGACGGTGTTTGCGGTCCACAGCAGGTTGCCGCCGGCGGGAGTGGAGGAGCCGGTCTTGATGCCGCTCACGCCGGGCTGCAGCAGGATGTTGTTGTTGTTGTAGATCTTGCCCTCGATGCCCGGGATCTCGGCCTCGGGCATGTTGACGATCTCGCGGAACACGTCGTTCTCCATGACCGCCTTGGCCAGCTTGAGCTGGTCGACCGCGGTGCTCACCGTGGAGGCCTCGAGGCCGCTCGGGTCGGTGTACGTCGTGTTCTTCATGCCGAGGTCCTTGGCGGCGTCGTTCATCTTCGTGACGAACTCGTCCTGGGACTTGGCTCCCCAGCGGGCCAGCAGCCGCGCCGCGTTGTTGCCCGACGGGATCATCAGCAGCTGGAGCATCTGCCGCTCGGTGAACTGCTGCCCCTCCCTGATCGCGGCGGTCGACTCGTCGGGGAGCTTGGACTCCCTCTCGGCCTGTTCGTCGACCGTGATCTTCGGGCCCGTCTCGTCGCCCTTGAGCGGGTGCTCCTTGAGGATCACGTACGCCGTCATCGCCTTGGCGACACTGGCGATCGGCGAGGGCTTCTGCTCCCCGTGCGTACCGATGCTGCCGACGCCCTGCACCTCGACGGCCGACTGGCCGCCCTCGGGCCACGGCATGCTGAGCGCGTCACCCTCGAAGGTGTACGTCGGCTTCGCCGTCAGCGCGAGCGTGGGCGAGGGAAGCGGCCGCAGGAACTGTGCAACCGCAAAGACGATCACCAGCAGCAGAACCAGCGGGGTCCAGATCTTGACCCGCCGAACGGCGGTCCTGACCGGGGTCTCGGGCGGGGGCGGGGTGTTAGTCAGCTCGGCGAGCAGGTCGAGCGGCGGCCTCGGCGGCAGCGGCTGCTGCCGCGTACGTTCCGCCTCCGGCATGGGGGCGGACGCGGGGGGCGACCCGGCCGGCCCGGACGGCGCGGGGCCGGCCGGGGGCGCGTCGGGGGTACGGCTCGGCCTGGCGGCCGGCGGCCCTACGTCGTCCCGCTTCAGCGGAACGAATGTGCTGGTGCGCTCGGCGGCGGACTCTTTGGTCTCGGGCTTGCCGACGGCCTTCAGCGCGGTGGTCGGCTGATCCACGGCCTGCCGCGGCCGCACAGCCTTGAACACGGCAGTGGCCTGGTCAACCCCACGCCCCGTGGGGGAGCCGTCCGACGGCTCATCGCCAGAAGTGTCGTCACCGGAGTCGCCCGAGTCGGCGGACGCCTCACGCCGAGCCCCACTCGCCTTCGCGTCGCCCTGCGACTCGGCACCGTCACGGCTCACCCGGGCACTACCGGCGCCACCCTGCGGCGCAGCCGCCCGGCCCGCCACGTCCGCGTCCGGCATGGCCGCAACCTCGCCCGCCGCCGGCTCGTCGCCACCCGCAGTGCCCGATCCCGACACCCCGGCACCAGCCGCCCGACGCGCACCGGGAACGTCACCGCCCGAAGACGACTCCCCGCCGACCTCGCCCGTACCGGACACGCCCGCGTCCGACGTGCCCGCAACGTCGCCCGACAACGACTGGTCGTCGTCTGCAGCCGCACGCCCCGCACCGGACACGTCCACGTCAGCCCGCGCCGAGGCCCCAGCCCCGCCCGCCGACGGCACCTCACCGTCAGCAGTGTCGCCAGCCCCCCGGCCCACGCCGGAGGCGTCACCGTCCACCTCAGCATCCGGCACAACCTGGGCGGCAGCAGCCGCCTGGCCCGCACCCGACGCGTCCACGTCAGCCCGCGCCAAGGCCCCACCCGCCGACGGCACCTCACCGTCAGCAGCAGCCGAACCGGAACCCATGGCGCCAGCCGCACGACCCGCACCGGAGGCGTCACCATCCACCTCAGCCTGCGGCGCAGCCTCGGCAGCAGCCGCACGCCCCGCGCCGGGGGCGTCACCGTCCGCCTCTGCCTGCCGCGCAGCCGTAGCGTCACCGTCAGGCGACGACTCGCCGCCAACCTCGTTCTTGGCGGGCGCAAACGCCCGGCCCGCACCCGACACGTCCGCGTCCGCGTCCGCGTCCGCCGGCAGCGTGGCCGCAGCCTTGCCCGCCAACGGCTCGTCGCCGTCCGTAGCGGCCGAACGCGACGCCTCTGCGGCAGCAGCCGCCCGGCCGCCCTCGCGGGCCGCGCCGGCCGCGCCGGCGTCAGCGGTGGGTGTGTCGGGGGTGGACTCGTCCGCCGGCGGCTCAGCGGCGTCGGTCTCGTCCTCCGCTGCCGTGGCCGCCGCATCGGCCGGCGTGTCCGACGTGGCGACCCACGCCGCCACCGCCGCCCGCAGGCGCGCATCGCGCTCAGGGGTCTCGGGGCTCTCAGGGGTCTCCGAAGCCGGGGGAGACTGCTCCGGGGGCGGCATCTTGAAGACTGCCGTCGGCTGATCGACGCGGCCGCGGTCCTCCGGCTCCGGCCTCGCGGCCGACTCCCGGAAAACGGCGAGCCGCGGATCGCGTTCGCCCGGGGCCTTCTCCCCCGACGACTTCCGCTGCTCCGACTTGTCGGGGGACTCGCCCGCCACCGATGCCTCCTTCATACGCGCCCGCGCATACGCCCGCTGTCCGCAGTCCGATGTCCGAACCATGTACCAGTGTCCTGTCTGAGACCCCGGCCTCCTCGCTAGACGAGAACGACATACCTGCCGGTTCCCGCACGAAGCACCCAGGCGCTCTCGACAGATGAATGTGAGAGGGGTCACCCTGTCATTCATCCACGCGGGGAGGCATGGATGGGCAGGAGCCGCAGAACACTTCCGGAGGAGCTTCTACTGCTCGCTCTGGACCCGGCAACGGGTACCACAGCGCAGCCGCAGTCGCTCGACCTCGGCCTGGCCGGGGCACAGCTAGTAGAGCTGGCTCTGGCAGGACGGATAGCCCCAGACGGGGATCGTATCGCCGTGGTGATGGCACGGCCGACAGGAGATCCGACATTGGACTCCGCACTGGAACTGCTGCGCAGGCGCGGCAGCCCGGTACGGGCGGTCCACTGGATCGGCGGACCCCGACTGGGGCTCCGCCAGACGTATCTTTCGCATCTGGAACGGTGCGGCATGGTGCATGCCGTGGCGGGACAGATGTGCGGAGTGCTGCCGACGACTCGCTACCAAGCGACGGAATCGGTGATTTGCCGGGAAATCAGGTCCCGGCTGGACAGTGCGATCCGCACCGGCGTACCGCCGGACCCGCGGACCGCGGCGCTCGCCGCGCTCGCTCACGCAGTGGGGCTCGGCAAGCACCTCTACCCCGGCAACGAGGGGCGCTCATCACGCTCCCGCCTCCGGGATCTGATCAGGCACGACCCCATGGGCGGACTCGTGGCGCACGCCGTGATGGACGTTCAGAACGGTGTGGCCGCACAGCCGCGCCGAGGACCCGCAGCGGGTGGCCGACCGCAGTCGACCGTACCGATGCAACCGCAATCGCAATCACAGTCACGCCGCGACGGCATGGCGCGCCTCGCGGCGCACTGAGCCGGGCCGCAGCCCGAAGAGCACCACCCGAGCGCCACCGAGTAGCACCCGAGCAGCACCCGTAGCACCAACGCCGCACCGACGTCCCCAAGACCCGGTTCGGGAGCCGCACCGAAGCGCGCGGGGTAGTGGAACGGTCGTCCAGGCCATCCTGGACAGGACCGGACCGCCACCCCGCGCGCTTGCGCCGGCACCGTGTGTGGCCATTTCCCAGCGCGGACATGACCATTGGTGGCAGTCTGCTGAGCAGTAGAGCGTGCTGGCAGTACATAGGCACAACGCACTCAGCCGGAGGTGCAGTTCCCGTGGCGTCCAACGTCAACCCAACCGTCAGGCGACGCCGACTCGGCCAAGAGCTCCGCCGGCTCCGCGAGCTCAAGGGCATGACGGCCGAAGAGGTGGCGGAGCGCCTGCTCGTCTCCCAGTCGAAGATCAGCCGCCTCGAGAACGGCCGCCGCTCCATCAGCCAGCGCGACGTACGCGACCTGTGCGGTGTGTACGACGTCGAGGACCACCGGATCGTCGACTCGCTGATGCAGATGGCCAAGGACTCCCGCCAGCAGGGCTGGTGGCACGCCTTCGGCGACATCCCGTACAGCGTCTACATCGGCCTGGAGACCGACGCCGCCTCACTGCGCGTGTACGACCCCCAGATCGTCCCCGGCCTCCTCCAGACCCCGCAGTACGCCGAGGCGCTCATCACCGGCGCGCTGCCCGAGACGGCGGCGACCGACGTGGAGAAACGGGTCAACGTCAGACTGCGCCGACAGGAACGCATCCTCACGGCCGAACAGCCGCTGCGCCTGTGGGCCGTCATTGACGAGGCCTCGCTGCGCCGCGTAGTCGGCGACAAGCAGCTCATGCGCGAGCAGTTGGAGCACCTGGTGGAGCAGTCTCAGCTGCCCCATGTGACGGTCCAGATACTCCCCTTCGACATGGGCGCCCATCCCGGCATCAGCGGCCATTACGCGATCCTGGAGTTCCCTGACGCGGCCGACTCCAGCGTGGTCTACATCGAGGGCGTCACGAGCGACCTCTACCTGGAGAAGGCCAACGACGTTCAGAAGTACAGCGTGATGTACGAGCATCTGCGCGCCCAGGCGCTGAATGTCGAAGCGTCGCGCCAGTTCATCGCGGACATCGCGAAGGAATACGCGCGATGAAGCAGCGCTTCCGCCGAGGGAACCGGAACGGTACACCGTGGCCGCCCCGCAGCGGAAGGCTTACATGGAATATGCCATCCGGTCGGGTGAACGCCCCCCTCACGCCGACAAGTTCGCGAGTAGCGTCGCTCCCGCCAGCACAAAACGTTGGCGTCTCCCTCCACGACCAGCAAAATCGGAGCGAACATGGCAATCCATCAGGGCGCTACGGACACCTGGACGAAGTCCTCGTACTCCGGAGGCAACGGCGCATGCGTAGAGGTCAAGTCCCCGGTCACACACGCCGTCGCGGTGCGGGACTCGAAGGCGCCCGAGGGCCCTTCGATCACCTTCGCTCCCGGTTCCTGGAGCGCATTCGTGGGCGGGGTCGGCCAGGGGACTTTCGACCTCGGCTGACAGGTCCGCACTGAGCAGCCCGAGTTACGGCAGAGAGCCCTCTCGACCGGTCCGCCGTCCTGGCCGAGGGGGCTCTGGCGTACCCCGGCCCACATACGCTCAGCGCAGTTCGTTTACGTACTGGTCCGTCCCCGGGACCGTCGGGATGAACGGTGCCACCAGTTCCACCCGGCCCAGCCCCGAAGCGGCCACCTGCCCGTCCAGACCGCCGAACCGCTCCTCCCACGCCTCGCGCGGATCGGCCTCCAGGAACCACAGCAGCGTCAGCCGGGTATCGACCCCCTCGACCTGCTTCACGTAGCTCATCCGGTCGCCCGGCAACGGCGTCGGCCGGAAGACCGTGACCATGGCAGCCGATGAGCCGGCGCCGGTACCCGCCAGTCGCTCCGGCAGATGGGTGCCCCGCAGCCACTCCAGCAGCTCCGCCCGCTGCTCGGGGCTCTCGGCGTCGACGACCTCCAGCACCAGTCCACGGTACGGATGGTCGAGCGCGTGGAAGTCGCGCGGCCCGGCGGACCCGTCGCGGTAGACGGTGGCCTCGTGGTCCTGGAAGGCCGTGAAGACGTGCGTACGGCCCTGATGGACGCGCCCGTCGCGGTTGAGCCGCTTGTTGATGCCGACGGTCCACTTCATGTGCTCCTCGTAGCGGCCCTCCGTCACCCAGTACGTCGAGAGGTAACAGCCCGCGGTGACGGGCTGCGCGACGGCCGACTTCTCCGGGTAGCGCAGCAGCTGAAGGTCACGGGTGGCGACCCAGCGGCGGCCGGCGTACATCCAGGGCATGGCCATCGCGCCGGCGATGTAGTGATCATCTTCATACCATCTGTGGTAGTCGCGCTCGTGCCCGGGATGCGGCTCGACCATGGTGATCAAGGCATGTCCAACCGCAACGCCGTACGGCCCGACCGACGCCAACTTGGCGTACAGCTCCAGGTCGCTCTTGTCGCGCCCACTCCCCTTCACACAGCCTCCCTTATCGGACCTCTACGGGCGCTGCTGACGGTACGTCAGCTCGCAACGAATAGGAATGTCCGTGCGAGTAGTCACTCATGCGGCCGATAGTGGCCTAATGCGACGATACAGCCACTCTAAGTGGCTACGTTCTGAGGTGCGTTACACCGCCACCTGGGAGGGCCATGAACACATTGCGCGCCATCGAAACGACGGGACTTGACGCCTCATGGGACGGCATCGTGATCCCGGAGCGCGTTCGGAACCGCACATCAGTCGCGCTCGCCGTCGGAGACTCGTTGCGTGAGTACGTTCCACAACGACCTGGCTGCTATCTGCGCACGTCCTTCGACCGCCATGGGATCGAGAAGGGGATCGATCTCCAGCTACGAGACACCGAGCAGAAACGGATCAACCTCGCCTGGGGCTCGTTCGCCGAGGTTTACCGAGAGAACGACACCGGAGCCTTCAAGAAGAAGCGGATCGCGAAGAGCGACGGTGGGATCGACTGGATAGTGCTCCGCCCGGCCTTCCGTCGCATGTTGAGCGACCTTCTGTCAGGCCGGATCGACGGCGTCATCTTCTATGACACTGATCGGCTGGCGCGACAGCCGAGGGATCTCGAGGACCTCATCGACGTAGTTGAGCACACGATGAAGCCGGCGGTCGGCGTCACAGGCGACCTCAACCTCATCAATGACGCCGATCGGCACATGGCGCGGATGCTGTGCATCATGGCCCTCAAGGCCTCCGAAGACACCTCCCGCCGTGTAGCCAGGAATCATCTGGCAGATGCCTCAGCCGGCGAGCTGACGGGCAGAACGCCGCACGCCTGGAACGCCAACGGGACCCTTCGGCCGGACCGTGCGCGGATCGCAAGGCGCATCTACGACCAGTTCGCGGCCGGTAGATCCATCACCGGCATCGCACGGGACCTCAACCAGGACAACATTCCGTCCCCCCGAGGCGCCAAGTGGGCGCCGCCGACAGTGAAGGCGATCCTCACCAATCCTCGCTACTGCGGCTTCGTTTCCTACCAGGGCAAGCACCGGAGCGAGATCTCGCGACAGCGAGACGGTTGGAGCCGCGTCCTACTCGGCGAAGACGGGCTCCCCGTCCTCGGGACGTGGGAGCCAGTCGTCTCGAAAAAGTTGTGGGCCGATGCCCAACTCGAGCTGGACCAGCGACGGCTTGCCGGCCGGCAGAAGGGCCTTCTGAGTAATCCCGAAGGCACCAACTACCGCAAGTACGTGTTCACCGGGTACCTGAGGTGCGGGATCTGCAAAGCACCCATGAGCACCAAGCGGGTTACCGGCCGCGGACACGTCATCTACTACTGCCCCGGCAAGGGCCGTAACGCCTGCGGCAAGGTGAGTCGACGCGCGGAGCCGGTGGACCAGCACTTGGAAGGGCTGATCAACGAGTGGGCTCGGGCCCACGCCGCTGATGCGTCGACAACAGAGGAACCCACCAGTCGCGCCGAAATCGTGGACACCCTGCGGACAAGAATCTCGGGTGTCGCCGCCCGCAAGCGGGATCTCATCGCGTCATGGGCCACGGGTTCGGAGAGTGTGCAAGGGATGCGGCCCGATGACTACTACCAGGCTCTCGCATCGATGAATGCCGAACTCGACCGGCTGGAGGGTGAACTGGCCGACCACACCTCGCACGCACGACACTGCCTGACGCGCGACTACGAGAGCGAGTGGCGAACCGGCGGACTGGAGCAACGCCGCACTCTGGTAGCCGAGATCTTCAGCGCCATCTACGTGATGCCCTCCGGCAAAGGGCGCGCCCCGTTCAACCCCGAGCACATCAAGCCGCAGTACCTCTGATCCACACCGCCGACCCGGCCTCAGCCTCCGGCCTTCCCTTCCTTCCCACGCCATACGGACTTACTCTGACGTTCCGTCAGATAGATAGCCAGAGCGGGGAGGCACCGAATGCCGATGCTGCTTCAGGGGAAGACCGTCGTCGTGTCGGGTGTCGGTGCCGGGCTCGGGCACCGGATCGCCGCGGCCGCCGTACGGGACGGCGGCAATGCGGTCCTCGGCGCCCGCACCGAGGCGAACCTCGTCAAGTGCGCCGCCGAGATCGATCCGGACGGCCGGCACACGGCCCACCTCGCCACGGACATCGCCCACGAAGAGCAGTGCGAGGCGCTGGCCGCACTCGCCGTCGAGCGCTTCGGGCGCATCGACGCGGTCGTCCATGTCGCGGCCTGGGACAGCTACTTCGGGGGCGTCGAGGGCGCGGACTTCGCCACCTGGCAGAGCGTCCTCGACGTGAACCTGCTGGGGACGCTGCGGATGACGCGGGCATGCCTGCCCGCGCTGAAGGAACGGGGCGGCTCGGTCGTCATCATCGGTACGCAGTCGGCGATCGCCGCACCCTCGCAGGTCGAGCAGGCGGCGTACGCGGCCTCCAAGGGGGCGCTCACCTCGGCGATGTACTCGATGGCGCGCGAACTCGGGCCGTACCGGATCAGGGTCAACACCGTGCTGCCCGGGTGGATGTGGGGCCCGCCGGTCCAGGCGTACGTCCAGTTCACGGCGCACAGCGAGGGCGTACCGGAGCCGGAGGTGCTGGGCCGGCTGACGGAGCGTATGGCGCTGCCCGAACTGGCCACGGACGGCGACGTGGCGGAGGCCGTGACCTTCCTGGCCTCGGACCGGGCCCGCGCCATCACGGGGCAGTCGCTGCTGGTCAACGCGGGTGAGCTGATGCGGTAGTCGCTCGCTGGTCGCTGCCCTGTTCCCCCCTCTTCCGACCGCACGGGACCCGCGTCCCGTGCGGTCGTTTGCGTGTGTACGGCGCCTGACGAAGCGTCCGCCCATCGTGTGGCTGCCGTCGCGTTCACGACAACGTCCCGGTTGGCCAAGAACAAGTAAAGACGTTCTGCTTTATGACCTACGTTCACATGCTTGACCATTGAAAGCCTTGACCAGCCCCCCGAACAAACGGTTCAATCCCCAAAGTCCCCGCTCCTGCACGGGGGCGCCGCCCCATTGGACGTTCTGACGAAGCACGATCCAGTTCACTGAGTTGAACGCAGCGACAAGGCGGACCCCTGGAGGGGGCATGAACAGTCTCGACTGGGCCGTGCTCATCGGCTACTTCGGAATCATGGTCGCGATCGGCGTCTGGTCCCACAAGCGCGTGGACAACGTCAGCGACTTCTTCACGGCCGGCGGAAAGATGCCCTGGTGGCTGTCCGGCATCTCCCATCACATGTCCGGCTACAGCGCGGTCATGTTCACCGGCTACGCGGGCATCGCGTACAAGTACGGTGTCACGTCGTTCGTAACGTGGTCCTTCCCGATCGCGATCGGCATCGCGATCGGGTCCAGCCTGTTCGCCCCGAGGCTCAACCGGCTCAGGTCGAGGCTGGGCGTCTCCTCGCCGCTCGAATACCTCAAGAACCGCTACAACCTGCCCACCCAGCAGGCCCTCGCCTGGTCCGGCGTCCTGCTCAAGATCGTGGACGTCGCCGCCAAGTGGGCGGCGATCGCCACACTGCTGACCGTCTTCACGGGCATCTCCCTCAACCAGGGCATTCTCATCACCGGCGTCATCACCGGCATCTACTGCACGGTCGGCGGCCTGTGGGCCGACGCCCTGACCGAGCTGGGGCAGTTCATCATCCAGCTCTTCGCCGGTCTCGCGATGCTGATCGCGGTGATGGGTGAGCTCGGCGGATTCAGCTCGCTGTGGACGGTATGGGACAAGCTCCCGGAGAGCCACAACGACCCGCTGACCGGCGACTTCACCATGATGTTCCTGCTGGCCTATCTCTTCATCAAGACGTTCGAGTACTCGGGCGGCATGTGGAACCAGGCGCAGCGCTACATGGCCACGGCGAACGCCCGCGAGGCCACGCGGTCGGCCCGGCTGTCGGCGGTCCTGTGGCTGGTGTGGCCGCTGGTTCTGTTCTTCCCGATGTGGTGCGCGCCGCTGCTGGTCGACGCGCAGAAGCCGGACGCCTCGGACTCGTACGCGCTGATGACCGAGCAGCTGCTGCCGCACGGTCTGCTGGGGCTCGTCATCGTCGGCTTCTTCTCCCACACGATGGCCATGTGTTCCTCGGACGCCAACGCCATCGCCGCCGTCTTCACGCGCGACATCGCGCCCGCGCTGTCGGTGAAGGCGCGCAGCTGGTCGCAGCGGGCAGGGCTGGTGGCCGCACGGCTGTCGACCGTGGCGTTCCTGGCGCTGTCGATGGCGATCGCGACGCAGGTCAATTCGCCGGCGTTCAAGGACATCATCACGATCGTCATCAAGTGGGTCGCGGGGCTGATGGGACCGATCGCGATCCCGTTCATGCTCGGGCTGCTGCCCCGGTTCCGTAAGTCCGGGCCGACGGCCGCGCTGGTGTCGTGGGCGTGCGGGCTGTGCGCCTTCTGGGTGGTGAACTACGGGATGGACGGCGTCGCGACGCAGTACCAGGTGTCGGTGCCGCTGGCTGTCTCGCTGGTGCTGTTCATCGTCATCGGCTTCATCAAGCCGGAGGACACCCCGGAGCGCGACGCGGTGCTGGCGCGCATCAACTCGGACGGGGACGACTCGTCGGCGGGCGCGGCGGTACCGGCCGCGGCCGGCGCGGGTGATGCTGCTGTGCGGGAGGGGGTGAAGGAGTAACGCGGGGTGGCGTGGTGTCGGGTCAGGCTCTCGGGTAGCGGGACAGCCAGCCGGGGGCGTTGATCGCGGGGCCGTGCAGGGCGGGGCCCTGTGTCATCTCCATCGCGAAGTCGTCGGCGAGTTCGAGGACCGTGGCCCGCCCTTCGAGCTCCGCCACCCACCCCGGCGGCAGTGCGGTCTCACCGTGCAGGGCGCCGAGCAGGCTGCCGCAGAGCGCCCCGGTGGCGTCGGACGCTCCGCTGTGATTGACGGCGAGGCGCAGGCCGTGGCGGATGTCCTCGCCGACGAGGGCGCAGTAGACCGCGATGGCCAGCACGTCCTCGGCGGTGCGGCCGTCGCCGAGGGACTCGACGCGGGCCGGGGACGGCATGCCCTGGCGTACGGCGCCGAGGGAGTGCTTGAGGGCGTCGGTCACAGGCTGGTGTCCGGGGCGTGCGGCGAGCTGGGCGAGGGCGCGCTGGACGGAGGCGTCGACGGTCTCGCCGCGCGCCAGACCGTGCACGACGACGGCGAACGCCCCGGCCGAGAGGTACGCCGTGGGGTGGCCGTGGGTCTGCGCGGCGCACTCGACGGCGAGCTGGAAGACGAGCTGCGGCTCCCAGCCGACGAGCAGCCCGAAGGGCGCGGAGCGGGTGATGGCGCCGGAGTCGCGGGCGGTGGGGTTCCTGGGCTGGTCGAGGGTGCCCATGGTCTCGTCGGCGAGCCCGGTCAGGCATTCGCGGGAGGGATCGCGGCGGGCGTACAGCCACTCCTCGCGGGCGAGCCAGCCGTTGTCCTTGCGGCGCTCGTCCGGGCCCCAGTCGCGCTGGGTGAGGGCCCACCGCAGATGCGCGCGGTGTACGTCGGTGGGCGGGTGCCAGGCGCCTGTGTCGCGGCGTACCTGGGCCCGTATAAGGCCGTCGACGGTGAAGAGGGTCAGCTGGGTGCCGGCGGTGACGGCGCCGCGTCTGCCGTACGCGGGGACGAGGTCGGTGACGGCATCGATGCCGTGCGCCGCGCGTATCTCGTCGAGGCTCAGGGCGGCCACGCCGGCGCCGAGCGCGTCGCCGACCGCTCCGCCGAGCAGGCAGCCGCGGACCCGGCTGCGGAAGTCCTGCTGCTCGGCGCGGCCCCATACGGATGTGACTGGTGCGCTCACCGCTTCTGCCCTTCGGGTGTGTGTGCCGGCGTACGACGTCTGGACGAGGTCTGGAGGACGTCTGGCGCAGCACTGTAATCGAAGGGGAACGGGGTGTTCAGGGGACGGGTGTGCGGTGCGGGTGCCTGCGGCGCTGTCCCCTACCCG
>NZ_JAGGOK010000005.1 GCF_018614615.1 Streptomyces sp. ISL-100 | reverse complement strand
GTGACGCTCCTTACCCTCCGTGCGAGGAAGGAGTTCCAAGCGCCGATAGCCGAGCGTCACCTCGAAGCAGAAGTTGCCCATTGCGTTGGGGGCGTGACCTCGCCGCTGCTCGCACGCGCCGCGCGGCTCGCCCGGTGGGCGGGGCCCGCGACCCGGGTCGGCGCGGGCGGCGAACTCGTCGACGAGCAACTGCCCGAGGCCGCCGAGCACCTCGGTCTCGCCGCCGATGAGGACGGCGCGGCGGAGGCGAGCGAGGCCTGGCGTCTCGCCGTTGACGCGGGGCTTGTCGAGGTCACCGATCCCGCCGAGGGTGAAGAGGGCGAAGAGGAAGCCTTCGGCACCGCCACGGCCGGCGAGAACCTGGCGCTGCTCACCTCCGGCAGCCCGCAGGACGTACTCGCCATCTGGCTCGACGCCTTCGACGCCGTCTTCGCCGACGCCACCGCGCCCGTCCTGGACGACCTCGCGCAGGCCATCGACGAGGAGGGGCAGATCGACTTCGGGGCGCTGGAGTGGGACCCGGAGGCGGAGGCCGAGTTCTTGGAGGGCGTACTGGGCAATCTCTATCTGCTGACCGTCTCCGAGGGCGCGGCCGAAGGCCCGGTGCCGCTGCCCGCGCTCGCCGCCTCGATGATCGTGCCCGACGACATGGGCGAGCCCACCGACGACGTACTGGAACAGGTGTCGGACGCGATGATGCGGCTCGACGAGCAGTTCAGGGTGCTGGAGCCGATCGGGCTTGTCGCCTACCAGCCGGTCGACGAGGCGCTGATGGCGGAGGAGGGCGCGGAGCCCGAGCCGCCCGTGGACGACGAGGACGTGACGCGGTACGGAATGGTGGGGCTGACCCCGCTCGGCCTGTACGGGGTCAGGGCCCGCATGCTCGAAGCGGGCGTCGACGCACCCGCGGTCGGCGACCTCGCGGACAAGGGCGCCGAGGCGCTGCTCGACGGCATCGCGTATTTCCCCGAGTCGTCCGCCGGGGCCGAGACGCAGCTCTGGCTCGCCCGGCGCGAACCAGCCGCCGCCGCACGGGAGCTGCTTGCCGCCGCGCGCGGCACCGACCGCGGCGCGCCGCTGCGCAGGCTCCGCAGCCAGCAGGCGCTGTCGCTCGTCGGCCCGGAGGCGGAGGACGCGGTGCGCGAGGTGCTCGACGACGCGCAACTGGGCGGCCTGGCCCGGGTCTGGCTCGCCGAGCACGGTGCTTCGGACGTGCCGCCGCCGCCCGAGTCGATGATCTTCTGGCTGGCCATCGACACCATTGCCGCGCAGCTCGACGTGGACAGTGAACCGGACGAGCTCCAGGGCCTGGTAGCGGGGCTGACCGGCCGTCACAGTGGCTTCTTCGACGCGGCGTGGCGGGTGGATCACCCGGCCACGGCGGATGTCCTGGAGGCGATGGGGCGGCTGCATCCGGACAAGAAGGCGGCGAAGGAAGCGCGGAAGGCGGCGTTCAAGGCGAGGTCGCGCAGGGCGGGTTGAGTGGGCCGAACTGGGGCCCGGCCCCAGGCCCCGCTCCCTCAAACGCCGGAGAGGCTGAAAGGTGCCCAGGAGGCACTGTCCAGCCTGTCCGGCGTTCGGGAAGGGGCGGGGCGGGGCGGGGACAGCGCCGCAGGTACCCGCCCCTCAAGTCCGCAGATACGACGCGCCGTTCATGTCCAGCACCGTCCCCGAAGCCCACTCCGCACTCGGCGACGCCAGCCACACCACCGCGCCCGCGATCTCCTCGGCCGTGGCCACGCGGCCGAACGGACTCTGCGCCCTGATCGCCTCGCCCTCCGCGCCGCTCAGCCGGTCCGCCACCCGCTCCGTCTCGAAGAACCCGGGCGCGACCGACGCGACCCCGATGCCGTACGGCGCGAGGGACACCGCCAGCGACTGGCCGAGCGCGTGCACCGCCGCCTTCGTCGCTCCGTACGCCGGGTGGTCCGGCTCCCCGCGGAACGCGCCGCGCGAGCCGATGTTGACGATCCGGCCCGCCGTACCCCGGTCGATCATGCGACGGGCCGCGAGATGACTGAGGTTGGCCGTCGCGAGCAGGTTGACGGCCACATGGCGCTGCCATACGTCCGCCCACTCGTCGTACGGCGTCCGGGCGAGCGGGTGGCGCTCGTTGACGGCCGCGTTGTTCACCAGTACGTCGATGCCGCCGAGCCCCTCCGCCGCCACATCCGCCACCGCGACCGC
Source organism: Streptomyces sp. ISL-100 (assembly GCF_018614615.1). Lineage (GTDB taxonomy): Bacteria > Actinomycetota > Actinomycetes > Streptomycetales > Streptomycetaceae > Streptomyces. The sequence goes on along the minus strand of NZ_JAGGOK010000005.1, from coordinate 107,428 downwards.
GCCCGCCGGGTCGGACAGGTCGCCGCCGGCCAGCACATGGCCCGTACCGGGGAGACCGTCGAGGGTCCGCAGGGCGTCCTCGCGACGTGAACCGTAGTGGACCGCGACACGGTCGCCGCCCGCCGCGAAGGCGTACGCGACCGCGCGGCCCAGACCGCGCGACGCACCGCTGACGAGGACACGGCGGCCGGTGGCGGGCAGTTGCGGCGGCACGGACGGGTGCGGCACGGGCGGGGGCAGGTGCATGACGGTGGCCTCTCGGATGTCGGGCGTTGTTCAGCCCTCGTTTATACGCGCGCGCGAGCCTGGGCCCGAAAACACGTGCCCCTCAAGGGCCTCAGGAGGTACGAATGTCGATCACCCGCAGGGACTTCGCCAGACGCTCCGCGCTCACCGGTGCCTCGGTCGCGCTCGTCGGCAGCGTCGACGCGCTCGCCACCGCACCGGGGGCCCTCGCCGCCGACGACGCGGCGGAAACCGAAGGAGCGGGTGACGAGGCCGGAAAGGGCGGGCACGGTCCCGGCTACGGACCGCTCGTTCCCGACCCCGAGGGCATTCTGGCCCTCCCCGCAGGTTTCTCGTACCGGATCATCACGCACTCCGGTGTCACCAGGCTGGAGTCGGGTGAGTACACGCCGTCCAACCATGACGGCACCGCCGCCTTCGAAGGCCCGCGCGGCACGACGCTCCTCGTCAACAACCACGAGCTCAAGGGCGTGCGGTCGAAGTGGCAGTACCCCGTGCCGCTCGCCGAGGGCCTCGTGTACGACCCGGCCGCGTCCGGCGGCTGCACGGTCGTCGAGGTGCACCGCGGCGGCGAGGTCGCCGAGTGGGTCGCCGTCGCGGGCACCTCCACCAACTGCGCGGGCGGCAGCACCAGCTGGGGCACCTGGCTGACCTGCGAGGAGAACTCCGACCGGGCCGGCGAGAACGGCATGACCAAGGACCACGGCTACGTCTTCGAGGTCGACCCGTACGACCGCCGCGCCAATCTGAACCCCAAGCCGGTCAAGGCGTTCGGCCGCTTCGACCACGAGGCCGTCGTCATCGACCCGAAGCGCGGCCACGCCTACCTCACCGAGGACGACTCGGAGCCCAACGGGCTGCTCTTCCGCTGGGTCCCGCCGCACGGCTTCAAGCACGGCCGCGGACAGCTGCGCAAGCTCGCCGACGACGCCGGCACCCTCCAGGCCACCAAGTGCTTCGACTCCGGCGGCCGGTTCGTCGACGACCTGTCGCGCGCCACGCGCATCGGCACGGTCTACGGCGTCGACTGGATCGACGTACCGGACCGTGACGGCAGGACGGCACCGGTGCGCGAGCAGTTCGACGACGGGGACATCACACGGGCCCGGAAGCTCGAAGGCATGTGGTGGGCCGACGGCGGCGCGTACATCGTTTCCTCGTACGCCCGTGACGAGAGCCCCGGCGAGCCGCACGACGGGCAGGTGTGGTTCTACGATCCCAAGCGCCGCACGCTGACGCTGAAGGTGCTGCTCGGTACGGGCGGGCAGTTCGACGGGCCGGACAACATCACCGTCTCGCCGTACGGCGGGCTGGTCATCGCGGAGGACGGCGAGGGCGGCCAGCACCTCTTCGGTGCCACGGAGAGCGGCCGTACGTACCCCATCGCCCGCAATGACCTCAACGTGGGGACGGACGCCGAGCCGGAGTTCAGTGAGCTCACCGGGGTCGTCTTCTCGCCCGACGGGAAGACGCTCTACGCCAATATCCAGGACCCGGGGATCATGGTCGCGATCACCGGTCCGTGGCGGCGCCGTCGCCCTCGCTGACCGCGAGCAGCTCGGCCAGGGCGTCCTCGTGCTCGCGAATGAGGTCGGTCAGCGGCTCCTGCTCCCACCACGGCACGGTGGCCGCGCGCTCCGCGCACCAGGCGAGGGCTTCGGGCATGCTCGGCCGGTCGGCCGGGGAGGTGGCCAGGCAGGCGGCCAGGAAGCCGGGCCACTCGGCCCCCGGCACGCCGACGAGGTCGGGGGCGTCGTGCAGGGTCCGGTGGGTCACCTGCGCGGCGCTGCCCGACCCGAACGGATTGCGTCCCGTACTGGACAGCGCGAGGAGGGCACCCAGTGCGAACACATCGGCCGGTGTGTCCGCCCTGCTTCCCGGCGTCAGCTCCTCGGGGGCGATGAAGCCGCTGAAGCCCGAGCCGGCGGGGTCCAGCCCCGCCGAGCGGCCGACCGTGCCGAAGTCGATGATCTTGGGGCCCCGGCGGGTGATCAGGACATGGGCCGGTTTGAGTTCGAGGAGCGCGGGCCCCGCGCCGTGGATCGCGGACAGGGCCACAGCGAGCGCGGAGCCGAACGTGCCGAGGTCCGCGGGCCCGAGCGGACCGACCGTGGTGATCGCCTCCACGAGCGGCGGCCCCACGCAGAACTCGGACACCAGCCAGGGCTGCTGGTCCTCCGGGCCGGCGTCGAGCACCGTGGCGGTGAAGGGCCCGCGGACGCGGAGCGCGGCGGCGGCCTCGCGCCGGAACCGCTCGCGGAAGCGCGGGGCGGCGGTCAGATGCTCATGGACGGTCTTGAGGGCGACCAGCCGGCCGGCGGGCGTCCACGCCAGCTGGACACGGCCCGTACCGCCCTCACCGATCAGCGAGACGATGCGGTACTCCGCGCGCTCGGCCATGCCGTGGTCCCTTCCGCTCGTGCGGTCGTACGGTCGTACGGTCGCCGGTGATCCGGCCCGTCCAGTGATCTTTAGGGCGATCTTGATCGTGATCGCGATCCAGTGTCCCGGACGTCTTCTGCGACGCTCACGGCGGCCGGGCGGTTGCGCCCCTCGCGCTCTCTCGTGTTTCCGGCTCGTGTTTCCGGCAAAAACTTCTGGCGCCCGGGATGATTACGCCTCTTAAGCCTTGCCGCCATTGATGCTGTGAGGCGCAGCAATGGGGTGTCCGGCGCACGGACAACGGTTATTTCTTCGGCACAGTTGCGTCGCGGATTCGCATCCGCCCACGGGCTACAGGCGGTACAACTCGGCGGTCAGAGCGGTCGTTCAGTGCGTCACCGGCTTCTCGGAACGGCCTCGGGCACCCGTTTGTGCTGTGCGCCCCGCATCACTGCGGGGAAATTAATCGCCTGTCCCCCACGAAGGGGCCGCAGGGGCCGGCGGCCACCATTCGGATGCGCGGTCCAGGCCGTTTTTGCTCGATGTCGCCAATTTCGTTTCGCAGGAGACCTTTTGCGAGCGTGTGGAGCCCCGCGTGCTCATCGTCACTGCGCGTCGGCCGCGCCCGGCGCGCGGCGCGGTCCGACCGGCCGTGTGCCGCAGAATTTTCCAGTCCGCCCCTGGAACGTCACCGGGTACCGGCCCGGTCACCCTCCGTCCGCAACGCCTGGTCGCCGTACCTCCGGATGCCTTGCGGGAGCGGCCTTCCGCAGGGGCCCGCGGCCGGCCGCCGGCAGGGCCGCCGACCGGCCCCTGGCGAAGTGATCATGGGCGGGCATGGCGTGGCGGCCTCCCGGGGCGCATACTCTCAACTAATGACAAAGTCAGCCGGAGCCCGGCGCTACCTGCCGTCCAGTCCCTTCAACGTCCCCGCCGCGGACGCCCCCCCGATCGAGGTTTTCGAGGTGGGCGACCGGGTCTCGCATGATCAGTTCGGACTCGGGAGGGTCATCGCAGTCGAAGGCGAAGCCGCCGTTCTCATCGACTTCGCAGGACGGCAAGGCCGCATCCTGAGCCCCTTCACCAAGCTGACCAAGCTCTAGTCCCTGCGGCGCGCGAGCGCTACAGGGCCTGGGCTGCCGGCTTGACCATGCCGCGAACGGTGCGACTCTTCACGAAGTCGCCCATCGCGGTCATTTCCCATTCTCCAGAGAACTGCTTGATCAGCTTGGCCATCATTACCCCCGTCTGCGGCTCGGCGCCCGTCAGGTCGAAGCGGACCAGTTCCTCACCGGTCGCCGCGTCCAGCAGACGGCAGTAGGCCTTCGCCACCTCGGTGAACTTCTGTCCCGTGAAGGAGTTCACCGTGAACACCAGGCCGGTCGCCTCCGCCGGGATGCGGCCGAGGTCGACGGTGATCACCTCGTCGTCGCCGGCTCCCTCGCCGGTGAGGTTGTCACCGGAGTGCTTGACCGCACCGTTCAGGATCGACAGCTTGCCGAAGTAGCAGCTGTCCAGGTGCTTGCGATTCCCGTCGTACGCGATGACGGAAGCGTCGAGGTCGATGTCCTTGCCCCGGAACGCCGGCTCCCAGCCGAGGCCCATCTTGACCTGGGAGAGCAGCGGGCGGCCGCCCTTGACCAGGGAGACCGTCTGGTTCTTCTGGAGGCTGACCCGGCCCTTGTCGAGGTTGATCTTTCCGCTCGGGGCGGGGGCCGCGGGCGGGGCGGCGGGCGCCGCAGGAGCCGCAGGGGCGGCCGCGATCCGCGGGTCGGCCGTCGGAGCCGCAGGCGGCGCCACGGGCGCCTGAGCGGGCGCGGCAGCGGCCGGGGCGGCGGGCTCCTCCACCGAGACGCCGAAGTCCGTGGCGATGCCGGCCAGCCCGTTGGCGTAACCCTGACCGACCGCGCGCACCTTCCACGCGCCGTTGCGGAGGTAGATCTCCACGATCACCAGCGCCGTCTCGGACCCGAGCTGCGGCGGGGTGAACGTGGCGATCGTGACGCCGTCGTCTGCGCCCCGCACCGTGGCGGTGGGCTCGATGCCCTGGAAGGTCTGGCCCGCGGCGTCGGGGCTCGCCGTGACCACGATCTTCTCGATGCCCGGCGGGACCGCCGAGGTGTCCACCACGATCGCGTCGGGGGCGGTGCCGCCGCCGGAGCGGTAGGTGACACCGGGGCCGGAGGGCTGGTTGTAGAAGATGAAGTCGTCGTCCGAGCGCACCTTGCCGTCGGCGGTGAGCAGCAGGCCCGATACGTCGAGCCGCACCGGGGCGGCAACGTCCACGGCCACGCGGGCGGTGGAGAGCGGGATATTCGAGCCGGGGGTCATTGCGGTCATGCCAAAGCTAACGACCGACGCCCCTTTGCCGTTCCCTTACCCGTCACCCGTTGCGCGGGTGATTCTTCGCAGCCCGCTCGTTGCCGTGTTTGTACGCCCCGGTCCAGCGGGCCATGACCAGCTGGCCGTCGCCGGCCCCCACTTCGGCCAGGAACTTCTCGGCGCGGGCGCCCCGCAGGGTGCCGGCGGGCCGGCCCTGGTGGGTGATGGCGACGCGGCCGTCGCCGAACCGCTCGTAACTGAATCCATGAGGTCTTGGCATGGAGCGCATCATGCCCGCCGCCCGCCCGCCGGGTCGCGCGATTATCAGTACGGCCACTGGGGCGGGTTGGTGCAGAAGTGGCCGCCCAGGTTCGCGTGGTCCGGGTTGGCCGGGTCGAGTTCGCCCTGGTCCGCGATGAGCTTCTCGGCGTACTGCTCGGAGTCGTCCTGCGGTTCGTACCCGATGGCCCGCGCGGACGTCAGGTCCCACCACAGGCGGGTGTTGGCGGAGGAGCCGTAGACGACGGTGTGGCCGACGTCCTCGGCGGTGAGCGCGGCGTGCAGCAGGCGGGCGCCGTCTCCCGGGCTCATCCAGACCGACAGCATCCGCACCGAAGTGGGCTCCATGAAGCAGGAGCCGATCCGCATCGATACGGTCTCGACGCCGTGCAGGTCCCAGTAGAGCTGTGCCAGGTCCTCGCCGAATGCCTTGGAGAGGCCGTAGAACGTGTCGGGGCGGTGCGGAGTGCCGACGGGGATGAGCGGGGCGCCTTCACTGGGGACGGGGGTGAAGCCGACCGCGTGGTTGGACGAGGCGAAAACGATCCGGCCGACGCCCTCCTCGCGGGCCGCCTCGTAGAGGTTGTACGTCCCCTCGATGTTGGAGCGCAGGATTTTCTCGAAGGACGCCTCCAGTGAGATGCCCGCGAGATGGATGACCGCGTCGACGCCGCGTACGGCCTGGCGCAGCGCCTCCTTGTCCGCCAGATCGGCTGTGATCGCGTCCGGCTCGCCCTCTATGGGGGTGGCGTCGAAGAGCCGCAGTTCATAGCCGTACGCCGGAAGGAGGCCGCGCATCAGGGTGCCCATGCCTCCGGCGGCGCCGGTCAGCAGGACGGTGCGGGGTGCGGGCATCGGCGGGTCTCCTCGGTGAGAGCGGTGAGAGCGGTGAGAGCGGTGAGAGCGGTGAGAGCAGTGGAGCGCAAGGCTTGGACGCGTGCGTGGACCGAATTCACATGCGTGGACACGCTAGGGAGTGGCCCCGAACCCCGTCAAGTGTCGCGCGGAGGCGCTGAATCCGCCTCTGCATTGGTGTTTCTCGTCTTGACCGCCCCCAGGTGGCTGCCTTAGCGTGACGACGTTCAGGGATATAGACGCGGATCATAATTGTGCACGCACAGGGAGCGCCCGTGACCTCAGCCCCGCTCGCCGGCCGACTCGACGGCCTGCTCTTCTTCCCCGTCACCGCGTACGGGCCGGACGGCGGCCTCGACGTCGACGCCTTCCGCGCACATGTACGCGGCGGCATCGAGGCCGGCGCCGCCGCCGTCTTCGCCTGCTGCGGCACCGGCGAGTTCCACGCCCTGACGCCGGAGGAGTTCCGCACCTGCGTGGCCGCCGCCGTGGAAGAGGCGGCCGGCCGGGTCCCCGTCGTCGCCGGAGCCGGCTACGGCACCGCGCTCGCCGTCCAGTACGCGAAGGCCGCCGAGGAAGCGGGCGCCGACGGACTGCTCGCCATGCCGCCGTACCTCGTCGTCGCCGACCAGGAGGGGCTGCTGCGCCACTACACCGAACTGGCCGCCGCCACCGCCCTCGACGTCATCGTCTATCAGCGCGACAACGCCGTCTTCACCCCCGAAACCGTCGTCGGACTCGCGCGGGTGCCCGGCATCATCGGGCTCAAGGACGGTTACGGCGATCTCGACCTGATGCAGCGCATCGTCGGCGCCGTACGCCGCGACCTGCCGCCCGGCCACCCCTTCCTGTTCTTCAACGGCCTGCCCACCGCCGAACTCACCGGCCTCGCCTACCGGGGCATCGGCGTCACCCTCTACTCCTCCGCCGTCTTCTGTTTCGCGCCCGATATCGCGCTCGCCTTCCACCGGGCTCTGAACACGGGCGACGACGACACAGTCAACCGCCTGCTCGACGGCTTCTACGCCCCGCTCGTCGAACTGCGCAACCTCGGCCGCGGGTACGCGGTCTCGCTCGTCAAGGCGGGCGTACGTCTCGCCGGCCTGGAGGTCGGTGAAGTACGGCCGCCGCTCAGCGAACCGGACCCCGTACACGTCAAGATGCTGGCCGAGCTCATCGAGCGCGGCCGGGCCCTGATCGGCGGGGGTGCCGGCGGTGCCGGCGATGCCGGCGGTGAGCGCGCGTGAAGGCCGCCGCCTTCCTCTACCCCTGGGACTTTGTCGGCGACCCGGATGCCGCCGACCGCATCGCGGACCTCGGCGTCCAGCAGGTCACCCTCGCCTCCGCCTACCACTCGACCCGCGCCTTGACCCCGCGCCACCCCGGCCACCGCATTGTGACCGCCGAACACGCCGCCGTGCTCTACCCCGTCGACGAGGACCGCTGGGCGGGGCGGAGCCTGCGACCGTACGCCGCCGGGGACTGGGCGCCCACCGCGGATCCGTACGGTGAGGCGGCCGAAGCGCTCGCGGCCGCCGGGCTCGACGTCCACTCCTGGGTCGTCCTCGCGCACAACTCCCGCCTCGGCGCCGACCATCCGGACACCTCCGTCGTCAACGCGTACGGCGACCGCTACCTCTGGGCGCCGTGCATCGCCCAGCCCGCCGTACGCACCTACCTGACAGCGTTGGCGGCGGAAGCGGCCGTACGCCCCGGGGCGCGCGGCACCGAGCTGGAGTCCTGCGGCTGGTACGGCCTGGCGCATCTGCACGCGCACGACAAGATCGCGGGAGTGGGTCTCGGCGACGCGGCGCAGTACCTGATGTCGCTCTGCTTCTGCCGGAACTGTCGGACTGGCTACGAGGAACTCGGCGTGGAGGCGGGCGAGTTGAGGCAGGCCGTACGCCGCGCCCTCGATCCTGCCTGGGCCGCCGGGTCCTCGTCCGAGACCGGGTGGCCGGCCGTCGAGAAGCTCCTCGGCCCCGGACTCGCCGCCGCGAGCCTCGCCTGGCGTACCCGGGCCGCCCGTACGCTCCAGGAAGCGGCCGTCGCGGCGGTACGGGCAGCCGCGCCCCCCGGCTTCCAAGTGCTGCTGCACGCCGATCCGTCGGCGTACCACTGCGGGGCGAACGCGGGTGTCGATCCCCGGCACATCCTCGGGGTCGCGGACGGTGTGGTGGTGCCGTGCGCGGGTGGCCCGGAGCTGCTCGCACCCTTCGCGGAGCACCGCCGCCCGGACGCCGCGAGCGTTGTCGCCGCGAATCTCGGTGTCGTCTCCGGCATGGGGGGCAGCCCGGCCACGCTCGCCGGGGACGCGGCTCGTGCGGCGGCGCTCGGAGCGAGCGAGCTGCGCCTCTACCACGCGGGTCTGGCGTCCGACGCCGACCTCAGGCTCGTACGCGCCGCCCTGCGGCAGCCATGAGCGCGCAGGCGGTCAGCAGACCCGCCGCGCCGGTCGCGGCGAGCAGTGCCCGGTGGTCCACGACCGCGATCAGGCCCGCGCCGAGGGCGAGGGCCACCGCGTTCGGTGCGTAGACGAGGGTGCCGGCGGTGGCGGCGGTACGGCCGAGAAGCGCGTCCGGCGTCTCGCGCTGGACCGCCGTCAGCGTGGCGACGAGGACGCAGGGCAGTCCAAGGCCCACGGCCGCGGCGCTCGCGAGCACCACAGCGTCGTACGGCAGCGCACGCGATGCGACGGCCAGCGCGAACAGCGCGATGCCGGCGGCGGCGAAGACCCGCTCCGGCAGCCGCCGCAGCAGGGGGCCCGCCAGCAGCCCGGCGAGCACGGAACCGGCGCCCTGCACCGCGTAGAGCACGCCGACGTAGGCGGGGGAGTGGCCGAGGCCCCGGTCGACGACGGCGAAAACGGCCGCGCCGTTGAGTCCGGCGAGCAGCATGGTGGCCGAGCCGGCCAGGACGAGCGGCCTGAGGGCGGCTGTGCGCCAGAGGAAACGGGCGCCGTCGGCTGTCTGCGTACGCCAGTTGCTCGTGGTGGGCGGCGGTGGCTCTTCCTCGACCCGCAGCAGCGTGAAGATCGCGGCGGCGAGCGCGAACGTCGCCGCGTCGAGGAGCGCCACCGATGCCCCGCCGAACTGAGCGAAGAGCCCGGCGCCGGCGAGCGGCGCGATCAGTTTCGTGCCTTCGGTGGCGGTCATACGCAGGCCGTTGAAGTCGCCGAGCAGTTGCTTGTCGACGGCGCGGGCGACGAGAGCGGCCTCCGCCGCGTCCTGGACGACGGAATTCACGCCGTACAGGAGGAGTACGGCGAACAGGATCCAGACGCGGGCGGCCGAGTCGACCAGGAGGAGGGTGGTGAGCAGGGCGGCCATGGCGGCGCTGGTGCGGATGAGGAGCTGCCTGCGGCGTACGCGGTCGGCGACTGTGCCGAGGAGTGGGCCGGCGAGGGTCGGGGCCCACAGGCAGAAGGTGGTCAGGGCGGCGAGGCTGTCCGATCCGGTGAGGGACTTGACCCAGATGCCGGCTGCGAGCCACATCGCGGATGTGCCGAAGCTGGAGGTGATGGCGCCGCCGAGGTAGAGGGTCGCGTTGCGGTTTCGCAGGAGCCGGTGTGCCGTGGGTGATGCCACTGGTGTGTCTGCCTCGCATGCGGTTCTTGTCTTGCCGGGTGGGCTGGTGGGCGGCCAGCGTGGCATCTGAGGAGGGGGCGGCGGATCGGGCAGTTGCCTTACCCGGAGCCCTGCGGGGCTTGTTTCCCCCACCCGCCCCTTCCCGCAACTGGGGCTCCGCCCCAGGCCCCGGTCCTCAAACGTCGGACGGGCTGGAGGTCGCCGGGGTGGGCGCTGGGGCTTCGCCCCGGACCGGTGTTGAGTGGGAATGTGCCGCCGGTACCGCAAGATCCAGCCCGTCCGGCGTTTGAGGACACGCCAGTAGGGCGTCCGGGGCTGGGACGCGCCGATGAGTTTCGGCGGGGGCGGCGGTCACTACTGCGCAGGCATCGTCCGCTCATCGGAGGCAGCGTCATGACACTCAATGACCCCAAGCTCGACACGCCCGGCACCCTCGACTTCGAACCGGCCGCCCGGCAGCTCGCCCGACTGCTCGACGGGGTCACGGACGACCAGCTCGCCGCGCCCACCCCCTGCGAGAAGTACGCGGTACACCACCTCCCGGCCCACCTGGTCGGCCTCACCGCCGCCTTCCGCGACGCAGCGAAGAAGGAGCTGGGCCCGACGACCGACACCGACCCCGGCTCCGCCCTGCCCGTACTCGAAGACGACTGGCGCACCCGCCTCCCGAAGCAGCTCGACGAGCTCATCGTCGCCTGGCGAAGCCCGGACGCCTGGCAGGGCATGACCCGCGCGGGCGGCGTCACGCTGCCTGGTGCGGTCGCCGGGCAGGTCGCCCTCAACGAGATCGTGGTGCACGGCTGGGACCTGGCCCGTGCCACCGGCCAGCCGTACGCGCCCGACGCCGCGAGCCTTCGGTCGTCGTACGAGCTGCTGGAGCCGACGGACGACAGCCCGGGCGATGACGGGATCTTCGGAACCCCCGTCGACGCACCGGAGGACGCACCGCTCCTCGACCGGGTCGTCGGGCGCGCGGGCCGCAGCCCGTCCTGGACGCCGGCGAACAAGTAATAGACCGTACGTTCCAAAACGTGTTAGCGTCCAGGGCATGGCCCGGCCGAGGAAGTTCGACGAGGAGCGGGCGGTCGACGCCGCGATGGAGGCGTTCTGGACCGCCGGCTACGAAGCGACGTCCACCCAGGACCTGTGCGACGCCACCGGCCTGGGGCGCAGCAGCATTTACAACACCTTCAAGAGCAAGCGCGACCTCTTCGACCGCGCCCTCGCCCGCTACATGGAGTACAAGAACGCCGAGCTGGCCGCCCTGATGGAGATCGATCTCCCGGTCCGGCAGAAGATCCGTACGCAGTTTCAGCGGGTGATCGACGAGGAGTTCGAGCGTGGTCCGGAAGGCCGAGGCTGTCTGGTCGTCAATACGGCCGTCGAGGTGGCCGCCCGTGACCGGGAGGTCGCGGACGACCTGGCCCGCGACTACCGGCTGCGCCTCGCGCTGATCCGTGCCGCGATCGAGTCGGGGCAGCGGGACGGCGACATCGCCCGCGACAAGGACCCCGCCGCGCTCGCGCACTTCGTCATCGCGACCATCGCCGGCCTGAAGGTCTCGGCGCGCGTCACCCCGCAGCGGTCCGTGCTGGAAAGCGTCGCGGACGCCGCCCTCGCGGCCCTCTGAGGTCAATGACAGGCAGCCACTGCGGGCCTTTCCATGGGCTTATTTTGAAACGTACAGTCCAAAACAACGGAGCATCGACTCATGCCAATCGCCGTTTACATACTCGGCCTGGGCATTTTCGCCCAGGGAACCTCGGAGTTCATGCTCTCCGGTCTGCTGCCCACCATGGCCGACGACCTCGGCGTCTCCATCCCCGACGCCGGGCTGCTCATCTCCGCCTTCGCCATCGGCATGGTCGTCGGCGCGCCGCTGATGAGCGTGCTCACCCTGCGCGTCCCGCGCCGCAGCGCGCTCGTCGCGTTCCAGGCCGTGTTCATCGCCGGGCATGTGGTCGCGGCCCTTGTCCCGGAGTACGCCGTAGTGTTCGCGAGCCGCATCGTGACGGCGGTCGCATACGCCGGGTTCTGGAGCGTGGCCGCCGCGGCCGCCGTGAGTCTGGTGCCGGCTACGGCCAAGGGCAGGGCGCTCTCCGTCGTTGCCACTGGTCTGACCCTGGCCACCATCGTCGGCGTACCCGCCGGGACACTGATGAGCCAGCATGTGGGCTGGCGCGCGGCGTTCTGGGGAGTGGCGGCCCTCACCGCCGTGAGTCTGGTCGCGATCGTGGCCGTGCTGCCGGGCGGTCATCCCGCCGGGCGAGAAGTTCCTTCCGTACGACGCGAGTTGAAGGGGCTGGCGCGGCCCGAGCTGTGGGTCTCCTTCGCCGTGACCGTACTGGCCTTCGGCGCCGCCATCGTCACCTTCAGCTACCTGGCGCCGCTGCTGACCGACGTGAGCGGCGTGCCGGAGAGCTGGGTGCCGGCCGTTCTGTCGCTGTACGGAGTCGGCGGGCTCATCGGCATGACGATCGGCGGGCGCGTCGCCGACCGCGCCCCCATCCGCACCCTCTACCTCGGCATCGGAGCCCTCACCCTCGCCTCGGCGGCGGTGGCGCTCGCCGCGCCGAACCTGACCCTGACCGTCGTGCTGGTCCTCGTCCTGGGCGTGGCCGGTTACGTCACCAACCCCGTACTCCAGTCACGGGTGTTCACCATCGCGCCCGACGCACCGACTCTTGTACCCGCCGTCAGCACCTCCGCCTTCAACGTCGGCATCACGCTCACGCCCATGCTGGGCGGCATGGCCATCGACGCGGGCTTCGGCTACGCCTCGGTCGCCTGGGTCGGCGCCGGTGTCGGCGCGCTGGCCGTCGCGGCGACGGCCTGGGCGGCTTCGCTCGCGCGGCGCGTGGCGGCCCAAGTGCCCGCAGATGTCGCTCTGTTGGCTGTCAGCCCGCCCAGCGTCCCGTCAGGAAAGTGATGGTGAGGATCGTCGAGAGGGGCGCGACGACGCACAGGTAGGCGCTCTTCACCCAGGGGCGGCGCAGGCTCCACGTGGCGAGCAGTATCCACATCGGCCACCACAGGAGCGTGGCGCGCGGGATGGACGTGTACCAGTACGAGGTGCCCAGCGCCCACAGGCTGAGCCCGACGTAGACCGCTTCGGGCCACCGCCGCCGTCTCAGCAGCACCGCAAACAGGAGCAGTCCGACGACCATGGTGACGAGCTCGGCCTGGAACATGATGGCGTAACCGGTGGAGTGGGTGTGCGCGAAGGCGGCATTCCAGGTGTTCTGCCACGTCTCCCAGGGGGCGTGGAAGTTCCGGTACCAGCCGCGCTCCTGGGCGTGGTTCCATGCCATCCAGTCGCCGGTGTGCGCGTGCAGGAACCATGCGTACAGGGCGGCGGGCAGAGCGGGCAGAGCGATCCACGGAAGCGAACGCCACTGCTTGCGGAGGTCTGTGGTGGCGATGAAGTGGACCGCGATCGCCGCCGCGAGGAACAGTCCGCTGACCCGGACGCCGGTGGCCAGGCAGGCCAGTATGCCCGCGAGCGGCCAGTTGCGGCGTCGGGCGGCGAGCCAGGCGGGCAGGGCGAGGGCGAGGAAGAGCGACTCGGTGTAGCCGGCGGCCAGGAACACCGCGCACGGAGAGAGCAGGAAGAAGAGCACGGTGCGCTGCCCCGGGGCGCCGTTGGTGGTTGGCAGGTGGAGGCGGGCTGTACGGGCGAGGGCCAGGACGGCGACTGCCCCCGAGACGAAGGAGATCAGCAGGCCCGCGACGGTCCAGTCCGGGATCGCTACGTGCACGGCGCGCAGGACGAGAGGGAAGCCGGGGAAGAATGCCTCCCTGTTGTCCCAGTCGTCCGTCCACGGCCCGGCCCCGCCCGGGAAGTAACCGTCCTGGGCTATGTGCAGGTAGTGCCACCAGTCCCACTGGTCCCACGACGACAGCGCGGGCTCTACGTCGCGGGCCTTGCGGTCCTCGGCGAACAGCCACCGCGCGCAGTACGCGGTGGTCCAGATGCCGACCCGGGTGAGCACGTACAGCAGCAGGACGTTCCGGTCGTCGAGCCCAAACCCGAGCCTGAGCCCGAGCCGTCGGTGGGGCCCGGGCCGGGGGCCGGTGGCAGTCGCTCTTTCCCACGCGGGAGTACGGGCGGGCTGTGCGGGGGGCCGCAGAGGGGTCGAGGTGGCCATGGTCGTACTCCTGGTGCGGGCATCGGGGCATGCGGGATCGCCCTGCGGCGATTCGGCGATTCGGCGATGCGGCGGGCAGGGGGGGCGGTTAGCGGAGCCTGGTGCGGGTCAGCCCGGAGGCAGTGACGTGCTCGGTGGCTGCTCCGGCGCCGTACTCGACGGTGTCCCCGATGGTGTTCCGGTCGGTGTCCCGGGTGGCGGCGAGGACACCGGGGGAGTGGTGCGCGTAAGCGACGAGGACGACGAAGAGGAGGGGGAGGGCGAGGACGAAGGGAGGCCGGACGGAGTGGAAGCGGGGACGGTGGTGCCCGTACTGCCGCCCGGCAGCAATGCCGTCACCGCCGCGGCGCCCGTACCGGCGAAGGCAAGGCACGCGGTGGCGGCCACCAGGGCCAGCCGCCGCCGTTGGCGTCGCTCGCCGCGCCCGGCGATCACCGAGGCGGGCACCGGCCGCGCGTGGGCCTGCCCGGCAGCCGCGGCTTTCTTGAACGCGTTCCTCAAAGGGTCATGGGGCTCAGGCACCGGAGGCCTCCTCAGCACGCGGATCCTGCAGAAGATGGGAGAGCGCGGCCCGGCCCCGCGCCAGGTGCGTCTTGACCGTGCCCGTGGACAGGCCGGTCTCGGCGGCGATCTGGACAACCGTCAGATCGCAGAGGTAGTGCAGGGTCACCGTCCGCCGCTGCTTGGGCGGCAGCTCGCGCAGCGCCGACACCAGCGCGACCTGCTCGGGGCCGGGCCCCGGGTCGGCCGACGGACTGCCGCGCCGCTGCCAGGCGTCCGCCGAGCGGCGGCGCACCCGCCATCTGCTCACCGCCAGACGCCAGGCCACCGTGCGGATCCACGCCTCGGGTTCGCCGCCGCCGTCAAGCTGACGCCGCCGGCTCCAGCCCCGGACGAAGGCCTCCTGTACGACGTCCTGGGCCTCGTGCAGATCGCCGAGCATCACATACAGCTGCCCGATGAGGCGGGACGCCGTATGCGCGTAGAACTCTTCAAACTCCTCGACGGTCAACAACCACTCCTGGATCTCTCTTCGGTCTCACCAGGCATACGCCCGGGAGCCCGCATCCGGTTGACACGGAACGCAAAGCTTCGGAGTGAGGCCAGTCACAGTACGAAAGCGCATACCATGCGGCGCGTTGTATCCATCGCAGCATCACCTCCGACCGAGGGGACTTCAGCGTGCGCACCAAGGTCCTGCCTTCTCTGCTCTGTGCCGGCCTCATAACGGCAACCGGTCTGCTGGCCTCTTCGCCCGCCGTCGCCGCCGAACCGGCGGCCCGCGCCTCCTCCGACGCCGCGGTCGATGCGGCCGCGGCAGCCGACATCCGCGAAAGGCTGGAGCGGATCCCAGGGCTGACGGTTGTTTCGGTGTCCGACAAGGGCGGATTCCCCTTCTTCACCCTGACGCTGGCCCAGCCCGTCGACCACCGCGACCCCGGCAGCGGCACCTTCCAGCAGAGATTCACGCTCTGGCACAAGACCGAGACGGCGCCGGTCGTGCACTACACCGGCGGATACGGGCTCTCCTCGGGCACCCGCGAGATCACCACGCTGCTCGGCGCCAACCAGGTCAGCGTGGAGCACCGCTACTTCAACACCTCGCGCCCCGCGGCCGCCGACGTCGACTGGGACGACCTGAACGTCTGGCAGCAGGCGAGCGACGAGCACGCGATCGTCCAGGCGCTCAAGAGCATCTACAAGGCGAAGTGGCTCGGAACCGGCGCCAGCAAGGGCGGAATGACGCAGGTCTACCACGAGCGCTTCTACCCCCAGGACCTGGACGCGGTCGTCGCGTACGTCGCCCCGAACGACGCGAGCAACCGTGACGACAGCGTCTACGAGAGCTTCTTCAAGACGGTCGGCACGGCCGAATGCCGGAACGCCCTGGACGCCGTACAGCGCGAAATGCTCGTACGGCGGGGCGCCATGCTGCCGCGCTTCGAGGCCACGTCCAAGGAGCAGGGCCTCACCTTCAAGTACCTCGGCTCGGCCGACCGCGCCTTCGAGTTCTCGGTGCTCGACCAGGTGTGGAACTTCTGGCAGAGCGGCACGTACACCGACTGCCCGGCGGTCCCCGACGCGAGCAGGGCGACCGACGACGAGCTGTACAAGTGGTCGCTCGACCACGGCCTCAGCATCTACTCGGACCAGGGCAACGGGGCCGAGGGCAGCGGCCCGTACTACCGGCAGGCCGCCTCCCAGCTGGGCTGGGCGGACCTGAAGTTCAAGCACCTGCGCGACGTCCGCAACTACCCGGACATCTACCAGCCCAACTCGGTGCTGCCCGCTGACATGCGGACGTCCTACGACGGCCGCGTCATCAAGGACGTCGACCGCTGGGTGGCCACGCGGGGCGAGCAGATGATGTTCGTGTACGGGCAGAACGACCCGTGGAGCGCCGAGCAGTTCAAGCCCAGCAAGCACGACTCGCACCTCTACGTCGCACCGAACACCAACCACGGCGCGCTCATCTCCAAGCTGACACCCACCGAGCGGGCCCAGGCCGAGGCCACGGTCAAGCGCTGGGCCGGCCAGTAACCCTCAGGCCAGTAACCCCTACCGGCTGAGCGCCGCCCTCATCGTCTTCTCGGCGATGGGGGCCGCCAGGCCGTTGCCGCTGACCTCAGAGCGCGCCGCGCCCGAGTCCTCGACGACGACCGCGACTGCCACCTCCTTGCCGCTGGTCCTGTCCTTCGCGTACGACGTGAACCAGGCGTACGGCGTCTTGCTGTTGTCGACGCCGTGCTGTGCGGTGCCCGTCTTGCCGCCCACCTCGGCGCCGCCGATCCGCGCGTTCGTCCCCGTGCCGTCCTCGACGACCGTGACCATCGCGCTCCGCAGCTGCTCGGCGGTGGACGACGAGACGACCCGCTCACTGCCCGCGTTTCCGAGGTCTTCCAGCGTGTCGCCGTCCGCGTCCGTCACCTTGGAGACCATGTGCGGCGACGCGAGCTCACCGCCGTTGGCGAGGGCCGCCGAAACCATGGCCATCTGGAGCGGGGTGGCCGTCACATCGAACTGGCCGATGCCCGTCAGCGCCGTCTGCGCCTTGTCCATGCCGGACGGGTACACACTCTCCGAGGCCCGGACCGGCACATCGAGCTTCTCGGTGTTGAAGCCGAACTTCTCGGCCATCGCCTTCACCTTGTCCTGGCCGAGGTCGACGGCCAGTTTCGCGAAGACGTTGTTGCAGGAGTACTTCAGCGCTGTGCGCAGCGTGGCGTTCTCGCAGGGCGCGGACTTGTTCTCGTTCTCAAGAACCGTCCGCGTGCCGGGCAGCGTGTACGGGTTCGGGCTGTCCGTCGGCTCGTCGACCGACCCGTAGCGCCCGTCCTCCAGCGCCGCCGCGGCGACCACCAGCTTGAACGTCGAGCCAGGCGGCAGCGGCTGCCGCAGCGCCCGGTTGACCATCGGCTTGTCCTTGTCGCGGGTCAGCGACTGCCAGGCGTCGCCGTCGGTCGTACCGCTGATCTTCGACGGATCGTACGAAGGTGTGGAGACCATGCCGAGGATCTGCCCGGTCTTCGGGTCGATCGCGACGGCCGCGCCCTTCTTGTCACCCAGAGCCTCGTAGGCCGCCTTCTGTACGCCCGGGTCGATGGTCGTCACGACATCACCGGGGTCGCTCTGCTTGCCCATGATGATGTCGGCCGGGTTCTTCAGCCGGGTGTCGGTCCCGTCGAGGACGTCGCTGTAGATGCCCTCGAGCTGGGTGGCTCCGTACGCCTGCGAGCTGTAACCGGTGACAGCCGAGTAGAGCTCGCCGTCCTTGTACGTCCGCTTGTACTCAAGATCGCCTCCCTCCGTCCTCTTCGATCCGGTGACCGGCGAACCGGCCACGATGATGTTCCCGAGCGGCTGCGCGTACTGCGCGATCACGTTCCGCCGGTTGTGCTTGTCGTCCGCGAGGGCCTGGCCTTCGTACGCCTGCACCCAGGTGACCCGCACCAGCAGGGCGAGCACCATCAGCAGGCAGAAGACCGAAGCGCGCCTGATCGTTTTGTTCATCCCGTACGGAAGACGAACGGGGCGGCCGGTGACGTTCCCCTATGTCGCGCTTCTCACCAAATCCTCATCGGGAGCGGCGGCACGCTCAGCGTGGCTTGATGAAGCCCGACTCGTACGCCGCGATCACCGCCTGGGTACGGTCGCGCGCGCCCGTTTTCGCCAGCACGGCCGCCACATGGCTCTTCGCGGTCGCCGCGCCGACCCGCAACCAGTCCGCTATTTCCGCATTTGTCAGGCCCGTCGCCATCAGCCGCAGCACCTCCGCCTCGCGCTCGGTCAGCCGCGCCGCCCACGGCGGTGGCGGGGCGGGCTGCCGCTTGGCGTGCTCGGCGGCCAGACCGCGCACCGCCGACGGGAAGAGCAGTGAGTCGCTGCGCGCGACCATCCGGACCGCCTGGACCAGGTCCTCGGCGGCGGCACGCTTGAGCAGGAACCCGGCGGCGCCGGCGCGCAGCGCGTCGTACACATAGGAGTCGTTCTCGAAGGTGGTGACCACGACGATGCGCGGGGGCGCCTCCATGCCGCCGAGGATCTGCTCGGTGGCGCGGATGCCGTCGATCTCCGGCATGCGTACGTCCATCAGCACCACGTCGGGTCGCAGCTCGCGGACCACCGAGACGGCCTCCGCGCCGGTCGCCGCCTCGCCGACGACCTCCAGGTCGGGTTCGGCGTCCAGGATGACGCGCAGCGCGGTGCGGACCATGCGCTCGTCGTCGGCGAGCACGACCCTGACCGCTGACGTCGGCGTGCTCATCGCGCGTCGCCCCCGCCGCCGACCGGCAGGCGGGCCGTGAGCCGCCACACGTCGCCGTACGGGCCCGCTTCGGCGTGGCCGCCGAGCAGGGTGGCCCGTT
The DNA here is from genome assembly GCF_018614615.1 of Streptomyces sp. ISL-100. Lineage (GTDB taxonomy): Bacteria > Actinomycetota > Actinomycetes > Streptomycetales > Streptomycetaceae > Streptomyces. The sequence continues at coordinate 88,744 of NZ_JAGGOK010000005.1, read as the reverse complement.
CCGCTATGCCGGGCAGCCCCCGGCCGCCCCCGGGGCGTACCACCGGGACCCTGTCGGGCAGCGGGTTCTCCATCACGATCTCCAACTCCTCGCCGCTCAGGGCGATCCGTAGCGACACCGGTGCGGCGCCGCCGTGCCGAAGGGCGTTGCTCAGCCCTTCCTGGACGATGCGGTACGCCTCGCGGGACACCGGTCCGGGGGCCTGGGCGGCCGGACCGCCGTCCTGCGCGTACGTGACCTTCACGCCGCTGCGGGCCAGCAGGTCGTCCAGTACGTCCAGCGTGGGCCCCGGCAGCTCACCGGGACTGTCCTCGCCCTGCCGCAAGAGGCCCAGCACGGCGTCCAGTTCGCCCACGGTGCGGCGTGTCGTCTCCTCGATCGCGGTCAGCGCCTCCCGTACGAACTCCACATCGCTGTCCAGCACCCTGCGCGCCGCGCCCGCCTGGAGGGTGACCGCGCTCAGCGCGTGTCCCACCGAGTCGTGCAGCTCGCGGGCCAGCCGGTTGCGCACGGCCAGGTCCGCGGCCCGCCGCTCGGCCGCCGCCAGCCGGTCGGCCGGTGTCGGCCCGAGCAGCACCGGCGCCCAGCGGGCCAGCAGAGCCCCGGCCAGTGCCGCGCACGCCGCCAGCGCCACCAGGATCGCCACCCCGGCGACCGGGGCGAGGGCCAGCGCCCAGGTGTGGTCGAACACTTCGGGCAACGCGAGCGGGGTGTCACGCAGCCGGGTCAGCAGCGGCAGGATGATCAGTGTGGCGGCGAACGGCGGCACCGCGAGCGTCATGCCGCTGATGATGCCGCCGAGCCCGAGATGCAGCGTGAACCAGCCCGCGGTCCGCACCCGCGCCGGCCCGGACCGGGCGGGCCCGTCGGCCAGCCCCTCACGAGGCACCCCGCACAACGCCCGCACCGCGCCCACCGACAGGGGCCTGACGAGCGGGAAGAACGCGGTGAGGGTGGCCATCGGGAGCGCGACGCCGAAGGCGGCGAACTGCAGGGAGGCCGAGGTGAAGACGTTCTGGTTGCCGATGAACGGGCCGACGAAGACGCTTCCGAGGAGGAAGTACGGCATCGACAGGGCGCCGCCGAGGATCAGATGGATCCAGCGCAGCCGGGCCCGCGCCCCGAACAACTGCTTCACGCCGCGCGTCCCCGTATCTGTCCTTCTCCCCGCCCCTCGACCCCCGCGTCCCGCACGCGCCGCCGCAGGAAGGAGGTGCCCGCGGCGAGGGCGACGAGACCGGCGATCATCTGGACAGCGTAGGTCACCAGCATCAACGCGGTGGCCTGATCGGCCGCATCGGCCGCGGGCATGGCCGAGGCGGCGAGCAGCCAGGCTCCCCAGCAGCCGAGCGCGCCCGAGCCCAGCCAGGCGAGCGCCAGCGGCGTCTTCAGAGCCAGGCCGCGACCGCGCCGCAGGGCGAGCGTCAGGACTCCCACCACGGTGAGGGCCGCGAACAGGACGTAGGTGCCTTCGAGGAGATGGAAGTCCGCCGAACGCTGCTCGATCCGGCTCTGGTTGAGCCCCGTGGTGGAACCGGCGGCCCACATCACATGCGGAACGGCGGAGAGCGCCGCGAGTACGGACGCGGCCACTGCGGCCGCCTTCAGCCGGGGCCCGACGGCGGAGCCGGGCAGCTCCGAGACCGCGCCCCGCCACAGGTGGCCCCAGCGCTCGCGGGCGTACAGCGCGAAGAGGGTGCCCAGGGCCAGCCCCTGAACGATGAAGCCGGTGTAGACGACGCTGAAGACCCAGTCGGCCAGGAACGGTTCGTCGCCGCTCGGTGCGCTGTTCTCACCGGTGAACACCTTCACCAGCAGCTGGAGCGGAAACCCGGTCATGATCGGTGTCAGCAGCCCCGTCGCCGCCCACATGGGCAGGGCGAGCAGCCAGGCCGGGACGCGACGGCCCCAGTCCTGCGTGAGCAGCAGGGCCAGGACGACGACGGTCGCGTCCATCAGGATCGTGACGCTGTTGGCGACAGCCATCAGACCCGGGTGGTCGAGGATCACGCTGCCCTCGGGGATGCCGGCGCGGCTGCCGGCGATCCAGGCGATCTTGAGCGCGACGTAGGGAACGCAGGAGACGACGGCGGCGGCGCGCAGCACCTTGCGCAGCCGGTTGGCGGGGGCCCGGTGGAGGCCCTGGGGCGTGGGGACGAGCGCGGTCTCTGTCATGACACCCACGCTCCGGCACCAGCCGCCGCCGCACCTCCCGCTCAAAGGTGAACCGTCTCCCCCGGACGGGGGAGAGCGCTCAGCCGGTGAGGGCGAGGACCAGCTCGTCGATCTCCGCCCCCCGGGCGTTCGCGAACCCCCGGTCGTGCCCTGTGACCGTGAACCCGCACTTCGCCAGGACCCGCAGCGACCCGGTGTTGTCGGCGGCGGCACGGGCGAACAGCGGGCGCTCCGGGACGAGTTCGAGCAACGCGCGCAGTGCGCCGGTTGCCACCCCGCGGCCCCAGTACGCGCGGTCGATGAAGTACGTGACCTCACGCTCCTGCGGCGGCCCGTACACGGCGGCGTGGCCGGCGATGTCGCCGTCGGCCAGAACGGTCCGTATGACGGCGTCCGAGGCGCGGATCCGTGCCCAGTGCACGTCAAATGCGGCGCGGTCGGTGGGGTCCTTGGAGGTGAAGGCGGCGACCCGGTTGGACTCGGGGTCGCTCATGTGCCGGAAGATGACGGGCAGATCACTGTCGGCCACCTCCCGCAGCGTCACGGCCGGGGCGGTCATGTCAGCGGTCATGTCAAAGCCTGCGGGTGGCGAGCGTCAGCCGGTCACGTGCGTCGAACAGCGCGTCCTTGACCATCTGTTCGTGCGCCGGGGTGAGCCGGGCGACGGGCACCGAGCAGCTGATGGCGTCGCGGGCCGGGGTCCGGTACGGGATCGCGACCCCGAAGCAGCGCAGGCCCAGCGTGTTCTCCTCGCGGTCGACGGCGTACCCCTGCTCGCGGACGACGTGCAGCTCCTGGATGAGCTTCTCGCGGTCGGTGATGGTGTGCTCCGTCAGCGCCGGCAGAGTCTCCGGGAGCAGCTTGCGCACCTGCTCGTCGGTGTGCGTCGCGAGCAGCGCCTTGCCGAGCGACGTCGAGTGCGCGGGCAGCCGGCGGCCGACGCGGGTGAAGGGGCGCAGATAGTGCTGGGACTGGCGGGTCGCGAGGTACACGACGTTCGTACCGTCGAGGCGGGCCAGGTGGATCGTCTCCGTCGTGTCGTCGGAGAGCCGGTCCAGGGTGGGGCGGGCGGAGGCCACGACCTCGTCCCCGTCGATGTACGACGTACCGACGAGCAGGGCGCGTACGCCGATGCCGTACCGCGTGCCCGTCGCGTCCGTCTCCACCCAGCCGAGCTCGACGAGCGTGCGCAGCAGCATGTAGAGACTGGATTTCGGGTACCCGACGGCCTCTTGGACGGCGGCCAGGGAGTGCATGCCGGGGCTGCCGGCGAAGAATTCGAGCAACTCCACGGTCCGCACCGCCGATTTGACCTGCGCACCGCCCGTATCGGCAGTAGACATTGAGCCTCGCCCCTTCTTGGCCACTCTTGACCGCTCGGATCGTCCGTTAATAGAGTCCCCAGCATATTCAGTATCAGGAACTCTGTTCAGAATATCGAACGGCTTGAACGGCTGGAAGGACCCCACGGTGGCAGCAACACCAGTCTGGAGTGTCGACCCCCGAACGGGGAAGCCGCGTGAGCAGGTCGCGGTCGAGGCCACGGCGGAGGAGGTCGACCGCGCGGTACGGGCCGCGCACGCCGTTCGCACCGCGCTCGCCGACCGTACGGTGCGGGCCGCCCTGCTCCGTACCGCCGCCGGGCTCCTCGACGAAGCCGTGCAGCACGTCGTCGAGGCGGCCGACGCGGAGACCGCGCTGGGTCCGACGCGGCTGACCGGCGAACTCGCGCGCACCACGGCCCAGCTCAGGGCGTTCGCGGACATCGTCGACGAGGGCGCCTTCCTCGACATCAGGATCGACCACGAGGACGGTACGAAGACCCCGCCCTGGCCCGACCTGCGCCGCTACAAGATCCCGCTGGGCGTTGTCGCCGTCTACGCCGCCAGCAACTTCCCGCTCGCCTTCTCGGTACCCGGCGGCGACACGGCGAGCGCGCTCGCGGCGGGCTGCCCGGTCGTGGTCAAGGCGCACCCCGACCATCCGGCGACCTCCGAGCTCTGCGCGTCCGTGCTGCGCAGGGCGGCGGCCCAAGTGGGCCTGCCGGAGGACGTGGTGATCCTGGTTCACGGCTTCGACGCGGGCATCGAGCTGGTACGGCACCCGCTGGTCGCGGCCGCGGGCTTCACGGGCTCGGTGCGCGGCGGACGAGCGCTCTTCGACGCCGCGGCGGCCCGCCCCGCACCCATCCCCTTCCACGGCGAACTCGGTTCCCTCAACCCGGTCGTGATCACCGCGGCGGCCGCGGAGGAGCGGGCAGAGCAGATCGGAGCCGGTCTGGCGGGCTCTCTGACGCTGGGCGCGGGGCAGTTCTGCACGAAGCCGGGCTTCGTCCTGGCCCCTGCGGGCGGGGCCGGCGACCGGGTGGTGAAGTCCCTCACGGCGGCCATCAGTGAAACCGACCCGGGCGTCATGCTCGACCACCGGATGCGGGACGCGTTCGTGGAAGGTGTACGGGAACGGGCCGGCCTCCCGGACACCGAAGCCCCGGTGACCCCCGGCGCGGGCGGCGAGCACACCGTGAGCGCGGGGTTCCTGACCGTACCGGCGCAGGTGCTGGCCTCCGAGGGGCCGCACGATCTGCTCCTGGAGGAGTGCTTCGGGCCGGTCACGGTCGTCGCGCGCTACGAGGACCCGGCGGAGATCGGCGCGGTGCTTTCCCGGCTGCCGGGCAACCTCACCGCCACGCTGCAGCTCTCCACGCAGGAGCTGGCGGGGGACGGGGGCACGGGGGCGGACCTGCTGGCGGAACTGACACCGCTGGCGGGGCGTGTGCTGGTCAATGGGTGGCCTACGGGTGTGGCGGTGGCGCCGGCCCAGCACCATGGGGGGCCTTACCCGGCGACGACTTCGACGTCTACGTCGGTGGGTGCGACGGCGGTCGAGCGGTGGTTGCGGCCGGTCACTTATCAGTCGACGCCGGAGGCGTTGTTGCCGGTGGAATTGCGGGATGCGAATCCGCAGGGGCTGCCGCGGCGGGTGAACGACCGCCAGGAGTAGGGGTGCGGGGGCGGGTGGCCCTGCGGGACTTTCGCCGCCCCGCCCCTTCCCGCTGTGACATCCTGCGGCTCCGCCGCGTGGGGACACGCCCGCAGGGCGTCCCCGGGGCCTGGGGGCCTTCCCCCAGTTTCGGGAAGGGGCGGGTGGGGAAAAGCGCTGCAGTACGCAGACCGGTCGCGAAATCCCCGACGACCAGCGCGCCTAACGCGGCGACGCCGGGCCCGCCCGAGACCTGCCGGGCGGCGTTGAGCACACCGGCCGCGAGCCCCGCCCGTTCGGCGGGCACCGCCTCCATCATGGCGGCGGTCAGCGGCGGCAGCGCGAGGCCGATGCCGAGCCCCATCGGGATCAGCAGCAGGGCCATCACCGGCAGGGGAGTGCCCGGGCCGACGAGCAGCAGGAGGAGCAGGCCCGCGACGGCGACCGACTGGCCGATGAGCATTGGACGGCGTGGGCCGCGGAACAAGCCGAGCGAGACGACCGGATGCCGCTCCCACGCCTCCACCGCCAGGAACACCGGCCCGACGCCGCAGCCGAGGTCGGTCTCTCTCCCCCCCCCCCGCGCCTACCGCTCGGCCTTCAGCCGCCTGCCCGCGACCGCCGCTCCCCGAGCTTCCGCCGGGAATGCGCCGCGCCCCGAACGCGTTGTGGCCCGAGCGGAGGCTGCCTCCGCGCCCTCCGCATCCCCTCTCACCTGGAGTGAAGAACCACATGCGCGTCGAGATCTGGAGCGACATCGCCTGCCCCTGGTGCTACATCGGCAAGGCCCGCTTCGAGAAGGGGCTGGCCTCCTTCTCGCACCGCGCCGACGTCGAGGTGGTGCACCGCTCCTTCGAGCTCGACCCGGCGAGCCCCAAGGGCGTCACGGACTCGGTGACCGACATGCTGGCCAGGAAGTACGGGCGTACGCACGAGGAAGTGGCCGCCATGGAGCAGCAGGTCGCCTCCCACGCGCACGCCGAAGGGCTCGGCTTCCTGACCGAGGGCCGCGACCACGGCAACACCTTCGACATCCACCGGCTGCTGCACCTCGCCAAGGCGCGCGGCCGCCAGGACGAGCTGCTCGACCTTGTCTTCCGCGCCAACTTCGCCGAGGAGCGGTCCGTCTTCGACTCGCGGGTGCTGCTGGATCTGGCGGTGGAGGCCGGACTCGACGCCGACGAGGCACGAGCGGTACTGGCCGACGAGAGCGCGTACGCCGACGAGGTGCGCGGCGACGAGCGCGAGGCGGCCGAGCTGGGGGCGACCAGCGTGCCGTTCTTCGTCTTCGACAGGCGTTACGGGATCTCCGGCGGCCAGCCCGCCGAGGTCTTCTCCCAGGCGCTCGAACAGGCCTGGGCGAGCCACGTCGCCGACCGCAGCGCGAGCAACGCATAAGCATTGCTTAGAGGTGCGCGCCAAATATACGCAATGGACGGGGAGTTGAGGAGGTAGCAGAGTAGGGGGCATGAAGCCCCTTACTCTCACCGAAGCCGTGAGCGCGGAGTTCGCGCCGGAGACCACGTACCTCAACACCTCCAGCTGTGGGTTGCTGCCCCGGCGTGGCGTCGAGGCCGTCAAGGCCGCGGCCGAGCTCAACGCGACCGGCAGCCCCGGCGGCGGGGACGGCTTCGACGCCGTGGTCGCCGCCCGCGCCTCCTACGGGCGGCTCGTCGGCGTCTGTGCGGAGCGGGTCGCCGTCGGAAGTTCGGTGGCCGTCCATGTCGGGCTGATCGCGGCCTCACTGCCTGCCGGAGGCGAAGTGCTGTGCCCCGAGGGCGAGTTCGCCTCGGTGGTCAACCCCTTCGTCGTCCGCGGGGACCTCAAGGTGCGGTACGTGCCGCTGGAGGACCTGGCCGAGTCCGTGCGCCCGGAGACCCGGCTGGTGGCCTTCTCCGCGGTGCAGTCCGCCGACGGCCGTGTCGCAGACCTGTCCGCCGTACGGGCCGCTGCCGCCGCCCACGGCGCCCGTACGCTCGTCGACTCGACCCAGGCGGTGGGCTGGCTGCCCTTCGACGCGGGCAGCTTCGACTACACCGTCGCCGGCGGCTACAAGTACCTGATGGCGCCGCGCGGCGTGTCGTTCCTCACCGTCGCCGAAGACGCGCAGGAAGCCCTCACACCGCTCCACGCGGGGTGGATGTCCGGCGAGGACATCTGGGCCAGCACCTACGGTCCCGTGCGGGAACTCGCCCGCAGCGCCCGCCGGTTCGACGAGCCGCCGCCCTTCCTGCCGTACGTCGGTGTCGAGCAGTCCCTCGCGTTCCTGGAGGAGGTCGGCATCGAGAACGTGCGGGACCACAACCTCGCGCTCGCCGCGCGCTACCGCGAAGGACTCGCTTCCCTCGGCCACCCTTCGGTGCCCGCCGACTCTGTGGTCGTCGCCACTGCCGGCCTCGCGCACCGGCTCGACGCGCTGACGGCGGCGGACATCGTCGCCTCGGTCCGGGCGGGCAACCTGCGGGCCTCGTTCCACCTCTACAACACCAGCGCCGACGTGGACCGGGTGCTGGACGTGCTCGCGGGCTGAGCGCGCCGTCGCCGGACGGGCGGGCGGGTACGTTCACGCTCGTCCGGCGATTGAGCCCGCCCGCGCCCCGCGCCCCGCGGCTACGCCTCGGCGTCGCACGCCCCGTCCGCCGCCGCCTCGCGAGCCTGCGGGCAGAGGTTGCCTTCCACGTGGCCCAGCAGCCTCAGCAGTTCCTTGCGCTCGGATTCGTCGAGGCCTGCCAGCGTGATCTCCTCCAGCTGCCGCCACGCCTGCTCCACCTGCGCCTTCAGGCCGCAGCTCGCCCCGGTCGCCTCGACGAGAGCGGCCCGCCGGTCGGCGGGGTCGGGGGAGCGGCGTACATGGCCCGACTGCTCCAGGCGCTGGAGCATCTTCGTCACCGTCGACGGGTCGAGCCCGACCGCCTTGATCAGCTCCGACTGACGCACCGGGCCCGCGTCCCACAGGTGCATCATCACGAATTCCTGGCCGGGGTAGAGGCCGAGGTCGCGCAGCAGCCTGCCCGCCGCGATGCGGTGAAGCCGCGCCGTCTGGGAGATGGAGTGGCTGACCGGGCCGCCGCTCGCGGTGCTGGGCGGCTCGGGACAGGCGGGGTCGGCCTTCATGGGAACTCCTTGTCGGGACTGTCTGCACCAACTTTACCTTGGTCGGCCAAGTAATGCGCTACAGTAACTCTCGCCTGATTACTTGGTCGACCACATATCTGCTTCGGAGGCTTCTGCCATGACCACCGCATTCGATTCGTTCGAGCTCTCGGGCACCCAGCTCGCCAACCGCATCGTGATGGCCCCGATGACGCGCAGCCGCGCCGGTGAGGGCGGCGTACCCACCGAGCTCACGGCCGAGTACTACGCCCAGCGGGCCTCCGCCGGTCTGATCGTCACCGAAGGTGTCCAGCCCTCCGTCGTCGGCCAGGGCTACCCGTTCACCCCCGGCCTGCACAGCGCCGAGCAGACCGCGGGCTGGCGCAAGGTCACCGACGCCGTGCATGCCGCGGGCGGCCGGATCTACGCGCAGCTCATGCACGCCGGCCGTATCGGCCACCCCGTCCTCCTCCCCGACGGGCTGGTCCCGGTCGCCCCGTCCGCCGTCGCCTCCGCCGGACAGCTCTACACCGCCGAGGGCATGAAGGACTTCGAAACCCCGCGCGAGCTGACCGGCGCCGAGATCCGTGAGACCGTCGCCGACTTCGCGGCGGCCGCCCGCAACGCCATCGACGCCGGCTTCGACGGCGTCGAGCTGCACGGCGCCAACGGCTACCTGATTACGCAGTTCCTCTCCACCAGCACCAACCTGCGCACCGACGAGTGGGGCGGCTCCGTCGAGAACCGCATCCGCTTCGCGGTCGAGGTCACCAAGGCGGTCGTGGAGGCGATCGGCGCCGACAGGACCGGCCTGCGGATCTCGCCCGGCAACCCGTACAACGACATGGCCGAGACCGACACCGACGCCCTCTACCCGGCGCTCGTCGAGGCCATAGCCCCGCTCGGCCTCGCGTACCTGCACGCCGTCGAGGTCGCCCCGGAGCGGCGCGAACTGCTGCTTGAGCTGCGCGCGAAGTTCGCCGGCGCCTTCATCCTCAACCCGGCGACCGAGGGCCCCACGGACCATGGTTCGCTCGGCCTCGTCGAGGAGGGCGTCGCTGACCTCGTCGCGTACGGAGCGCTCTTCCTCGCCAACCCCGACCTGCCGGCCCGGCTGAAGACCGAGGGCCCGTACAACACCCCGGACCCGGCCTCCTTCTTCGGCGGCGACCACAAGGGCTACACGGACTACCCGGCGCTGGCTGCCTGAAGCGCCTGACGGCCTGACAGCCTGAAACGCAAGGCGGGCGGGGCCGGTTCCACCGAACCGGTCCCGCCCGCCTTGCCGTCGTTCGTACGCCGGCGCCTACCTCACAGGCGTGAAGTCCCTCGCCCCGATGAAGTCGGGCCGACGTACGGGCGCCGCGAACGGCTCGACCGCCGCGTTCTCCACGCTGTTGAAGACGATGAAGACATTGCTGCGCGCGTACGGTGTGATGTTGTCGCCCGAGCCGTGCATCGCGTTGCAGTCGAACCACGTCGCCGAACCGGCCTTGCCCGTGAAGAGCCTGATGCCGTGCCGGTCCGCCATGCGCGTCAGCGCGCCGTCCGACGGGATGCCGGCGTCCTGCATCTGCAGAGAGCGCTTGTAGTTGTCCTTCGGCGTTCTGCCGGCGCAGCCCAGGAACTCCTTGTGCGACCCCGGCAGGATCATCAGGCCGCCGTTGGTGTCGTAGTTCTCGGTCAGCGCGATCGAGACGGACACGGTCCGCATGTTCGGCAAACCGTCCTCGGCGTGCCACGTCTCGAAGTCCGAGTGCCAGTAGAACCCGGAAGCCCCGAAGCCCGGCTTGACGTTGATCCGGGACTGGTGGACGTACACGTCCGAGCCGAGGATCTGCCGGGCCCTGCCGACCACCCGCGGGTCCCGGACCAGCTTCGCGAAGACCTCACTGATGCGGTGCACCTCGAAGACCGACCGTACGTCCCTCGACTTCGGCTCGATGATCGAGCGTTCGTCCGCCCGCACTCCCGGGTCGCTGACCAGCCGTTCCAGCTCGGCCCGGTAGAGCGACACCTCGTCCGGGGCGATGAGCTGGTCGATGGCGAGGAAACCGTCCCGCTCGAAGCCCATGAGGTCGTCGGCCTCGATGGGCCCCGGCGCGCCCGGCGCGGACCAGACGACCGGGTCCTGGCGGGGCGTGGTCACCTCGGCGGCGCCGCGCGTCGGGTAGAGGTCGGCGCGTGGGGTCTCGGTGCGTGGGGTGAGTACGTCGGTCATGGTTCAGACCTCCTCGGTCAGCAGCGGGTAGACACCGTTCTCGTCGTGGTCCTCCCGTCCGGTGACGGGAGGGTTGAAGACGCATACGCAGCGGAAGTTGGTCTTGGGGCGCATAGTGTGGCGCTCGTGGCCGTCCAGCAGGTACATCGTGCCCGGCGAAATCCAGTGCTTCTCGCCGGTCTCGTCATTGGTGAGCTCGGCCTCGCCCTCCGTGCACAGGACGGCCTCGATGTGGTTGGCGTACCACATCGACGTCTCCGTACCCGCGTACAGCACGGTCTCGTGGAGCGAGAAGCCGACCTTCTCCTTGGCGAGCACGATGCGCTTGCTCTCCCAGGTCCCGGAGGCGGCCTTCACATGGCGGTCGGTGCCCTCAATGTCCTTGAACGATCGGACGATCACGTTGAGTCGAGCCCTTCTGTGTTACTGCGGTGCTGCGTTGAGCAGTCGTGGGTCAGGCGGTCTCGCGGACGGAGCGGGCCAGGATGCGCAGCCCCTCGTCCAGCTCCTCGGGGGAGATGGTGAGCGCCGGCAGCAGCTTCACGACCTCGCTCTGGGGACCCGAGGTCTCCAGCAGCATGCCCAGTTCGAAGGCGCGGCGGCAGACCGCCGTGGCGCGCGCCTTGTCGGTGAACTCCATGCCCCAGACCAGGCCGCGGCCACGGAAGCTGACGTCGGCGCCGTCGTTCTCGTCGGCGATGGCCAGCAGCGCCCGCTCGACCTGCTCGCCGCGCGCCAGCGTCTGCTTCTCCATCTGGCCGTCGGCCCAGTAGGTGTTGAGCGTGGCGGTGGCGGTGACGAACGCGGGGTTGTTGCCGCGGAAGGTGCCGTTGTGCTCGCCCGGCTCCCAGACGTCGAGCTCGGGCTTGAACAGGCAGAGCGACATGGGCATGCCGTAACCGCTGATGGACTTCGACAGGGTGACGATGTCCGGCGTGATGCCGGCCTCCTCGAAGGAGAAGAAGCCGCCGGTACGGCCGCAGCCCATCTGGATGTCGTCGACGATCAGCAGCATGTCCTGGCGGTGGCACAGCTCCTGGAGCGCGCGCAGCCACTCGGCGCGGGCGACGTTGATGCCGCCCTCGCCCTGCACCGTCTCGACGATCACCGCGGCGGGCTTGTTCAGGCCGGAGCCCTGGTCGTCGAGCAGCCGCTCGAACCACAGGAAGTCCTCGACCGTGCCGTCGAAGTAGTTGTCGAACGGCATCGGAGTGCCGTGTACGAGCGGTATGCCCGCGCCGGCTCGCTTGAAGGCGTTGCCGGTGACGGCGAGTGAGCCGAGCGACATGCCGTGGAAGGCGTTGGTGAAGGACACGACCGACTCGCGGCCCTTGACCTTACGGGCCAGCTTCAGGGCGGCCTCGACGGCGTTGGTGCCGGTCGGGCCCGGGAACATCACCTTGTACGGCAGGTCGCGCGGCCGCAGGATCACGTTCTCGAACGTCTCCAGGAAGGCGCGCTTGGCGGTCGTCGCCATGTCCAGGCCGTGGGTGATGCCGTCGCGCTCGATGTAGTCGATCAGCGCGCGTTTCAGCACCGGGTTGTTGTGGCCGTAGTTCAGTGACCCGGCGCCGGCGAAGAAGTCGAGGTAGGTGTGGCCGTCCTCGTCGTGGAGGTGGCTGCCCTGCGCGCGGTCGAACACGGCCGGCCAGCCGCGGCAGTAGCTGCGTACCTCGGATTCCAGGGTCTCGAAGACGCTCAGGGCGGGAGGAGTGATGGTCACAGCGGTCTCCTGGGAGAGAGGGGGAAGTATGGGGGGAGGGCGGGGGCGCGTCAGGAAGCGATCGGGCCGATGCGGTACAGCACCTCGGGCAGGTGGGTTCCCTCGGGGAACAGTCCTCCGTCGAAGAGGACTTCGCGCTCCAGGGGCACTCCCCGGCGCTCGGCGTACGAGGTGAACAGCCGGTCGGAGGCGGTGTTGTCCGGCGTCACGGTCGTCTCGATCGTCTTCACTCCCTGCCGGGCGGTGACCTTCTCGGTCAGCGCCTCCAGGAGCGTGCCGGCCAGCCCGAGGCCGCGGTGGCCGTGGTCGACGGCGACCTGCCAGACGACGAGCGTCTCGGGGCGGTCGGGACGTACATAGCCCGTGATGAACGCGATCGGCTCACCCCCGGGGCTGTCTCTGGCCACGACGGAGGTCGCTGCGAAGTCGCGGCACCACAGCAGATAGCTGTACGAGGAGTTGAGGTCCAGCACCTTGGAGTCGCGGGCAATGCGCCAGATCGCGGCTCCGTCCTCCACTCGCGGAGCTTCGATCTGCAGGAATTCGCTTCGGGCACGTGCAAGGTCTGCTTGTGCGGCGGTCATGCGGATGAAATTTACCGAGCAAATTCAAAAAGTGCATCGTCGGAAGGGGTTGGGTGAGAGCCCTTCTTGTGTTATCGCGCGGGGGCGCGCTTCGCGCGAGCAGACTGCAAATGTGGGTGATTTGACCGTAAATATCCGGGCAAATCGCACTGACTGTGGGGTCTGTCACATGCCCGAAACGGCCTCGATCTCTTGTTGAAATCTTGGCGTTTAGGGTCGGGGAAACCGGGCAGAAGAAAACGGGAAGCTGCGCTGATAAAGCGGCTTCCCGTTTTCCGTTAATTCCCTGAATTCAAGGAATTTATTAGCCGGGCCAGGTTTCCGCCACGGCCTTTCGGGCAGCTTCGGTGTCGACCCCACGCACACCCGATTCGCTCAGTGCCGCGCCCAGTGCGGCGAGTGACGACTGGACCACACCCCGTGTGGCATCGACGCCGTAGTGATTGACCCGGATCATCTCCTTGGCCAGCGCCCCGCCGCCCGCGATCAGCGGCAGCGACGGATCGGCGACCAGTGCCTTCGCGACGATCTCCGACGCGTCCACCCCGGCGGGCGTGCGCAGCGTCGTGGCGACCGGCGCGGCGTCCCGCGCCGCGTGGACGTACGGCTCCAGGTCCCCGCCCAGCGCGACCGCGCCCGCGCGCGTGGCCGAGGCGGCGGCCAGGTGCCTGGCCTCCACCGCGGCGAGCCCTTCCGCCTCGATACGCTCCAGACACGCCTCCAGCGCCAGCATCTCCAGCTGCGCGGGCGCGTGCAGCAGCGCCTTGCGGCCGCCGTCGATCCACCGCTCCTTCCAGTCCAGGAGGGAGAGGTACGAGCGGCGCGGGGCGGCGGGGTTCGCGGCGATCCGCTCCCAGGCGCGGGTGCTGACCGACACCGCGGAGACGCCGGCCGGCCCGCTCATCGCCTTCTGTGCCCCGATCACGCACAGGTCGACGCCCCACGCGTCGGGCAGCAGCGGTTCGGCGGCCACCGAAGCGACCGCGTCGAGCATGAAGAGGGCGCCGTGGGCCCGTACGACCTCGCCGATCTCGGCCACCGGGTTGGTGTTGCCGGTCGCAGCCTCCGCGTGCACCAGCGAGACGAAGTCGATTTCCGGGTGCTCGTCGAGCGCCTGCCCGATCTGCTCGGCGGAGACCGCCGTGTGGAACGGGACGGTCAGATCGAAGACGGCCGCGCCGCAGTCGCGCAGCCAGTTGCCGAAGGTCTGTCCGTACGGCCCGGTCACCACGTTCAGCGCGGCCGAGCCGGGACGGGCGCCGCCGCGGATGCAGCCTTCGAGGGGAAGCAGCGCCTCGCCCTGCATGATGACCACGTCCTGCTCGGTGGAGAGCAGCGCGGCGACCCGGCGTTCGATGGCCGCGAAGTGCGCGGCGGTCAGTGGGGCCAGGTCCAGAAGCGGGTGTGTCACGGTGGAGCTCTCTTCGGATCTTCGGATCTTTTGAAGGGTGGGTCAGTGGATCAGTGGTGCTGCCTCACGCGGATGAGCGTAGTCGCCCCCTCGTAGAGTGCTCTGTATGAGTGAGCGCATGGTGCTGCGGGTGAAGGGGCGGGTGCTCGCGGGGCCCGACGACGTACGGGACGAGCTGTGGGCCGTGGACGGCAGGATCACGTACGAACGGCCCGCGGGCGTACGCGATGAGCAGGTCGTCCACGGCTGGGCGCTGCCCGGCCTGGTCGACACGCACTGCCACGTCGGACTCGACCGGCACGGCCCCGTCGACGAGGCCACCAGCGAGAAGCAGGCGCTGACCGACCGGGAGGCGGGCACGCTGCTGATCCGCGACGCGGGGTCGCCGTCCGACACCCGCTGGATCGACGACCGCGACGACCTTCCGAAGATCATCAGGGCGGGGCGGCACATCGCGCGGACCCGCCGCTACATCCGTAATTACGCCCACGAGATCGAGCCGGGCGACCTGGTCGCGTACGTCGCCCGGGAGGCGCGGCGCGGCGACGGCTGGGTCAAGCTCGTCGGCGACTGGCTCGACCGGGAGACCGGGGACCTGGGCGCGTGCTGGCCGCGCGGCGAGGTCGAGGCGGCCATCGCCCAGGCGCACCGGCTGGGCGCCCGGGTCACCGCGCACTGCTTCGCGGAGGACTCGCTGCGCGACCTCGTCGAGGCGGGCATCGACTGCATCGAGCACGCCACCGGCCTCACCGAGGACACGATCCCGCTCTTCGCCGAGCGCGGCGTCGCGATCGTCCCGACCCTGGTCAACATCGCGACGTTCCCGCACCTCGCGGACGGCGGCGAGGCGAAGTTCCCGCGCTGGTCGGCGCGCATGCGGGAGCTGCACGCGCGCCGGTACGACACGGTCCGCGCGGCGTACGACGCGGGCATCCCGGTCTTCGTCGGCACGGACGCGGGCGGCTCGCTGGCCCACGGACTGGTGGCGGACGAGGTCGCGGAGCTGGTGAAGGCGGGCATCCCCGCGATCGAGGCTCTGTCGGCCACGGCGTGGGGAGCGCGGCAGTGGCTCGGGCGGCCGGTGCTGGAGGAGGGGGCGCCGGCCGACCTGGTGGTGTACGACGAGGATCCGCGCGCGGATGTGCGCGTACTGGCCGCCCCGCAGCGGATCATCCTCAACGGCCGGATCGTCGGCTGACGGCGAGGGATTCGAATACGGGCTCGGAAACCCCACTTTGGGGTGAACTCACGTCACGTCGCTGACCGTTCACTCTAAGTGCGTAAGTATTCCTGTGTCTCAGCCGCCCCGGCGCCCACGTGTCCCCGTGAAGTGCGCCGGGCGGCGCCGTGTCACTTGTGGGGGTTCCACCGCTTTGAACAGCACCTTCTTCAGCATGCCCGCACGCCGGCCCGCACGCCGGTCCGCAGCCGCCGCGGCTGCCTTCGCCCTGACCGCGGGCCCCGCTGCCGCTCTGCTCGTCGCCGCTCCGGCGGCGCACGCCACCGGGGGTGGCGGCGAGGGCAGGGCCGACGCCGTCGTACTCCGTACCGGTCTTGACATCTCGCTGCTCAACAAGTCCGTCAACGTGCCGCTCACGGCCGCGCTCAACGAGGTGAACGCCCCGGCGAGCGCCGAAAAGACCGCGCTGACAGTCCAGTTGGACGGCGTGGAGCAGGGCAAGCCGGTCAGCGTACTGCGCGCCGACGTGGCCACGGCGAAGGCGACGGCCGACGCCCACAAGACGGAGGGACACGTCAACCTCGCGCACGCCAGGGTCCATGTGCCGGGGCTGCCGCTGCTCTCGCTCATCGAGGTCGAGAAGGTCACGTCGAAGGCGCTGTGCGAGGCGGGAAAGCAGCCGGTGGCCGAGTCGAACGTGCTCGGTGCGGTGACCGTGCTCGGCAAGAAGGTCACCCTGTCGGCGGGCGGGCCGACACGGGTTGATGTGCCCGCGGTGGGCGTGGTGACGCTGGATCTGTCGAAGACGCATACGACGTCGCGTACAGCGGCTGCCACGGCCCTCGAACTGAAGGTGTCGGTGAACCCGCTCAAGCTGAACGTCGCCGAGGTCGACGGCACGGTGACGCTGGCGGGCGCGACATGCGAGTCGCCGAAGGCGCCGCCGGCGAAGGAGGAACCGAAGGCCCCTTCGGCGCCGGCGCCGGAGCCGGACGTAAAGCCGCAGACGGCGACGGCGACGGAGGCGAACCTGGCGGAGACGGGCGGCAGTTCCACAACCCCCTACCTGGCAGGCGGCGCGGCCCTGTTGCTGGCGTCCGGCGCGGCCGCGCTGGCGGTGGCGAGGAGCCGGCGATCCCGTAACGGGGCCTGACGCGGAAGGGGGCGGGCGTGCCCTGCGGGGCTCTTCCCCGACCCGCCCCTTCCCGCTGTGACACTTTGCGGCTCCGCCGCGTGGGGGCGCTGCCCCGGACCCGGTCCTCAAACGCCGGACGGGCTGAAGTGGCCGGGGGCGGGCGGTTGGGGCGTTGCCCCTTGGCCTGGCCTTCAAGCGCCGGACGGCTGGAGTGGCGGGGGTGGACGGTGGGGGTGTTGCCTCGGGCCCGGGTCCTCGAACACCGGACGGGGTGGAGTTGCCGGGGGTGGGCGGTTGGGGTGCTGCCTCGGGCCCGGGTCCTCAAGCGCCGGAAGGCTGGAGTCGCCGGGGGCGGGCAGCTGGGGCTCCGCCCCGGGCCCTGCTTCTCAAACGCCGGACGGGCTGAAGTGGCCGGGTGGGCTGCTGCCCCAGGCTGCGCTCCTCGCAACGCCGGAGGGGCTGGATATGTCGCTCGGTGGCAATGTGCCGCCGAGCGACATGCGGCCGCGGAGCAGGCGTCCGTCGCTGCGCGCGACATGCCCGCTCAGCCCGCCCAGCCCAGCCCGTCCGGCGTTTGAGGACACGCCCGTAGGGCGTCGGGAGACCGGGGGCTTGCCCCCGGTTTCGGGAAGGGGCGGGTAGGGGAGCAGCGCCGCAGGCACCGCCGGTGTCAGCGGCTCACCAGCGTCAGTGCCTGGTCCAGGGCCTGGAGGAAGCGGCCTGTCGTGGCCCGGTCGCGCACGGCCAGGCGGAGCCACTGCGGGCCCAGGCCCGGGAACGTGTCCCCCCGCCGCACCGCGAAGCCCAGGCTCCGCAGGCGTTCCCGTACCTCGTCGGCCCGTTCCATCCGTACGAGTACGAAAGGACCCTCCGCGGCCTCCACCGCCCGTACCTCGTCGAACTCCGCCAGCCCGGCCAGCAGATGCGCCCGGTCGGCGGCCACCCGCCGCGCGGCCCGCGTCGCCTCCGCGAGCGCCGCCGGACCGACGCACGCCTGCGCGGCGGTCAGCGCCGGCGTCGACACCGGCCACAGCGGCTGCGCGCGCTCCAGCGCGGAGATTGTCGCCGGGTCGGCCAGGACGTAACCGATGCGCAGGCCCGCCAGACCCCAGGTCTTGGTCAGGCTGCGGAGCACGACGAGGCCGGGTACGTCCGTACGCCCCGCCAACGCCTCCGGCTCGCCCGGCACCGCGTCCATGAACGCCTCGTCGACCACCAGCGTCCGCCCCGGCCGGGCCAGCCCGGCAATGGCGGACGCCGGGTGCAGGACGGACGTGGGATTGGTCGGGTTGCCGATCATCACCAGTTCCGCGTCCTCGGGGACGTCCGCCGGAGCGAGCCGGAAGCCGTCCTCCTCGCGCAGCAGAACGCGGCCGACCTCGTGGCCCGCGTCCCGCAGCGCCGCCTCCGGCTCCGTGAACTGGGGGTGTACGACGACGGGTCGGCGCACCGCCAGAGCCCGTGCGAGCAGCACGAACGCCTCCGCCGCGCCCGCCGTCAGCAGTACCCGATCCACCGGCAGCCCGTGCCGCTCCGCGACCGCCGCGCGCGCGGCCCGCCCGTCCGGGTAGGCCGCGAGCGAGTCCAGGGACGCGGCGATGCGGGCCTTGAGCCAGGCCGGGGGAGTGTCCGCCCGTACATTGACCGCGAGATCGGTGAGATCACCCTCGCGGACCTCGGCGTCTCCGTGGTGACTCAGGTCGTGCGTGGCGACGTCAGTGGGCGTGTGCATGGCTGCCTGGGTGAGGGTGAGGGTGAGGGTGGTGATGGTGGTGGCCGTCGTCGTCCGGGTGGAAGTGCGGCTGCTGCGGCGCTCCCACCTTGTCCTCGAAGCCGGGCAGGGCGATGCGGTAGACGCAGGAGTCGCAGTTCATGCGCAGGTCACCCTTCACTGCCTCCCGGTAGCGCTCCATCACGAGGTCCATCAACTCCTCGGTGGGGCCGATCACATCGGCCGAAGTCACCCCGGTCGCGGGGTGCGCCTCGGCCCAGTCCCGAGTCTGCTGCCGCACCCGGTCCGGCAGGATCCCGGTGAAGAGGAAGTACGGCAGGACCACGATGTGCTTGGCCCCGAGCTTCGTGCAGCGGTCGAGTCCGCCCGGCACGTCGGGTGCGGCGAGCGAGACGAACGCGGTTTCCACACCCGCATACCCACGTCCCTCCCAGAACAGTCGTGCCGCCTTGTACACCTCGGCGTTGGCGTCCGGATCGGTCGAGCCCCGGCCCACCAGCAGCACGGTCACCTCGGACCGGTCGAGGTCGCCGAGCACCTCGTCGACCCGACGCTCCAGCACCGCGAGCAGACCCGGGTGCGGGCCGAGCGGACGGCCGTAGGTGTACGAGATCCCGGGGTGGCGCTCCTTCTCGCGGGACAGCGCCGCCGGTATGTCGCCCTTGGCGTGACCGGCGGAGACCAGCATCAGGGGAACGGCCGCGAAGCGAGTGACACCCCGCTCGACCAACGACGTCACCGCGTCGCCGAGCGGCGGCGGGGACAGCTCGATGAAGCCGCCCGCGACGGGCAGTTCGGGGTGACGCCTGCCCAGCTCCTCGACGAAGTCGCGGAACGCGCCGGCTCCGGCTTCGTCGCGGGTGCCGTGTCCGGCGATGAGCAGTGCGGGGGGCGCGGTGGTCACGCGTTCTCCTTGGTGAGGGGGGTGGTGAGGGGGGTGATCGAGGTGTAGAGCAGGGCGTTCAGCGCCGCCGCAGCGACCGCCGAACCGCCCTTCTCCGAGACGTTGCTGACAGCCGGCAGCCCGCTCTCGCGCAGCGCCGCCTTGGACTCGGCCGCCCCGACGAAGCCGACCGGCAGGCCGATGACGAGCGCGGGTTCGGCGTCCAGGACCAGCAGCTCCTCCAGCGCCGTGGGCGCGCAGCCGATCACCCACACGGCGCCGGGCCCCACCTGCTCGTACGCCAGCCTGATCGCGTGCGCGCTGCGGGTCAGGTCCGGCCCCGCCACAGCCTCCCTCAGCCGGCACACGGTCTCGCGCCGGGTGATTCCCGCCGCGACCATCTCCACGTCCACGACGACCGGCGCACCTGCGTGCAGCGCGGCGTGCGCGGCTTCGAGCGTGCGCTCGTCGCAGACCAGGTCGGTGGCGTACTCCAGATCCGCCGCGGAGTGGATGACCCGCTCCACGACGGCCCGCGTCAGCGGCGCGAAGTGCGACGTGTCGAGGCGGGAGCGCAGGCGCCGGAAGGACTCCTGCTCGATGGGATGCACAACCCTGTCAGTGGTCATTACGAACCCTCCGTCTGCTGCCAGCGGTAGCCGCGCGGCGTCACCATGCGGCCGGCGATCTCGCGTGCGGCGGTGTTGCCGACGACCACGACGGTCATCATGTCGACGGTCGCCGGGTCGAGCGCGGCGATCGTGGTGAGGCGGCTGGTTCCGTCCGGTCGCGAGGCGTTGCGTACGACACCGACCGGCGTCGTCGGCTCGCGGTGCTCTGCGAGGATCGACAGCGCCTTGGGGAGCTGCCAGTCGCGGCCCCGGCTGCGGGGGTTGTAGAACGTCACGACGATGTCGGCCTCGGCGGCGGCCCGTACGCGCCGCTCGATGACCTCCCACGGCGTGTGCAGGTCGGAGAGGCTGATCGAGACGTGGTCGTGGCCGAGCGGCGCGCCCAGGATCGCGGCGGCGGCGAGCGCCGCCGTAACCCCCGGTACGCCGACGACGTCGATGTCGTCGCTCGCCTCGGCGAGCGCGGGCGACGCCATGGCGTACACGCCCGCGTCACCCGACCCGATCAGCGCGACCGCGTGCCCGGCGCGGGCCTCCGCGACGGCGGTACGGGCCCGCTCCTCCTCGGCGCCAAGCCCCGACTCCAGGACGCGCGTCCCCGGCCGCAGCAGGTCCCGGATCTGGTCGACGTACTGATCGAGCCCGACGAGCACCGAGGCGCGCCGGATCTCGTCCCGGGCGCGCGGCGTCAGCAGATCGCGTGCGCCGGGCCCGAGGCCGACGACTGCGAGCCGCCCACGCGGCTCCTTGCGCACGACGGCGCAGGTGGCCATCGCCGCACGCCCCTCGGGCGTGGACTTCCGCTTGGGTACGAGGAGTTCACCCCCGCCGACGAGCGCGGAGGCCTCCGCGACGGACGGCGTGCCGACGGCGGCGAGCGGAGCCCCCGAGGGATTCGGTACGTCGATACGGGCCAACTCCTCGGCGGTGTACGTCCGCAGAGGCACTCCCAGCCGAGCTGCCGCTTCCACGATCCCGGCCTCTTCGGCCTTGGCGTCGACGGTCGCGAGGGCGGCGACGGAGCGCACCGAGAGACCGGCGGAGGCCAGCGCCTCCTCCACGAGCCCGAACACCTCATCGCCGGACGCGCCCTTGCTGGCGCCCACGCCGACGACGAGCGACGGCGGCCGCAGCACGACCTCCCGCTCGCCGATGTCGACGACGCGGTCGGTGACGCGCAGCACGGCGGTTGGCGCCGCGTCCTTCGCCGACCCGGCGGCGGCCGAGGCGGCTTCGGCGAGGACACCGGCCGCAACAGTCGCGGCCATGGCCCCCGGGAGCCCGCCGACGGGCACGGCAGCGGCCGCAGCCGCCTCGGCCATGCCGGACGCCGCATGCGTCGCCGCCACATTGGACGGCAGTGGCGGCAGCGGCCACACCGTGTCCGCTTCCAGCGTGACCGGGGTGCCGTCCAGGATGGCTCGCGTCACGGCGGCCGTCGCGCCCTCGACGGGCCAGCCCAGGGTGTCCAGGCCGGGTACGTCCGTGGCGTCCGTCGCCGTCGTGATCACCGGGGCGCAGCCCAGGACGGCCGACACCGCGAGCGCCAGCTCGTTCGCGCCGCCGCCGTGGCCGCCGATGAGCGACACCGCGTGGCGCTGCGCCTCGTCGACGCACACCACACCCGGGTCGGACGCCTTGTCCGCGAGGAGCGGGGCCACCAGCCGCACAACCGCACCCGTCGCGAGGAAGCACACCAACTGCTCGCATTCCGCGAAGGCGCGCCCGACGGCCTCCCGCACCGGGCCGTCGTACACCTGCGTACGCCCGGGCCAGGCCGCGGCCAGCCGGTCGCGGGCCGCGGCGCCTGCCGCCGTGGCGGAGATGAGGCCGATCACTGAACTGCTCCTTCAATTGCCGGATCTGGATCTCGATCCGGGTCTGGATCCGCGGGGCGATGTCCCCACAGCAGAAAGACAGGGTTGGCGGCCGCCAGCCGGGTCACGTCCCCGGGCAGCGGCGCGAGCCGGGACGACTGCAGCAGTACGCCCTCGGGTTCGAACCCGGCGGACGCAAGGGCCGCCCGTACCGCCGGCACCCGGTCGAGCGCCGCCAGGGCGACCACGACCGTGCGCCGCGCACTGCGCGCGCACGCCGCGACGATGGCGGGCAGCTCACGCCCGCCCCCGCCGACGAACACCGCGTCGGGTTCAGGGAGTTGGGACAGGACCGTCGGCGCCGCGCCGTGCACCGTCTGTAGGTCGACCCCGTGCGCGGCGGCGTTCGCCCGGATACGTTCCACGCCGTCGCAGGTCTTCTCCACCGCGATCGCCGCAGCCCCCAGCCGCACGCACTCCACGGCCATGGACCCCGACCCCGCCCCGATGTCCCACACCAGGTCACCCAGGCGCGGGCCGAGCCTGGCGAGCGCCAGCGCCCGTACCTCGAACTTCGTGATCATCGAATCGCGGTGCTCGAACGCGGTCTCGGGCAGCGCCCATTGAGCCGGCCCGATACCCCGCCCCCCGACCGTCCGCTGCGCCGGCGCGAGCGCCCGCGACTCGTCCAGGCATACGACGACGCTGACCGCCGCCGGCCAGTCGCGCGCGGCAGCCTCGCCGGGCGAAAGGTGCTCGACGCTCTCGCCCCCGTCCGGATCGCCGAGCGCGGACGCGACGACGAGGGTACGTTCGATGCCGGTACGAGCCAGCGCGGCGCCCAGTTCGGCGGGCCCGGCGCCGGGCCCGGTCAGGACGGCCGTCTTCGGGTGCGCGCGGCACACGTTCACGGCGGTACGCAGCGCCCGCCCGTGCGCGCTGACGACGACCGCGTCGTCCCACGGCAGCCCGAGCCGCGCGAAGGCGACCGCGACGGAGGGCGCCCCCGGACGTACATCCAGGGCGTCCGCACCGAACCGCTCCGCCAGCGCCCGTACGATCCCGAAGAAACCCGGATCGCCCGATGCCAGCACCACAACCCCGGCATCCGCGCTGTCCGCCCGCTTGGCCAGGTGCTCCGCGACCGCGTCCAGCGCGGGCGCGAGCGGCCCCAGGACCACCCGGGCCACCCCGTCGGGGAGCCCGGCGGCGTCCAAATGCCGCCGCCCGCCGACGACAAGCCCGGCGGCGTCGAGCGCCGCGCGGGCGTCGGGGGAGAGCGGGGCGCCCGTCCCCGTACCGACAACAGTGATCATGACCCGGACTTCTCCGCCTTCTTCGCCTTCTCCGCACTCACATCCGCGGACTTCTGCGACGCGCGCAGTGCGGCCCGCGCGGTCCGGTCGGCCCGCCGGAACCCGTGGAAGTGCCCCGGGTGGTAGAGGTGCGAGCGTGTACCGGAGGCGGAGAGGGCGGGCCCGACGAGGAAGAGCGTGTGCTTCCAGAGCTTGTGCTCCTTGACCGTCTCCTCCAGCGTGGCGATGGTGCAGCGCAGCACCAACTCCTCGGGCCAGGTGACCTGGTACGCGATGACGACCGGCGTGTCCGTCGGGTAGCCGCCCTCCAGCAGCTCCGCCGTCAGCTGCCCGGACCGGGCCGCCGACAGGAAGACGGCCATCGTCGTGCCGTGCCGAGCGAACTCCCGCACTTCCTCACCGGGCGGCATGGGCGTCTTGCCGCCTCCGAGCCGGGTGAGGATCACCGACTGCGCGACCTCGGGAATAGTCAGCTCGCGCTGCGCGATCGCGGCAACGGCCGAGAACGACGAGACCCCCGGCACGATCTCGACGTCCAGACCCAGCTCGTCGCACCGGTCGACCTGCTCCTGCGTGCCGCCCCACAGCGCGGGGTCGCCGGAGTGCACCCGGGCCACCTTCAACCCGTCCCGCACGGCCCGCTCGTACACCGCGACCACGTCCTCCAGGGACATCGCGGCGGAGTCGAGGATCTCGGCGCCCTCGCGCGCGTGCTCCAGGATCTCGGCCTGTACGAGGCTCGCCGCCCAGATCACCACATCCGCGTCGGCGATCGCGCGCGCGGCACGGAAGGTCAGCAGGTCCGCGGCGCCGGGGCCGGCGCCCACGAAGGTCACCTTGCCGGTGGGGGCATCGGCCATGAGTGGGGTTCCTCTCGGGAATCAACGGTGAATCGACTTGAAACTGATCTTGGATGTGCGAAGCAGGGGGTCAATCGACTAGCAAGAGCACATGGCGGTGTTCGTCGCGCTCGGCGCGTTCCTCATGACGCTCTTCGGTGGCTGGGTGGCGCTGCGCGTCACCGACCGCCGCCACTTGGTGCTGGGCCTGGCCGGCGGACTGATGCTGGGCGTCGTCGGCCTGGATCTGCTGCCGGAGGCGCTGGAGGCCGCGGACGGCGAAGTGTTCGGCGTACCGCAGGCACTTCTGCTCTTCGTCGGCGGCTTCCTGGTGGCCCACTTGGTGGAGCGCCTGCTCGCCGGACGCCAGGCGGCGCACGGCGGTACGAGCGCGGAACGCGTCCCTCAGGTGGGGCTGACGGCGGCGGGCGCGATGGTCGGCCACAGCCTGATGGACGGCATCGCGATCGGCGCGGCCTTCCAGGTGGGCGAGGGCATGGGCACGACCGTCGCGCTCGCCGTCGTCACCCACGACTTCGCCGACGGATTCAACACGTACACGCTCACGAGCGTCTACGGGAACGCGCGCCGAAAGGCCGTGGCGATGCTGTTCGCGGACGCGCTGGCGCCGGTGGCGGGCGCGGCGTCCACTCTCCTGTTCAACCTTCCGGAGGAACTTCTCGGCAGCTACCTGGGCTTCTTCGGCGGCGCACTGCTCTACCTCGCGGCCGCCGAAATCCTGCCCGAGGCCCACCACGAACACCCCGCCCGCTCCACGCTGCTGTGCACGGTCGCGGGAGTGGCCTTCATCTGGCTGGTGGTGGGCATCGCGCACTGAGCAGCTCACAACTTGCCCCCGCGACCGCCGTCGCGCCGCGCGGGTGCGATGAGCGTGGAGAGGTACGGCAGCGAAGTGCCCTCCTCCTCCAGCTCGGTGGCCGGCCGAATCGATTCCTCGGGCAGCCCGAGCGCCGACCCCCACACCGCGTCCTCGGTACGCCCCGTCTCGCGCAGCGCGGTCGCCACCTCGCCCGCCAGCCGCCCGAACTTGTACGCCACGACGGTCCCAGGACCCTCCAGAGCCTCCTTGAGCACAGCGGCCCCGGCGGTCACGGGCACGAGCGTGAGCGGCTCGGTCCCTTCCGTCAGTACGGCCCCGCTGCGGGCGGCCAGATCCTGCATGGCGGTGATCCCCGGCACGGTCACCACGTCGGTCCCCGGCACCAGCTCCGTGATCGTCTGCGCGAGGTAGGTGAACGTCGAGTACACGTTGGGATCACCGATCGTCGCGAACGCCACCGAACCGTGCTCCCGCAGCAGTTCGGCGACCCGCGCCCCGGCCGCGTCCCAGGCGGCTTCGCGCCGTGCCCGGTCCTCACGCTCGTTGAGAGCGAAGACAACCCGCACGACCTTTGCCGCGTCGACGTAATGCAGGACGGTCGCCTCGGCCCGCCCGCGCTCGCCACTGTCCATCACTGGAACGACCACAACGGCAGCGTCCCGAAGGGCATTGACGCCCTTCACGGTCACCAGCTCAGGATCCCCGGGCCCGACGCCGACACCGGTCAGTTTTGTGATCATCCCGCTCATCCCGCACACCTCTCGACAAATCTCTTGGCCATGCCTGGCTCGGCAGCCCAGTGGGTATGCAGATAACTCGCATGCACACCCTGTTGTACGAACCCTTCGACCCGCCGCTCAGGCAGATGCATCCCCCACGCGGGAGCCGCACCCGCACCGGGCTCGATCACCGTCCGGTGAAACTCGTGGCCGCGCAGCCGGGTCCCGACGGCGGCCAGCGAACTCATCGACACGGCAACGGCTTCGCGATACCCGAGCGTCAGCCGCTCCGACATCCGCGCCTCGGCGTCGAGCACCCCGCACATGGGCTGACCGTCGAGTGACCGCGAGAGATAGAGCAGCCCGGCACACTCGGCGGCAACGGGCGCCCCGGACAACGCAAGCTCGGCAACGGCCTTGCGCAACGGCTCATTACCGGAGAGCTCCGGGGCGTACACCTCAGGAAACCCGCCCCCGATGACAAGCCCACGCGTCCCGTCGGGCAGCGCCTCGTCCCGGAGCGGATCGAACGGCACGACGTCGGCACCGGCGGCAGCGAGCAGCTCGGAGTGCTCGGCGTACGAGAACGTGAACGCGGCCCCGGATGCGACGGCGACCACGGGCCGCCTTTCCAGCCTGTCCGGCGTTTGAGGACCGGGGTCTGGGGCAGAGCCCCAGTGACGGGAAGGGGCGGGGTGGGGAAAAGAGCCCTCCGCAAGCGCTACCCCGGGTTCCCACGCAGCCGCGCCAAGCTCCGGCGCACTCCGAGCCAAGGCAAGCACCGCATCCAGATCGCACCCCTCCCGCACCTGCTCAGCCAGCGCAGCAACCGCCTCCACCGCTTCAGCCCGCCGCTCGGCGACCGGCACCAACCCCAGGTGCCGAGAAGGCGTCCGCACCTGCCTGGCCCGCCGCAGCGCCCCCAGCACCGGCACGCCCGACGCATCCAGCGCCTCCCGCAGCAACTCCTCGTGCCGCGCGGACCCCACCTTGTTCAGAATCACGCCCCCGATCCGCACCTCCGGATCCCAGGACGCGAACCCGTGTACCAGCGCCGCCACCGACCGCGACTGCGAGGACGCGTCCACCACCAGCACCACCGGCGCCCGCAGCAGCTTCGCGACCTGCGCGGTGGAGGCGAGCTCCCCCTGCCCGGAAGCCCCGTCGTACATCCCCATCACACCCTCGACGACGGCGAGATCGCACCCCGCCGCACCGTGCGCGAAGAGCGGCGCGATCAGTTCCGTACCGCAGAGGTACGCGTCGAGGTTGCGCCCCGGGCGGCCGGTGGCCAGCGCGTGGTACCCGGGGTCGATGTAATCGGGCCCCACCTTGTGCGGCGACACGGCGAGTCCAGCCGCCGCGAAGGCAGCCATCAACCCGGTCGCGACCGTGGTCTTCCCGCTGCCCGAAGACGGCGCGGCAATGACAAGACGTGCAAGAGGTGCTACCACTCGATGCCCCGCTGCCCCTTCTGGCCCGCGTCCATCGGGTGCTTGACCTTGGACATCTCAGTCACCAGATCAGCAGCCTCAAGCAACTTCTCCGGAGCATTACGACCGGTAATCACCACATGCTGAGTCCCCGGCCGGTCCCGCAGCACCTGCACGACCTCGTCGACATCCACCCACCCCCAGTGCATGGGGTAAGCGAACTCATCCAGCACATAAAGCTTGTACGTCTCGGCGGCCAGATCCCGCTTGACCTGCTCCCACCCCTCGCGCGCCGCCGCCTCGTTGTCGAGCTGCGCGTCGCGCTGCACCCAGGACCAGCCCTCGCCCATCTTGTGCCAGGCGACCGAACCGCCCTCGCCGCTCGCGCCCAGCACCTTCAGCGCGTTCTCCTCGCCGACCTTCCACTTCGCCGACTTGACGAACTGGAACACCCCGATCGGCCACCCCTGGTTCCAGGCGCGCAGCGCGAGACCGAAGGCCGCGGTGGACTTCCCCTTCCCCATCCCCGTATGCACCACAACAAGCGGCCTATTGCGCCGCTGGCGCGTGGTGAGACCGTCTTCCGGTACGACGCTCGGCTGTCCCTGCGGCATCAGGCTGCCCTCCTGCTGTTCATTCCCTGTACGTCCTTGACGAGCCCGGCGATGCTGTCGGCCCGCAGCTCGTCGAGCGAGACGGCCGTACCACCCAGCTCCCGGGCCAGATCCCCAGCCAGTCCGAGCCGCACAGGACCGGACTCGCAGTCCACGACCACCGAGGCGACACCCTCCACCGCGTGCAGCCGGGCCGCGCGCGCGGCCAGTGCCAGCGGCTCGGGTCCACCGGTGGCCCGCCCATCGGTCACGACCACCACCAGCGGACGCCGCGACGGATCCCGCATCTTTTCCACCCGCAGCACGTCGTGCGCCTTCAACAGCCCGGCGGACAGCGGCGTACGCCCACCAGTGGGCAGCGTCTCCAGCCGCGCGGCGGCCGCGTCCACGGACGACGTGGGCGGAAGCACAAGCTCCGCGTCCTTCCCCCGAAAGGTCACCAGCCCGACCTTGTCCCGCCGCTGATACGCATCCAGCAGCAGCGACAGCACAGCGCCCTTCACCGCGCTCATCCGCTGCCGGGCAGCCATCGACCCGGACGCGTCCACGACGAACAGCACGAGATTCCCCTCGCGCCCCTCCCGCGTCGCCTGCCGCAGATCGTCCCGCCGCACCACCAGCCCACGCCCACTGCGGCCCCGCGCCCGCTGATGGGGCGCGGCGGCCTGCACGGTCGCCGCGAGATGCAGCTTGGTGAGCGCCCCCTGCGGCCGACGGGCCCCCGTCGTACGACCGTGCTCGGTACGCGCACGGGACCGACGCCCCGCCGCCCCCTCACCAAGCCCGGGCACACTCAGCATCTTCGTACGGAACGGCTCACTGGACCGGGCCGCCGCCTGCTCACCACCGGACCCGGCGGGAGCCTGCTGCCCCTCACCGGCCTCGGGCTCGGCCTCACCGGGCTGGTCCGGCGAGTCGGACGACCCGTCGCCATCGCCCTGCGGCGGCTGCCCGCCCCCACCAGGCCCGTCCGGATCAGGATCGTCATCCTCGGAGCCGCTGTTCTGCTCCAGCGTGTCGTCGAGCTTGTCCTCGTCCAGCCCCGGCGCGTCGAACGGATTGCGCCGACGCCGGTGCGGAAGCGCGAGCAGCGCGGCCTGCCGTACATCTTCGGCGATTACGTCGGTACGCCCCGCCCAGGCGGCCAGAGCGGTAGCGGTCCGGGCCATCACGATGTCGGCCCGCATCCCGTCGACCTCGAAGGCCGCACAGGTGGCGGCGATCTGCCGCAACGCGCCGTCCCCGAGCCGTACTTCGGGCAACAGCGCCCGCGCGGCCACGATCCGCGCGCGCAGCGCCGCCTCTTCGCCGGCCCACTGCGCGGCGAAGGCGGCAGGATCGTCGTCGTACGCGAGCCTGCGGCGTACGACCTCCACCCGCTGATCGGTCTCCCGGGAGGCGGCCACCTCCACGGTGAGCCCGAACCGGTCCAGCAACTGCGGCCGCAGCTCGCCCTCTTCGGGGTTCATGGTGCCGACGAGCAGGAACCGCGCGGCGTGCCGCACGGACACGCCTTCGCGCTCGACGTACGACGCGCCCATGGCGGCGGCGTCCAGCAGCAGGTCCACCAAGTGGTCGTGCAGCAGGTTGACCTCGTCGACGTACAGAATCCCGCGATGAGCGTCGGCCAGCAGCCCCGGCTCGAATGCCTTTACGCCTTCGGCCAGCGCCCGCTCGATGTCGAGCGCACCGACAAGCCGGTCCTCGGACGCCCCGACCGGCAGCTCAACCATCCGCGCAGGCCGCGACACGCCGCCCGCGACCTCGTGAGGTCCGTCGGGACACGCCGGATCGGGGGAGACGGGGTCACAGGAGAACCGGCACCCCGAGACGACGGGCACCTCGGGCAGCAGCGCTGAGAGCGCACGCACGGCGGTGCTCTTCGCGGTCCCCTTCTCACCACGAACGAGCACACCGCCGACGGCGGGCGAGACGGCGTTGAGCAGCAGCCCGAGCCGCAGGTCGTCCATTCCGACGATGGCGGTGAAGGGGTAAGGGGT
Source organism: Streptomyces sp. ISL-100 (assembly GCF_018614615.1). GTDB lineage: Bacteria > Actinomycetota > Actinomycetes > Streptomycetales > Streptomycetaceae > Streptomyces. Next base: position 59,417 of record NZ_JAGGOK010000005.1, on the reverse strand, counting down.
ACTCACGAAGCCTCCTTTGTTATGCGAACCGCAGCCCAGTCCAGCTTGTACGGCGTTTGAGGACCGGGGTCTGGGGCGGAGCCCCAGGGCCGGGAAGGGCCGGGTTGGGGAAAGCCCATCGCAGGCGCCCTCACGCGTCCCCCTCCAGGTCGCCCTCAAGCTCCAGATACGTAGCCCGAAGCCGCTCCAGCGTCTCCGCCTCCGGCTCCGCCCAAAGCCCCCGCTCAGCCGCTTCAAGCAGGCGCTCCGTAATGCCCCGCAGCGCCCAGGGATTGGACTTCTTCATGAAGTCCCGGTTCTCCGGATCAAAGACGTACTCGGAGCTGAGCTTCTCGTACATCCAGTCGTCGACGACCCCCGCGGTCGCGTCGTACCCAAAGAGGTAATCCACAGTGGCGGCCATCTCGAACGCGCCCTTGTACCCGTGCCTCCGCATCGCCGCCATCCACCGCGGATTGACCACCCGAGCTCGGAAAACGCGATGCGTCTCCTCGCCCAGCGTCCGGGTCTTCACCTGGTCAGGCGTCGCACTGTCACCCACATACGCCTCGGGCGACGCACCCGTCAGATGCCGCACCATGGCGATCATGCCGCCGTGGTACTGGAAATAGTCGTCCGCGTCGACGAGATCGTGTTCCCGCGTATCGACGTTCTTCGCGGCCACAGCGATCCGCCGGAACGCCGTCTCCATGTCCCCCCGGGCCGCCCGTCCCTCGAGCCCCCGCCCGTACGCGTATCCGCCCCACACCGCGTACACCTCGGCCAGATCCGCATCGCTGCGCCAGTTCCGCGCGTCGATCAGCGGCAGCAGCCCAGCGCCGTAAGCCCCGGGCTTCGAGCCGAAGATACGAGCCGTAGCCCGCCGCCGGTCCCCGTGCTCGGCGGTGTCCGCGTCCGCGTGCGCCCGCACGAAGTTGCGCTCAGCCGGCTCGTCCAGCTCAGCGACAGCCCGCACCGCGTCGTCAATGAGCCCCACCACATGCGGGAACGCATCCCGGAAGAACCCGGAGATCCGTACCGTCACGTCAATACGAGGCCGCCCCAGCTCCTCCAGCGGCACAACCTCAAACCCGGTCACTCGCCGCGACGCGTCGTCCCACACAGGCCGGCAGCCCAGCAGCGCCAGGATCTCCGCGATGTCGTCGCCCTGGGTGCGCATCGCCGACGTACCCCACACCGTCAGACCCACGGACTTCGGATAGTCACCCGTGTCCGTCAGATACCGGGCCACCAGCGAGTCCGCGAGCGCCTGGCCGACCTCCCACGACAGCCGTGACGGAATCGCCTTCGGGTCCACCGAATAGAAGTTGCGCCCGGTCGGCAGCACATTCACCAAGCCACGCGTCGGCGATCCGGACGGCCCCGCCGGCACGTAGCCCCCATCCAGCGCGTGCAGGATGTTGCTGATCTCATCGGTCGTACGCGCAAGCCTCGGCACGACCTCCTCGCACGCGAACCGCAGCACAGCCACAGCGTCCGGAAGCTCGACGCCCAGTACTTCACCGACCAGCCCGGCCGCTTCCCTCGCGTCCCAGCGCCGCTCCTCCATGCCCTCGGCGAGCCGCCGGCACAGCTGCTCCAGCAAGTCCACCGCGTCAGCGCCCGTACGCGCCGGACCCTCCACCAGCGCCGTAAGCCCGTCCGCCACCTTCACCGGCGCACCCGGCTGGCCCAGCAGCTCCTTCTCGACCAGCCCGAAGTGCTCCGCGAGGCACGCCCGCAGCCCCGGCAGCGCGTTGGCCTTCCCGCCCCACACCTGTGAGGCCCGCAGCACGGCCAACACCAAATTGACCCGGGCCTCGGACTCCGGACCGCCGCCCAGTACATGCAGACCGTCCCGGATCTGAACGTCCTTGATCTCGCACAGGTAGCCGTCGATGTGCATGACGAATTCATCGAAGTCGTCATCGGTCGGCTGCTCGTCGAGGTGCAGATCGTGGTGCAGCTGCGCCGCCGTCACCAGCGTCCAGATCTGCGCCCGCACCGCGGGCGCCTTTGCCGGGTCGAGGTCGCTCACCAGCGCGTACTCGTCCAGCAGCTGCTCAAGCTTCGCCAGATCCCCGTACGTGTCCGCACGCGCCATCGGCGGCACCAGATGATCGACCACCGTCGCGTGCCCGCGCCGCTTGGCCTGCGTGCCCTCGCCCGGGTCGTTCACGATGAACGGGTAGATCAGCGGCAGCTCGCCCAGCACGGCGTCGGGCCCACACCCCGCCGAGAGACCAAGCCCTTTCCCCGGCAGCCACTCCATGGTCCCGTGCTTGCCCATGTGCACGATCGCATCGGCACCAAACGAATTCTCAAGCCAGCGGTACGCCGCCATGTAGTGGTGCGACGGCGGCATGTCGGGGTCGTGGTAGATCGCGATCGGGTTCTCGCCGAAGCCGCGCGGCGGCTGGATCATCACGACGACGTTCCCGAACTGCAGCGACGCCAGCACGATCTCGTCACCGTCGACGTACAGCTGCCCGGGCGCTTCGCCCCAGTGCTCCAGCATCCCGTCCCTGAGCCCGGGCTCCAGCTTGTCGAACCACGCCTGGTAGTCGGCGAGCGGTACGCGCGCGGGCGCCGCCGCGAGCTGCTCCTCGGTCAGCCACTCCACGTCATGACCACCGGCGTTGATGAGCCGGTGGATCAGCTCGTCGCCGTTGTCAGGGTGGCCCTCCACCGCGTAACCCGCGTCGCGCAGAGCATCGAGCACCCGGATCGCGGAAGCGGGCGTGTCGAGACCCACCGCGTTGCCCACCCGCGAGTGCTTCGTCGGGTACGCCGTGAAGACGAGCGCGAGGCGCTTGTCCTTGTTCGGCTTGTGGGCCAGCCTGGCGTGCCGTACGGCGATACCGGCGACCCGCGAGGCACGCTCGGGATCCGCGACGTACACCGGCACGTCACCCTCACCCTGCTCCTTGAAGGAGAACGGAACGGTGATGAGCCGGCCGTCGAACTCGGGAATGGCGACCTGCATCGCCGCGTCCATCGGAGACAGCGCCGCATCGGACGCCTCCCAGGCAGCGCGCGACGACGTAAGACACATCCCTTGCAGCACCGGTACGTCGAGGTCCGCGAGGGCACCGATGTCCCACGCCTCGTCGTCACCGCCCGCCGACGCGTCACTGGCGCGCGTGCCGCCCGCCGCGAGGACCGTCGCGATCAGCGCGTCGGCCTTGCCGAGCTCCTGGTAGAGCTCCGCCTCGGCGCTGCGCAGCGAACCGCAGAAGACGGGAAGGGCGTTGGCGCCCTGCGCCTCGATCCGGTCGCACAGCACGTCGACGAAGGACGTGTTCCCGGACAGCTCGTGCGCGCGGTAGAAGAGCACGCCGACGGTCGGTCGCCCTTCGTCGTACGCACGCGAGCCCTTGCCATGGACGCCCCACTCCGGCATCTTCCGCGGCTCGGCGAAGCCCACACCCGTCAGCAGCACGGTGTCCGACAGGAACCTGGCCAGCTCGACGAGGTTCCCGGGGCCGCCCTCGACGAGATAGCGCAGCGCCTCCGCGACCACACCGGCCGGCACGGACGACTCGGCCATCAGCTCCGCGTCGGGCACGGTCTCGCCGCCCAGCAGGACGGTCGGTATTCCGGAGGCCTTCAGGACGGCGAGCCCGTCCTCCCAGGCGCGCTTGCCGCCGAGCAGCCGCACCACGGCGACCGACGCGCCCTCGATCAGCGCGGGCAGTTCCGCGGCTGCGTCGATACGGGTCGGGTTGCCGATCCGGTACGGGGCGCCGGAGGCGCGGGCCGCCAGCAGATCCGTATCGGCGGTGGACAACAACAGCACGGTGTTCTCAGTGCTCATGCGGGCGCTCCAGGTGCGATGAAGGGAAGTCCTGACGGCGCGCCCGACTCAATGAGCCGCAGCAGCGCATCCGTATCCGCGTGTTCTTCGATGAGGTCGCCGAGGCGGTCGAGCTGCTCCTCGCGCAGCGCCTCGAAGGAGGTGTCCGGTGCCGGTAGGAAGCGGCGCCCCGCGGCAGCGGCGACCTCGCGCAAAAAGGCCCGCCGGAACGCGTCGCTCTCCAGCGACCCGTGCCAGTGCGTCCCCCAGACCGACCCCACCCGGCAGCCGTCCAGGAAGGGGGTTCCTCCCAGCACTTCGGCGACCCCGTGGTGGATCTCGTACCCCTCGACGGGCTCGCCCAGCGCGCTGCCGACCGGCCGCGCCAGCGTCTTCTCGACGGCGAACCGCACGCGCACCGGCAGCAGCCCGAGCCCGTCAACCGCCCCCGCCTTCGACTCGACGTCGTCCTCGATGCGTTCGCCCAGCAACTGGAAGCCGCCGCAAACGCCCAGTACGGGACGGCCTTCCGCCGCCCGCCGCGCCAGCGCGTCGGCCAGCCCGCGCTCGCGCAGCCACTCCAGGGCCTTCACCGTCCCGCGCGTACCCGGCACGATGACGAGGTCGGCGTCGACGAGCTCCTCCGCCCGGTCCACGAATCGGACAACAACCCCCGGTTCGGCGGCGAGCGCGTCCACATCCGTGAAGTTCGACATCAGCGGCACGGCGCACACGGCCACCCGCAGCACGTCGTCCCCGAGGGGCGGTGCGACCGCAGACTCCCGTACGGCTCCCCGCAGGGAAACCCGCAGCCCGTCCTCCTCGTCGATGCCGAGACCGTGCGCGAAGGGCAGCACGCCGTACGTACGCCGCCCCGTCAGTGCCTCCAGCATGTCGAGTCCGGGCTCAAGGAGCGACACATCACCCCGGAATTTGTTGACCAGGTACCCGGCCACCAACTCCTGGTCCTCCCGGCTCAGCAGCGCCGTCGTACCGAAGAACGAAGCGAAGACGCCGCCCCGGTCGATGTCGCCGACGACGACCACCGGGAACCGGGCCGCTCGCGCGATGCCCATGTTCACGATGTCGGTACGCCGCAGATTGATCTCGGCCGGACTGCCCGCCCCCTCGCAGATCACGGCGTCATACGTGCCCCGCAATTCCCGCAGACAGTCCGTCACGGTCCCGAGCAACGCTTCCTGCCGCCCTCCGTGATAGCCGCGGGCACTCATCTCGCCCACCGGCTTGCCCATCAGCACCACCTGGCTGCTGCGGTCACTGCCCGGCTTGAGCAGTACGGGGTTCATGAGCGCCGTCGGCTCCACGCGCGCGGCCTGCGCCTGCATGGCCTGTGCCCGCCCAATTTCCGCGCCTTCGCGCGTAACGAACGAATTGAGCGACATGTTCTGCGCCTTGAACGGCGCGACCTTCACACCCTTGCGTACGAGCCACCGGCAGATCCCGGCCGTCACGACGCTCTTTCCGGCGTCGGACGTGGTCCCCGCGACGAGCAGGCCGCCCCCCAATGAACCGCTCACGCGTGCCCCTTCCCCGTACGTATCCCACTGCGTGCGGCGCGTCCGCGCCGCACCGCGCCGAAAGCCAGCCGCCCCGCCACAGCCGTCGCCAGAGCCAGCACCCCGACGCGCCGCGACAGCCGTGCCGCCCGCTCGATGTCCGGTACGCCGACGGGCCGCCCGGCGGCGTTGAGCACGGGCCGGTGCTCGACCCGGCCCGCGTACGAGAGCGTCCCGCCGAGCCGCACGCCGAGCGCGCCCGCGAAGGAGGCTTCCACAGGACCCGCGTTGGGGCTCGGGTGCTTGTCCGCATCCGTACGCCAGGCCCGCACCGCACCGCGCGGATCGCCGCCCGCGCCGCTCGCGACGACCGCCAGGGCAGCCGTCAGCCGGGCCCCGGGCCAGCCGGCCACGTCGTCGAGACGTGCCGAGGCCCAGCCATAGCGCCGGTATCTGGCTGATTTGTGCCCCACCATGGCGTCAAGTGTGTTGATGGCGCGGAAGGCCACGAGACCCGGCACGCCACCCAAAGCGCCCCACACCAGCGCGCCGACCACCGCGTCCGAGGTGTTCTCGGCGACGGACTCGACGACGGCGCGGGCGATCTGCTGGGCGTCCAGTGACTGCGGGTCGCGCCCGCACAGGTGGGGGAGACGTTCGCGGGCGACCTCGACGTCCCCGGCCTCCAGGGCGCTGCCCACGGCCCGGGCCTCGCGGCCCAGCGACGTACCGCCGACGACGGCCCAGGTGGCGGCGGCGGTCAGCGCGAGCGCGGCGGCGGGGGAGCGGCGTACCGCACGCGAAGCGAGCGCGGCGGCGCCGGCGGCGCCTCCGGCGCACACCAGGGTGTGCACCGCGCCCCACCCGCGGTGGTCACGCCACAGCAGGGACTCGACGGCGCCCGAGGCCCGCCCGAACGCGGCGACCGGATGCCCACGGCGAGGATCACCGAGAACGAGGTCGCCGATCAGGCCGGCGGTGGCGCCGTACGCGAAGATGCGATCGGCACGCATGGCTCAGCAGACCGATGCGCCTCGAAGCGAACGGGTCGTACTCACAGGAATAACGGAACGGCAGCCGGGCATGGCGGTATGTCCTCACTCAGGGTCCGCGCCCTGGTTCGACGTGACCGGCGGTGAGAGTTCCTGGCTTCCGGGGACCTCTTCGTCTTCCCCGGTCACAGTGGCGGGACCGCGCCGGATTCGCACCGGGCTTCCTCTCGTGCCGCCGTATTCGGCTCCGGCAGTCCACCACGCTCCGCGAACGCCGTCAACTTGCCGTTGACCTGCGACGGGAGAGTGTGCTGAGGCACACAGAGACCGCCCCGCCACCGGCTGTTGAGGGCCAATGGTGGGGCGGTCTCTGTGACGGTTTGCCCGGAATGAGGGCGGCGCGTCAGACGACGATCAGATAGATCCCGTACGTCACGGCCGCCGCGCACAGCGCGAAGCAGGCGTACGCGCCGGTGCGGGCCAGGACGGCGGAGCCGCCGCCCTGCGCGGCGGCGCTCTCCTGCTTGGAGAGACCCACGATGCCCAGGGTGAACAGGCCAACCAGTGCGACGGTGACCACGAGGCTCACGCCGAATACGGAGCCGAGAGCTGCCCAGTCGATCTTCATGCTGCTGTGTCCCTGTCCTTACACCGCTGCCGGGCTGGCCGGCTCGGCGGAGCTGCCGGCCGGGGCCGGGATGGTGGCTTTGAAGTCCTCGGCGGCGATGGCACCGGCCGTGGGCGGCACGCTGACGGCCGCCATGGCGGTGGTGACCACGCCGGCGGGCTCGCCGATCTCGTCGTCCGTGACGTTGGTGTGGTCGACCGGCTTGCGGCGCGACAGCGCCCAGATGACGGCCGATCCGCCCACCAGTAGCGCGCCGACCGCGATGATGCCCCAGGTGCCCTGACCGGTGAGGAACTCGGCGGCGGCGGCGACCAGACCCGCTGCCGGGAGCGTCAGGCCCCAGGCGACAAACATCCGGGTGGCGGTGGACCAGCGGACCACGCCGCCCTTGCGGCCGAGACCCGCGCCCATGACGGCGCCGGAGCAGGACTGGGTGGTGGAGAGCGAGAAGCCCAGGTGCGAGGAGGCCAGGATGACCGTCGCGGCGCTGGTCTGGGCCGCGAAGCCCTGCGGCGGACGCAGGTCGGTGAGGCCCTTGCCCATGGTGCGGATGATGCGCCAGCCGCCGAGGTACGTACCGAGTGCGATGGCGACGCCGGCGGACACGATGACCCACATCGGGGGGTTCGAGCCGGGGGCGATGACGTTGCCGGTGACCAGGGCGAGGGTGATGACGCCCATGGTCTTCTGCGCGTCGTTGGTGCCGTGGGCGAGGGAGACGAGACCGGCGGAGGCGATCTGACCGGCGCGGTAGCCCTTGGCGGTGGCCTTCTCGTCGGCCTTGCCCGCGAGCTTGTACGTCAGCCTGGTGGCCAGCAGCGCGGCGAGACCGGCCACGAGGGGCGCGGCGATCGCGGGCAGCAGGACCTTGGTGACGACGACGTCGCCGTTGACACCGGAGGCGCCGACCGACATCAGGGTGGCGCCGATGAGGCCGCCGAAGAGTGCGTGGGAGGAACTGGACGGCAGGCCGATCAGCCACGTCATCAGGTTCCAGAGGATCGCGCCGACCAGCGCCGCGAAGATCACTTCTACGGTGATGCCGCTCTCGTTGACGAGTCCCCCGGAGATCGTCTTGGCGACCTCCACAGACAGGAACGCGCCGACGAGGTTGAGCACGGCGGACATGGCCACCGCCGTCTTGGGCTTCAGAGCACCGGTCGAGATGGTGGTAGCCATCGCGTTCGCGGTGTCGTGGAAACCGTTCGTGAAATCGAACACTAGAGCTGTCACGATCACAATCGCGAGCAGCAAGGTGATGTGTTCCATTTACCCAGGCAATCGTTTGACGTCAGTGGCTCGTGGAACGTAGGCAACCTGAGTGAACGGAAGGTGAACTGGGTCGGGCGGTGCGGTGACCCGAAGAGGCTCGCCGCCATTCCGTTTGTGGCCCGAACGGCGGCGAACCGGGCAATCGGGCGGCCCCTCGGCCCCTCGCGAACCTCTTCAGCCGGTCCGTGGACCCGTTGAAGAGATTCTGGTCACCCGGCGGGCTTCGTTCCACCACGGCGTGGTGGTGTAGATGACCGGCCTGCGGCCCGTGCGGCGCCGCCGGCCCCCTGCGTTGCGCACGAAGTGCGCGGCCTGCGCCTTCCCGGACGACTTGTGGGGCACGGCGTCCGGCCTTTCGGAGGCGGGGCCTCCGCACTACAGTGCGCCGCCCGGGCTGGCAGGATCGCCGCATGGCTGAGCAGATACAGGACGCGACGCACAGCGGCATGCGGGACGCGATCGAACAGGCATGGAACGACCTGGTGGCCACGGCCCGCCGGACAGTGCGCGAAGGGCTGGTGGTCGGCACCTCGGGCAATGTCTCCGTGCGGGTCGGCGAACTCGTCCTCGTCACCCCGAGCGGAGTCCCGTACGACCGGCTGCGGCCGGAAGACGCCGTCGCCGTCGACCTCGACGGGAACCAGGTCCTCGGCAAACTGACTGCCACCAGCGAGCTGCCGATGCACCTCGCGGTCTACCGCAGCACCGGCGCCGCCGCCGTGGTCCACACCCACGCCGTGCACGCCACGGCTGTCTCCACCCTCGTGCCCGAGCTGCCCCCCGTCCACTACATGGCCGGGGCCCTCGGCGGCCCCGTCCGCACGGCCCCGTACGCGACGTACGGATCGCAGGAGTTGGCCGGGAACATGCTGCTGGCCCTGCGCGACCGCTCCGGCTGCCTGCTGCAGAACCACGGCACCGTGACCTACGGAGACACTCTCGACCAGGCCTACGACCGCACCGCTCAGCTGGAATGGATGTGCAGGCTCTGGCTCACCGCGAGCTCGGTTCCGGGGCGCGAACCGTCGCTGCTCTCCGACGGTCAGCTGCGCGAAGCACAGGAGAAGCTGCGCGGTTACGGGCAGCGAGGCACCGGCGCGGCTGACGCCCCGCCACAAAACTGACCCGTCGCCACAAAAACCGTCCGGCCCAAACCGTCCGGCTCCCGCCCACTGGCTTTGCGTCCCGCAGGTGCGGACACTGGAGCGGTGCGCCCGGCTACAGCGACGGCAGCGGCCGTCACCACACTCATCGGCGTCGGCGCGACAGCGGTCGCGCTCGGCCGTTACGCCGGCGACGCCGCGCTCAAGGCGTCGGCCGGCCGGCCGCTGCCCGGCGACCCCCGGCTCACCGTGCACGCCACCGCGGCGGGACAGGTCGCCCTCACCCGCTGCCTGGCGTCCCTGCGCCCCGGTATGTACGGCATCGAAGGCCCCGGCGTCCACGCGGTCGTCGGCCCCCTCATCCAGAACGCGTCGCACACGGCCGACACCGTCGTACGCCGCCTGGAACGCGTCAGCCACGGCACACTCACCACCGGCGCCAGGGTGCGGCTCACCCCGCAGCTGTACGTCGGCGATCCGCGCACCGCACTCGGCATCGACCACGCCGACGTGGAGGTCCCCGGCGAACTCGGCGCCCTGCCCGCCTGGTTCCTGCCCGGCGTCCGAAACACCTGGGTGATCACCGTGCACGGCCTCGGCACCACGCGGGAACACCCCATGAACCTCATGCCCTTCCTGCGCTCCCAACACCTCCCGGTCCTCGGCCTCGCCTACCGGGGCGACACCGGCGCCCCCAGGCCACCGGGCGGCCTCGGCCACCTCGGCGACTCGGAGTGGCGCGACGTCGACGCCGCCATCCGCTACGCCGTCCGCCGCGGCGCCGAGCGCGTCATCCTGCACGGCTGGTCCACCGGCGGGGCCATGGCCGTGCACGCCGCGGTGCACTCCCCGCTCCGCGATCTGATCAGCGGCCTCGTACTCGACTCCCCGGTGCTCGACTGGGAAGCCACGGTGCGGGCCCTGGCCGTCGCTCGCCGCACGCCGCGCGCGTTGCTGCCGCTCGCGGTCAGGGCGGTTCAGGGCCGCACGGGAGTGCGCGGCGACCGCCTGCGCGAAGCGGTCGGCCCCGCAGGGCTGCGCATCCCCACCCTGGTCTTCCACGGCCCGGACGACACTGTGGCCCCATGGCACCCCTCGCGGGAGCTGGCCGTGCTGCGCCCGGACCTGGTCACCCTCCACCCCGTGCCGAACGCCCCGCACGCGGCCATGTGGAACGCTTCCCCGGCCACGTACGAAGAGATCCTGCGCCGCTTCCTGACCCCCTTGATGTAGCCCCAGCCCTCACCTCCTTCCGGAATGTCCGGCCCGTCCGGTGGGGAAAAGTTCCGGCCACGGGACGTCCATGAGCGGCAAGTTCGATTCCGTTTGGGCTTTCGGGGCGTCAGCGGCGAGACTGCTCCCCGTGACGTCCCGTACCCCGCGCGACTCCAGGCTCCGACTTGTCCGCCCGCGACCCCTCGCCGCTGCCCTCCCCCTGACTTCTCAGGGCGGACACCAGGCCGTGACGAACCGGCGTACCCGCCCGGCCCCGAGGCCACCCGAGGGCACACCGCCCCCCGCGGAACTGGCCCGTCAGGCCAGGGCCGTGCTCGCCGACGCCGTACGGGTAGCACGCTGGGCCTCACCGTCCCTGCGCGGCGGAAAGTCCCACGTCGAGCCCGGCCGGGACGGCGCGCTCTCCGCAGCGGCCGTCCAACAGGCGTCCGCGGACCTGGACTTGACCCCGTCCCAGATTCGCGCGGGCTGGGACAGGGCCAGGCTCGCCGGCCTGATCGAACTCCACGGCGACCGCACGCGCCCCGGCTGGCGGCTGCGCGCCTGGGACCGTGACGACGCGGCCGTTCTGCGCGGCTGGGTCGCGCTCTTCGACGCCTGGTCGATCGTCCACCCCGCGCCCGACGGCATCACCGCCACCTCCGTCGCCGAGGTCGTGGAAGCCGTCCCCCAAGTGCTCTCCCTCCTCCAGCTCTCGGCCGGTCCCGTCCAGGTGCCGGCCCTGCTCGACCTGCTCGAACAGCGCGTCGCCGAGCTGCGCGAAGAGCGCTGCGAGGTGCCGTACGGCCCCGAGCCGCTCCCCGCCCCACCCCTGCCTCCCACCGTCCCTCTCCTCCCCCTCCTGAACTGGGCGCTGGAAGGCCAGGCGGCCGTGGGTGCCCTGACCCTCACTCCCGGACTCGCCACGCTCACCGCGCTCGGCAACTGGGCGGTGTGGGTGAAGCTCGAGCAGATCTGCGTGGCGGCGCAGAGCCCGGCCGGGAACATCGAGCAGTCCGCCGAGGACATGCTGCGCGGCTGCGCCCGCCTGACGCCGGGCCCGGCCCGCGCCGAGTACCGTGCCTGGCTCGCCGCCCGTACCGTCTCCAGCGCCGTGACCGAGCTCCTCGAAGCCGCCCGCGGCGAGGACGCGCTGCTGCGCGGACTCGCCTTCGAGGCGCTGCGGGTGGTCGGCGCGCCCGCGGAGTCCGGCGTACGGGCCGCCGCCGACGACAGCTCGCTGCGTCCGTACGCACTGCTGTGGCTGGCGGAGTACGAGGGCGCCGACCCCGAGGACGCGCACGAGATCCTCACCCGTGAGGAGTCGACGTGGCTGTGGGTGGACACGGCCGCTGCCGTGGCCGACCACGGGGAGACGCAGCTGCTGGTACGCCACCTGGACGCGGCCGTGCAGTCCACGGTGCCCGCACTCCTGGACGAGGTCCGCGCCATCGGTCACCCCCGCACGGTCCAGGTACTGGTCGCCCTGGCCGCGGCCCACCCGGACCCGGCCCTGGCGAAGGCGGTACGCCGAGCGGCGTTCCAGGTCCACACGGGCGGCATGTAGCCCGCCGCTGCGCGGGGCGGGCGCCGCCCGTGTCAGCCCCCGATCGCCGGGGTGTACGTCCCGAAGCTCCAGATGTTGCCCTCGGCATCCCGCGCCATGTAGTCACGCGAGCCATAGTCCTGATCGGTCGGCGGCATCAGAATCTCCACCCCGTGCTCAACGGCCCGCGCATGATGCGCGTCCACGTCCGTGACCACCACATACACACCGACCGGCCCCGCATTCGCCATCGCCTTGGCGAAGACGCCCTCCCGTCCGTGCGACCCCACCATCACCGCGCCATTGCCGTGCGCCAGCTCCGCATGCTCGACGTAACCGCTCTCACTCTCGTAGAGAGCCACCTCCCGGAAGCCGAAAGCCTCCTTCAGCAACTGGATGGCCGCCTTGGCGTCCTTGTAAAGAACCGTCGGGTAAATGCTCGGTGCACCGGCCATGCCGATCACCTCATTCTCTCGTCGGGTGTGACGTGGCTCTCAGTCTTGCATCGGCCACTGACAACGCCACCTTCAGCGTGCGCACTCCGGACGGGGCCGAACGGGGGACGCGGCCGCCCGGGCCCGCCGTGTCGGCCAGGCCCGGCGCCCGGCCCACCACGCCCGCAGCTACGTTCTGTGCCTGATCCATGGGCGGCGCCGCAAGGGGGATTCGTGACTGCCAGCAGGTCATTCGGCTCCCTCACCCCCCGCCCCCCGCGCCCCCGCCTCGCGCTCACCCTCGCCGCCGCGGCCCTCGCCCTGCCCCTGGTCACCGCCGCTCACCAGGCCAGACCCGCCCCGTACGGCGACCGGCTCACCGCCCACACCCCCACGGCCCGCCCCGACCCCGCCCTGCGGATCCGCGGCGAGGCGGTCGAGGCGTACGACAGGGCCAGCGGTCTCCGGCACTGGGCGCACGCCCGCGCGGGCCACCGCCCGCTCGCCCTGCGCCCCGCGCCCGGCCACGCCTTCGCCGTATGGAGCGACGGCCTGATCACTGACACCGCCCGCACCACCGGCCGTACGGTCCACTGGCACCGCGCCGTCCCGGGCCTCTCGCCCTGGCTGGCAGCCGCCGGCCAGGACCGCGCCGCCGGCGTCCTGCAACCCCTCGACCCCGCCGCCGGCATGCTCGCCGTCGTCACCCCGCAGCGCATCGCGGCGTACCGCACCGTGGACGGCGACCTGCGCTGGGTGCTGCCCGCCGAGCCCGGCTGCGCCTTCGACGCGCGCCGCACGGTCCGCAACGGCGGCGCGCTGCTGGTCGCGCAGCCCTGCGGCGCCGGCGCCTCCTGGACCGCAGAACTGGTCGCGGTAGACGATCTCGGCCGGATCGTGCCCGATCGCACACCGCTCGGCAACGCCCTGCCGGGCGAGGGAACCCGCGCCCGAAAAGTAGTTGCGGGCGACCGTTAGACTGGGTCTATGGCAACTCTCCTTGTGCATTAGACGGCGTCGAAGAAATCTCTCCGTCCGTCCCTTCCGCCGTCCATACTGCCCTGGAGTTTTTCCTTGATCACCGCCTCCGGCATCGAGCTGCGCGCCGGCGCCCGCCTCCTCATCGAGTCCGCCTCCTTCCGTATCGCCAAGGGCGACCGCATCGGCCTCGTCGGCCGCAACGGAGCGGGCAAGACGACTCTCACCAAGTGCCTGGCCGGTGAAGGCACCCCCGCCGGCGGCGCCATCACCCGCTCCGGCGAGGTCGGCTACCTCCCGCAGGACCCGCGCACCGGCGACCTCGACGTCCTCGCCCGCGACCGCATCCTCTCCGCCCGCGACCTCGACTCGGTCCTGCGCAAGATGCGCGAGAACGAGGAGCGCATGTCGAACGGACAGGGCGCCACCCGCGAAAAGGCGATGAAGAAGTACGAGCGCCTGGAGACGGAGTTCCTCACCAAGGGCGGTTACGCCGCCGAGGCAGAGGCCGCCACCATTGCCGCCGCGCTGGGCCTGCCCGACCGCGTGCTCGGCCAGCCGCTCCACACGCTCTCCGGTGGTCAGCGCCGCCGCGTCGAGCTGGCCCGCATCCTCTTCTCGGACGCCGACACCCTGCTCCTCGACGAGCCGACCAACCACCTCGACGCGGACTCGATCGTCTGGCTGCGGGACTACCTCAAGACGTACCGCGGCGGCTTCATCGTGATCTCCCACGACGTCGACCTTGTCGAGACGGTCGTCAACAAGGTCTTCTACCTGGACGCCAACCGCTCCCAGATCGACGTCTACAACATGGGCTGGAAGCTCTACCAGCAGCAGCGCGAGGCCGACGAGAAGCGCCGCAAGCGCGAGCGCCAGAACGCCGAGAAGAAGGCCTCGGCCCTCAACTCGCAGGCCGACAAGATGCGCGCCAAGGCCACCAAGACGGTCGCCGCGCAGAACATGGCCAAGCGCGCCGAGCGCCTGCTCTCCGGCCTCGAAGCGGTACGTGTCTCCGACAAGGTCGCCAAGCTGCGCTTCCCGGACCCCGCGCCCTGCGGCAAGACCCCGCTGATGGCGGAGGGCCTGTCCAAGTCGTACGGCTCGCTGGAGATCTTCACCGACGTCAACCTGGCCATCGACAAGGGCTCGCGCGTCGTCATCCTCGGCCTCAACGGCGCGGGCAAGACGACCCTGCTGCGCCTCCTCGGCGGCGCGGAGAAGCCCGACACGGGTGAGGTCATCGCGGGGCACGGCCTCAAGCTCGGGTACTACGCCCAGGAGCACGAGACGCTCGACCCGGAGCGCTCGGTCCTGGAGAACATGCGCTCGGCGGCGCCCGACCTCGACCTGGTCGCGGTCCGCAAGACGCTCGGCTCGTTCCTCTTCACCGGCGACGACGTCAACAAGCCGGCCGGAGTCCTCTCCGGCGGCGAGAAGACCCGCCTGGCGCTGGCGACGCTCGTCGTCTCGTCCGCGAACGTCCTGCTCCTCGACGAGCCGACGAACAACCTCGACCCGGCCAGCCGCGAGGAGATCCTGGGCGCCCTGCGCACGTACAAGGGCGCGGTCATCCTCGTCACGCACGACGAGGGCGCCGTCGACGCGCTGGAGCCGGAGCGGATCATCCTGCTGCCGGACGGGGTGGAGGACCTGTGGGGTCCGGACTACAAGGACCTCGTCGCCCTGGCCTGATTGCGGCCTGATCGCGGCCCGATCCCGGCCTGGTCCCGGCCTGATCCACTTCGGCTGGATCATTCGGCTTACAGGTGATCCTTCATCTGAGTGAGTGGCTCTCGTACCGCGGCGTGTCATGCACCGGATTGCGGCCCGTCCCTCGTGGGGCGGGCCCTTTGCGTTCCACTGATCCTTTTGGCGTCCTGACCTGCCGATTCCCTTCTGGCTCTGCCCGGGCGTACGACGGAAAGCCTGCGGAATTTCGGATTCCGATTGTGGCGTTCGGCCTCTGCCCGGCGAACGTTGTTGTACGGACCTTGCCGAATGGGTGGCCAGGAAGCCCGGAAGGGGTGATCATGAGAGTCCAGAGCGCACTTCCTTGAGGAGGCACGGGTGGCCGAGACTCTGAAGAAGGGCAGCCGGGTAACCGGCGCCGCGCGCGACAAGCTCGCGGCAGACCTGAAGAAGAAGTACGACTCCGGTGCGAGCATCCGGGCGTTGGCCGAAGAGACCGGCCGCTCCTACGGATTCGTACACCGGATGCTCAGCGAGTCCGGCGTCACGCTGCGGGGACGCGGCGGGGCGACACGAGGCAAGAAGGCCGCTACGGCCTGACCGCCTCGGGCGGGCCCGGCTCACCGGTTTTGGGGCGGTGGCCACCCGGTCGATCGCAGGATCGCCCGGGTGGTTACTGTGCAGTCACTTACTGATGCGGTTACTAGTGACTGCGCGACTGCCACCCGAACCGGAGGCGCCACATGGCTTCGCTCGACTCTGTGCTCGACAAGGACGGCGTACGACTCACCGTCGAGGACGCCGTTGCCACGGTGAGCCTGACCAATGCGGCAAAGCGCAACGCCCAGTCTCCCGCTCTGTGGCGGGCGTTGACAGAAGCCGGACGGTCTCTTCCGGGCAACGTGCGGGTCGTGGTGCTGCGCGGCGAGGGCAAGTCCTTCTCCGCCGGCCTGGACCGGCAGGCGTTCAGCCCCGAGGGCTTCGACGGTGAGCCCTCCTTCCTTGATCTCGCACGCGGCTCCGACGAAGACCTCGACGCGGTCATCGCCGAGTACCAGGACGCGTTCACCTGGTGGCGGCGCAGCGACCTCGTCACCATCGCCGCCGTACAGGGGCATGCCATCGGCGCCGGTTTCCAGCTCGCCCTGGCGTGCGACCTGCGGGTCGTCGCCGAGGACGTGCAGTTCGCCATGCGCGAGACCAGCCTCGGTCTCGTCCCCGACCTCACCGGTACGCACCCGCTGACCGGCCTCGTCGGTTACGCCCGCGCACTGGAGATCTGCGCCACCGGACGCTTCGTCCACGCGGCGGAGGCCGAGCGTATCGGCCTGGCCAACCTTGTCGTGCCCACCGAAGAACTCGACGGCGCGGTACGGGACTTGGCGGGCGCACTGCTGGCCGCGCCGCGCGACGCGGTGATCGAGACCAAGGCGCTGCTCCAGGGTGCGGCCTCGCGGACGTACGAGGAGCAGCGCATCGCGGAGCGCGCCGCCCAGGGCCGCAGGCTGCGCGACCTCGCGGGCCTCGGCGACTGATTCACTCCACGCGGGTCACCAGGACGGTCACCGTTGGCCGGCCGTCCTGGGACGCCGCGACCGCCCTGCGTACGGCGATGGCGACCGCCAGCGCGCGGTGGCCCGCCGCCGTCGCCAGCTCGACCTGTACGTGGCCGTCGCCCATCCGGACAGGGGCGCCGAGGGTGTGGGTCAGGCGCGCCACGCCGGCGACGGACGTCGCGGCCGCGGCCGCGCGCGCGGCCCAGTCGCCATCCTGCGGCCCGCCCTGACTTTCCTCCGGCCGTGCGGAGCCGGCGTCGGCGGCGTCGTCGTATGCCTCTTCGAATCCGTCGCCGCCTGCCTCGTCCGGCGGAGTGGTCGCGACGGGTTCCTGCCCCGCTTCCACCAGGTCCGTCACTCGCAGATCCACGGCCGTGACCGCGAGTCCCAGCCGCGCCGAAGCCGCCTCCCGCAGTGCGATGCGCAGCCGCTCCGCCCGGTGCGGCAGCGGCTCGCCCCCCGCCGTGGCAATGAAGTCCGCCTCGATACGCAGCGGCCCGGGCGGCAGCGCGCCCGGCGGCGGGGGAACGGCGGGCGCGGCAGCCGTGCCCGGGTCGGCGAGACCGATGCGCAGCGGCCCCAGACCGACACCGGCGACCTGCGCCGCCGCCTGCCGCAGAACCGAATCGGCCGCCTTCTCCGCAAGCCACGCGCCGTCCGAGGCCTCGCCCAGAGGCAGCAGCCTGCCCAGGCCGAGTCGTTGCCGTACCGCCCTGGTCAATCCGTCAGGTGCCATTGCTCCAGACTGCCGCATCCCCGGCGCGAGATCGGGCAACCGCACCTAATGTGGGCAGTGGAGTCCAGTACCGCCCGGAAAGGGACGAACGGCTATGACTGAGACCACGCAGCGCGACCGGCCCGACAACCCGCCCGACAAGGGGTCGTCCGGCGACGAGACGCGAAAGCCCTCCATGAGGAAGCGGGGCGGCGGTGATCCCGGCTCCCGGGGGCGTACGACCATCGCCGACGGCGTGGTCGAGAAGATCGCCGGCCTCGCGGCCCGCGACGTACTCGGTGTGCACGCCATGGGCAGTGGTCTCTCCCGCACCTTCGGGGCCGTTCGCGACCGGGTGCCGGGCGGCGCGAAGTCCGTCAGCCGGGGCGTGAAGGCCGAGGTCGGCGAGGTGCAGACCGCCCTCGACCTGGAAATCGTTGTCGAGTACGGGGTGTCGATCGCCGATGTCGCCCGTGCGGTTCGGGAGAACGTCGTATCGGCGGTGGAACGCATGACGGGCCTCGAAGTCGTCGAGGTCAATATCGCGGTCAGCGATGTGAAGCTGCCCGACGAGGAAGAGGACGAGCCGGAGCCACGTCTCCAGTAGAGGGAGCAGCACCATGAGCATGGCGGTGGTCGGCCTTGCGGCCGGTATGGCGCTCGGATTCGCCGGATACTTCGGCGGTTTCGGAGCATTTCTGTTGGTGGCGGCGCTGGGCGCGATCGGCTTCGTAGTGGGCAAGTTCGCCGACGGCGACCTCGAACCGGGCGACTTCTTCCGCGTGGGTGAGCGCGGCGGCCGGCCGAGGTGACTCCCGCGATGGCCGCCGGTCAGGTCGAGGCCGCCGAGCGCGGCGCGACCCGGATCGCCGACCGGGTCGTCGCGAAGATCGCCGCCCGGTCGGCGCGCGAGGCGCTCGGAAAGGTGCCGGAGGGCGGCAAGCCGCCGCGCGCGACAGTGACCGTGCATCACGACAAGGCGCGGGTGCGGGTCATTCTCGAACTCGGCTACCCCTCCGACATCGGCGCTCAGTGCGGTGCGGTGCGCCGTGAAGTCACCCGGGGAGTCAGCACGTTGGCGGGAATGGAAGTGTCCGAGGTGGCGGTTCAGGTCGAGCGGCTGCACTCGGCGCAGGCCCGTCACGGGGAGCGAGGGAGGATCCGATGAGCGAACCCGCCAGTGACGACAGCGGGCGCACGCAGCGGCTTCCCATCATCGAACGCGAGCGGGGCGATGTGTCCGCACCTGGGCGCGAGCCGGTACCGACCCTCCAGGAGGATGACAGCGGGAGAGCCGGACGCTTCTGGTCAGCCCGCCGGGTGCCGGCCGCGCTGGTCGCCCTGGTGGTGCTCGGCGGCGCAGGCCTCCTGCTGTACGACGTCGCGGCCGTACGGGCCGGACACCCCGCGATGCGGTGGCGCCGCGAGCTGGCGGACGGCCTCGCGACGCGGCCCCTCGACGACGTGTGGGTGCTGGTCGGCGCGGGCGTCGCGGCGGCGCTGGGCCTGTGGCTGCTGCTCTTCGCCGTAACTCCCGGGCTGCGCGCGATTCTGCCGATGCGGCGTACGTCGGCCGATGTACGGGCCGGGCTCGACCGTTCGGCCGCCGCGATGATGCTCCGCGACCGGGCCATGGAAGTGTCTGGAGTGCAGTCCGTACGGGTGCGCGTCGGGCGCTCCAGAGTGCGGGTGCGGGCCATGTCCCACTTCCGTGAACTCGACGACGTACGCGCCGACTTGGACGCGGCGCTCACTGCCGGGATCCGGCAGCTCGGACTGGCCGGGCGGCCGGGTCTGTCCGTGCGCGTCGACCGGCCGGTCAAGAAGGGGTGACGGGGCGATGCCCAAGAAGGTCAACCGTGTCCTGCTCGGGCTCTCGGGTCTGGTGCTGCTCGCCGTCGGGGGAGGGGTCCTCGCCACCGGGCTGGGGATGTCCGTACCGTCGTGGTGGCCGTTCGACGGGCGTGACGATGTGCTGCTGAGCAAGGCGGACCGGATGCGGTGGCGGGGTGAGGGGTGGTGGTGGCCGGTGGTCATCGCGGTCCTCGCCGTGCTGGTGCTGCTGGCGCTGTGGTGGCTGCTGACCCAGCTGCGCCGGCACCGGCTCGCGGAAGTGCTGGTCGACAGCCGTGACGGTGAGGGGGCGGTGCTGCGGGGGCGGGCGCTGGAGCATGCGCTGGCGGGGGAGGCGCAGACGCTGGACGGGGTGGAGCGGGCGCACGTCACGCTGACGGGCCGGCGGGAGGCGCCCAAGGCGCGGGTCGCGCTGCTCCTCGCGCCCCACGCGGAACCGGCCGAGACCCTGTCCGGGCTCACGCACGGGGCGCTGGCCCAGGGGCGGGATTCCGCAGGCCTGGACTCCCTCCCGGCGGAGGTCCGCCTTCGCGAGGTGAAGCACGGGGCACGGCGGGTGAGTTGAGCGGCGCCGCGATGTGCGGGCAGCGCGTTGCACCAGGGGAACTGGGGCGCTGCCCCAGACCCCGCTCCTCAATCGCCGGAGGGGCTGGATGGTGCCCGCTAAGGGTGCAGATTCAGCCTGTCCGGCGTTTGAGGACACGCCCGTAGGGAGTCATCAGAAGCCGTGACGCGCGCCGCCGTCGACCGGGAGCATGATGCCCGTCAGGTACGACGCCGCCGGGGACAGCAGGAACGCCGCCGCCTTGCCGAACTCCTCCGGCCTCCCATAGCGCCGCAGCGGAATACCCGACTCGTTGGCCGCACGCGCAGCATCCGCGTCGCCGGACAGCGCGTCCAGCTGCCGCACCCGGTCCGTGTCGATCCGCGCCGGGAGCAGGCCGACCACCCGGATGCCCCGGGGGCCAAGGTCGTCGGAGAGCGACTTCGCGAAGCCCGCCAGGCCCGGCCGCAGGCCGTTGGAGATGGTGAGCCCGTGGATCGGTTCGTGGACCGAGCCGGACAGGACGAAGCCGATGACGCCGCCCTCGGAGAGCTCCGCCGCCGCCGCACGGGCCAGCCGTACCGCCCCGAGGAAGACGGATTCGAAAGCCGCCCGCCACTGCTCGTCCGTGTTTTCGGCTGCGACGCCCGGCGCCGGGCCGCCGACGCTGATCAGGATGCCGTCGAAGCGCCCGAAGTGCGCCCGGGCGGCGCCGATCAGACGCTCCGCCGACGCCGGGTCGGCATTGTCGGCGGCGACAGCGACAGCGTTCGGCCCGAGCTCCGCCGCGGCGTCGGCCACCGCCTTCTCGTCCCGGCCGCTCACCACGACCTTCGCGCCGTCTGCCGTCAACTGCCGCGCCGAGGCGAAGCCGAGCCCGCGGCTGGCCCCCGTGACGACGTACACCCGGTCCTTCAGTTCAAGATCCATGGGGCCATCCTGCCGCCTCTTCCCCGCCGAGAGCGACCGCGGACCCCACAAGTCCGATATGACTGAATGCCTGGGGGAAGTTGCCGAGCTGCCGCCCGGTGGCCGGGTCGTACTCCTCGGAGAGCAGCCCCACGTCGTTGCGCAGCGTCAGCAGCCGCTCGAAGAGCTCCCGGGCCTCCTTCGTGCGCCCCGTCAGCCGCAGCGCGTCGACGAGCCAGAAGGAGCAGGCCAGAAACGTTCCTTCGTCGCCGGGCAGACCGTCCACCGTGAGGCCGTCCGCGCTGTAGCGGCGGATGAAGCCGCCACGGCCGAGCTCGGCCTGCACCGCGTCGACCGTCCCCACGACCCGCGGATCGTCCGGCGTCAGGAAGCCGACCCGGGGGATGAGGAGCGTGGCGGCGTCCAGTTCGGCGGAGCCGTAGTACTGCGTGAAGGTGTTGCGCTCGGGGTCGTACCCCTTCTCGCAGACCTCCCGGTGCACCTCGTCGCGCATCGCCCGCCACCGGTCCGCGTCGCCGCGCAGCGTCGGGTCGTCCTCCAGGGCGTGTACGGCGCGGTCGGCCGCGACCCACGCCATCACCTTGGAGTGCACGAAGTGCCGGCGCGGGCCCCGGACCTCCCACAGGCCTTCGTCCGGCTCGCGCCAGTTGGACTCCAGGAAGCCGAGCAGGCTGAGCTGAAGGTTCCAGGCGTGCGGCTTCGGGCGCAGGCCCCACGCTCTGGCCAGATGGAGGGTGTCGATGACCTCTCCGTACACATCGAGCTGGAGCTGCTTGACGGCCGCGTTGCCGGTACGGACGGGCTTGGACCCCTCGTACCCGCTCAGCCACGGCAGTTCCGTCTCGGGCAGCCGCCGCTCGCCGGAGAGGCCGTACATGATCTGGAGGTCGGCCGGGTCGCCCGCGACCGCCCGCAGCAGCCAGTCGCGCCAGGCTGCCGCCTCGGCGATGTAGCCGGAGGCGACGAGCGCGCCGAGGGTGAGGGTGGCGTCGCGCAGCCAGCAGTAGCGGTAGTCCCAGTTGCGTACGCCGCCGATCTCCTCCGGGAGCGAGGTGGTGGGGGAGGCGACGATGCCGCCGGTCGGGGCGTATGTGAGTGCCTTGAGGGTGATGAGCGAGCGCACCACGGCCTCGCGGTAGGGGCCTTCGTAGCAGCAGAGGGCGGCCCAGTCCTCCCAGTCCTGGAGGCTGTGTTCCAGTCCCTCGTACGGGTCGGTGAAAGCCGGCTGCGGCTCGTGCGACGGATGCCAAGTTAGGACGAATGCCACCTTTTCGCCCTCGGCTACGGTGAAGGACGAGAAGGTGGTGTACTGCTGGCCCCAGCTCTTCACACGGTCCGCAGGATCACAGCGCAGCCAGACGGCGTCCGGGCCCGCGACGGCCACCCGGTGTCCGCTCGTGCGCCGCATCCACGGCACGATGTTGCCGTAGTCGAAGCGCAGCCGGAGCGTGGAGCGCATCGTCACCTCGCCGGAGAGACCCTCCACGATCCGTACGACATCGGGGGCCTTGTCGCGTTGGGGCATGAAGTCGGTGACCTTGACCTTGCCGGAGCGGGTCTCCCAGACCGAGTCGAGGATGAGGCTGTTGCCGCGGTACGAGCGGCGCAAGCAGGCGCCCGCGCCCGCGGGGGCCATGCGCCAGTGGCCGTTCTCCTCGTCACCGAGCAGTGCGGCGAAGCAAGCGGCCGAGTCGAAGCGGGGCAGGCAGAGCCAGTCGATCGAACCGTCTTTGCCGACCAGGGCCGCGGTCTGGAGGTCCCCGATGAGCGCGTAGTCCTCGATGCGTTGGGTCACGCAGACTCGTGTTCCCGCACTGGCGTGGCATTAAGCCGCCATGAGCGGTGCCGGTGCCGGTGCTGGTGCTGGTGCCGGTGGCGCGCCGGGTCAGGCGTCTGCCGTGGCAGGTTCCGCCGGTGCCGCGTCGAGGGTCCCGGCGGCCTCCGCGCGGTCGCGCCGTACGAGAACGACCCAGCCGAACGGCAGCGCGGCGGCGAACAGCCACCACTGCACAGCGTATGCCATGTGCGGGCCGATGGAGTCGGTGTCGGGATCGGGCACGAGCTCCGGCTTCGGCCCCGCGGGGACGGGCTCGGTCTGCTCGATGTAGCCGCCGAGGACGGGCCGCGAAAGTGTCTTCGCCTGCTGCTCGCTGTTGATCAGCATGACCTGCCGGGGCGGCAGACCGCTCAGGTCCTTGATGCCGCTGCCCGCCGTCGTCTCGTCGGCCTTGAGGCGTCCGGTGACGGTGACTTCGCCCTTGGGTGCGGCCGGGATCTTGGGGAACGCCTGCTGGTCGGCGTCGAAGGGAATCCAGCCGCGGTTGACGAGAACGGTGCGGCCGTCGTCCATGATCAGCGGGGTGAGGACGTGATAGCCGACCTTGTCGTCGGCGTTGGTCCTGCGGCGTACGACGACTTCACGCGCGGTGTCGTACGTGCCGGTGGCGGTCACCCGGCGCCAGTAGTCGGCGCGCGGAACGGTGTGTCCGGGGGAGGTGATGTCGCCGACCGGGAGGGGCTTCGCCCTGAGGTTTCCGGAGATCAGCTTGTTCTGCGCGACCCGGTGCTCGTGACGGTGCAGCTGCCAGAAGCCCAGCTCGACCATCGTGGGAATGAGGACGAGCATCAGGAGGGTGAGGATCACCCACTGCCGGGACAACAGGAAGCGGTACACGTCCCTGACGTTACCTGGCGCGCGGCGATCCCCGGCGGGTGGGTCCGGGTGGGCACCCGCCGGGGCGAGCCCGCGTCAGACCTTGTCGACGATGCCCACCTTCCCCTCCGCGCGTGCGCAGTGGGCGCTGCAGTACCAGCGGCCCTCCGCTTCCACTCCCTGTCCGATGATCTGGACTCGGCAGTGCTCGCAGATGGGCGCCATCCGGTGGATGGCGCAGGAGAAGCAGTCGAAGACGTGTACCGCGCCCTGCGCGTGCACTTCGAATGACATGCCGTAGTCATTTCCACACACTTCACAACGTGCCATGCGCCACAGGGTGGGACGGCGGGCGGCGGCAGGGCGAGTGGTCGGCGGGCGAGTCGCGCACCAATCACCCGTCTGCCGCGACTCACGGCCCGGGGCTCATCGGCCCTCGGCCGGAGACACGTCCCGCAGGAGCTGGGTGAAGGCGGCCTCGTCGACGACCGGGGTGCCGAAGGACTTGGCCTTGACGGTTTTGGACGTGGCCGAGTCGGGGTCGTTCGTCACGAGCAGACTCGTGAGCCGGGACACGCTCGTCGCGATGTGCAGTCCCGCTTCGACCGCCCGGTCCTCCAGCAGTTCGCGGTCCACGGACGTATCACCCGAAAATGCCACCCTCATGCCCTGCTTGAGTAGTTTGCCCGGTTCGTACCGCCCGGGGTTCGGGTACGGGCACGCCGGCCGCTTGCGCGACGGCCGCCAGCTTCCGCCGCCCCCGCCCCGGTACGACGCCTGGTAACCCACCCGCGGCTTGGCGGGTGAGTCCGACCACTCGGTGAGCGGCAGGCATTCGAGCAGCGGCAGCCGTACGCCGCCCTGCGCGGCCGCGTGCAGGCTCGGGCGGAACGCCTCGGCGAGCACGCGCGCGTCGTCGAGGGCGTGGTGCGCACGCTGCTGTACGACGCCGAAGTGCGCGGCCAGCGACTCCAGCTTGTGGTTGGGCAGGGGCAGTCGAAGCTCCTTGGAGAGCGCGATGGTGCACAGCCGCTGCTGAACGGGCGCGGTGCGCTGGGCGCGCGCGTACTCCCGGGCGATCATCGACCAGTCGAACATGGCGTTGTGCGCGACGAGCACGCGGCCGTCAAGCCGCTCGGAGAATTCGGCCGCGATGTCCGGGAACAGCGGGGCGTCCACGAGCACATCGCTGGTGAGGCCGTGAATCCAGACGGGGCCGGGGTCACGCTCCGGGTTGACCAGCGTGTACCAGTGGTCCTCGACGTTCCCCCGGTAGTCCAGCCGGTAGACGGCAGCGGAGATTATCCGGTCGTCGCGCGCGAGTCCGGTGGTCTCCACGTCGACGACCGCGTACCCCTGGGGGTAGGCGGTCGGCCACGCTGCTGGCGCTGCTGCTGTCTGGCGGTCGTCGAGCATGGTCACAGAGAATACGGGCCGGGACTGACAGTCCCCTATTCGCCCAGGCCCTGGCACAGGTCCGGGCTCAGCTCCGCCACCAGATCTCCGGCGGTGACCCGCTCGAATCCGGGGTGCCCGTCGACCGGTCCGGGGAAGAGGCGGTAGACCGTGCCGGTCGCCCCTCCGGGCGCGGCCGGGCCGTGCACCTGGGCGAGCAGCAGCCGCCCGCCCTCCGGTGAAGAGCCGGTCTCGTCCGGGGTGTTGAGGGCGGACACCCGGGCGGCGAAGGACTGCGGGTCCTCGTCGGGGCGCAGGTGGTACGTCCACGGCTCACCGTCCCGCCGCAGCACGCTGACCACGCGCGTGCGCGCGGCCGCGTGCCAGACGGCGAGGTCCCACAGGGTCGTCCGGCTTCCGGAGCGGAAGTACGCGGACAGGTCGCGGCCGATCCTGCCGAGGTCCCCGGTGTGCGAGCGGATGCTCTGGAAGCCTGCGGCCGACGGAAGATGGAGGTCCGTCCACAGTGCCTCGCGGGTCCTCAGGTCGACCAGCATCGGCACACAGACGAGTGACTCTCCGGCCAGGTCGAAGCGCTGACGGACGGTGCGCGGGTGGTACGAGGAGTCGCGCGGGCGGTCGGAGTGGAGCTCCATGAAGCCCGCGAAGGCGTCGAGCAGCTCGTCGAAGGCCACGTTGTTGAAGCTGAAGACGACCGGCATCGCGTACACCGCGCCGCTGGCGGCGAGCGCGGGCAGGTTCAGATCGACGTACTCGGTCGCGCCGTCGGGTGCGGGCGCCGATGTGAGGTCGCCGGAGTGGACGGCGGCCCGGTCGGCGTGCACCAGGTTCGTGTAGTCGCAGAGCGCGGTGAACTTCCACTCCGCGTCGAAGAACGCGACCGACAGGTCGAGGTCGACGCGGGTGCCCGCAGGCTGGGTCCAGTGCAGGAACAGCCGCAGGATGTCGCCGTCGGGCAGCGGCTGCGTGCTCCCCCTCGGTACGGCGACGAGCGTCTTCGCGGAGGCGTGCTCGGCGAACGGGACGGTGAGGTCCGCGAGACCGTGGTCGATCACAGCGTGGTCGTACGGTTCGCGGCCGCCGAGTCGCCTGAGCACCTCGGCCTCCAGGAGCGCGCAGGCCTGCTCGGTCAGCGTGCGCGGCAGCGGCGCACGGCTGTCGTCCTGTACGAAAGCGTGGGTGACCTCCCCGCGCGGGAAGAACACCCGCCGCCCGCCGGGGCGGTGGCGTACGCGCAGCGAGCCGAGCGCGGAGAGCAGCGGCCCCACGCCCGCCCTGGGCAGGGCGTGCGCCAGGGCTTCGGCGAGCTCCGTGGGCAGCGCCTCCTCCCCGTACAGCCGCAGGACGTGGTCGAGGCGGCGCAGCAGCTCGCCCGGGCGCCGGCGCAACAGGCTCACGGCGGTGGACAGCTCCCGCTCGGCCAGGGCGACCTCGAGCTGGCTGTTCCAGGTGACGGCGCGCAACCGGTCGCCCTCCGCCTTCACCCACTGAGGGTGTTCGGCGGCGAGGTCCAGCAGCTCGGGGAAGGCCGTGGTGTCGGTCTCGCGGAGCACGGCGAAGGCGAGCGTGACCTTGGGGTGGCGGGTGTGCTGCTCGTACGGGTGGAGGCTTTCGGCGGCGCGCTTCCAGACGCGCGGGTGGCGCCCGAGGTCCTCGATGAGCGAGGCGAGGTGCAGTCCGTCGAGGACGGAGAGGAGTTCGCGGCGCAGTGCGCGGGAGAGGCTGCGAAAGCGCGGCGGCTTCAGCAGGGCCGCGGAGCCTGAGGAGTGTACGGCGAGGAGACGGAGCACGTCGGTGGCGGTGGTGAGCCGTTCGCGCAGCAGCGGGCGCACGGCGGCCGTGGTGCGGGGGTCGCGGAGCAGGGTGCCGAGGACGAGCGCCTTGGTCTCGCGTACGGGAATGTCGTCCGGCAGCCAGCCGAGGTCCACCGGCGCATGCTGGAGCAGTACGGACAGGTCTTCGTTGTCCTGCGCGGAGAGCGGGGTGAGGCGGGCCGTCAACAGGCGTGCCTGGGCGGCGGTTTCGGCGGCCCGGTCGGTGCCGAGGATGAGGAGCCGCAGCGTACGGGCCGGGGCTTCGCTTCGGCGGCCGGTGGGTCGGACGGGGCGCAGGAACGGGTCGTCGCGGGGGATCCTGCGGTGGCAGATCGGGCAGCCGGAGTAGTCGGATCCGTCCCAGCAGCCGCGGCACACCAGGTGCGCGCAGGGGGACACCGGGTAAACGCTGCCGACCGCGCCGCACAACACGCAGGGCTGCTCCGGAAGCTGGAGGAGCAGGCTGAACACGCGGTCCACGAAGAGCCGGCCGGTGTCGGCCGGGGTGGAGAGCGGGAAGCGCTGGAAGAGCGGGGTGTGGGTGCGGTTGGAGCCGAGGAGATCGTCGATCTGGGCCAGCAGCCGACGGCCTGCCTGGGCGAGGTCGAGGTGGTCCAGTGCGGCGAACGCGGCGTGCAGCGGCGCGGTGAACGCATAGCCGCGATCGAGGAGTTCGGTCTCCAGGACCACCAGGCGGGGAGCGGTGAGCGGGTCCTTGAAGGACGCCGGGGGGTGGTCGAGATGGACAGTCTGGGTGCGTCGGAGCAGCACGGACTGAAGGGTGGGCATGGGGCCTTTCCGCGGGTGAACAGCGAAGAGGGGGGCGGAGAGTGGGCGCGCTACGGTCGTCGGAGGATGAGAAGGAAGCGCGCGGCGGAGCCGCCCCCGCTGTGGTGATTCTAGGCAGGAGTCCGGCGGCGGTTCCAGCGATTTAATTCGGTCTGCTGTCCGGGGTGAGCAGCGCGCTCGCCAGGGCGCGTACGGATGTGGTGAACAGCTTCTCGGGATCGGCCGGCCGGGCCAGTGCGCGGGCGAGAGCCGGGTCGTGCTCGGCGGTGACGGGGGACCACAGGTCGCCCTCGCCGGGGGACTGCACGGGGGCGCGTTCACGGTTGCGCTCGACCAGCAGGAAGCCGACGACCTGGAACTGGACGGCGCGTACCGCTTCCGCTGCCCGGGCGCCGCGCAGGCCCGCCGCGTGCACCTCGTGGACCAGGGCCTGCTGGGCGGGGAGAAACATCCGTTCCGTCAGGCCGCGTTCGTGGACCATCGCGATCAGGTGCGGGCGGGCGCGCAGTTCGCGGCGGAGGGTTCGGGCGACGGAGACGACGCGGTCGGCGGGGGTGCGGCCGCGCGGGGTGATGGCTCCCATCTCCTCGACGGTCCGCTCGACGAGTGCGTCCAGGAGCGACTCGCGGTTGCCGACGTGCCAGTAGATCGAGGTGACCGCCGTACCCAGCTCGGCGGCGAGCTTGCGCATGGTGAGGGAGGCGGGGCCGTGCTGTTTGACGAGCGCGGCGGCGGCTTCCAGGACCTCTTCGCGGGTCAGGGCGGTGCGTGGCATGTGGCACCCCAATTCTCGTGCGTGCACGGCTATTTACCCTTCAGCGCCCTCGGTGTAACTGTGTTACAGGCTACCGAGCTGCAGGCTGCCGACGAGAGCGAAAGCGAAAGGCGGTATGACATGGCACGCGTACGGTACGGCGCGCGGACCGAGGCCGAGATCACGGCGGCGCGCGCATCTGTCTCCAAGCTCCCCGACATCTGGTCCACCGGTGTGGTGGCCGTCTGGGAGAGCGACCTGGACGCGGTGGCGGCCGTACTGCCGCCGCCGCTCAAGCCCGCCGAGCGGCCGCTCGTACGGGCCAACATCAGCAAGGTCGACCTGCCCGGCTACCCGCTGGGCGCGGGTTCGGTGGCGGTCGCCGCGGTCCACGACGGGGTCACCGGCTGGTACCCCCTCGTCATGCCGATGACCCACGAACGGGCCCTGATCGGCGGCCGCGAGGTCTTCGGTGAGCCGAAGAAGCTGGGCGAGGTGACCGTCGACCGCGACGGCCTTGTCGTACGGGCGGCACTCGCCCGGCACGGCATCGCCTTCGTCGAAGTGCGGGGCGCGGTGGAAGGCACGCTGCCGCTGCCCGAACCGGCGGAGAAGGTCGACTTCTACTTCAAGTTCCTGCCGGCGGTGGACGGCCGTGGCTTCGACGCCGACCCCGTCCTCGTGCACTGCGTCCGCAACGAGAAGGTGCGCAAGCTGGAGCGGATCGCGGGCGATGTGGTGCTGCGCGAGTCGATGTACGACCCGGTCGCCGATCTGCCCGTACGCCGCATCATGGAGATCACCATCGGCGAGAAGACCACCGACCAGAAGGGCAGGGTGGTGGAACGGGTGAGCGCCCAGGCGCTGCTCCCGTACATCCACCAGCGCTACGACGACCCGCAGCAGATCCTCGACGGCCCGCCGGAAGGGAGCGCCGTCTGATGCGGCTGCGTCAGGGGCAGGTCGCCGTCGTCACGGGCGCGGCGAGCGGCATCGGGCTGGCGATGGTCCGGCGGTTCGCGGCCGAGGGGCTCAAGGTCGTACTCGCTGATGTGGAGGAAGTCGCGCTGGAGAAGGCCGCTTCCGAACTCCGGGCGGAGGGCGCGCAGGTGCTCGCACGTGTCGTCGACGTCAGCGAACGGGAGTCCGTCACCGCGCTCGCTGACGCGGCGTACGACACCTTCGGCGCGGTGCACGTGCTGTGCAACAACGCGGGGGTCGGCTCCGGCGCGGAGGGACGCATGTGGGAGCACGAACCGAACGACTGGAAATGGGCGTTCGCGGTGAACGTGTGGGGCGTGTTCCACGGCATCCAGGCGTTCGTTCCACGGATGCTCGCGGGCGGTGAACCCGGGCACGTCGTCAACACGTCGTCGGGCGACGGCGGAATAGCCCCGCTGCCGACCGCGTCCGTGTACGCGGTCACCAAGGCGGCCGTCGTGACGATGACCGAGTCGCTGTACGCACACTTGCGGGCGGAGAGCGTTCCCGTGAGCGCGTCGGTGCTGTTCCCCGGACCGCACATGCTCCGCACGGGGCTGTGGGAGTCGCACCGGAACCGGCCCGCGCGCTACGCCAAGGAACGGCCGCGCAGGGCGCCGTACCGCAGCCTCGGGCAATGGGAGACGGCGATGAAAGCGGCGGGGCACGAGATCGAGTTCACGCCCGTCGAGGATGTCGCCGAGACCGTCGTGGAGGGGATCACCGCAGACCGTTTCTGGATGCTGCCGGCGAGCGAGCACAGCGACCGGCAGATCCGCGCGAGGGCGCAGTCGATGCTCGACCGCGCCAATCCGTCGTATCTGGAGAGCTTCATTCTCGACTGAGGGGGACATGCGATGACAGAACAGAGCGACCCGTACCTGATCATCTCCTCCGACTGCCACGCCGGTCTGCCGACCGAGCAGTACCGGCCCTACCTGGACAGCGCCTTCCACCGCGACTTCGACGAATTCCTCGGGCAGCGCGACGCCCGCCGCGAGGAGATGACGCGCCTCGGCGTACGCAACGAAGCCTTCGCCGCCAAGTGGTTCCACGACAACGAGGAGGGGCTGCGCGGCGGCTGGGACACCGCCCAGCGCCTCAAAGAACTCGACGGCGACGGGGTGGCCGCCGAGGTCGTCTTCCCCGACGCCGATGCCGTCGACAGCCAGACCGCCGCACCCTTCGGCGTCGGCCTCGGCCTCTCCGGCGACCAGGACCCCACCCTGGGCATGGCGGGCGCGCAGGCGCACAACCGGTGGCTCGCCGAGTTCGTTTCCCAGAACCCCGAACGGCATTGCGGCGTAGCGCTCCTGCCCATAACTGGCGAGGTGGAGCAAGTCGTCGCGGAGATCCACCGGGCCAAGGAGTCCGGGCTCGGCGCGCTGATGATCCCCTCGATGTGGGTCGACAGGCCGCCGTACCACGACCGCCGTTACGACCCGGTGTGGGCGGCGGCGGCCGAGACGCGCATGCCGATCGTGACCCACTCGGGCGCCGCGCCGCGCCACGAGTACGGCGACCACCTGGGCATCTACGTCTCCGAGGTCACATGGTGGCCCGCCAGGCCGCTGTGGTTCCTGCTCTGGTCGGGCGTCTTCGAACGCCACCCCGCTCTGAAGTTCGGTGTGGCGGAGTCCGGCTGCTGGTGGCTGCCGAACCAGCTGTGGTTCATGGACCGTCTGTACCTGGGCGCGCACGGAGGCAAGAAGCTGTCGCCGTTCGCGGAGCTGAAGCGGCCGCCGAGCGAGTACCTGGACCGGCAGGTCTTCATCTGCGCCACCAACACCAAGCGCCGCGAACTCGCCCAGCGCTACGAGATCGGCGTGGACAACATCCTGTGGGGCAGCGACTTCCCGCACCCCGAGGGCACCTGGCCCGACACGCGCGCGTGGCTGAAGCGCACCTTCCACGACATCCCCGTCAGCGAGACCCGCCGCATCCTGGGCCTGGCGGCGGCCGAGGTCTTCGGCTTCGACACGGCGAAGCTCGCCCCGCTCGCCCGGCGCATCGGCCCGACGCCGCGGGAACTGGGCCAGCCGGACGACCAGCCGGCGGTCGAGGCGTCCTGGGCGCGGTCGCGCGAGGTGGGCCGCCACTGGCTGACCGACCACGACTTCCCGCAGCTGGGAGTTTCGCCATGACCGACGACCGCTACACCGTCATCTCAGCGGACTGCCACGCGGGCGCCGATCTCCTCGACTACAAGCCGTACTTGGAGAAGAGGCACCACGACGACTTCGACGCCTGGGCGGCGACGTACGTCAATCCGTACGAGGACCTCCTCGCCGACACCGCCGACCGCAACTGGAACTCCGCGCGCCGCCTCGCCGAGCTGGAGGCGGACGGCATTGTGGCCGAGGTCGTCTTCCCGAACACGATCCCGCCCTTCTTCCCCACCGCCTCCCTCATGGCCCCCGCCCCGTCGAAGGCGGAGTACGAGCAACGCTGGGCGGGCCTGCGCGCCCACAACCGCTGGCTGACCGACTTCTGCGATGCCGCACCGGGGCGTCGCGCGGGAGTCGCGCAGATCCTCCTCAACGACGTGGACGAGGCGGTGCGCGAGATCCGGCGGATCAAGGACGCGGGCCTCACCGGAGGAATCCTCCTGCCGGGGGCACCGCCGGGTTCCGGCATACCGGAGCTCTACTCGCAGACGTACGATCCGATCTGGGCGGTGTGCGAGGAGCTGGAGGTACCGGTCAATCACCACGGCGGGTCCGCGTCCCCGCCGCTCGGTGACGAGCCGGCCGCCCGCGCCGTCTTCATGGTGGAGACGACATGGTTCTCGCACCGGGCCCTGTGGCACCTGACGTTCGGCGGCGCGTTCCGCCGCCACCCCGGCCTGAAGCTGGTTCTCACCGAACAGGGCTCGGGCTGGATCCCCGGCGTGATCGAGATGCTGGACTACTACCACTCCCGACTGGTGGCGGCGGCGACCCGTGCCGCCACGGCCGAGTCGAAATTCGGCGCGGGACTGGCGGCTTCGATGGGCAGCAGTCCTGGTGAGGTCTGGCGCGACAACTGCTACGTCGGCGCGAGCTTCATGCGCCCGCACGAGGTGCCGCTGCGCGACCGGATCGGCCTCGACAAGATCATGTGGGGCAGCGACTATCCGCACGACGAAGGGACGGCGCCGTACTCCCGTGAGGGTCTGCGGATCGCTTACGCCGGACTGCCGCGCGAGGAGATCGCGAGCATGGTCGGCGGGAACGCGGCCCGCGTGTACGGCTTCGACCTCGTCCTCCTCGATCCGATCGCGGCGAAAGTCGGCCCCAGTGTGGACGAGATCCACGAGCCCCTCACCGATGTCCCGCCCGACGCGACGAGTCCGGCCTTCGCGCCGGGCGGGTCGGTACGCGTCTGGTGACGGCACGGGTGAGACCCTCCCCGGTGTGACTGACCACCCAGACGAGACTCATGACGAAGCCCACGGCGGAGCCCTCGGCGCGCGCCTGAACTGGCTGCGTGCCGGGGTGCTAGGAGCGAACGACGGCATCGTCTCCACAGCCGGCATCGTCGTCGGCGTCGCCGGCGCGACGGACGAGCGGTCCGCGCTCCTGACAGCGGGCCTCGCCGGACTGCTGGCCGGGTCGATGTCGATGGCGGCGGGGGAGTACGTATCGGTCTCGACGCAGCGCGACTCGGAGGAGGCGGCGCTGGCCCAGGAGAAGCGCGAGCTGCGGGAACAGCCCGAGGAGGAACTGGCGGAGCTGACCGAACTGCTGGCCGCGCGTGGCCTGTCCGAGGACGTGGCCCGCGAGGCCGCCCAGCAGCTCACCCAACGCGACGCGTTGCGCGCGCACGCGCGCGTGGAGCTCGGCATCGACCCAGAGGACCTCACCAACCCCTGGCACGCGGCGGCCGCCAGCTTCGTCGCCTTCACGGTGGGCGCCCTGCTCCCACTCCTGGCGATCGTCCTCCCGCCCCCGCCCTGGCGACTCCCGGTCACGGTCGTCTCGGTCCTGCTCGCCCTGGCCCTGACGGGCTGGAGCAGCGCCAGGCTGGGCGCTGCGCCGCCACGGCCGGCTGTGCTGCGGAACATGGCGGGCGGGGCGCTGGCGATGGCGGTGACGTACGGGGCGGGGTCGCTGCTGGGGGCGGCGGGGGTCTAGCGGTAGTGCAAGAGCCGCCCCGGTGGGAAAAGCGTGGTTGCGCGCGCTGTCGTACCGAGGTACGTGTGAACTGTCAGCTGCTCCAAATCTGCGAGCGGAGTCAGATCGAGGGGGCCGCCGCAGTCGCTGAGTCGCAAGCGGGTCAGGTGGGGCAGGTCGCGCAGAGGCTCAAGGCCAGAGACGATCTGGCACGTGCCCAGTTGCAGTGTTCTGAGTTCCTGGTGGCGGACAAGGGTGGAGAGGTCGAGGGCCGATTGTTCTCTGAGTGACAGACCGGTCAGTGGCGAGGAGTGACGCTGCCGGGCCAGTTGGCAAGCCTGCTCGTCCCCCACGATTGTCAGGTCCCTGAGGGCGGGCCAGCGTTCCAGCCCGTCGAGGCGCAGCACCCGAGCCTCACCGATCAAGAAGAGGTTCGTGAGTCCGGCGCCGACCGGGATGTCACCGACGCTCGCCTCCTGCGGAAGGAAGTCGAGTCCCAGGACGTGCAACTCGGGCAGCTCGGCGAGGGGTGCCAAGGACAGGCCTTCGGCGAACCGGTAGAGAAACAACTGACGGAGTGGCAGGCCGTGCAGCGGTCCGAGCGCCCTCACCGACGGACAGGTGTCGAACCCCAGCGACTTCAGTTGACTCAGGGCGGACAGTGGGGACAGATCGCACAGCCCGGGATCCTCGTGAAAGAACAAGCCCTCCAACGACGTGTGGTCAGTAATTTCGGAGGGGATCCCGTGCGGACCTTCGAGCCGGACCCAGGTGAGGTGATGCAGACCGGGAAGCTCAGCCACTTGCTCCCGTGTGCGGACCTTAAGATAGGTCCGCGGCAGTGTGGCGCCCGAAAGCACCCTCTCCACGTACTCCCTCGTGTCGAACGCACCCCAGTGCTTGGACACTTCGAAAGTCACACGGAAGCGCGTGTCCGTGCGGAACCGGGTGATGACCTCCAGCGCCGCATCACCCCCGATCAGCCCCGCTGTCCGTACGACTGCCTGGGCGCACCACTCGTCCAGCCCCTCCGGCCCTGGCAGGAGCTCCGGCACCAGCTCGCCCACCTTGGCGAGTTCCTCCGCCTCATCCAGATTCTTCGGCGGCAGCAGCTCCTCCGTTCGCGCCTGCACATCCGCCCGCACCACCGGATCCAGCTCCGGAGCATGCTCCAGACACGCAGCCGATAGCAGCACCAGCCGATGCCGCCACCGCTTGGCCTTGTCCGCGCGGCGCAGCAACTGCCGTAGCAACCGCGCCCGTTCCTCCACGCGGGCGTGCCCGACCGCCATCTGCACGACGTCGTCCCACTGGTCGTCGTGCGCGTTCTGTACGAGCACCCCGAAGTCCCGCGCCTCCACCGCCGCCTTCGCGCCCAGGTAGTCCTGGAAGGTGCGGTGTACGAAGTTGATGGCACCCGGCGACGGTTCACGCAGCAGCCCACTGCGGATCAGCAGGTGCGAGAACACCTGTTGCGCCGTGCCCTGCACCTGCGGCATGGCAGCCAGCCACTCCGCGACCATTTCCACGGCATCAGGGATCTCCGCCTCCACCTGACCGTTGCGGATGAGCCAGTACGCGAGCCGCTGGAGCAGCGCCGTCTGCTCCTCGCGGGTGAGATCGACGCCCTCGACACTTACGATCTCCCGCTCGGTGTCCCGTCGTACGAGCAGCATGTCCAGCGCCGCGTCGTACAGCTCCTTCCGCACGCGTGGGAGCTGCATCCGCCGGTCCCGGTTCAGGGCGCACAGCACGGCGCACATCAGTGGATTGGTCGCCAGCCGTCCCAGGTCACGCCGCGTAGTGACCGCCTTCAGCAGCGACTTCTCGTACGTGTCGAGGAGCTCCCGTTCCGCGTCGGACAGGCACTCACGCCGCGCCGAGTCGTGCCAGTGCGCGACGAACGCCCGAATGTCCTCCCGCTCCATCGGCAGCAGCGAATGCGCTACGAACCCCTGCCCCGCAAGCCAGTCCTCCGGCACCGCCGAAGGCCGCGTCGTCACGACGTACCGAGCCTGGGGGAACGCCGCGATCAGGGCTTTGAGCCACGCCTCCGTACGGCTCCGCAACCGCATCGGCACCTCGTCCACGCCGTCGACGAGGACCAGCGCCCGTCCCTCCGTCAGCAGCGACTCCGCCCAGCCGGCGGGTGCGTCCAGCGGGACGCCGGTCGCCCGCAGGAAGTCACCCGGCAGGGGCAGGGCTTCGGACGAGGTGAAGGCCCGCAGCCGCAGCACGAACGGCACGCACCTGTTCCAGTCGTCGAGCTCCTGACCGAAGCTGCGCCGCGCCGCGTTCAGCGCCAGCCACTGCACCAGCGTGCTCTTGCCCGCCCCGGCGGGTCCCCGCAGCAGCAGCCGGTCCGTACCGTCCAGCGCCTGCTCAGCCTTGACCGTGCCCTGCGCCGCCCATGGC
Organism: Streptomyces sp. ISL-100; assembly: GCF_018614615.1. GTDB lineage: Bacteria > Actinomycetota > Actinomycetes > Streptomycetales > Streptomycetaceae > Streptomyces. The sequence continues at coordinate 23,750 of NZ_JAGGOK010000005.1, read as the reverse complement.
CCCATGACATCGGGCCGGGGACCGCCGTCCCCGCTCACCGCGAGACTGATGTACGCCGTGTCCAGCGGCCACTCGCTGCCCGACCGCCCCAGCGTCAGCCCGAACAGCTCCAGCCGCCCGTGCGTCCCCGCCACGAAGTCCGCGTACCGCTGCTCGAAGGCCAGTGCTTCGGCGTCCGGACGTGGGCCCACCCTCGCCTTTACGTCCGCCACCAGCTCCCGCGTGCGTCCGGCCGCCCGCGTCTGTTCCACCGCTGCCCGCGCGGGGAATTGGGGGTGCGCCGTCAGTTGCTCCACCAGATGCGCGCAGCACAGGCCGAGCAGCTCGCCGTACAGGTCCTCGGCCCGCGAGCTCAACCCGGCCACCGGCCGTCGCAGCTCATCCGCCAGCCGCACCGCGTCCAGGTCGAGCGCGAACAGCCGCTCGGCGCCGATCTCCCCCGCCGCCTCGAACGCGTCCCGTACCGCGTCCGCCGCCGCCAGCCGCTCGGCCTCCGGCAGGCCGGCGTACGACGACCCGGACAGCCGCCGCCCCAGCACCTTCGCCAGCCGGTCGGGGCTCGCCGGGCTTGGCAGCGGGCGGACCGGGGCGTCGACCAGGCCCGCTCCGGGGCGGGGGATCAGGAGGGACTTGGCCGCCGCGCCCGCGACGGTGCCCGCGAGCCGGGCTAAGACAACTTCGAGGCCCTGCAAGGCGGTTCCTCCCGTGGAAGGGCTGGTGTCGGCCGACAAGCATCGTATGACGGACGCCCCACGCGACAGAGGGCCGATCGGGCATCGTGCACCCGCTGACAAGCCGTCTTACATACTTGTGGGTAACAACCCCTAGCCGAGCGCTCACCTGCGCCTCTATCGTGCGGGCATGCCGAACCTGCCCGATGTCGTGCTGTGGTCGATACCCGCCTTCGTACTGCTCACCGTGCTCGAAATCGTGAGCTACCGTCTCCATCCCGACGAGGACGCCGCCGGGTACGAGACCAAGGACGCCGTCACCAGCGTCAGCATGGGGCTCGGCAGCATTGCGTTCGATCTGCTCTGGAAGATCCCGATTGTCGCGATCTACATGGCGGTGTACGAGCTGACGCCCGCCCGCGTCCCCCTCCTCTGGTGGACGATCCCGCTGATGCTGCTCGCGCAGGACTTCTTCTACTACTGGTCCCACCGCGGCCACCACGTCATCCGCATCCTCTGGGCCTGCCACGTCGTCCACCACTCCAGCCGCAAGTTCAACCTCACCACCGCCCTGCGCCAGCCCTGGACGACGCTCACCGTCTGGCCGTTCTACCTGCCGCTGATCGCATGCGGCGTGCACCCGGCCGCGCTCGCCTTCTGCTCGTCCGCGAACCTCGTCTACCAGTTCTGGGTGCACACCGAGCGGATCGACAAGCTGCCGCGCCCCTTCGAGTACGTCCTGAATACCCCATCCCACCACCGCGTCCACCACGCCTCCCAGGGCGGCTACCTGGACCGGAACTTCGGCGGCATCCTCATCCTCTGGGACCGGCTCTTCCGCTCGTTCGCCGCCGAGACCGAGCGGCCCGTCTTCGGCCTGACGAAGAACATCAGCACCTACAACCCACTGCGCGTCGCCACCCACGAGTACGCCGCCATCGCGCGCGACGTACGCGCGGCAACCACCTGGCGCGAGCGCGCGGGCCGGATATTCCGCGGCCCGGGCTGGCAGCCGCGCCGCCCGGCGGAGCCGGGAGTGACCGGGCAGACGCAGGAAGCCGCTGCGGGAGGCGCCGCGTGAGTGCCACCACCGGGTGGGCCCGGGGGCTCCTTGCCGCCTTCGTCGTCGCGGTCCTCGCCGACCTCGGCTCGCTCGCGGCCGGGGCCGACCCCGGCCACACGATCGCCAAGCCACTGCTGATGCCGCTGCTCGCGGCGTACGCGGCCGTGCGCGGCGCACCGCGCCTGCTCGTCGTCGCGCTGCTCTTCGGCTGGGGCGGCGATGTGTTCCTGCTCGCCGACGCGGACTGGGCGTTCCTCGTCGGCATGGGCTGCTTCGCCGCCGGTCACGTCTGCTACCTCGTGCTGTTCGGACGCGGCAGCCGTACGTCCAAAGTCCTCGGCGCCGGGTACGCCGTCGCCCTCCTCACCACCGTCGCCCTCCTGTGGCCCGACCTCCCCGCCGAACTGCGGATCCCGGTCGCGGGATACAGCCTGCTGCTCACCGCCATGGCGTTTCGCGCGAGCGGCCTCGGCCTGTACGCCGGACTCGGCGGCGCACTCTTCCTGCTCTCCGACACCCTCATCGCCACCGGCGTCGCAGAGTGGCCCCAGCTGCCCGCACCCGACTTCTGGATCATGCTCACCTACGCGGCCGCGCAGTATCTGCTGGTCAGAGGGGTTCTGGGGCGGCGCCAGGAGCCCCCGGCCGCCCCGTCGGCATACCGCGAAGGCCGCACAACCGGTACAACCGTCTGAGCACCAGGTCGTCAGTGACGCCGTGACATGCGAACGGGCCGCCCGGATGGAGTCCGGGCGGCCCGCTCTCGTGCGTACTTGCCTACTTCTTGGTCACGGCGTCCAGCGCGTCGGCGATGCCGACCCCGTAGAAGCCGTTGTAGTTCTTACCGCCCTCGCACACCGCGTCGATCTTTCCGTCGCCGTTGATGTCGTACGGGTCGGTGCACGGCGCCGCGTCCGCCTGGCTCGCCAGGAGGGACTTGATGCGCTTCGCCGAGGCGTGCGGATGCGTGCTCTTGATGAGCGCCGCCACGCCGGCGACGTGCGGGGAGGCCATCGACGTACCCGCCATGTAGCCCCACTGGCCACCCGGAACCGGGCCCAGGATCAACCCGCTGACCGCAGGCGGCGCGGGCCGCTGGTACGCCGTGCTGTCGCCGCCCGGAGCCGCGATGTCTATGACACCGTGACCGTAGTTCGAGAACGACGACTTGATGCCCTTCGCACCGGTCGAAGCGACCGTGACGACGCCCGGCAGCTGCGTCGGGGCGTCGAGGCACTCGCTCGGGTCGATGTCGCGCGGCACCGGGGTGGTGTCGTTCGGGCTCGTCGTGTCATTGATCGAGTCCGCCGCGAGGTCGTAGTTCGAGTTGCCGGCCGCGGCGACGTTCACCGCGCCCTTCTTCTCGGCGTACTGCGAGGCCCGGACGATGGCGTCGACGAGCGCCTTCTGGTCCGGGTCGTCCTTGCAGTTGAACATCCACGGGTCGGTGTAATAGCTGTTGTTCGTCACATCGACGCCGTGCTCGGCCGCCCACACGAAGCCGCAGACCACCGACTCGGTGTAGAAGAAGCCGGCCGTCGTGGACACCTTGATGCCGGAGACCTTGACGCCCGGCGCGACACCGGTGACGCCGACACCGTTCTTCGCGGCGGCTATCTCGCCCGCCACGTGCGTGCCGTGCGGGCTCTCCTCGGCCGACGGGCGCCAGGCGCCGTCCGCCGTATTGGGCTTGCCCGTCACGCAGTTGACCGACGCCTCGCGGTCGAAGTTCGGCGCGAGGTCCGGGTGGGTGTCGTCGACACCCGTGTCGATCACGGCGACCGTGACGTCCCTGCTGCCGAGCGTCTTCTCGTGGGCCTTGTCCGCCTTGATGGCGGGCAGGTCCCACTGCAGCGGCTGCAACGGATCCTGGCCGTCGACGGCGAGCGCGGACGCCGCCTCAACCTCGACGCCGGTAAGGGCCTTCGGCGTACCGACATCCTTCGTCGACTGGGCGGGCAGCGGCGCCGTACGGGTCGCACCCGCCGACTGCACGCCCTTGACTCCCCGCATCGTCTTCGCGAACGCGTCGTTCGACGAGTGGACGACGATCACGCCTATCTGGTCGTACGCCTGGACAATCGTGCCGCCGGCCCGGGCGATGGCCTTCTTCACCATGGCCGAATTGCCCTTGCCGGGGCGCACGTTGACGACGTAACTCAGCGGCGTGTCCGCGGTCTCGGCGAGCGACAGCCTGGCATCGAGCGCGCCCGGCGTACCGAGAGCGTCGGCCGACGTCGCCGACGCGGTGCCGGGCAGGAACGCGAGCGCGGCGGTGATGGCCATGCCCGCGGATATGGCCACGGTGCGGCGGGACCGCGGGGTGCGGTGCGGCGTCATGAAACCTCCGGTGCGCTGAAGCGAGCGTGTACTCGGGCGGTCACTTCTTGACGGCGTCGAGAGCGTCGACGACACCCGAGCCGTAGTAGCCGTTGTAGTTCTCGCCGCCCTCACAGGTGGTGGCCTCGACCCACTTGCCGGCCGAGTCGTAGACGTGCGTCGGGCAGCCCGGGTTGTCGGCCTGCGCCTTGAGCAGCGCCTGGAGCTGCGCCGGCGTCGCCTTCGGGTGCGCGCTCTTCAGCAGCGCGGCTACGCCCGCGACGTGCGGGGTGGCCATCGAGGTGCCCTGCTTGTAGCCGTAGCCACCGTTCAGGACGGTCGACAGGACCCGGCCGTTGGCGTCCGGCGTGGCCGGGATCTGCCACTTGTCGCCGCCGGGGGCCGCGACGTCGGCGACGCCGTACCCGTAACTGGAGTAGTACGACTTGACGTTCTTGTCGCCCGTCGCGGTGACCGTCATGACGCCCGGGAGCTGCGTCGGGATGTCGAGGCACTCCGACGGGTCGATGATCCGGTCGCCGGGGGTGGTGTCATTCGGGCTGGAGTCGTCGAGGATCTCGTCGGCCGACAGGTCGAAGTTCGAGTTGCCGGCCGCCGCGACGTTCAGGGCACCCTTGTGCTCCGCGTACTTCGTCGCGCGCGTCAGGGCGTCGAGCAGCGCCTTCTGGTCCGGGTCGTCCTTGCAGTTGAACATCCACGGGTCGACGTAATAGCTGTTGTTCGTTACGTCGATGTCGTGCTCGGCGGCCCACACGAAGCCGCAGACGACCGCCTCGGTGAAGAAGAGGCTGGTGCCCGGCTCGCTGACCTTGATGCCCGCGAGCTTCACGCCCGGCGCGACACCGGCGACGCCGAGTCCGTTGCGCGGAGCGGCGATCGTACCGGCGACATGCGTGCCGTGGTCACTGCCGTCGGTGTACGGACGCCAGGCGCCCTCCGAGGAGTCCGCGACGCCGCCGACACAGTTGGCCGACTGGGACTTGGAGAAGTTCGGCGCGAGGTCCGGGTGGGTGTCGTCGACACCGGTGTCGATCACACCGACGGTGACCTTGCTGCTGCCGTCATTGACCTTGGCGGCCTTGTCCGCACCGATGGCGCGGATGTCCCACTGGTTGGCCTCCAGCGGCTCCTGACCGGGCGCCGCGGCGGCCTCGGCCTTCGCGGCCTCGGCCGCGGACAGCTTCTGGGTGGTGCCTTCCTCGGTGATACCGACCGGCGTGAGCGGGGCGGTGCGGGTCGCGCCCGCCGAAGCCACGCCCCTGGCGGCACGTATCTGCTTGCCGAAGTCCGGGTTCTGCGAGTGGACGACGATGACGCCTATCTGGTCGTAGGCGTGCACCACGGTGCCACCGGCCGCGGCGATCGCCCGCTTCACCGACGCGCTCGTGCCGTAGCCACCCTTGGTGTTGACCACGTACGACAGCTTCGGACCTGTGGCGGTCGAGGCCGCCGTCACGGCGGGGCCGTCCAGCGGCGCGGCCGAGGCGGCAGCTCCGGGCAGGAAGCCGAGCGTAGCCGTGAGAGCCAGTCCGACGGGCAGGGCCAGTGTGCGCTGCCGTCTGGATCCCAGATGAGCCATGGGTTCTCCACATCATCCGTAAGAGCCGCCCCTGCGCGGGTGCACATGAGCGGGTACATGACGAGTGAAGCTAGCGCCGATCATGCGTTCGTATCAACGTGTTGGGAAAAGAAATGGCGGATGCCGAACCGAGTCGTGATGCGATCCGTGCCGTTGTCAGGGGGACGAGCACCACAAGCCCCCCACCAGTGAGGTCACATTGCCTACCCCACCCACCCCACCCACCGCACCCGCGTCGCGAGGAGATTCCGTGGCAACCGATGCACCACCGCCCCAGGCCGGCCCGGCCCCGATCCGGACAGGGCACACGACAGAGGAATTTGTCGAGGTGCAGGAGAGCGCCGAATTCGGTGAACTGCGCCGTGCCCACCGTTCCTTCGCCTTCCCCCTGACGATCGCCTTTATCGCCTGGTACCTGCTGTACGTCCTGCTGTCCAACTACGCGGGCGGCTTCATGGGAACCAAGGTCTTCGGCAACATCAACGTGGCTCTCGTCCTCGGCCTCGCCCAGTTCGCGACCACCTTCCTCATCGCCTGGTTCTACTCGCGCCACGCCGCCACGCAGCTCGACCCGAAGTCCGAGGCGATCAAGTCCCGTCTGGAGAGCGACGCATGAGCCCCGCGCTGACCACGGCGACCACGTTCCAGCTCGCCGCCGCCGGCGACGCCAGCGAGCACCGGCCGCTTATCATCACCCTCTTCGGTCTTTTCGTCGTCGCCACCCTGTTCATCACGGTTTGGGCGGGTCGTCAGACCAAGAGCGCCTCCGACTTCTACGCCGGCGGGCGCCAGTTCACCGGCTTCCAGAACGGCCTCGCCATCTCCGGCGACTACATGTCCGCCGCGTCATTCCTCGGCATCGCCGGCGCCATCGCCCTCTTCGGTTACGACGGCTTTCTCTACTCCATCGGCTTCCTGGTCGCCTGGCTGGTCGCGCTGCTCCTCGTCGCCGAGCCGCTGCGCAACTCCGGCCGTTACACGATGGGCGACGTCCTCGCGTACCGCATGCGCCAGCGTCCCGTGCGCACCGCCGCGGGCACCTCCACGATCGTCGTGTCGATCTTCTACCTGCTCGCACAGATGGCGGGCGCGGGCGTGCTGGTCTCGCTGCTCCTCGGCATCACCAGCGACGCCGGCAAGATCCTCATCGTCGCACTCGTCGGCGTCCTGATGATCGTGTACGTCACCATCGGCGGCATGAAGGGCACCACCTGGGTCCAGATGGTGAAGGCCGTCCTGCTCATCGCGGGCACCCTGCTGATCACTTTCCTGATCCTGCTGAAGTTCAACTTCAACCTCTCCGACCTGCTCGGTACGGCGGCCTCCAACAGCGGCAAGGGTTCCGCGTTCCTGGAGCCGGGCCTCAAGTACGGCCTCACCGCCACCTCGAAGCTCGACTTCATCTCGCTCGGCATCGCCCTGGTGCTCGGCACCGCCGGCCTGCCGCACATCCTGATCCGCTTCTACACGGTCCCCACGGCCAAGGCCGCCCGTAAGTCCGTGAACTGGGCGATCGGCATCATCGGCGCCTTCTACCTGATGACGATCGTGCTCGGCTTCGGCGCCGCCGCGATCCTCAAGCCCGGCGACATCATCGCGTCCAACAAGGCCGGCAATACGGCGGCCCCGCTCGCCGCCCTGGAGATCGGCGGCGGCGCCGACTCCGCGGGCGGCGCGATCCTGCTCGCCGTGATCTCCGCCGTCGCGTTCGCCACCATCCTCGCGGTGGTCGCCGGCCTCACCCTCGCGTCCTCGTCGTCGTTCGCGCACGACATCTACGCCAACGTCATCCGGCGCGGCAAGGCCACCGAGAAGGAAGAGGTACGGGCCGCACGCTGGGCGACGGTCGCCATCGGCGTCGTCTCCATCGCGCTCGGCGCCCTCGCCCGCGACCTGAACGTGGCCGGTCTGGTCGCCCTCGCCTTCGCGGTCGCCGCGTCCGCCAACCTCCCGACGATCCTCTACAGCCTCTTCTGGAAGAAGTTCACGACGCAGGGCGCCCTGTGGTCCATCTACGGCGGCCTGGTCACCTCCGTGGGCCTCGTGCTGTTCTCGCCCGTCGTCTCCGGCAAGCCGTCGTCGATGTTCCCGAGTGCGGACTTCGCGTGGTTCCCGCTGGAGAACCCCGGGCTGATCTCGATCCCGCTCGGCTTCCTGCTCGGCTGGCTCGGGTCCGTACTGTCGAAGGACGAGCCGGACAAGGGGAAGTACGCGGAGCTGGAGGTCAAGTCACTCACGGGCATCGGCGCGCACTGAGCGTACTGAGCGCACTGAGCGCACCACCTTTCCCACAGCGGGGGCTTTGTGGCCGCGTCGTAGAGTCGTACGACGCGGCCACACAGCTCCCGTGGTATCGGAGCCCCCGTTGTTGTCAGAGGTGTCGCGTAGGCTCGACAACGTTCGACAAAGACGAATTCCGGATCGGGGAGTGGGTCGAGGATGCTTATCGACACTTATGGCCGAGTAGCCACTGACCTGCGCGTTTCGCTCACCGACCGCTGCAATCTGCGCTGTACGTACTGCATGCCCGAGGAGGGGCTGCAGTGGCTGGCGAAGCCGGATCTGCTCACGGACGACGAGATTGTGCGGCTGATCGGCATCGCGGTGACCGACCTCGGCGTGACCGAGGTGCGCTTCACCGGCGGCGAGCCGCTGCTGCGCCCCGGTCTTTTCGGGATAGTCGAGCGCTGCGCCGCCCTCGCGCCGCGCCCCAAGATGTCTCTCACCACCAACGGAATCGGCCTCAAGCGCACCGCCGTCGCCCTCAAGGCGGCCGGCCTGGACCGGGTCAATGTCTCGCTCGACACCCTGCGCCCCGACGTCTTCACGACCCTTACCCGCCGAGACCGCCACCACGACGTGATCGACGGCATGGCGGCCGCTCGCGACGCGGGCCTGACCCCGGTCAAGGTCAATGCCGTACTGATGCCCGGGCTCAACGACGACGAGGCCCCCGACCTGCTCGCCTGGGCCGTCGAGAACGAGTACGAGATGCGCTTCATCGAGCAGATGCCGCTCGACGCCCAGCACGGCTGGAAGCGCGACGGCATGATAACCGCCGGTGACATCCTGGAGTCTCTGCGTACCCGCTTCACGCTCACCACTGAGGGCGAGGGCGAGCGCGGCTCGGCGCCCGCGGAGCGCTGGGTCGTCGACGGCGGCCCGCAGCGCGTCGGCGTCATCGCCTCCGTCACGCGACCGTTCTGCCGGGCCTGCGACCGGACCCGGCTCACCGCCGACGGTCAGGTACGCACGTGCCTGTTCGCCCGCGAAGAGTCGGACCTGCGCGGCGCCCTGCGCTCCGGCGCCCCGGACGAGGAGATCGCCCGGCTGTGGAAGCTGGCGATGTGGGGCAAGAAGGCGGGCTCCGGTCTCGACGACCCGTCCTTCCTGCAGCCCGACCGCCCCATGTCAGCCATCGGAGGCTGACCGAGCCTCCCACTCCTCCAGCGCCACCACGTCCTTCAGGAAGCCGCGTACGCCGAGGAACTGGGAGAGGTGCTCCCGGTGCTCCTCGCAGGCGAGCCACGTCTTGCGGCGTTCCGGAGTGTGCAGCTTCGGGTTGTTCCAGGCGAGAACCCACACGGCGGCGGAGCGGCAGCCCTTGGCGGAGCAGACGGTGGCGCCGGCATCGGAGGAGCCGGGGAAAAGAAGGGAATCAGGGGAGTTCACGCACTCAACCCTAGGTCAAAAAGGCGACGCCGAGCAGCCACGGGGGGAGCTGCCCGGCGTCGGTCCGTCGCTCCGACGGGGGATGCGGAGCGCCTACGAAGTATGTCACGCGACATGGGGTGTGGTGCACCGGAACTTCATGATTGATCTGAGCTTTTATTGAGCTTTGCAGACCGCGCGGGATCAACTCTGTTCATGAGGCTGTTGCTCACGGCCCGGGCCTGAGGCCTCCGGCCCGGGTTCCTCGGCGGCCGGTTCGGCGGAGCGTTCCAGGGCCGGCCGGACGGGCGTCGGGATGTAGGCCGAGGGCAGCGAAGGGGCATTCTCGCGGCCACCGTTGGCGATGACCACGGCGATGTACGGGAGGATAAGTCCCAGAGCCAGGGCCACGATCGCGACGTGCCGCTCCACGTCCCACAGGACCGCGGCCAGGATCACGGCGACCGTCCGTATCGACATCGAGATCACATACCGGCGCTGCCGGCGGCGTACGTCGTCGGCCAGCCCCTGCCGGGCTCCGGTGATCCGGAAGACCTCGGTTCCGCTGTGCTTCCGCATCACGTTCCACCACCCGATTCCGCGCCGGACACTCCCTGACCGGACGCCTTCCACGGTACGCCGACGGTCCGCCGCATTCGAGATCGGGGCATCCCTACCTGCGTGCACGCCCACCGCCGGATCACGTATGGCGGTGTCCGGCATGCGCTGTACGGGCGGCCGTCCGAGACTGGGCCACATGCGCACACCGCGCCGCATGAGGAGGCGACATGAGTTGGTTGTGGGCAATCATCGTGGGTCTGGTCCTCGGTCTGCTCGCCAAGGCGATCATCCCCGGCAAGCAGCAGATCCCGCTGTGGCTGACGGTGGTGTTCGGCATCCTAGGCAGCATCGTCGGCAACTCTGTCGCGGCGGGGATCGGCGTCGACGAAACCAAGGGGATCGACTGGATCCGGCATCTGCTCCAGCTGATCGGCGCCATCGTGATCGTCGGAGTCGGCGACATGTTGTGGGCATCGATGAAGGGCAAGAGACGCCGGACGACCTGAGCGATGTGCGCCTGTACGTACAGCCGTACAGGCAAAGAGAAGCGGCCGGGCGTGGAATCCCACGCTCCCGGCCGCTTCTCTTCGCGTAGCGACTCAGCCGGCCGCGACCTCGATCGCCGCCAGGTTCTTCTTGCCTCGCCGCAGCACCAGCCAGCGGCCGTGCAGCAGGTCGTCGGACGCCGGTACGGCGTCCTCGTCGGCGACCTTGACATTGTTCACGTAGGCCCCGCCCTCCTTGACCGTGCGGCGGGCGGCCGACTTGCTCGGGGCCAGCCCCACCTCCACGAAGAGGTCCACGACGGACCCGAGCTCCGCGACCTTCGCGTGCGGCAGCTCGGACAGCGAAGCGGCCAGCATCGCCTCGTCCAGACCGGCGAGCTCGCCCTGCCCGAACAGCGCCTTCGACGCCGCGACGACCGCCGCGCACTGCTCGGCGCCGTGCACCAGCGTCGTCAGCTCCTCGGCCAGCGCACGCTGGGCGGCGCGGGCCTGAGGCCGCTCCTCGGTGAGCTTCTCCAGCTCTTCGAGCTCGGTGCGGCTCTTGAAGCTGAGGATGCGCATGTACGGCGAGACGTCCCGGTCGTCCACGTTCAGCCAGAACTGGTAGAACGCGTACGGCGTGGTCATCTCCGGGTCGAGCCAGACGGCGCCGCTCTCGGACTTGCCGAACTTGGTCCCGTCCGCCTTGACCATCAGCGGCGTGGCCAGCGCGTGCACATTCGCGTGCGGCTCCAGGCGGTGGATCAGGTCGAGACCCGCCGTGAGGTTGCCCCACTGGTCGCTGCCGCCCTGCTGGAGCGTGCAGCCGTGGCGCCGGTACAGCTCCAGGAAGTCCATGCCCTGAAGCAGCTGGTAGCTGAACTCCGTGTAGCTGATGCCCTGGTCGGACTCCAGCCGCCGGGCGACCGAGTCCTTGGCGAGCATCTTGCTGACGCGGAAGTGCTTGCCGATGTCCCGCAGGAACTCGATCGCGGACATGCCCGCGGTCCAGTCCAGGTTGTTGACCATGACGGCCGCGTTCGGGCCCTCGAAGGAGAGGAAGGGCTCGATCTGGGCGCGCAGCCGCGACACCCAGTTCGCGACCGTCTCCGGGTCGTTCAGGGTGCGCTCCGCGGTCGGCCGCGGGTCACCGATCTGGCCGGTGGCCCCGCCCACCAGGGCGATCGGCCGGTGCCCGGCCTGCTGGAGCCGGCGCACGGTGAGGACCTGCACCAGGTGCCCCACGTGCAGGCTGGCCGCTGTCGGGTCGAAGCCGCAATAGAACGTGACCGGACCGTCCGCGAGAGCCTTGCGCAGTGCGTCCTCATCAGTGGACTGGGCGAACAGCCCGCGCCACTTCAGCTCGTCGACGATGTCCGTCACGGTCTTGACTCTCCTTGAACGATTTGAACAGTGTTTGAACGCTGAGGATTGCTCCCGGCCAGTCTATGGGCGTCATACGCCCTTGCTGACCGAACTCATATTGAAGTCCGGGATGCGCAGCGCGGGCATCGAGGCCCGGGTGAACCAGTCGCCCCACTCGCGCGGCAGCGTTTTCTCAACTCGCCCGGCCTCGGCGGCCCGCGACAACAGGTCGACCGGCGACTCGTTGAACCGGAAGTTGTTCACCTGGCCGACGACCTCGCCGTTCTCGACGAGATAGACACCGTCCCGGGTCAGTCCGGTCAGCAGCAGCGTCGCCGGGTCGACCTCGCGGATGTACCAGAGGCAGGTCAGCAGCAGCCCGCGCTCGGTACCGGCCACCATCTCCTCCAGCGACCGCTCGCCCCCACCGTCGAGGATGAGATTGCCGATCGCCGGCGCCACCGGCAGTCCGGTCAGCCCCGCGCTGTGCCGCGTCGAGATCAGACGCTCCAGCCTGCCGTCCCGCATCCAGTCCGTCGGAGACAGCGGCAGCCCGTTGTCGAAGACGGACGAGTCGTCCCCCGAGGAGTGCGCGACCACGAAGGGCGCCGACTCCAGGCCGGGCTCGTTCGGGTCGCTGCGCAGCGTCAGCGGCAGCTCGGACAGGGTCTCGCCGACGCGGGTCCCTCCGCCGGGCTTGCTGAACACCGTCCGCCCCTCCGCGGCGTCCCGGGCGGCCGACGACCACAGCTGGTAGATCAGCAGGTCGGCGACAGCGGTGGGCGGCAGCAGCGTCTCGTACCGCCCCGCCGGGATTTCGATCAGACGCTCGGCCCAGCCGAGCCGCGTGGCCAGGTCGGCGTCGACGGCGGCGGGGTCCACGTCCTTGAAGTCCCGCGTGGAGTACCCGGCCCAGGCGGAGCGCGTACGGTCCGGCGACTTGGCGTTGATCTCCAGCGTGCCGTTGGGCTGGTCGTGACGCAGGCGCAGACCCGTCGACGTACCGAGATAGGTCGAGGTCATCTCGTGGTTCGCGAAGCCGTACAGCTCGCGGCCCCCGGCCCTGGCGCGGGCAAAGGCCTCGCCGAGCGCGGGTGCGAAGTCGGTGAAGACGCTGGAGGAGGTCTCGGCGGGCGCGTCCCTGAAGTCCGGGGAGTCCGGCACCCCGGACACCAGCGGCTGGGCGTCCTCCGCGGGCCCGGCGCCACGCGCCGCGGCCTCGGCGGCCCGTACCAGCGGCTCAAGATCATCAGCGGTCACGGCAGACCGCGACACCACCCCGGACGCGGTCCCTTCCGCACCGTCGACGGTCGCGATGACGGTGAGGGTACGCCCGCGCGTGACGCCGTTGGTCGTCAGCGCGTTGCCCGCCCAGCGCAGATTGGCGGAGGAATTCTCGTCGGCGATGACGACGCAGCCGTCGGCCGTGGACAGCTCCAGCGCCCGCTCGACGATCTCGTACGGCTTGGCTGTGCGACTCATCGGCCTGCCTCCTGCGACGTGTTGAGACTGTGCTTACCCGGGGAGTAACCCCCGGACCCCCAGTCGGGGGCGGTGCGGCTGAGCTCGCGGCTCATCGGCCCGCCTCCTGCGAGGTGTTGAGACTGTGCTTACCCGGGGAGTAACCCCCGGACCCCCAGTCGGGGGCGGTGCGGCTGAGCTCGCGGCTCATCGGCCCGCCTCCTGCGAGGTGTTGAGGATGTTGACCCCGCGGAACAGAGCCGAAGGACACCCGTGCGAAACGGCAGCGACCTGGCCCGGCTGGGCCTTGCCGCAGTTGAAGGCGCCGCCCAGGACGTACGTCTGCGGGCCGCCGACCGCGGTCATCGAGCCCCAGAAGTCGGTGGTCGTCGCCTGGTACGCGACGTCGCGCAGCTGGCCCGCGAGCCGGCCGTTCTCGATCCGGAAGAAGCGCTGCCCGGTGAACTGGAAGTTGTAACGCTGCATGTCAATGGACCACGACCGGTCCCCCACCACATAGATGCCGCGCTCGACGCCCCCGATCAGGTCCTCGGTCGAGAGCCCGCCCGGATCAGGCTTCAGCGACACATTGGCCATCCGCTGCACGGGCACATGAGCGGGCGAGTCGGCAAAGGCGCAGCCGTTCGACCGTCCGAGCCCCGTCAGCTTCGCGATGCGCCGGTCCAGCTGGTAGCCGGTGAGCGTGCCGTCCTTGATCAGATCCCAGGACTGCGCCTCGACGCCCTCGTCGTCGTACCCCACCGTGGCGAGCCCGTGCTCGGCGGTCCTGTCACCCGTCACATTCATGATCGACGATCCGTACGCCAGCTTCCCGAGCTGGTCGAAGGTGGCGAAGGAGGTCCCGGCGTACGCCGCCTCGTACCCCAGCGCACGGTCCAGCTCCGTCGCGTGACCGATCGACTCGTGGATGGTCAGCCACAGATTCGAGGGGTCCACCACCAGGTCGTACGTCCCCGACTCCACACTCGGCGCGCGCATCTTCTCGGCGAGCAGCGACGGAATCCGCTCCAGCTCGGAGTCCCAGTCCCACCCAGTCCCGAGCAGGTACTCCCACCCTCGCCCGACCGGCGGTGCGATGGTCCGCATCGAGTCGAACTCACCACTCGTCGCGTCCACCGCGACCGCGGTGAGCTGCGGATGCAGCCGCACCCGCTGTTGGGTGGTGACGGTGCCGGCGGTGTCCGCGTAGAACTTGTTCTCCTGCACGGTCAGCAGCGAGGCGTCCACATGCGCGACGCCGTCGGCCGCCAGCAGCCGCGCGCTCCAGTCCGCGAGCAGCCCGGACTTCTCCTCGTCCGCCACATCGAAGGGATTGATGTCGTACGACGAGACCCACGTCCGGTCGGCGTGCACCGGCTCGTCGGCCAGCTCCACCCGCTCGTCGGACCCGGCCGCCTTGATCACCTTCGCCGACAGCTTGGCCATCGCCACCGCCTGCCCCGCGACCCGCGCGGCGGCGTCCATGCTCAGGTCCACCCCGGACGCGAACCCCCAGCTGCCGCCGTGCACCACCCGTACCGCGTACCCCAGGTCAGTGGTGTCGGAGGAACCCGATGGCTTGGCGTCACGCAGCCGCCACGCCGCGCTGCGCACCCGCTCGAAGCGGAAATCGGCATGGTCGGCGCCCAGCGCCCGGGCACGCGCGAGCGCCGCGTCGGCGAGCGCGCGCAACGGCAGCGCGAGAAATGACTGGTCGACCTGATGGGCCACGAAGGACTCCCCTTCTCTTCTTCTCAAAGTGCTCCGGAGTGAACCATGCCGCGAACGCACTCGGGTCGGCTACACCTTTCCAAAGCCCGACACCGGATCCCGGCCGCAGTGCCGGGACATCGAAGCGCCGAGGCCTCGCCGGCTCAGGAGTGAGTCACGATCACCCGAACATCCGCCCCAATTGCCGCATTGACGTGCGATTTAGTGGATGGTCGGTTCCCAGGGGTAGTCTCTCGGTCACGCCGGGTTGACAGTCAACTAGCGGAGCGGCGGCGAGTGTTGGGGTGATGGCGGATGGTCGGGCGCGAGGTGTCACCGGCGGATCACCAAGACAAAGAGATCCGTGAAGTCCTCAAGCGGCTCGTTGCCGCCGGCTGGGCGCTGCGCAAAGAAGGGCACTGGGGGCGGCTGTACTGCTCCTGTCCCGGAGGAGGCTGCCTCACCATCCCGGTACCGGGAACCGCGAAGAATCCGGGGCGCACGGCCCGCAATATCGCCCGGCGCGCGAAGCTCTGTCCGCTGCCTGAAGACGACCCGCGCCGTTCCTTCGGGGCGGGTGTTGTCGTTTGACAACGTACCGAGCCTGGGTAAGTCTGCCCTCGGGGGGTGGCGAACTCTGGCGCGGAGGTTTGTGAAAGCACGGACAAGGGGGGTGGAGGTCGAGGTGGAGTACGAGTTTCTCTTCGTCGTCGACGGCATCAGCGTGGACGACGACGTGGCGGTCGGCATCATCTTCGATGAGTTCGACGGGCTGCTTACCCGCCACCGGGGCAAGCATCTTCTCGATGTGTCCGAATCCGGCGACAGTGCCATCGATGCGGCGCACCGTCTTGTCGTGCGACTGCGCAGGGAGCTTCCCAAGCTCCGGTTGCTGCGGCTGGATCCGGATCTGGTCGGCGTGGCGGACATCGCCGAGCGGGCCGGCCGCAGTCGGCAGAACGTCCTGCAGTGGGTGAACGGTGAGCGGCACAAGGACGCAGCCCCCTTCCCCGACCCGGAGGGCACCGTCGGGCGTTCGCTGGTCTGGCGTTGGGCCGAGATCAATGCCTGGCTGGCGGGGATCGGCGAGGGCGTCGGCGATGCGGGGGCCACCCGCGAGGACGCCTTGCACATCGACTTCATGCTGCCGCGCTGGCAGCAGGTCCTCGATGACGGACTGCCGATGGTGCGTTTCGTCCACGCCATGCCGCAGGACGACCGGTCGGCCGACCGGGCAGCAGTCGCGGAGTTGCTGGAAGGCACTCTCTCCGCGCCGGGCGTGCTGGAGATGATTTCCGCGTTCCCCCGGGCCGAGCGACAGCGGCTCACCGTGATCTGCGCCGTGCTGCCCGACCGCCTGGACGCGGTGGTCTCACGCATCGCCCGCGACGAGACCTCGGTGATCCTCGCCTACCAGGGACAGGAAAACGGTCTCTACCTCACCCCTGTCACCGCACGCGACGTGCCGGGCTCCCGGCCCGTCTCGGAACTGGGGCTCGGGCCCGACGCGACCGTTGGTGACCTCCTGCTTGTCATCGACAACGGTGCGGTGGCGCCCACCACGCCGGTCGCTTTTGCCTGAGCGACTGTAGGGACCCGACAGAGGGTGTCGTGCGGCGCTGTCAGGGGTCGATTCTCCGTACGTGGTCCGGTACCGATAGTTTCGGTCAGTACCAGACCGCTATCGAAAGGGTGATCCGTTGAGCCGCTCGGTTCTCGTCACCGGAGGAAACCGGGGCATCGGCCTCGCCATCGCCCGCGCTTTCGCCGACGCCGGCGACAAGGTCGCGTTCACGTACCGTTCCGGCGAACCGCCGGCCGCCCTCACCGAACTCGGTTGCCTCGCCGTCAAGTGCGACATCACCGACACGGAGCAGGTGGAGCAGGCCTACAAGGAGATCGAGGAGAAGCACGGTCCCGTGGAGGTGCTGGTGGCCAACGCCGGCGTCACCAAGGACCAGCTCCTCATGCGCATGTCCGAGGAGGACTTCACGTCCGTCCTCGACACCAACCTCACCGGCACCTTCCGGGTCGTCAAGCGCGCCAACCGCGGCATGCTGCGCGCCAAGAAGGGGAGGGTTGTGCTGATCTCCTCCGTCGTCGGGCTCCTCGGCTCGGCCGGGCAGGCGAACTACGCCGCCTCCAAGGCCGGTCTGGTCGGCTTCGCGCGCTCCCTCGCCCGTGAGCTGGGCTCGCGCAACATCACCTTCAACGTCGTCGCGCCCGGGTTTGTCGACACCGACATGACCGGGGTGCTCACGGACGAGCAGCGCAAGGGCATCGTCGCCCAGGTGCCGCTCGGCCGTTACGCGCAGCCGGAGGAGATCGCAGCCACCGTGCGCTTCCTCTCCTCCGACGACGCGTCGTACATCACTGGAGCCGTCATCCCGGTTGACGGCGGATTGGGCATGGGGCACTGATCACATGAGTGGAATTCTCGACGGCAAGCGCATCCTCATCACGGGTGTGCTGATGGAGTCCTCCATCGCCTTCCACACCGCCAAGGTGGCCCAGGAGCAGGGTGCCGAAGTCATCCTGACCGCCTTCCCCCGCCCCACGCTGACCGAGCGCATCGCGAAGAAGCTGCCGAAGCCGGCAAAGGTCATCGAGCTGGACGTCACGAACACCGAGCACATGGACCGGCTGGAAGGCCTGGTACGTGAGGAGCTCGGCGGCCTCGACGGCGTCGTCCACTCCATCGGCTTCGCGCCGCAGGACGCGCTCGGCGGCAACTTCCTCAACACGCCCTTCGAGTCCGTCGCCACGGCGATGCACGTATCGGCGTTCTCGCTGAAGTCGCTCACCATGGCCTGCCGCCCGCTGATGGGCAGCGGCAGCTCGGTCGTCGGCCTCACCTTCGACGCCCAGTTCGCCTGGCCGCAGTACGACTGGATGGGCCCCGCCAAGGCCGCGCTGGAGGCCACCTCCCGCTACCTCGCCCGCGACCTGGGCCCGGACAACATCCGGTGCAACCTCATCTCCGCCGGACCGATCGGCTCCATGGCCGCCAAGTCCATCCCCGGCTTCTCGGAACTCGCGAGCGTCTGGGACAACCGTTCCCCGCTGAAGTGGGACATGTCCGACCCGGAGCCGGCCGGCCGCGGCGTCGTCGCGCTGCTCTCCGACTGGTTCCCGATGACGACCGGCGAGATCATTCACGTCGACGGCGGCCTGCACGCAGTCGGCGCGTAACCCCGCACAGCTCTCACGAAGCCGCGCGACCGTCCAGCAGACGGCGCGCGGCTTCCGTGCGCTCCGGGTCGATCCGGATGCGTACGCCGTCGAAGTCCGGGCCCGGGTCGCCCTCTGTGCGTGATCCGTCGCCTCAAGTCGAAAAGACGGGCGACTCCCCGCACACTGAGGAAACCGGGACATACCCGGCGCTCTGTGGGGAGGAGGTGGCGCATGTGCGCCCGTCGAACCGTCGAGCGGCAGCAGGCCTGCTGGCCGTGGTCGCCGTGGCCGGACTGGCCGCCCCAGCCGTCGCGGGGCGCGCGGCCGATCCCGATCGCAAGCCCGCGAAGAAGGCCGCCGACCAGAAGGCCGGCCAGAAGGCACCCAGGAAAGTCGACGACAAGGTCACGCTTTTCGGCTCCACCTGCCGGACGACCGTCGAGGGCTCGCGTGTCGTCGCGTACTGCCACAACCCGTACCCCGAGTCCGACCTGGTCCAGCTGCACACCGAATGCGAGCGCTGGTGGGACATCGACGCGGACGGCTCACCCGTCGAGGTCGGTCCGGCGCAGACAGTACGGCTGACCGACCGCTGCTGGAAGGAAGTCCGCGCGGCCTGGGTCAGCCACCATCGGATGTAGCCCCACGCGTGCACGCTCGACATGCTTACACCCGGTCCCCGAGGCACTTGAGCGAGTATCCCGCCGCCTCGGTGGCCGCCGTCTGTGCGTCCCGCGCCCGGATCGCCTCGATCAGCCGGCCGTGATCCATGTGGTCCTCCGGGCGCAGCTCCTGCCCCACGTCGTCCCGCAGCCAGTCGCGCAGCAGGTCGCCGAGGTCGGCGTAGAGCCCGATGAGCACGTCGTTGTGCGAGGCGGCGACCACGGCCAGGTGCAGCGTCGCGTCCGCGCGGACGAACAGTTCCGCGTCGCCCGAGGCCCACGCCTCCTCCCGCCGTGCGAGCACCGCGTCCAGCTGCCGCACATCACGCTCGGTACGCCGCTCCGCCGCCAGCCGGGCCGCCGACGACTCCAGGGTCGAACGCAGCTCCGCGATATGGCGCGGGTCGGCGCCCGCGAACCGGCGGTGCATGACACCGGCCAGCTCGCTGGTGGCGATGACGTACGTACCGGATCCCTGCCGGATGTCCAGCAGCCCGTTGTGCGCCAGCGCGCGCACCGCCTCCCGGACGGTGTTGCGGGCCACGCCCAGCTGCTCGACCAGCTCGGGCTCGGTCGGGATGCGCGACCCCACGGGCCACTCGCCCGAGGTGATCTGGTTGCGCAGCTCGGTGATCACCTGGTCGGCAAGAGCCGAACGCCGGGGAGAGGTCAGCGCCATGGTGTTCGTGCTCCTCGTTCAGGATTGGACAACCGATTGGACAACCAATCATCCCATGATTCTATGATGGTCCCCATGCCCCAGGACGAGACCCGAACCCTGAACCCCGCCCCCGTAGCCTCCCTACAGCAGGAGCAGCCACGCCCGCGGTCGGTCTGGGTGACCCGGCTCGTGATCCTGGGACTCGTCCTCGCGGCGCTCAATCTCCGTCCGGCCATCACCAGCCTCGGCCCGCTCCTCGAAGAGGTCCGCACTGCCCTCGGCATGAGCGGCGGCGTCGCCGGCCTCCTGACCTCCGTACCGCCGCTCTGCTTCGCCGTCTTCGGCCTCACCGCACCCCGGCTCGCCCGCCGCTTCGGCCCCGGCGTGATCGTCTGCGCGGGCATGGCGGCCATCGCGCTCGGCCTGCTCATCCGCCCCTACCTGGGCGGTACGGCCGGATTCCTCGCGGCCAGCGCGCTCGCTCTCATGGGCATCGCGGTGAGCAACATCCTGATGCCGGTCATCGTCAAGCGCTGGTTCCCCGACCGCGTCGGCCAGATGACCGGCCTCTACTCGATGGCCCTCGCGCTCGGCACCGCGCTCGCCGCGGCCGCCACCGTCCCCATGACGCACGCGCTGGGCGGCAGTTGGCAGACCGGCCTGGCGGTGTGGGGCACCCTGGCCGCCGTCGCCGTACTGCCGTGGCTCGTCCTGACCCGCCACCCCAGCACCCGGTCGCCCAAGAAGCACACGGCCGCCGCCCAGGAGCAGGGGAGCAGCGCCCCGGCCCCCACCCTGAGCATCACCCGCAGCCGCACGGCCTGGGCGCTCGCCTGCTTCTTCGGCCTCCAGGCCACCGCGGCGTACATCACCATGGGCTGGATGCCGCAGATCTTCCGCGACGCGGGAGTCTCCGCCGGCACGGCCGGTGTGCTGCTCGCCGTGACCATGGCGATGGGCATACCGCTGGCGTTAGTCATCCCGCGCGTCGCCTCCCGGATGCGTACCCAGGGCCCGATCGTCGTCGTCCTCGGCCTCTGCGGCCTCATGGGTTACGCCGGCCTTTACGTCGCCCCGGCCTCCGGCGCCTGGGCGTGGGCCCTGCTGCTCGGCGTCTCCAACTGCGCCTTCCCGCTGGCCCTGACCATGATCGGCATGCGGACCAGGAGCGGCGCGGGCGTCGTCCGCCTCTCCGCGTTCGCGCAGAGCACCGGCTACCTGATGTCGATCCCGGGGCCGCTGCTGGTCGGCGTGCTGTACCAGCACAGCGGCAGCTGGGGCCTGCCGATCGGTCTCATGGCGGGCCTGATGGTGCCGCAGATCGTGGTCGGTGTGCTGGCCGGGCGCAACCGCACGATCGAGGACGAGCTGGGCTGACCCGGCGGGGTCCGGGCGTACAAAGGGTGCGAGACTGGCCGTATGCCTGTACTCGACCCCAATCCCCAGAACGGCCAGAAGAAGCTGCTGCTCGTGCTCGGCTCGATGATGGCCATCACGGTCATCATCTCGATCATCGCGACGCTGGCCTCTCCGTAACGTCAACCTCTGACCTTCGGTGCCCCGGTAGTGGGGTTTTCCCCACCGTCCCCTAGGGGGCCAGGGTCAGGGTGAAGTGAGTGGGTCACCGGATGGGTTCCCGCGCGCGCACTCCGTAGGTTCGACGTACATCAGCCGAACAGTAAAACGGAGGCGGTCATGGCGGCCCGCGCGCACACCCGGACCCATGCCCCGGTTGCCGGGGCCTCCGGCGTCGACATCCGCCTTCCGTGGTGGGCCGTCGCTCTGCCCGCCCTCGCTTTCGCCGTCCTGCTGCTCCTGATCGCGGGGCCGGGCGAGGCGCACGCGGCGAGCGGCGATCCGACGGTCGCGTACCTCGTGGAACGCATCCAGCAGGCCCTGTCCCACTAGCTCCCGCCGGTCGCCGGAGCCCCATTCACCCGTGCTGAGGGAGCCCGCCAACACCCTGCGCCCCGTGGCGGGATTCGTGCGAAGCTGGGATGCATGAGCGTCGATACACCCCGCAGGATCGTCCTACTCCGGCATGCGAAGGCCGACTGGCCGCAGGTGTCCGACCACGATCGGCCGCTCGCCGACCGGGGCCGCAAGGACGCCCCGGTTGCCGGCCACCGACTGGCGGACACGGGCATCGCCTTCGACCTGGCTCTTTGCTCGACGGCGGCCAGGACCCGCGAGACCTGGAAGCTGGCCGTGCACGAACTGCCGCAGCGTCCCAAGACCGTCTACGAGGAGCGGCTGTACGAAGCCACTCTCGGTGACCTTCTGGCGCTCCTGAACGAGACCCCGGACGAGGTGAACGACCTCCTCGTCATCGGGCACAACCCGAGCATGCACGCGGCCGCGGACGCGCTCTCGGGCAGCAGCGAGGGTGATGCGATGGCCCGGATGACCAAGAGCGGCTTCCCGACCGCGTCGTTCGCGATCGTCGGCTTCAACGGCTCCTGGAAGTCCGTGGAGCACGGCGTGGGCAAGCTGCTCGACTACTGGGCCCCACACGACTGAGTACGTACGAACAAGGCCCCGGCGCGGAATCCGCACCGGGGCCCAGACGTACTTACTCACTCACTCTGTGAGGCCGTCGGCAGCCTCGACCTCTTCACGGGTGATGCCGAGCAGATACAGCACAGTGTCGAGGAACGGCACATTTACGGCGGTGTCGGCGGCCTTGCGCACGACGGGCTTGGCATTGAAGGCGACGCCCAGCCCGGCGGCGTTCAGCATGTCGAGATCATTGGCGCCGTCGCCGATCGCGACGGTCTGGGCGAGCGGTACGCCCGCCTCGGCGGCGAAGCGGCGCAGCAGCCGGGCCTTGCCCGCACGGTCCACGATCTCGCCGATGACGCGGCCGGTGAGCTTTCCGTCGACGATCTCCAGCGTATTGGCGGACGCGAAGTCCAGCCCGAGCCGCTCCTTCAGGTCGTCCGTGACCTGCGTGAACCCGCCGGATACGACGCCCACTTGGTAGCCGAGCCGCTTGAGCGTACGGATGAGGGTGCGGGCGCCGGGAGTGAGCCGCACTTCCTGCCGCACCTTGTCCACGACGTCGGCGTCGAGCCCGGCGAGCAGCGCGACGCGCGCGTGCAACGACTGCTCGAAGTCCAGCTCGCCGCGCATCGCCCGGTCGGTCACCTCGGCGACCTTGTCCTCGCAGCCGGCGTGCGCCGCGAACAGCTCGATGACCTCGTCCTGGATGAGCGTGGAATCCACGTCCATGACGACGAGCCGCTGGGCGCGCCGGTGCAGCCCCGCGGACACCACGGCCACGTCGATCCCGAGCTCGGCTGCCTCCAGCGCGAGCGCGGTGCGCAGCGGCTCGGTCTCCGTACCGGAAACGGCGAACTCCACTGCGGTGACCGGGTACTTGGCCAGCCGGAAGATGCGGTCGATGTTGCCGCCGGTCGAGGTGATCGTGGCCGCTATGGCGGCGGTCGACTCGGCGGTGAGGGGGTGCCCGAGCACCGTGACATGCGAACGCCCGCTGCCGCGCGGCCGGTTGTCGCCCGTACCCGAGATGATCTCGGCCTGGAGCCTGAGGGAGTCGGCCCAGCTGTGCACGGTGGCCCGCAGCTCACCGGAGGTGCTCACGGTGGGCTCGGTGACGAGGGCGCACAGGACGATGCGGCCACGGGTGACGACCTGCTCGATGTCGACGACGTCGACGGAGTAGGCGGCAAGCGTGTCGAAGAGCCCGGCGGTGATGCCGGGACGGTCCTTCCCGAAGATCTTGACGAGAAGGGTCGGGGCAGCGTCAGGGGACTGACTGGGCTGACTGGGCTGAGAAGCGCTCATGATGCCTCTACCGTATCGGGCCCCCTTCCCCCGCTCACCTCCTGTCCCGAGGACCGGACACGCGCACCGGCGCGAATCCACCCGGGCCGGCAAAATCAGCCCCCCGGCGTTTGAGGAGCGGCATCTGGGGCGGAGCCCCAGCAGCCCACCCGGCAAATCCAGCCCGTGCGGCGCTTGAGGACCGGGGCCTGGGGCAGCGCCCCAGTCCGGGAAGGGGCGGGTAGGGGAGAGGCCCGCAGGGACCGGTCACCGGGGCCGCCACCCCGGCGGCGGCCCCGGCGGCGGAGGCCCCTCCTCCGGAGGAGCGGCGGGCGGGGGCACCGGCCCCACCCGGGCCCCGGCGGCGGAACCACCGGCCCCACCACAGTCGGCGCCCCATGCACATCCTCCGGCGCCCGCAGATAAGGATTCGTATCCCGGTGCGACGGCCGATACGCGGGGGACGGCCGATACGGCCCCGGCACATACGCCAGATCCGGATACGTCCTCCCACCCGCACCACCCCCCGCGGCAAGAGCGGCCACCCGACCCCCCGCCGCCCCCGCCGCACAGGTCAGCAG
>NZ_JAGGOK010000049.1 GCF_018614615.1 Streptomyces sp. ISL-100 | reverse complement strand
CTGGCCAAGATCAGAGGTAGAGCGCCTCCACGAACGGCACCACCAGCCACGACAGCCCGGCCAGCCCCACCCCCACCGCGACCGCCCCGCCACGCCGCATCCGCCCCGCCGCCGCACTCGCCGCCGCGGCCGGCACAGCGAAGGCCAGGCACAGAATCACCCAGGCCCCGCCGTACGGCATGTACGACGCCGGCCACAGCAGCGCGCCGGCCGCCGCCACGACGGGGACGTACACGACCGGCGCTCCCCGGTACGGCTTACCGGACCGGGACCGGGCGCCGGGCGCAACGAACCACAGCCCACCGAGCACCGCCGACGTCCCCACTGCCCCCGGCCAAGCGCCCGCACGCAGCACGGCCCACAGCGCCGCCCGGAAGTCACCCTCGTACGGGCTCGCATGCGGGCCGACCAGCGCCATGGCCGAGGCCAGGACCAGCACCTCGGCGATCAGCGCCACGCCCCAACCCATTGCCGCCCTGCGCCACGTCTTCATCCAGCACCCCTCCCGTCACCTCTGACGCCGGTGCCCCGGCAGGGGTTGCACTCGCCCGCCCGCGCCCTTCCAATCTGACGAACCGTCAGCTTCAATGGACAGCGTGATGGGACACGCAGGGATGGCGGCCACCGCCGTCCGATACCTCAGGTCGGTCGGCGCCCCCACGGCCGCCGAGCCCTACGACGCGCTGCCGCGCCCCGACCTGCGGGCGGTCGGCGCGGACGAGCGGCTGCCGGTCGACGCGGCCGAATTCCGCTCCGTACTCGGCCACTTCGCCAGCGGCGTCACCGTCATCACAGCACCGAACACCGATCCGGAGGGCCGGCCCGCCGGCTTCGCCTGCCAGTCCTTCGCCTCCCTCTCGCTCGACCCGCCCCTGGTCACCTTCATGGTCGCCCGTACGTCCACGACCTGGCCGCGCATCGCCCGCGCCGGCGTCTTCTGCGTCAACATCCTCGGCGCGGACCAGGGCGACCTGTGCCGCGGTTTCGCGGTGAGCGGGGCGGACAAGTTCGCGGGCGTCGGGTACGGGCCGGCGCCCGTCACCGGGTCGCCGCTGCTGGACTCCGTACCGGCCTGGATCGACTGCCGCATCCAGACCGTGCACACAGGCGGTGACCACCTGATCGTGGTCGGCAGGGTCGAGGCGCTGGGCGGGACGGACGAGGGGGATCCCCTGCTGTTCCACCGGGGCAGGTTCGGCCGCTTCAGCCCTTGACCTCCCCAACGAACGCCGGCTTCCTGCGGATCACCAGGGACATCAGCGCCGCCGCCGCGCACAGCGCCCCCGCCGCGTACCAGACCACGTCGTACGAGCCGAACACATCCCGTGCCACACCGCCCGCGAACGCGACCGCCGCCGCTCCCACCTGGTGCGACGCCAGCACCCAGCCGAAGACGATGGCCGAGTCCTCGCCGTACTGCTCACGGCACACGGCGAGGGTAGGCGGAACCGTGGCCACCCAGTCGAGCCCGTAGAAGACGATGAAGAAAATCATCGGCGGGTGGACGGACGGGGCCATCAGCATCGGCAGGAAGAGCAGCGAGACGCCGCGCAGCGCGTAGTACACGGCGAGCAGGCGGCGCGCCTCGAAGCGGTCGGTGAGCCAGCCGGAGGCGATCGTGCCGATGACGTCGAAGATGCCGATGACGGCCAGCAGTGAGGCAGCTGCCGTGATCGGCATGCCGTGGTCGTGGGCCGAAGGCACGAAGTGCGTACGGATGAGGCCGTTCGTCGAGGCACCGCAGATCGCGAACGTACCCGCCAGCAGCCAGAAGGGGCCGGTCTTCGCCGCCGCGAAGAGGACCGTGACCGCGCGCTTCGCCGCGCCCGTCTGCGGCGCGGGCTTCGGGACGAACTCCCCGCCGTACGGCGCCAGCCCCACGTCCGCCGGGTGGTCGCGCAGCAGCAGCCAGACGAACGGGACGACGACCAGCGCGGCGAGCGCGACCGTGACGGAGGCGGGCCGCCAGCCGTGGTTCTCGACGATCCAGGCGCAGAGCGGAAGGAAGACCAGCTGGCCGGACGCGCCCGCGGCCGTCAGGACGCCGGTGACCAGGCCCCGGCGGGCGACGAACCAGCGGTTGGTGACCGTCGCCGAGAAGGCCATCGCCATCGAGCCGGTGCCGAGGCCGACGAGCAGGCCCCAGTAGAGCATCAGCTGCCAGCTGGCCGTCATCCAGACGCTCAGCAGGGCGCCCGCGGCGACCATGCTCAGCGCCACGACCACCACCCTGCGCATGCCGAAGCGGTCCATGAGGGCGGCGGCGAACGGCGCGGTCAGGCCGTACAGCGCCATGTCGATGGAGACCGCGAGCCCGATCTCGCCGCGCGACCAGCCGAATTCCTGGTGCAGCGGGCCGATGAGGAGGCCGGGCAGGGAGTTGAAGGCGGCCCCGCCGATGATCGTCACAAACGCCACGGCCGCGACGAACCACGCGCGGTGCGGTGACATTCGGCGGCTGCGCCGCGGGCGGGGCTGACGACGGGGTCGGGCGGGCCCGGGGGTGGCGTGCGGGGCGGCTTCGGTTGTCTGGGTCACGTCACTCAGCTTCGTGGGCGTCGAGATCTCGGACGAGTGGCCCGACGGTCACGGTTCGCAAGGATCGGGACACGCCGAGCCGTTTCTCGCGGCCTCAGGCCACGCGCCTCAGCTCCCGGATCGGCCGCGCCCCCAGCAGCACCCCGACCACCCCCAGCATGATCACCACCCCGGCCAGCAGCACCTTCTCCGCGCCCAGCGCCTCCGCCACCGGACCCGCCAGCGCCCGGCCCGCCGCCATCATCAGCAGCGATCCGGAGACGTCGTACGCGTGCATTCGGTTCAGCGCATCGGCCGGGACGTGCGTCTGGACCGTCGTCGACCACATCACCAGCCAGAACGCGAAGGCCGCACCGCCGGCGAACTGCCCGATTCCCAGGCCGAGTACGGGCATGCCGAGCCCCAGCACCAGCAGGTTCGCCACCACTCCGAGCAGCGCCACCGCCCCCGCCGCCAGCGGCCGCCGCGGCCGCAGGCGCAGCGCCAGCAGGCCCCCCGCGACGCTGCCCGCGCCATTGACCGCCATCAGCGCGCCGTACGTTCCCGAACCGTGGGCCTCGGTCACCAGGACGGCCGTCAGCGGCAGCATCGGGCCGGCGACGGTCAGCCCGTACACCGTCCAGATCGCGATGACGCCCCACAGCCAGCTGCGCGCCGTAAACTCGTGCCACCCGACGACCAGTTCAGCCAGCAGCGAGCCGCGCTTCACCGGGTCACCGACCGGCGGCAGCCGCAGCAGGAACAGGAAGATGCCGCTCACCGCGAAGGTCACGGCGTTCGCGGCGAAGACCGCGCCCGCACCCGCGCCGCCGGTAAGGCCGACCACGAGCCCGGCGAAGGCCGGGCCCGCCATGGTCATGAGCGCCTCGCAGACGCGCAGGACCGCGTTCGCCTGCTGTACGTCGTGCGCGATGCGCGGGACGATCGAAGCCACCCCGGGCTGGAAGAGCGCGGCGCCGACACCGCTGACCGCGCTCAGCCCGTACACCACCCACACCGACGGATCGCCGGTGGCGAAGGAGGCCGCGAGCACCGAGGCGCCGACCAGCCGCAGCGCGTCCGCGGTGATCATCATCCGGCGGGGCGTGAAGCGGTCCGCGAGTACGCCGCCGAAGAGGACCAGCACCGCGAAGGGGCCGATCCACGCGGCGAGGGCGTAGCCGACGGACGAGCCGGGGTGGCCGGCGCCGAGCAGGCCCGCGGCGAGGGCGACGGGGACCATGCCGTCGCCGAAGACCGCGACCGTACGGGCCACGAAGAAGAGCCGGAAGTTACGGTTCCAGAGGGACGGCCGGGAGACCGGTTGCGGCTCTCGTGGCGCCGTCTCGGGAATGTCCTGGGCTGCTGGGCGCTTGTCCGTCACAGCGGAGACATGTACCAGCTTGAGGTCTGTACCAGCCAGCGAATAAGACAGGAGTACGCCGTGCCGCACCGCGTAGTCGTCCTCGCACTGGACGGACTGCTCCCCTTCGAACTCGGCATCGCGCACCGCATCTTCGGCCTCGCGAAAAGCGCGGCTGGCGAGCACCTCTACGAGACCGTGACGTGTTCGGTCCGGCCACCCGGCCCGGTCCGTACGGACGCCGACTTCTCCATCGACGTCGCTCACGGCCCCGAGGCGCTGGCCACGGCCGACACCATCGTGATCCCCGCCTCGTACGAGCTCGGACGCGTCTACGACGAGGGTGTGCTCACCGAGGACCTCAAGGCCGCCTTCGCCTTCGTACGCCCCGGCACCCGCATGGTCTCCATCTGCACCGGCGGCTACGTCCTCGCCGCGGCCGGCTACCTCGACGGCCGCCCCGCCACCACACACTGGTCGGCGGGCGAACATTTCCAGCGCCTGTTCCCCTCCGTGCGGGTCGACGCGGACGTCCTGTTCATCGACGACGGCGACGTACTGACCTCCGCCGGTGTCGCCGCCGGGCTCGACCTGTGCCTGCACATCGTGCGGCGCGACCACGGCAGCGGGATCGCCAACGCCGTGGCCCGCCGCAGCGTCGTACCGCCGCACCGGGAGGGCGGCCAGGCCCAGTACATCCACCGCCCGGTCCCGGAGCCCCAGCTGGCGACCACGACGACCGCGCGGGCGTGGGCACTGGCCCGTCTGCACGAGCCGATCCAACTGCGGGACATGGCCGAGCAGGAATCGATGTCGGTACGGACGTTCACGCGCCGGTTCCGCGAGGAAGCCGGGATCAGCCCTGGCCAGTGGCTGGCCCAGCAGCGCGTCGAGCGGGCGCGGCACCTCCTCGAATCCAGCGACCTGTCCATCGACCGGATCGCCCGCGACGCCGGCTTCGGTACGGCGACGTCGCTCCGCCAGCACCTACAGGCGGCTCTCGGCGTCCCACCGACCGTCTACCGCCGCACTTTCCACACCACCGGCACAAGCTCCACCGGCTGAAGCTCGATCGGCTGAAGCCCCAGCTACTGAGACCGGCCGCCCCCGCCACTCCGCCGGCGCACTCACCGCCGTCAGCGCCGGCGTCAGCCCGACTCCCGCCAGGATCGCCGCAGTCGGTGACGCCACCGCGAGCAGTACGCCCGACAGCGCCGCACTCGACGCGTAACCGACGGCCGCCGCCGCGTACATCAGCGAGAACCCGGCGGCCAGGTGGCGCGCGGGCAGGGCGTCCTTCAGCGCGAGTGAGACTGGAAGGTGGGCCTAGAACGTGAGCACTCCGCGCGCCACGCGCCCGTGATGCGCGTCGTCCGCCGCCTTCGCGAAGTCCTCCACCGGATACGTCTCCGTCACCAGCTCGTCGAGAAGCAGCCGGCCCTCCCGGTACAGCTCGGCGTACAGGGCGATGTCCCGCTGCGGGCGCGAAGAACCGTACCGGCAACCGAGGATCGACTTGTCCAGGTACATCGAGGAGACGAGGAACGACGCCTCGGCCGTCGCGGCCGGTACGCCGAGCAGCACCGCCTGCCCGTGCCGGTCGAGCAGGTCGATCGCCTGCCGGATCAGTGCGGTCTTGCCGACGCATTCGAAGGCGTGGTCGGCGCCGGTCGGCAGGATCGCCCGTACCGCATCCGCGTCGGCGGCCGACGGAAGGAAATGCGTCGCACCGAACTGCCGCGCGACCGCCTCCTTGGCCGGATTGGAATCGACGGCGACGATGGCCGACGCCCCGGCGATACGGGCGCCTTGGATGACGTTCAGCCCGATCCCGCCCGTCCCGATGACGACGACGGTGTCCCCGAGGCCGACCTTCGCCCGGTTCAGCGCGGCGCCCACGCCCGTCACGACGCCGCAGCCGATGAGCGCGGCCGAGGTCAGCGGGATGTCGTTCGGGATCTTGACGGCCTGGACGGCTTTGACGATCGTGCGCTCGGCGAAGGTGGAGTTGGACGCGAACTGGTACAGCGGCTCGCCGCCCCGGCGCGAGAAGGGCTGCCCGGGCATCCCGATCGCCTTGCGGCACATCGTCGGCCGGCCACGGCCGCACTGCGCGCACGCCCCGCAGTTGGCGATGGTCGACAGCGACACGTGATCACCGGGCCCGACATGCGTCACCCCCGCGCCGACCGCCTCGACGACGCCCGCGCCTTCGTGGCCGAGCACGACGGGGGACGGGAAGGGGATCGTCCCGTCGATGACCGACAGATCGCTGTGACACAGCCCGGCCGCGCCGATGGCGACCATGACCTCACCGGGCCCCGGGTCCCGTATCTCCAGGTCGTCGACGACCTGAACCGCCTTCCCGTCGAACACAACACCCCGCATGCCGCCGCTCATCCCGACTCCCTCGGTAGGCCGAGCACGCGCTCGGCGATGATGTTGCGCTGGATTTCGTCGGAGCCGCCGTAGATGGTGTCGGCCCTGCTGAAGAGGAACAGCCTCTGGAGCGCGTCGAGTTCGTACGGCCGCTCCTCGTCCCAGTCGTACGGTCCGACCGTCGCGGCCGCGCTCCGCACCTGAACGGCGAGCTCACCGAGCCGCTGGTGCCAGCCGCCCCAGAGGAGTTTGGCGACACTGGGGGCGCCTGGGCCACCGCCCGAAGTGCCGAGCGTACGCAGGGCGTTGGCGCGCATGGTGTGCAGCTCTGCCCACAGCCGGACGAGCCGGGCGCGTACGACAGGATCCCCGGCGCCCCCACCGCGACTCTCTTCCTCGACGGCGAGCCGCACGACCTCCTTCAGCTCCTCCGCGAACCCGATCTGCTGCACGAGCGTGGACACTCCGCGCTCCAGCGCGAGCAGGCCCATGGCTACGCGCCAGCCGTTGCCTTCGCCGCCCACCACATCGCGGGCCAGGGCCCCGTCGAAGAACACCTCGTTGAACTCGCTGGTCCCGGTCATCTGCCGGATGGGCCGCACCTCGATGCGCCCCGGCTGATCCATAGGCACCAGCAGAAACGAAAGCCCGTGGTGGCGCCGGCCGCCGGGTTCTGCTTCCCCAGTCCTGGCCAGGACGAAGCACCAGTCGGCGTCCTGGGCGAGGGAGGTCCAGATCTTCTGGCCCGTGACGCGGTACGCGCCCCCGTCCCGTACGGCGACGGTGCGCACCCCGGCCAGGTCCGACCCGGCGCCGGGCTCGCTGTACCCCTGGCACCAGAGCTCCTCGCCGCGCGCGATCGCGGGCAGGAACCGCTGCCTCTGGGCGTCGCTCCCGTAGGCGATGAGGGTGGGAGCCAGGAGGTTCTCCCCGATGTGCCCGGCTCTGGCGGGGGCGCGGGCGCGGGCGTACTCCTCCGCCCAGACGACCTGCTGGGTAAGGCCGGCCCGCCGGCTCCCGTACGCCCCACCGTCCTCCCACCCGATGCCGATCCACCCGCCCTCGCCAAGCTCCCGCTCCCAGATCCGGCCGCCCGCGTCCCCGCGATGCGCGGCAAGCCACTCGCGGGCGTCAGTCCTGAACGCGTCGTCGTCGGCACCGAAGGCGAAGTCCACGGTGGGGTCTCCTGTTCGTTGCGTAACTGGGGCTCCGAACGAGCCGAAATGCACGTCAGCCAAATCCAGCCCCTCCGGCGTTTGAGGAGCGGGGTCTGGGGCAGCGCCCCCACGCGGCGGAGCCGCAAAGTGTCACAGCGGGAAGGGGCGGGTCGGGGAAGGCCCCGCGCAGCGGCCCCGAACCCGCACACACGCACACGCCCGCACCGCACCACACCACACCCGCACCCGCACCCGCGCCACCCCCCGCCCCCGCCTCACGCGTTCGGCCGTGCCTTCCTCGACGCCGCCTCAGCCATCGCCTCCACCCGCGCCAGCATCGGCATCGGATCCACCCCCACCGTCCCCGGCAAAAAGTCCGCGATCCGCTCCGGCGTCCACGCCCCGCCCTCCGCGTACCCCGCCCGCAATTCCCTCGGCTGCGCCCACACCGCGATCTTCGGGCCGGCGACCGTATAAACCTGCCCGGTGATCCCTTCCTCCCGCGCCCGCTCGGAGAGCAAATACACAACGAGCGCCGCCACATCCTCAGGCTCCCCGATCTCCTTCAGCTCCATCGGTACGTTCGCGGACATCCGCGTACGCGCCACCGGAGCCACCGCGTTAGCCGTAACCCCGTACTTGTGCAGCCCGAGCGCCGCGCTCCGCACGAGCGAGATGATCCCGCCCTTCGCCGCGCTGTAGTTGGCCTGGGCGACGCTCCCCTGATGGTTGCCGCTCGTGAAACCGATCAGCGTGCCGCCCCCCTGCTTGCGCATCACCGCCGACGCCGCCCGAAAGACCGTGAACGTCCCCTTCAAGTGCGTCGCGACAACCGGATCCCACTCCTCCTCCGCCATGTTGAAAAGCATCCGCTCGCGCAGAATCCCGGCGACGCACACCACCCCATCGACCCGCCCGTAGCGCGCCAGCGCCACATCGACGATCCGCTGCCCGCCCGCCATCGTCGAGACGTCGTCCGCGACAGCGACCGCGTCGCCGCCCGCCGCCTCGATCTCCTTCACCACCGCCTCGGCGACCTCGCTCGTCGGCTGCGAGCCCTCCATCGAGACGCCGTAGTCGTTGACGACGACCCGCGCCCCCTCGGCCGCGCAGGCCAGAGCCACCGCCCGTCCGATGCCACGCCCGGCACCTGTCACGGCGACGACCTTGCCTGCCAAGAAGTTCCCCACGTCCGGCCCCTTCCCGCGGTTTCTGACGGACCGTTAGATTTTATGCCCACGCACTCACCCGGACACAAGCCCCGAGGAGGCCCCATGTCACTGCCGGCCGAGTTCCACGACATCGCCAAGCGCGTGAACAACTGGGGCCGTTGGGGCGCCGAGGACGAGATCGGCACCCTCAACCTCATCACCGACGAAGTCGTACGCACCGCCGCCACCACCACCATCCGCACCGGCCGTCGCATACCCCTCGCGCTCCCCCTCGACCAGGACGGCGTACAGACAGGCCTGATCCCCGGCCGCGTCAACCCACTCCACTCCATGGTCCAGATCAACCAGGAGCTCTTCGGCCCCGGCACCGTCGCCACCAGCGACGACGCCGTGACCATGGGGCTCCAGGCGGCCACCCACTGGGACGCCCTCACCCACGCGTCGCATTCCGGAAAGATCTACAACGGCCGCCCGGCCGACACCATCACCCCCCACACCCGAGCCCGCTTCAGCGGCATAGACAAGGCGCGGCACGTCGTCTCACGCGGCGTGCTGCTCGACGTGGCCCGCGCGCGCGGAGTGGACCGGCTGGCCGGGGACCACGCGGTGACGCCCGAGGACCTCGAAGCCGCCGAGGAGCTGGCGCGTACGACCGTCCGGGCCGGCGACATCGTTCTCGTACGGACCGGGCAGATCCAGGTCTACCTCGCGGGCGACAAGCACGGCTACGGCTACCCGTCCCCGGGCCTGTCCGTCCGTACGCCCGAGTGGTTCCACGCCCGCGACGTCGCCGCGGTCGCGAACGACACCCTCACCTTCGAGATCTTCCCGCCGGAGATCGAGAACCTGTGGCTGCCCGTACACGCCCTCGACCTCGTCGAGATGGGCATGCTCCAGGGCCAGAACTGGAATCTGGAGGAGCTGTCCACAGCCTGTGCGGAGGAGGGGCGGTACGCCTTCCTGCTCTCCGCGATGCCGGAGCCGTTCGTCGGGGGAACGGGCACCCCGGTCGCCCCAGTAGCGATCCTCTGATCTCTGGCCCCTGACCCCTGGCCGCCCTTCAGGGGTTTGAACAGCCGGGTGGCGACGCACTCCCGCACGCCCCGAGCACGGCACAAGGGCCACCACCCGGCTCCGGCGTACAGGCCCTGCCCCCCTCTTGCCCTCGAAGGAACTGACGCCGAACCACGACCCGCACTCGCCAAGGACGGGAATCCTCGGCGTCCCCTCACAGCGAATCGCCTCGTCCAAGGGTCATCAGGCCATCACGAACCGTCAACACCTGATCGGCGATTTGCTACTTATGCACTATTTGTGACAGCGCACGACGGCTCATACGCAGTCGCCTCGTACGCCCCCGATGCAACAACAGGCGCCCCCCGGTCCACCTCGCACCAGATCCGCTTGCCCGCCCCCTCGGACTGCCAGCCCCAACGATCGGCGAGGCCGTCGACCAGCTCCAGTCCCCGCCCGTTGGTGTCGTCGCCGTCCGCGTGCCGGGGCCTCGGCGGGCGGGCGCTGGCGTCGGCGACCTCGACCCGGACCGTGCCGTCGTCGGCGGTGCCGAAGAGCATGCGCAGTACGGCCGGACAGCCCGTATGCACCACCGCGTTGGTGACCAGTTCCGAGATGAGCAGGATCAGGGTCTCGGCCAACGGCTCATCGACTCTTATCCCGGAGCCGGCAAGCCGCGAGCGAGCCCACCTCCGAGCGCGCCCCACCTCGGCGGGGTCGGCCCCTACCTCCAACTGCACCTGAAGCACCTGCACCGCTCACACCATCCGAACCGGCGGACACATCGCCTCGCGTCTCCACAGGGTCACGGAACGTGATTCCCTTATGGGACAGCATGGTTGACGTACAGTCACCACAACAAGCGCTTCGGGCATATTCCAGCGCGAAGGAGTACGCGTGGTGCATACTGTGCGACGCACTCTGCGGGGAGTCGAACAGGGGCGCGCACGACGCCTCCGCACGGCGCGAGCGGCGCACATCTCGCGGCCCGCAGTCACCACCAAGGCAACGCCGGGACAGCTGCGCATCACAACCACTCGCATCCCACGGAGGGTACCGGAGCGCACCCCCGACTCCGGCCCGTGACGAGTCACGCGAAGGACACAACCCGATATCGACGGACGGTAATCGCTCACCAGTCGCAGGATTGAGTAACCGCCCGTTTACGTACGGCCACAGAACGCACACCAGGCGCCCGAGAAGTCCCAGACACCCCAGAAGTCCCGGTCGCCCTGGTCGTCCCGTCACAGCAGCGCCGCCGCCAGCGTCTCCGCCGCGTCCCCTGCCGTCTGCCACCGCTCGGCACGCACCCACGCGCGCTTCAGATGCAGGTGTACGTCGGCCTCCCAGGTGAAGCCCATGCCGCCGTACACCTGGAGGCAGTCACGGGCGTTACGGACCGCCGCGTCGTCGGCGAGCAGCTTGGCCCCGGCAATCTCCACCGGGTCACCGGTCACCGCGGCCCCGTACACCGCGCAGCGCGCCACCTCCGCGCGTACCAGCATCTGCGCGCACAGCTGCTTCACCGCCTGGAAGGCACCGATGGGCCGGCCGAACTGTTCGCGCTCGCGCGCGTATTGGACGGCCACCTCGGTGGTACGGGCGGCGCTGCCGAGCTGTTCGGCGGCGGTCAGAAGGGCGGCCTCGGGAACGTTTCGGGGAACGTCCCGCCGAACCTGCCCCAGAACGTCCCCGGGCAGGCGGTGCAGCGGCGTCAGCGGGTCCACAGAACGTACGGGCACGGCCCCCGAAGCGTTCCCTAGAACGTGATCGGACGCGTCCAGCCACTCCACCAGTTCACCGTCCACCCTCGTCACCACGGTCTCGCCGGTGGCCGCTCCCGGGACCGTGCCGGCCGCGAGGTGCGTGGCCACCAGGGGGCCGGGGAGCAGCGCGCGGCCCGCCTCCTCGAAGGCGAGGACTGCTTCGGGCAGGCCCAGGCCCACCCCGCCGTCTTCCTCGGGCAGCCGCAGCGCGAAGAACCCGGCGTCGCCGAGCTCCCGCCACAGCGCCCGGTCCAGGGCGTCCGGGCCCGGACCGGGCTTGTCGACCGCCGCCCGCAGCCGCTCGCGTCCGAAGCGCCCTTCGAGGAGTTCCCGTACGCCTGCCTGGAGCGCACGCTGGTCGTCGGTGAGACGGAAGTCCATCAGTGCGTCAGCGCCCCTTGGGAAGGCCGAGGATGCGCTCGGCGACGATGTTCTGCTGGATCTGGGACGTGCCCGCGGCGATCGTGTACGAGAGCGACGACAGCCGGTCCAGGGTCCAGTCGTGCGACAGGTCCAGGGAACCGGGGCCGAGCACCCGCGCGGCAGCGTCGTACAACTCCTGACGGGCGTGCGAGTAGCGCAGCTTGAAGACGGAACCGCCGTTCCCGGGAACGCTCCCTTCGCTTCCCGCGCCCTGCGCTTCGCTGACGTTCCACTGGGTGAGCCGCCACAGAGCGGTGAATTCGGCGTTCAGGCGCCCCAGGGTGCGGCGCACTTCCTGATCGTCCCAACGGCCGTTCCCGCGAGCGGCCGCGGCGAGTGCCCGGAGGGTGCGGCGGCAGGCGACGACCTCGCCGACGAAGGCCGTCCCGCGCTCGAAGGAAAGGGTGACCATGGTGACGCGCCAGCCGCCGTTCTCGTCCCCTACGCGGTTGGTGACCGGTACGCGTACCTCGTCGAGGAACATCTCCGCGAATTCGGCCGTTCCCGTGAGCGTTCGCAACGGCCTTACGGTCACGCCCGGAGCGTTCATCGGCATGGCGAGCCAGGTGATGCCCCGGTGCTTGGGAACGGTCGCGCTCACCGCCTCGGTGCGTACCAGCAGCTCGCACCAGTCGGCGACCTCCGCGTGCGAGGTCCAGATCTTCGATCCGGTGACGATGTACGTGTCCCCGTCCCGCACCGCCCTGGTGCGCAGCGACGCGAGGTCCGAGCCTGCGTCCGGTTCGCTGAAGCCCTGGCACCAGACCTCGTCGCCGCGCAGGATCGGCGGCAGCCAGCGCGCGCGCTGTTCCCGGGTTCCTTCGGCGGCGATGGTGGGTCCCGCGTGCAGCAGGCCCACGAAGTTCGCGCCGACGTAGGGCGCCCCGGCCAGCTCGGTCTCCTCCAGGAAGATCAGATGCTGCGTGGGGGTGGCGCCGCGCCCGCCGGCGTCGGCGGGCCAGTGCAGCCCCGCGTACCCGGCGTCGTACAGCCGGCGCTGCCACGCCGTGTCGTACGCGCGCCGCCCCGGCCAGTCCAGCGGGTCGGGCCGGGGCGGCAGAGTGGGCAGCGTGGCCGCCAGCCACTCGCGCAGGCGCGCCCTGAAATCCTCTTCCTCCTCGCTGTAGGTGAGGTCCATCAGCGGGCGCGGACGGCGACGGGGACGCGGTCGCGGTCCAGGTCGAGACCGAGCATGCGGATGGCGTTGCCGCGCATCAGCTTGTAGACGGTCTCGTCGTCGAGGCCCTTCACGTGATCGAGCGCGACTTCCTTCGTGTGCGGGAACGTCGAGTCGACGTGCGGATAGTCGGTCTCGAAGGTGGCGTTGTCACGGCCGACGACATCCAGGGAAGCGACGCCGTGCTTGTCGCGGAAGAAACAGCAGAACATCTGCCGGTAGTAGTACGTCGAAGGGGGCTCGGGGATCAGGTCCCTGACGCCGCCCCACGCGCGGTGCTCCTCCCATACGTCGTCGGCGCGTTCCAGGGCGTACGGAATCCAGCCCATCTGGCCCTCGCTGTAGGCCAGTTTGAGGTGCGGGAACTTCACCAGTACGCCGCTGAAGAGGAAGTCCATCATCGACGCCATGGCGTTGTTGAAGCTGAGGGCGGCCTGGACGGCCGGCGGGGCGTCCGGGGAAGCGGCGGGCATCTGCGAGGAGGACCCGATGTGCATGTTGACGACCGTGCCGGTCTCCTCGCAGATGGCGAAGAAGGGGTCCCAGTGGCCGGAGTGGATGGACGGCAGTCCCAGGTACGTGGGGATCTCGCTGAAGGTGACCGCCCGTACGCCGCGTGCCGCGTTGCGTTTGACCTCGGCGACGGCCAGGCCGATGTCCCACAGCGGGATGATGCACAGCGGGATCAGCCGGCCCCCGCTGTCGCCGCACCACTCCTCCACCATCCAGTCGTTGTACGCGCGCACGCAGGCGAGGGCGACCTCCTTGTCGTGCGCCTCCGCGAAGGTCTGCCCGCAGAAGCGGGGAAAGGTGGGGAAGCACAGGGAAGCCTCGACGTGGTTCAGGTCCATGTCGGCGAGCCTCGCCTTGGGATCCCAGCAGCCTCGCCGCATCTCCGCGCGGGTGATGCCCTCCAGGGTCATGTCGTCGCGGTCGAAGCCGACGGCGGCGATGTTGCGCTTGTACGGGAACTTGAGGTCCTCGTAGATCCACCAGTCGGTGGGCGGGCCGTCGGGATCCATCGTGATCCGGTACTTGCCCGCCACGTAGGCGAGGTCACCGATTCCGGCGGTCAGCGGCTTGGGGCCGCGCTCGCGGTACTTCGCCGGAAGCCAGGTCTCGAAGAGGTGCGCCGGCTCGATCACATGGTCGTCGACGCTGACAATCCGAGGCAGTTCCATGGGTGTCCTCCGGCGCTCGCGATCCCGCTTTTCTGATGACCCGTCAGATATCAGGCTAGCCCCGCACCCCTGGACCGACAAGGCGCAGCGCCCTACGCTCTCCGGATGATCTGACTGTCCGTCAGCTGTGAGGGGACTGCCGTGACCGACACCGCGACCGACACCGCGCACGCGCTGGGCGCCTCCCGTACGCTCTGGGAACTCGTCGACCGCCGCGCCGCGCTCACACCGCGGCGGCCCGTGCTGCTTCAGGACGACGGCGTACTTACCTTCGGTGAGCTCAGGGACCGCGCCGAACGCGTCGCGGCGGGGCTGTACGGGCTGGGGGTGCGCCCCGGAAGCGTGGTCGCCTGGCAGCTGCCGACCAGGATCGAAACGGTGCTCCTGTCCGTGGCCCTGGCCAGGCTCGGCGCCGTACAGTCGCCGGTCATCCCGTTCTACCGGGAGCGCGAAGTCGGCTTCGCGCTGCGGGAGTCAAAGGCGGACTTCTTCGCGGTACCGGGACAGTGGCGCGGTTTTGACCATACGGAGATGGCGCACCGGCTGGGCGCGCGTGGCGTTTTCGAGGCGTACGGGAACGTTCCGGAAGCGGACCCGGGAACGCTCCCGCAGCCGCCTTCCGACGGCACCACGGTTCGCTGGATCTACTGGACCTCAGGGACGACGTCCGACCCCAAGGGTGTCCTGCACACCGACCGTTCGCTGATAGCGGGCGGCTCGTGTCTGGCGCACGCTCTGCGGCTGTCCCAGGACGACATCGGCTCCATAGCGTTCCCGTACGCGCACATCGGCGGCCCGGACTATCTGGTGATGCTGCTCCTGTACGGCTTCCCCGCCGTCCTCTTCGAGCACTTCGCGATGCCCGCCGCGCTCGACGGCTACCGCAAGCATGGCGTCACGGTCGCGGGCGGGTCCACCGCCTTCTACTCGATGTTCCTGACCGAGCAGCGAAAAGACCCCTCCCGCAAAATCGTCCCCACCTTGCGGCTGCTCGCGGGCGGCGGGGCGCCCAAACCGCCCGAGATCTACCACGCCGTCGTACGCGAGATGGGCTGCCAGTTGACCCACGGCTACGGCATGACCGAGGTTCCGATGATCACAATGGGCGCCCCGGACGACACCGCCGACAACCTGGCGACGACGGAGGGCCGGCCGCCCGCGGGCATGGAGATACGCATCACCACCGAGGACGGCACGCCCCTGTCGGCGGGCTCCGACGGGGAGGTGCGGCTGCGCGGCGAGGCCGTGTGCCGGGGCTATCTGGAACCGGCCCACAACGCGGCTTTCGACAAGGACGGCTTCCTCATCACCGGTGACGTCGGACACCTCACCGCGTCCGGCCATCTGGTGCTCACCGGGCGGCTGAAGGACATCATCATCCGCAAGGGCGAGAACATCTCGGCCAAGGAGATCGAGGACCTCCTGCACCGGCACCCGGGCGTGGGAGACGCGGCCGTGGTGGGCCTGCCGGACGCGGCGCGCGGCGAGCGGGTGTGCGCCGTCGTCGAACAGCCCCCGGGCGCCGCGCCGCTGACCCTGGAGGAGGTCACCGCGTATCTGCGGGCGCAGGGGCTGTCCGTACACAAACTGCC
Organism: Streptomyces sp. ISL-100; assembly: GCF_018614615.1. Lineage (GTDB taxonomy): Bacteria > Actinomycetota > Actinomycetes > Streptomycetales > Streptomycetaceae > Streptomyces. The sequence goes on along the minus strand of NZ_JAGGOK010000049.1, from coordinate 170,613 downwards.
CGAGCAGCTTGAAGTCGTGGACGCGCTGCCGCGCAACGAGACGCTGCGCAAGGTCCTCAAGTACAAGCTGCGTGAACGCTATTCACAGGCCCAGTAGGCCGCGTAGGACCGCTGGTCCTACGCTTGCGGTCCGGGTGTCGTGTAGTACGCGGCGAAGGCGGTCAGGATCTCGTTCTCGCTGATCAGACCGTCACCGTCCGCGTCGAGCGCCGTCGCGACGGCCTGCGCTCTGTCCCCCGCCACACCCAGCACCCGCAGGACTCGCCCCGCGGCCTGCGGAGTTACGCCCGTGCCGTCCGCCTCTGCCGCTACGGCGATCGCCGCGTGCAGGAACGGGCGGGCGATCTCGGCGAACCGCTGCGGGTTGTCCCGCAGCCGCTTCACCGCGCCCGTGACGAACTCCTCGCGGGTGACCCGCTGGTCGCCGTCCACGTCGGCGATGCCGGCCATGCCCTGCCAGAAGGCCTCGGCCCCCATGTAGAGCGCCTGCCCCTTGTCGCACCGGGCCGTCGTCCCGAACTCGGCCAGCAGGGCCGCCGCGGCGGCGCTGAAGTCCTCGCGGTCGATGTAGCCGTTGCCGTCCTGGTCGAAGCTCGCGAAACGGGCCGCTGTCTTGCGCTCGTACTCTGCGCTGTCCATAGGGGGGAGGGTACGACGTGGGCGGGCCAACCGGAGCATTCTCAGGCGGAGAGGGCCTGCGCTTCGTCGTCCGCGGCCGTGGCCACGTCGGGATACACCTCGAAGAGGCGGCGTACGCCGAGGGCGGCGAGCACCCGGTTGACGTGCGAACCGTCGACGGCTCCGCGAGCGGGCAGTATCAGCCGCAGCTCGCCGCCACAGGAATGCATCAGGCGGCGGGCGGCGATCATGACGCCGACCCCGCTGGAGTCGCAGAAGAACACCTCGGACAGGTCGAGCACCACGCGGTGTCGGCCCTTCGCGACGGCGTCGTGAACGTGCTGGCGGACCGCGGGTGAGGTCACCAGGTCCAGCTCTCCGGAAACGTGCAGTACGGCCCAGGCGTTGTGCTCGGCCTCGATCACCTTCAGCGTCACGCGTCTGGACCTTTCGTTCTGCTGATGCGGAACTAGTGCTTCCATCTCTCGCGGCTGCCCCACCGCGCTCCCATGAAACACACCTCTTGGAGGGTACCGCGGCCCGATCATTATCATCCCGGGCCGGGGCGCGACTCACTTACCGTAAAGGGGCATGCGTTGTCAGTGGCTCGCACTACATTCGAAGGAAGTGACGAGGGGCACACGGTGGGCAGGCGCACAGGGTTGGGGGCCGCATGGCGAAGGACGCACCACCTCGCTGGGACCGCAGGATGCAGCAGCGGCTCGCACGCGGCGAGGCGGCGGCGCTCGGTGAGCTGTACGACAGGTTCGCCTCGCTGGTGCACAGCCTGGCCCACCGGGTGCTCGACGACGACGCGGCGGCCGACCAGATCACGCGTGAGGTGTTCGGCTATGTCTGGGAGAACCCGGACGCGTACGACCCCAAGCAGGGCTCGATGAGGTCCTGGGTGGCCAAGCTCACACACCGGCAGGCCGTGCACCGGCTGCGCCAGACCGAGGCGGCGGCGCTGCGGGACGGCGGTGGCGACGGCACCTCGGAGGAGCTGGAGCAGAAGGTCCGCAGGGCGTCGGCCGCGGCCCGCGCCGACTACATCGTGACGTCGATGCCGGCCCCGCTGCGGGCCGCGCTGGAGCTCGCGTACTTCCAGCGCAGGGACTACCGGCAGACGGCGGCCGACCTGGGAGTCACCGAGGACGAGGCGCGCAGGCGGCTGCGGCTCGGGCTGCAACTGCTGTCCACGGCGAACCCGCGCTACCAGGACGGGCACGGACTCTCGTCCCCGCCCGGATACGGACAGCACCGGTGAGCGGGGGACGCGGGCCGATCGGCTCGACCGGCCCGGAGGGCCACGGTCCGGACCCGCGCGACGGGCCGGAGGGACCGCACAGAGCGGGTGGGCCGCACGGACCCACCGGACCGCCCGGTCGAGAAGATCCGCACGGCCCGGACAATCCGCACGGCCCGGACGATCCGGGCGGTCGCGTGCCGCCGGAGGGCCGGGCTCCGCGCATACCGTCACCGAGAGCGGCGGCGGACGACCGCGAGGTGCTGGAGTCCGTTCCCCTGCCCCCACCGCCACCGCCGCCCGCCCCGGCCGTCCTTTCCCACGGCGTGCTCAAGTCGCTGCTGGGCGCCTGGGCCCTGGCCGCGTGCTCGTCCGACGAGACCAAGGCGGTCGAGGACCACCTCACCGAGTGCGCCCCCTGCGCGGACGAGGCGCTGCGGCTGCGGGACGCGGTCGGCCTGCTCCACGCCGAGCGCAGCCTCGACCTCGACCCGCTGCTGCGCAACCGCGTGCTCGACGGCTGCCTCGGCCGCAGGCCCGCCCGCATCCCCGTCCCCGGCTGGGCCACGCCGTACGACGCCGAGACCGCGCGCCTGGACGCCCTGCTGCGGGACATCGGCGACGCGGAATGGCACGCCCCGGTCCGCCTCAAGTGGTTCACGGGCGAGGAGGCGACGTACCGGAAAGCAACCGTCGCCGGGGTCATCGGCCACCTGATGAGCGTGGACGGCCTGGTCGCGAAGGCGCTGGGCCTCGACGATCCGCTCGGCTCGGAAGGACCCGTATCGCCCGAGGAGCGCACCGAGTCGTACTGGCGCGGCTCACACTTCCCGCCGACCCGCACCGTCCGCGAACCCTGGCGCGGGCAGAGCCACGACCTGATCCGCACGGTGTCCTTCGCGGGCCGCGGCGTGGCGGAGCTCTCCGTGTCGTACGGCGACTTCTCCCTGCCCCTGCGCGACGCGCTGCTGGACCGGGCGTTCGAGTGCTGGGTGCACGCGGGGGACATCGCGGACGCTGTGGACTATCCGTACGAGCCGCCGGCCGCCGCGCACCTCAACAGCATGATCGACCTGGCCGCGCGGCTGATCCCGGCGACCCTCGCGGCCCGCCGCAGGGCAGGTCTCGCGGCCCCGTCCCAGAGTCTGGTGACCGCGGGCTCGCCCGGCCGCTCGCTCCACCTGGAGATCGAGGGGGCGGGCGGCGGCGACTGGTACATCGCGCTGGACTCCCCGGCGGCGGTCGGCTCCCCCGCCCACCAGGTGGCCCACGTCGCTCTGGACGGCGTCGAATTCTGCCAGCTGGCATCCGGCCACGTACCGCCCGAGGAAGCGGCGGCGGGCCAGAACGGCGACCGGGAGGCCATCCGCGACGTACTTTTCGCGGCGGCGTCACTGAGCCGCCTGTAGAAGCGCCCCGACCCGACCCGCGTCGCGCAGGCGCCCGACACCTAAGCGAAGACCACCGTGCGGCGGCCGTTGAGCAGCACGCGGTACTCGCTGTGCCACTTCACCGCCCGCGCCAGCGCCTGGCACTCCACGTCCCGCCCGATCGCGACCAGCTGCTCCGGCGTCACGTCGTGGCCAACCCGCTCGACCTCCTGCTCGATGATCGGCCCCTCGTCGAGGTCGGCCGTCACGTAGTGCGCCGTCGCCCCGATGAGCTTCACACCGCGCGCGTGCGCCTGGTGGTACGGCTTCGCGCCCTTGAAGCTCGGCAGGAAGGAGTGGTGGATGTTGATGATCCGGCCGCTCAGCTGCTTGCACAGGTCGTCCGAGAGGACCTGCATGTAGCGGGCGAGGACGACCAGCTCGACGTTCTCGGAGCGTACGAGCTCAAGGAGCTGCGCCTCCGCCTCCGCCTTGTTGTCCCGCGTCACCGGAATGTGGTGGAAGGGAATGTCATACGAGCCGACCAGCTCGGCGAAGTCCGTGTGGTTCGAGACGACCGCCGCGATCTCCACCGGCAGGGCGCCGGTGCGCGCCCTGAAGAGCAGGTCGTTCAGGCAGTGCCCGAACTTGCTGACCATCAGCACGACCCGCATCCGCTGCTCCGGGCGGTGGATCTGCCAGTCCATCCGGAAGGAGTCACCGATCGCGGCGAAGCTGGCGCGCAGCTTCTCCACGGTCACCGGGGCGTCCGCCGTGAAGTGGACCCGCATGAAGAACAGACCCGTGTCGTGGTCGCCGAACTGCTGGCTGTCCTCGATGTTGCAGCCGGTCATGAAGAGGTAACTCGACACGGCGTGCACGATGCCCTTTTTGTCCGGGCAGGAGAGGGTGAGGACGTACTGGTCCGGGGAGGACCGGTCGGACGAAGGGGCGGGGTGCGGGTCGCTCATGCCCCCGAGGATTCCATATCCGGCGGGGGTCAGGCCGCTCTGGTCAGAATCCGGATGACCTCGAGCGTGCGCGGCGCCGTGTCCGGGTCCTCGCCGTCGTTCGCCGCCAGCCGTACGTGCGCCTCACGTGCCGCCCGTACCGCTTCCGGCCAGGCGTGGTGTTCGAGATACGCCGATACGGGCGCGTCCGCACCCACCTGATGCATGATCTTCAGCACCCGCAGGACAGCGACGTCGACGAGCGACGCCTCCTGCGGGTCCCGGAATATCGTGCCGACGTATTTCTCGGCCGACCAGTTGTCCAGCCAGGTGTCCTCCACCAGCCGGTACACGGCGTCTGTCACGTCTCCGTAGCCCTCGAGACCTGCCAGCCAGCACTCCTGCTGGAAGACGGGGTCGGAGAGCATGTGCAGCGCCGATCGCACGTTCGTGCGCCAGCGCCACCATGGCATGTCATTGAGCGGCATGCCGCCCATGGTGGGGGAGCGACGGCCGCGACGGGAAGAGTTCACCGAACCTTGCACGGTTGCAGATCGTACGTTCCCTGACAGCACGGGCGTACGGCCCCCCGTAATTCACCTCGATGTCACCGCGCGTTGAGACATGCTCACTCCGCCGTTACCCATAGGGCGGAAGCGTGCATGCACATGACCGGACGGCGAAGCCATTTCTCCACCCGCCCATTCCTTTCAAAGGCCGCGACGCTGATCGCCGCGGCCACGGCAACGGCGGTCGGGGCGTCGCTGCTGACCGGATGCGGACTCCTCCCTGGGGCCACGGGGGGCTCCAGGGAGCCCGTGACCGTCATGACGTGGGCCCCCGTGGACACCTCGGCCACGAACATGCCGGGCATGCCCGCCATGGCGGAGGCCTACGCCCGCTGGGTCAACGCCAACGGCGGCCTCGCGGGCCACGAACTCAAGGTCCTCACCTGCAACGAGCGGAACAACACCGTCGGCGCGGCCAAGTGCGCGAAGCAGGCCGTACGGGAGAACGCCATCGCGGTCGTCGGCTCGTACAGCCAGCACGGCCGGGCCTTCATGGCGCCGCTGGAGGTCGCCGGCATTCCGTTCCTCGGCGGCTACGGCGCTTCCGACCAGGAGTTCACCAGCCCGCTGTCGTATCCCGTCAACGGCGGCCAGGCGGCTCTCCTCGCGGGCAACGGCAGGCAGCTCGCCCGCGACTGCGACCGCGTGTCCCTGGTACGCCCCGACACGGTCGCCGGTGACGACCTGCCGATGCTCCTCGGTTCCGGCCTCGCGGAGGGCGACCGTAAAGCGCCCACCGACATCCGGGCGGCGGAGGACGCGAACGACTACACCGCGTCGGCTCGGCAGGCACTCACCAGCGCAGGGGCGTTCGACGCGTACCGGGACGGAATGGGCTGCGTCACGGCGGTTCTCGGCGACCATACGGAGACCTTCTTCGACTCGTTCCGGAGACTGGAGAGCGAGGCCCCCAGGGAAGTCGGTGTCGCGTCGGTCCTCGGAAGCGTCGGACAGCCGCTCCTCGACCGTACGGGCGGCAAGGACGGGCCCTTCGAGGGCGCGTACGTCACGGGCTGGTACCCGGTGGCGAGCGACGAGCGCTGGAACCCGATGCGCGAGGTCATCAAGGAACACGCCTTCGCGGACAACCGCATCGACCCGGCCGAGCCCGGGGTGCAGACGACGTGGATCGCGTACACGGTGCTCAAGGCGATCATCGAGTCGCTCGCGAAGGGCGGCGGGGACGGCGACACGGACAGCGTTTCGGCGTCCGACGTGGTGGGGGCGCTCAACCGTGTTGAGGGAATCGACACGGGCGGCCTCACACCCACCCTCAGCTGGCGCCTGGAGCACATGCTGGCTACACGGGACTTCCCGCGGATCATCAACAGGGACGTGACGTTCCAAGTGGTGCGCCGGGGACGGCTGGTGTCCGTGAAAAAGGGCTTCGTGGACGTGGGCGACACGCTGGTACAGACGCCTTCTGCGGGCTGATCGGAGTGATCGGCTGACCGGGCTGATCTCGCGGGGACGGGAGAGGGGCGGGCTCCGATTCGGTGCCCGCCCCTCTCCCGTCCACTGCTGTCAGAGCTGCGTCGCGTCGCGCTCCGTCAGGCCGTAGCGCTTCGCGATGTCGTTCCACATGCCGACGGCTTCCTTCTTCGCCTGTGACGCCTTGCCGCTCTCGCGGTTGCCCGCCTGCTGCTGGGGCGTCGACCGTGCGTGGCCCTTCTTGCAGCCCTTCTTGCCCGCGACCTGGTCGGCCCAGGCCGCGTAGTGGTTGTCGGCCGCTGCCGACGCCTTCCACGCGGTGGTGAGGGACGCCGACAGCTCCGTGTGCTTCGGCAGCTTGTCGACGGTCAGGCCCTTGAGGCGGGTCACCAGTTCGTTGCGCTGCTTGGCGGCGGCTCGCAGATCGCTCGCCGCCTTCGGCAGGTTCTTGCAGGTCCCGATGGCCTGGACCGCGCTGATCACGGAAGCGCGGCTGTCGTTGCTGTCCGCGAGCAGCGCGTCGAGCGACTCGGCCTGCGGCTTGGCTGGATCCGCGGCCGCCTGCGGCGATGCGTCGCCTCCCGGCGAAGACGCCGCTGCGACCGGCTTCTTGTCATCCGTCTTCTCGTCGACGCCACTGCTGAGCAGCGCGCCCGCGCCGAGGCCCAGTACGGAGCATCCGACGACGACGGCCGCGATCAGGACCAGCGGCGAATTGCGCCGCCGCGGGGCGGCCCCCGAGGGAGCCGCGGACGTCACGGGACCAGTGGGCGCCGGGGGCCCGGCCTGGGACGCGTTACGGCGTGCGGCGCGGCCCTGCGGCGCGGCTGCGAACTGGGGCTGCTGGTACTGCTGGTGCGGGGGCTGCGCGTTCAGGGGCGGCATCTGCTGCGTGGGGTCCGCCGGCGGCGCGGCGTCGGCCCGGAAGAGGTTGTCGAACTCCGCGGGCGGCTGCCGGTCTTCCGGGGCGCCCGGGCGGATGCCGTAGGGCGCACCGGAGGGCGCCTCAGGCGCGCCCTGCGCGTTCGGGACGGGCGGGAGGTACTGCGTGGCGTCCGCGTCGCCCGCCGGGGCTCCTGCGGGCGCGTTCTGGTGCCGGCCGAGGAACTGCGTGGAGTCCGCCGGGTTTTCGGGCGGGAGGGCCCCGGGGCCTGTCGGCGGCACGTACGGGATGTACTGAGTGGCGTCCGCGTCGGCCGCCGGGGCTCCGGCAGGGGCCTCCGCGGGCAAGGGCAGGGGCTGTGCCTGCGGCCGGGGCTGTGCCTGCGGCTGCGGCTGGGGCTGGGGCTGGGGAGCGCCGTACTGCTGCTGGCCGGGCTGCTGAGGCGCGGGCTGAGAGCCGTACTGCTGCTGCGGCTGCTGTACGGGCGGCTGCGCGCCGTACTGCGGGGCCTGCGGCGGCTGCTGCGCGCCGTACTGCTGCTGCGCCCCCGGCTGTGGCTGCGACGGCGGCAGGGCGCCGGGCTGCTGCTGCGGCTGCGGCTGCGGCTGCGGCTGCGGCTGCGGCTGCGGGGCGCCGTACTGCTGCGTCCCGTACTGCGGAGCCTGCGGCGGCTGCGGAGCGCCGTACTGCGGAGCCTGCGGCGGCTGCGGAGCGCCGTACTGCTGCTGAGGCGGCTGCGGAGCGGCGGACTGCTGCGGCCCCCACGGCTGGCCCCACGGCTGTCCACCCGCCGGAGCCACGTACTCCTCGGGCGCCCCGGGTATCCAGGGACCGCTGCCGTCCGCGGGCAGCACGACACCTTCGTGCGCGGGCGGCCGCGCGGCGGGAAGCCGCGACTCGTCACCCTGTCCGCTCTGCGTCACCGGGACTCCTACGTGTGGACGTATGTGTGGACCTACGGAACCGTCGGTTCACGCTACCGGGTGACTACACGCCTCTGCCACGCGCCCACGGTCCCCACACATACCGCCGGAGGCCCGGCGGGCAGCCCTGTGACAAGAAGCACCCTTAAGACGCTGTTCAGGGCCACCCCACGTACGCCACTCCGTACACCCCGCCCCCTACGCCGCCTGCATCTCCATCCGGGCGCCGAATTCCCGTACCGCTGGTTCGTCGAGGTACGGCGCCAGGCGCTGCTGGAAGTCCTCCAGATACTCCGCTCCCCGGTTCGACCGCAAGGTACTCAGCAGCTCCACCGCGCGCGTGCCCGTGTTGCAGGCCTGCTCGACCTCGCACTGCTGGACCTGCGCCGTCGCCAGCAGGACAAGACCGATCGCCCGCCGCCGTGCCCGCGTGTCCGGATGGCCGTCCAGTGCGTCCTGGGCCCGCCGGGCCGCCGCTTCCCCCTGTCCCAGATCGCGGTGGCAGTGTGCGAGCTCGTCCGACAGATACGCGTGATCGAAGTGCGCGATCCACACGGGATCGTCGCCCGTGTCTTCCCCGGTACGCTCCAGCGCGGCCAGCGCCTTCGCCGCCATCTGGTTGCACGCCCGCGCGTCTCCCATGAGCGCGTGCCCGCGCGCCTCCGCCGCGCAGAACATCGCCTCCGCGCGGGGCGTCACCTGGCCCCGCGCTCCCTCCTGGGCGGCCCGCGCCAGCTGCGCGATCTCGCGCGGGTTCCCGAGCTGGGCGGCCAGGTGGCTCATGGACGCGGCCAGTACGTACCCGCCGTAGCCGCGGTCGCCCGCCGCCTGGGCGAGCCGCAGCGCCTGGATGTAGTAGCGCTGGGCGAGCCCCGGCTGGCCCGTGTCGACCGCCATGTAGCCGCCCAGTTCTGTCAGCCGCGCCACCGCGGCGAAGAGGTCCCGACCGACCGATTCGCGGTACGAGCCGGAGAGCAGCCCGGACACGACGCTGTTGAGGTAGTGGACGACGATCGGCCTGACGTGCCCGCTGCCGAAGCGGTGGTCGAGTTCCACGAGGGCGTCCGTCGTCGCCCGTACCGCCTCCACGTCCGACGCGCCGACCCGCCCGCCGCCCGACGTCCTGGCGACCTGGGTGTCCGCTCCCGTGATCAGCCAGTCGCGGCTCGGCTCCACGAGCGCCGAGGCGGCGACCGTCGAACCCGACAGGAAGTCGCGGCGCCCCACGTCGCTGCGCCACAGCTCGCAGACCTGCTCGATCGCGCCGAGCACGGTCGGCGAGAACTGCAGGCCGATCCCGGAGGCCAGGTTCTTGCCGTTGGCCATGCCGATCTCGTCGATCGTGACCGTACGGCCGAGTTTGCGCCCGATCGCTTCCGCGATGATGCCGGGAGCCCGCCCGCGCGGCTGCTGTCCGCGCAGCCAGCGGGCCACCGATGTCTTGTCGTACCGCAGGTCGAGGCCGTGTTCGGCGCCGCACATGTTGACGCGACGGGCGAGCCCGGCATTGGAGCACCCGGCTTCCTGAATGAGCGCCTGCAACCGTTCGTTCGGCTGGCGGGCGACGAGAGGCCTGGCTGCCATTGACTACCCCCTGGTGCCGCAGTGGTCCGTGATTCGTGGTCCGTTGGTCGTGAGTCGCGAGTCGTGAACTGATCACGCCGGTCACGTTGATCACTGCCCGGCAAATATGCAGAGAATGCGGAACATGCCGGAAGAGACGGTATTGACGGTCTTTTGACCGTCATTCCCGGGCTTCCACACCACTGGCTACCCGCCCGCCGACGCACAGCCGCATGCGCGCCCCCGCCCGTGCACCGATGCGCCCCGCGTGCAGGATCGATGCTCCTCGGCAAGGCACCCCTACGCCCGTAACCCAAGGTGACGGCGGGAGTTGAGTTGTTCGTGGAAGAGACCATCGGAGTCACGGATGCCGCCCAGATCCCCAAGCAGCGCGGCGATCAACTGCTGGATAGCGCCGTGCGGTACGCGGAAGAACGGCACTGGGACGTGTTCCCCGGTACCTGGCTGGAGGCGGACGAGGGTGTCGAGCGCTGCTCGTGCGGCGTCCCCTCCTGCGCCTCTCCCGGCGCGCACCCCGCCACCGCCGACTGGGCATCGCAGGCGACGGGCAGCGCGACCGCGGCGCGCCGCATGTGGTCGAAACAGCCGAGAGCGTCGATCCTGCTCCCGACGGGCCGCTCCTTCGACGCCCTGGACGTTCCCGAGTCGGCCGGCTTCCTGGCGCTGGCGCGCATGGAGCGCATGGACCTGACGCTCGGGCCGGTGACCTGCACGCCCGACCGCCGGATGCTGTTCTTCGTACTTCCCGGCGCCGGAGCCAAGGTTCCCGATCTGGTACGGAAGTTGGGCTGGACGCCTACTGCGATCGACCTGGTCACCCGGGGCGAGGGTGACTACGTCGCGGCGCCGCCGACCCGGCTCGGCGGGATGGGCGCGGTGCAGTGGGCGCGCCGCCCCACGCCGGCGAACCGGTGGCTGCCCGACGTGGAGGAGCTCATCAGTCCGCTGGCGTATTCCTGCGGGCGAGAGGCAGCGGCAGCGCGCACACGCCGACCGTAGTGTGTTCCCCGTAGCGGCACGGGGACACCGAGAGGTTGTGCGACATGCCTGACGAGGCACTGGGATCAGAAGAGGCGGGCGGAGCGCACCTGGCGCCGCCCGCCGCCGTACGTGTAGAGGGCCTGTGGAAGCGCTTCGGTGAACAGATCGCCGTCGGGGGCATCGATCTGGAGCTGCCCGCAGGCAAGTTCATCGGCCTGGTCGGGCCGAACGGCGCCGGGAAGACCACCACCCTTTCCATGGTCACGGGGCTGCTGCGCCCCGACGCGGGAACGGTCCTGGTCGGCGGGCACGACGTGTGGCAGGACCCGGTGGCGGTCAAGGCCAGGATCGGCGTACTGCCGGAAGGACTGCGGCTCTTCGAGCGGCTGTCGGGGCGTGAACTCCTCGCGTACTCCGGGCGGTTGCGGGGGCTGCCAGGCGCCGAGGTCGACAAGCGGGCGACGCAGCTCCTCGACGTACTCGATCTGGCGGGCGCTCAGCACAAACTGGTCGTCGACTACTCGACCGGCATGCGCAAGAAGATCGGCCTCGCCGCCGCCCTGCTGCACAACCCGGAAGTGCTCTTCCTGGACGAGCCCTTCGAGGGTGTCGATCCCGTGTCCGCGCAGACGATCCGTGGCGTGCTGGAGCGGTACACACTGTCCGGCGCGACTGTCGTCTTCTCCAGCCATGTGATGGAGCTCGTCGAGTCGCTGTGCGACTGGGTCGCGGTGATGGCGGCGGGCCGTATTCGCGCCCAGGGAACGCTCGCGGAGGTACGCGGCGACGCGCCCACTCTCCAGAACGCCTTCCTCGAACTGGTCGGCGCGAACGGCCGGGACAGCGGGGAGAGTCTGGACTGGCTCGGCGGCGGCGCCCGATGAGCGCGGGCGTAACGACCGTTCCCGGGAACGACGCGTCCGCTGTTCCCGGGATCACGTCCGTCTTCGTACGGCTCAAGCTGTCACTGCTGCGCAACGGGCTGCGGCAGTCGTCCGGCCGCAGGACGGTGTACATCCTCTCCGGTGTGCTCGCGCTGCTCTTCTCGGCGCTTCAGCTGATCGGTCTCGTCGTGCTTCGCGGGAACGAACACGCGACGACCGTGGTGGTGCTGCTGACGGCCATTCTCGGGCTCGGCTGGGCGGTGATGCCGCTGTTCTTCCCCAGCGGCGACGAGACGCTCGACCCGACTCGCCTGGTCATGCTGCCGTTGCGGCCGCGCCCGCTCGTCCGGGCGCTGCTGACGGCGTCGCTCGTCGGGATCGGGCCGCTGTTCACGTTCTGCCTCGCGCTGGGGTCGGTGATCGCCGTGGCGCACGGTGCGGCGGCCGCCGCGGTCGGCGTCCTCGCCGTTGCACTGACGCTGCTGCTGTGCCTTGCGCTGGCGCGGACCGTGGCGGCGGCGAACATCCGGCTGCTGACGAGCCGTAAGGGCCGCGATCTGGCCGTGCTGAGCGGTCTGGTGATCGCCGTCGGCTTCCAGGTGGTCAACTTCGGCGCCCAGCGGCTCAGCACCGCCGGCGGCCTCTCGCGGCTCGACCCGGTCGCGGACGTACTGAGCTGGGTGCCACCCGCGTCGGCGATAGGCGCGGTGGACGCGGTGAGCGACGGGGCGTACGGCCGTGGAGCGGCGCAGCTGCTGCTGGCCGGGGTGGCGCTGGCCGCGCTGCTGTGGTCCTGGGAGCGCAGTCTGGTGAAGCTGATGACGTCACCGGACGGCTCGACACTCCAGGCCGCGGAGCCGGCCCGCAAGGAGTCGTCGCCGGGACTCGGCGGGCGGTGGCTCCCCGGCGGGCGTACGGGAACGGTGATCGAGCGCAGTCTGCGGTACGTGTGGCGGGATCCCAAGACCAAGGCCGCCTGGGTGACTTCGCTGGTGATCGGCTTCATCGTGCCGGTGTTCAACGCGCTCCAGGGAACGGGAACGATCTACTTCGCGTGTTTCGCGGCCGGGATGCTCGGCATCCAGATGTACAACCAGTTCGGCCAGGACACCTCGGCTTTCTGGATGGTCGCCATGACCATCTCCACTCCGCGGGACGCGTACGAGGAGTTGCGGGCCCGGGCCCTGGCGCTGCTGGTGGTCACGCTCCCGTACTCGGCGCTGGTCACCGGGGTCACGGCGGCGCTGGTGGGCGACTGGCGGGCCCTTCCGGAGGCGCTCGGCCTGTCGTTCGCGCTGCTCGGCGCGATGCTGGCGACGGGGGCGGTGGCTTCGGTCCGCTTCCCGTACTCGATCCCGCAGGGCAGCACACACAAGAACGTCGCGCCGGGCCAGGCGGGTCTCGCCTGGATCTCGATCGTCGGCGGCATGATCGCGGCGGCGCTGCTGTGCGCGCCGCTGATCGCTCTGACGATCTGGCTTCATGTGGCCGACGCACAGGACTGGTTGTGGCTGGTGCTGCCACTGGGCACGGCGTACGGCGCGCTGCTCTCCTGGGCAGGCGTGCGCTGGTCGGCGCCGCAGGCGGCGGCGCGACTCCCGGAGATCCTGACCGCGGTAAGCAAGGGCTGACCCTGCCACGCCGCTTGCGTTCCGCCCCGCCGGCACCTCGGTGGGTCAGGGGTGGCCCAGGGGCGGAACGACCGGCTCCTCGGCCGTCTCCTCCAGGAACGACTCGATCGCGGTGCGCCAGCCCTCCGGCTGGTCGTAATGGACAAGGTGGCCCGCATCGACGACCTCCGCGTACCGCCCGCGCGGCAGCACTCTGACCATCTCCTGCGCCTCCGCCCGCCCCAGTTCGCCGTCGAGGCCGCGCACCACCAGGGCCGGGCACTGGACCAGTGCCAGCTCCTCCCAGTGGGCGTCGAACACCCACGTCTCGCGCGAAGTGAGCATCTGGCGGCGGGAGAAGAGCGGGCGCCAGCCGTCGGCCCGTTCGGCCATGACCTCGGCGAAGAACTCGCCGCGGGCCGGGCTCGGCCGCTCCACCCAGGGGTCGTCCTCGCCGAACCACTTACGCACGTCGGCGAGCGTCGCGAACGGGACGGGCCACGACTTGAACCAGTCGTCCCACTCACGCTGAGACGCAACGCCGAGAGCACCCGCCCGCATGTCGCAGATGACGACCGCACGGACGAGATCGGGGCGCTTGGCGGCGAGCTGCCAGGCGGTGAGGGCGCCCATGGAGTGGCCGATGAGCGTGACGGGCGCGAGCCCCAGTTGCTCGACCGCGGCTTCGGCGTCGGCGACGTACGCCTCGCGGGTGTACGGCCCGTCGGCCGGCTTGTCGCTGCGGCCGTGGCCGCGCTGATCGAGGGCGACCGCGTGGTAGCGCTCGGAGAGCCAGCGCGCCGTGCCGGCCCAGTGCGAGGCCCGGCCCATCAGGCCGTGGAGCAGTAAGACGCCGGGGGCGCGGTCGGTTTCCCCGCTCCCCTTGGGCGGGTCGGCGAACTCCCAGGCCGCGAGGCGTACGCCGCCGGCTCCGGTCACGTCAATGCGCCGCACCATATGTCCTGGCACCCCCTTCGTCCCCCGGGCGGTCCGTCCATGAGTGGTCGAGTCCAGTCAGACTATCGAACCCGTATTCGAAAATGCGCTTGCGGCGCGCAACACCCCCCTTTCGAGTGACCACGCTCAAGGATTGACTCCCGCCGCCGAGGGGAGATCTTCAGCGGGAGGCGGGCCGCTCGGGGAAGACGGACCGCGGGGGCTGACCCTGGGAGCTCGGGGCTCCGGGTCAGTGCAGGGGAGGACAGGCTCCGGCGCCTCAGGGCGCCGGAGCCATCCCCTTCACAACGAACAGAACGTACGGAACGAACGGAACAAGTAAGACGAACGGGACGACCCCCCAGGCCGTACCAGTGCGACGGGCGCATCCCCTGCCCCCTCCCCGACCGAACCGGCAGACCGGTCGGCGGCCCTCACGTCAAGTGCTTCGGTCACAGCCTGGCACGGGATCCGTCCGGTCGCTGGGATTCCGGAGGATCGCCGGACCGGCCCCAACGACCTTGGGGCCGGGGGCCGTTGCTGCCGGAGCGCCGGCGTCAGCGCTTGGCGACGAAAACGTGCGAGGCCACCTCGGCATCGAGCTCCGCGGCCTCGCCACTGCTTCCGACAAGTACCCCGCCGGGCGACTCCGTCACACTCACGACCGACCCGGGCTGAACGCCCGCGCGTCGCAGCGTGTACATCAGCTGGGCATCCGTCTGGATCGGCTCCCCGATCCGGCGTACGACCACGGTCTTGCCCTCCGGGCCGGGTGCCAGGTCATTCAGGCTGACCATGTTGTCGTCCAGGAACGGGTCCGCCTCGGCCTTCTCGCCAAGCTCCTCCAGGCCGGGGATCGGGTTGCCGTACGGAGACTCCGTCGGGTGACGCAGCAGCTCCAGTACGCGCCGCTCCACCGCCTCACTCATCACGTGCTCCCAGCGGCATGCCTCCGCGTGGACCTGCTCCCACTCCAGGCCGATCACGTCGACGAGCAGACACTCGGCGAGCCGGTGCTTGCGCATCACGCGGGTGGCGAGCTTGCGGCCCTCGTCGGTCAGCTCCAGGTGACGGTCGCCCGCCACTGTCACCAGACCGTCGCGCTCCATACGCGCCACGGTCTGGCTCACCGTCGGTCCGCTCTGGTCGAGCCGCTCGGCGATACGGGCGCGCATGGGGACCACGCCTTCTTCCTCGAGCTCGAGGATGGTGCGGAGATACATCTCCGTTGTGTCGATCAGTCCGGACATACGTGCCCCTCGATTACTCGTGCGCTGGCCCTGACCCAATTCTGACGCATAGCGCTGACAACCGTGCCGCGCCGACCGGAAGCCGTATTGACACGGCACTGGTCCAGACCGCAACGTGATCCGCGCCACCGTCGCACGACACTCGCACGATGTACCGCTGGAAAGGGCCCTGCGCGATGAGCGAAAGCAAACTGGCCGGTCAGTTCTTCGACGCCGCGATCGGGCTGCTGCACCGCGTCCGCGACGAGGAGGCCCAGAACATCACAGCCGCCGGCGCCGCCATCGCCGACACGGTGGCGGCGGGAGGGCGGCTCTTCGCCTTCGGCGCCGGCCACTCCTCGCTGGCAGCCCAGGACGTCGTCTACCGGGCCGGCGGCCTCGCCCTGATGAACCTGCTCGTCGTTCCCGGGACCGTCGGCGTGGACGTCATGCCCGCCACACTGGGCTCCGCCCTGGAACGCGTCGACGGGCTCGCGGCAGCCGTGCTGGACAGCAGCCCCGCCAAGCCGGGCGACGTACTGGTGATCATCTCGCTGTCGGGGCGCAACGCGCTGCCGGTGGAGATGGCGATGAACGCGCGGGCGCTCGGCCTGAAGGTCATCGGCGTGACCTCGGTGGCGTACACGCGAGAGACGAAGTCCCGGCACGTCTCTGGAACGTATTTGAAGGACCATTGCGACATCGTCCTCGACAGCAAGATCGCGGTCGGCGACGCGGAACTCACGGCGCCGGGCATCGAGGCCCCCTTCGCGCCCGCGTCGACTGTCGTCACGAGCGCTCTGGTGCAGGCCGTCATGGCGACCGCTGCGGGCGACCTGGCGGAGCGCGGAATCGAACCGCCGTTGCTGCGCTCGGGCAACGTCGATGGCGGTCACGAATGGAACGGCCGCGTGATGACGGAGTACCGCGACCGGATCTTCTACCGGCACTGATCACGTCCTCGCCGTGCGCTCCCGGGAACGTACGGCCTACGTTCCCGGGAACGTCACCCGTACGGTCAGCCCGCCACCCTGGTTGGCGACGGCTGCCGCCAGTGCGCCGTGGGCGCGCGCTATGGACGCCACGATGGACAGCCCCAGTCCGGCCCCCTCACCTGGCGCATGGTGGCGCTCCCGCGCCCGGCGGAACGGCTCGAACAGGCGGGGCACCGTAGCGGGCAGGACGACGGGGCCCGTGTTGGAGACCTCCAGGCCGTCAGGGGACACACGGAGCCGCAGCCGGCCCCCGGGGTGGTTGTGGCGGATCGCGTTGGCGGCGAGGTTGTGGACGAGGTGTTCCAGCAGGACCGCGTCTCCCCGTACCGTCAGCGGCTGCCCCGAAGCCTCCACCGTGACGCCCAGGCGCCGGGCGTCCTCGGTCAGCCCGTTCGCCACCGTGCGGGCGATCGCGTCCAGCGCGGCGGGTTCGCGGCGCTGGAGCCCCTGGTCGGAGACCGCGAGAAGCAGCAGGCCCTCGATGAGCTGCTCGCACTCCCCCGCCGTTTCGATCAGCTTCTCGCGGATACGGGCGACCTTCTCCGGCGACGGTTCGCCGGCCAGTCCGATCTCTGCGGCTGCCCGCTGCACGCCGAGGGACATCCGCAGTTCGTGGGCGGCGTTGGCGGCGAAGCGCTGCTGCGCGGAGACGAGTTGTTCTATCCGGTCGAGCATTCCGTCGAACGTGTCGGCGAGCTCCTTGAGTTCGCCGGGCGGCGCCTTGAGGGCGAGCCGTTCGTGGAGGTTCTCGCCCGACAGCCTGCGCGCCCGCGCGGTGATCACCCCGACCGGGCGCAGCACCCTGCCCGCCATCCACCAGGCCAGTGCCACGGAGGCGGCCGAGAAGAGGGCGAGCGCCACGCCGGACACCGTCAGCAGGCTTTCCAGTGCGGCGTCCTCGGCCGCGTTGCTGATCCGCCGGGTCGCCGCATACTCCGCCGCCACCCCCGGGCCGAGGTCGACGGGGGTGCCCGGTTCGCGTACTCCGGCGGCCTGCCGTGGGTCGTGCCCCCATGGGCGGTCGGCGGCGGGTTCGGGGCGACGCTGGTGATCGGCACGATCGCCGGCCTGTACCCGGCCGTACGGGCGGCACGGCTCTCCCCGACGCTGGCCCTGCACGCGGCGTAAGAAGGACCGTTCCCCAGAACGGCCCGTTCCCGGGTTCGTCTTTTACGCCGGTTTCAGCACCTGCGCCAAGTCGATCGCCGCCGCCA
Organism: Streptomyces sp. ISL-100; assembly: GCF_018614615.1. Classification (GTDB taxonomy): domain Bacteria; phylum Actinomycetota; class Actinomycetes; order Streptomycetales; family Streptomycetaceae; genus Streptomyces. The sequence continues at coordinate 153,190 of NZ_JAGGOK010000049.1, read as the reverse complement.
CCCGCACGGCGATGTTCTCCGCGTACGTCGCGTCCGGGCGCTCGAAGGCACTGCGGCTCGGACCGCGCAGGAAGGTGGCCACTCCGAGCGTCCGGCCGCGGCTGCGCAGCACCGTGCACAAGGCGTGCACGGTGTCCTTCGGCCACTGGCGCTGCACCGCCCAGTCCTGCGCCCCCCCGCTGGCCCGTACCGAGCCGAGACGGTCGAGGCACTGGAGCGCCGGATGACCGGACGGATACGGGACGGGGATCCCGGCTCCGCCGGTCACCGGCAGGCACGGGCCCGGGGCGCCCGAAGGCGTGGCCGCGGCCCGGACCAGGCGGGCCGGGTGATCCCCCACCGTCAGGTCCACCAGCGCGTGGTCGGCGAATCCGGCGAGGGCGAAGTCCAGGTACGACAGCGCCGCTTCCATCGGGTCCTCGCACTCGGCGGCCGCGCGCCCGGCGCGGTGCAGCTGGTTGCCGCGGAACCGCAGTTGCGCGGCTTCCTGTTCCGCGGCCTTCGCCTCGGTGATGTCCTGGAACAGCCAGCCGACGCCCAGCGGGACCGGTTCCTCCGCGAGCGGCGAGGCCAGCCGCAGGAAGCCGCTGCGCCAGCACCGCCGCCTCTCGCCCCTCCCGCCCGCCTCCGCCCTGCGCAGCGTCACCCAAAGCTCGGCGGGGGCCGGGGGCGCCCCCTCCGCCAGTACGTGCTGGAGAGCGCCCTCCAGCTCTTCCACGCCCTGGACGACGAGCTCCCCCAGGGGGCGGCCCAGGAGCGCCGTACGCCCCACTCCGAGCGCGCGCGCCGCGTGCGCGTTGACGACGGTGGGACGCAGGTCCACGTCCACCAGGACGACGCCCCAGGAGGCGTCGTCGAAGAGCGCCTCGCTCAGCGCGATCGCCCGTTCCAGGTCGATCTGCGCGTGCACTTCACTGAACGCGCAGTACACCCCGGCGGGCTTGCCCTCCGCACCGCGCACTCCCGCCGACTGTGTACGTACGAGAACGCGCCCACCGTCCTTCCGCAGAAGCGCGAATTCGTGCACCTGACGGCCGGGGGCGTGCATCGCCGACATCAGCCGTCCCTGCACCTCGTCGGCGTCCGCCGCTCTCGCCGCCCAGCCCGCGAAACCGACCCGCCCGACGGCCTCCTCCGCCGTCCACCCGAGGATCCGCTCCGCCTCGCGGTTCCAGTGGGTGATCACCCCGTCCGCGTCGAAGGCACAGAGCGCCGCGTCCATGCCGTCGAGAAGCGCGGCAAGAAGATCGTCGGAACCGGGTCCTGGCTCGTCGGGACCGAACGCGTCGGTGGTCTCGCCGATCCGGGAAGCACTCACCTGGCACCCCCTGCAGGTGTTCGCCTTTGCTGCACTGCTGTCTGCCGCACTGCTGAACTCGGGATCATTCAACTGGAACGTGACGCAGCACACACCTGGTTCGGCGAAATAGATACCCTCCTTAATTCACTTGTGGCGAGCGGGAGCGGTTCTTAGGCTTGCGGCACACGTGAAGGGAGGTGGTTCGGAAGTGATGTCATTTCGGACTCGTGAGGTGACTGCGGGCTGACGGCCCGTCGTCGCACTTAGTGCAGGCCGACAGATCGTCGGCCGAAATCCCAGCAGTCACTGACCCGCGGGCTCGCCGGTAAGTCCGGCCGGCTCCTCTTCGGAGGGACCAGAGCCCGCGGGTTTCTGCGTTCCGCAGGCCCTTGGGGCACGCCTTACGGGCAGAGGCGTTCCACGCGCCAGGTGCCACCCTCGGCGACGTACCGCAGACGGTCGTGCAGGCGGTTCGCGTGGCCCTGCCAGAACTCGACCGTCTCGGGAACGACCCGATAGCCGCCCCAGTCCGGCGGCACCGGTACGCGCTCGGTCTCCGGGTAGCGCGTCGCCAGGTCGTCGTAGCGGGAGAGCAGCTCTTCGCGGGACGCGACGACGGACGACTGCGCGCTCGCCCAGGCTCCCAGCTGTGAGCCGTGCGGGCGCGTTCTGAAGTACGCCGCTGTCTCGTCGCGGCCGATCCGCTCAGCCGTACCGGTGACTGTCACCTGGCGCGCCACCTGGTGCCACGGGAAGAGCAGCGAGACGTACGGATTGGAAGCGATCTCCTGGCCCTTGCGGGAGGCGTAGTTCGTGAAGAAGACGAAGCCCCGGCTGTCGTACTGCTTGAGCAGCACCGTGCGGGACGAGGGCCGGCCGTCGGGGGTGGCCGTGGAGACGATCATGGCGTTCGGCTCGTGGAGGCCTCCTGTGGCGATCTCCCTGAACCAGCGGTCGAACTGACCCATCGGCTCGTCGGCGAGCTGGGCCTCGGTGAAGGCTTCGCTGCGGTAGTGCTCACGCATGGCGGCGGGATCGAAATCTCGGTTCGGCACGGTGCCATCCTGCCGCAGCGGCCCATTGTGCCCGGCACCCGGTGCCATCAACCCTCTGTGCGGGAAATGGGGCAGTGTGCCGGTAATCACGCTTCCCCGCATCGGCGGAACCCGCCAAAATGTGGGCGCCGGGCACTGTGGCCTCCATACAGCAGGGGCTATCGTGCCTGCTTCCGAAGCGGTTGGGTGACCACCGGCCGCGCGGGGAATCACCGGGGTGACCCATGGCACTTAAAACCTGGCCGCATACCCCCTGGTCACGAGCCGCTTTCCGCCTTTCGAACACGTCATGAGGAGCCGCCTGATGTCCGACTTCGTACCCGGACTCGAAGGAGTCGTCGCGTTCGAAACGGAGATCGCAGAACCGGACAAGGAGGGCGGTGCGCTCCGTTACCGGGGTGTCGACATCGAAGACCTCGTCGGGCACGTGTCCTTCGGGAACGTGTGGGGCCTGCTGGTCGACGGCGCGTTCAACCCCGGACTGCCGGCCGCCGAACCGTTTCCGATCCCCGTCCACTCCGGTGACATCCGCGTCGACGTGCAGTCCGCGCTGGCGATGCTCGCCCCCGTATGGGGCCTGAAACCGCTGCTCGACATCGACGAGCAGACCGCGCGCGACGACCTGGCGCGCGCCGCCGTGATGGCACTGTCGTACGTCGCCCAGTCGGCGCGCGGGCAGGGTCTGCCGATGGTTCCGCAGAAGGAGATCGACAAGGCGGAGACCGTTGTCGAGCGCTTCATGAAGCGCTGGCGCGGCGAGCCCGACCCCAAGCACGTCAAGGCCGTCGACGCGTACTGGACGTCGGCCGCCGAGCACGGCATGAACGCCTCCACGTTCACGGCGCGCGTGATCGCGTCGACCGGCGCGGATGTGGCCGCCGCCCTGTCGGGCGCGGTCGGTGCCATGTCCGGACCGCTCCACGGTGGCGCGCCCTCGCGCGTCCTCGGCATGATCGAGGAAATCGAGCGCACCGGTGACGCGACCGCGTACGTGAAGCAGGCTCTCGACAAGGGCGAGCGTCTGATGGGCTTCGGCCACCGCGTGTACCGCGCCGAGGACCCGCGGGCGCGCGTTCTGCGGCGTACGGCGAAGGAGCTCGCGGCGCCGCGCTTCGAGGTCGCCGAGGCCCTGGAGAAGGCCGCGCTGGAGGAGCTGCACGCGCGGCGTCCCGACCGGGTGCTCGCGACGAACGTCGAGTTCTGGGCAGCGATCGTGCTGGACTTCGCGGAGGTCCCGGCGCACATGTTCACGTCGATGTTCACGTGTGCGCGTACGGCGGGCTGGAGCGCCCACATCCTGGAGCAGAAGCGCACCGGGCGCCTGGTGCGGCCTTCCGCGCGGTACGTCGGTCCCGCGTCGCGCAATCCGCACGAGGTCACCGGCTTCGACGACATCGCGCGCTGAGGTCTGTTGAGGGGCCGGGTCCGCCGGCCCCTCAGTCCGCCGGCCCCTCAGTCCCGTGCGTCAGTCCAGTGCGTCGTCGAGCAGCGCTGCCCACTGGGCGACGACGCGGTCGCGGCGCGACGCGTCGTCGGTGAGGAGGTTGGCGAGGCCGAGGCCACGGGCCATGTCGAGGACGCCCTGGACGGTCTCGCGTACGCCGGGTACCGATTCGTCGGCGCCGAGGAGTTCCACGGCGATGCGGTGGGTCTCACGGCCGACGCGGGCTTCGAGTTCGGTGACGCGGGCGCCCAGCTGGTCCTCGTTGGAGGCGGCGACCCACAGGTGCAGGGCGGCCCGGAAAAGCGGTCCCGTGTAGAGGTCGACGAGTGCGCTGACGACAGCCGCTCGGTTGGTGGCGCCGTGTGGGAACAGTGCGCGCAGTGCCGTGGAACGTTCCTCGGCGACGTACTCGACGGCCGCTGTGAAGAGGTCTTCCCGGGTCGGGAAGTGGTGCTGGGCGGCGCCCCGTGAGACGCCGGCCCGTTCCGCGACGACAGACACCGTGGAGCCCGCCCAGCCGCGGTCGGCCAGGCAGGACACGGCGGCCTCCAGCAGGCGCTGCCTGGTGGCCCGGGAGCGGTCCTGCTTGGGGGCTTTGCCGGTGGCCGGTGCCGAGCCTGCGGCTGGTGTCGGGGTCGGGGTCACAGCACCCATGCGGGGTCCCGTCGTTCGAGGAATGCCGTCACGCCTTCGGCCGCCTCCCGTGAGGCGAAGAGGTGCGCGGACCGCTCGACGAGCGTGTCCGTGTCCCGGTCGAAAGCTGCCAGCACTGTAGCCGTGACCAGGCGCTTGGACTCGGCCAGGCCTTGCGGGGAGGCTCTGCGCAGCCCGTCCAGCACCGGCGCGAGTGCCTCGTCCACGTCACGGTGGCCGGACGCGACGGTGATCAGCCCGATACGGGCGGCCTCGGCCGCGTCGAACCGTTCCCCGGTGAGGTAGTAGCGGGCGGCGGCGCGCGGGTCCAGGCGCGGCAGCAGTGGCATCGAGATGACGGCGGGGGCCAGCCCGAGGCGGGACTCGGTGAACGCGAAGCTCGCGCCGGGCCCCGCCGCCGAGATGTCGCAGGCGCCGAGCAGACCGAGGCCGCCCGCCCGCACGTGTCCCCGCACCCGCGCCACGACCGGCTTGGGCAGTTCGACGACGGATCGCAGGAGGGCGACGAAGGCCGCCGGGTCCGGCGGCGACTTGAGGTCGGCTCCCGCGCAGAAGGTGGTCCCTGTGTGGGTGAGTTGTACGGCCCGTACGGAGGGGTCCTTCGCGCACGCGGACAGGGCGTCGCCCAGCTCACCGACGAGCCGCGCGGACAGCGCGTTGCGGTTCGCCGGTGAGTCGAGGGTCAGGGTGGTGATCCCGCGTTCGTGTGCGGCCGGTACCAGGGTCATGCACGCTCCCCTTCACGTTCGCGCAGTGCGCGCAGTTCGCGCCGGAGGATCTTTCCGGAGGCCGCCCTGGGGACGCTTGCGATGAAGACGACGCTGCGGACCTTCTTGTACGGGGCGACGCGTTCGGCGACGTACGCCATCACGTCGTCCTCGGTGAGGCGCGCGGATGGTTGCGGGACGACGTACGCCATGGGTACTTCGTTGCGGTCCTCGTCGTACACGCCGATGACCGCCGCGTCCGCGATGGCTTCGTGGGTGAGCAGGAGCGCTTCGAGTTCGGCCGGTGCGACCTGGAAGCCCTTGTACTTGATGAGTTCCTTCACCCGGTCCACGACGAACAGCCAGCCGTCCGCGTCGGCCCTTCCGATGTCACCGGTGTGCACCCATCCGTCGGCGTCGATCATCTCGGCGGTGGCGTCGGGACGGCCGAGGTAGCCCTTCATCACCTGGGGGCCGCGGATCGCGATTTCGCCCTCCTCTCCGACGCCGACGTCGCTGCTGGGGTCGTCGAGGCAGAGGATGCGCATTTCCGTTCCCGGGAGCAGCTTTCCGACCGTTCCCGGGGGCGGGTTCGGTGCGTTCCGGGGAACGACGTGTGTGCCGGGCGACAGTTCCGTCATGCCGTACGCCTGGAGGACGGGTGGCAGACCGAGGCGGTGCGAGCAGGCCTGCGCGAGAGCGGCGTCGAGCGGGGCGGCGGCGCTGACGATGTACTCCAGGCCGGACAGGTCGTACTTCGCGACGGCGGGGTGCTTGGCGAGGGCCAGGACGATCGGCGGGGCGACGTACAAGCCGTTGATGCGGTGTTTCTCGATCGCGCCGAGGAACTGGTCGAGGTCGAAGCGCGGAAGTACGACGACCGTCGCACCATTGCGCAGGGGTGCGTTCATGAGAGCGGTCAAACCGTAGATGTGAAAGAACGGAAGGACCGCCAAGATGCGGTCGCCGGGGCCCATGGGGATGAAGGGGTCCAGCTGCGCCAGGTTGGTGGCGATGCTGCGGTGCGTCAGCATCACGCCCTTGGGAACGCCTGTGGTGCCCGACGAATACGGGAGCGCCGCGATGTCCTCGCACGGGTCGATGGTGAGCTGCGGTTCCGGTGCGGTCGAGGCGAGCATGTCGAGGATGGAGCGGTGTCCCTCGGCGCTGTCGCAGACGAAGATTTCCTCGATTCCGCCGACGAGTTCGGCGGCCCTGCGCGCGACGCCCAGGAGCGGCGAGATCGTCACGATCCAGCGGGCGGAGGAGTCGGCGAGCTGCTTGGCGAACTCCTCCGCCGTGGACAGCGGGTGGATGGTCGTGACGGAGGCTCCGGCGCGCGTGGCGGCGTAAAAGACCACCGGGTAGGCGATGGTGTTGGGGCTGTGCAGGGCGAGTACGTCGCCCTGCCGCAGGCCCGCGTCGGCGAGTGCGGCGGCGATGCGCCGGTGGAAGACGTCCAGTTGGCTGTACGTGATCGTGTCGCCGTTCGTCCCGTCGATCAGGGCGGGCGTCTCGCCGTACTCGGCGGCCCTCCCCAGCACGGCCTCGTGGATGGGCAGTTCGACGGGCTCTATGGGTGTGTACTCGCTCTGGAACGCCATGACGGTCCCCTCCACGGTATGAGTGGTGGCCAGAATCGCGCGTCCTAGTACGACTTGGGGAGACCCAGGGACTGGTGAGAGACGAAGTTCAGAATCATTTCGCGGCTGACGGGCGCGATACGGGCCACCCGGGCGGCGGTGATGAGTGACGCGAGGCCGTATTCGCGGGTGAGTCCGTTGCCGCCGAGGGTGTGGACGGCCTGGTCGACGGCCTTCACGCATGCCTCGGCGGCGGCGTACTTCGCCATGTTGGCGGCCTCCCCCGCACCGAGGTCGTCGCCCTCGTCGTAGAGGCTGGCCGCCTTCTGCATCATCAGGCGGGCCAGTTCGATTTCGATGTGGGCTTGGGCCAGGGGATGGGCGATGGCCTGGTGGGCGCCGATGGGGGCCTTCCAGACGGTGCGGTCCTTGGCGTACTCGACGGCCCTGTTGATGGCGTAGCGACCCATGCCGAGGGCGAAGGCGGCAGTCATGACGCGCTCGGGGTTGAGGCCGGCGAAGAGCTGGAGGAGGCCCGCGTCCTCGTCGCCGACGAGGGCTTCGGCGGGCAGCCGCACGTCGTCCAGGACCAGCTCGAACTGCTTCTCCGGCGCCTGGAGTTCCATGTCGATCTGTGAGCGCCGGAAGCCAGGGGCATCGCGGGGGACGATGAACAGGCACGGCTTGAGGCTGCCCGTCCTGGCGTCCTCCGTGCGGCCGACGATGAGGGTCGCGTCGGCGATGTCGACGCCGGAGATGAAGACCTTGCGTCCTGTGAGCAGCCAGTCCGCGCCGTCGCGGCGGGCTGTGGTGGTGATCCGGTGGGAGTTCGATCCGGCGTCGGGCTCGGTGATGCCGAAGGCCATGGTGAGGCTTCCGTCGGCGAGGCCCGGCAGCCAGGCGGCCTTCTGTCCGTCCGTACCGAAGCGCGCGATGACGGTGCCGCAGATGGCGGGCGAGACGACCATCATGAGGAGCGGACAGCCGGCCGCGCCCAGCTCCTCCAGCACAATGGACAGCTCCGCCATCCCGCCACCCCCTCCGCCGTACTCCTTGGGCAGGTTCACACCCAGGTAGCCGAGCTTGGCAGCCTCCGCCCAGAGCGTGTCGGGGTGCCGTCCTTCGCGTACGACGGTGGTCATGTAGTCGCGTCCGTAGCGCTTGCCGAGAGCGGCGACGGCCGCTCGGAGCGCCTGGTGTTCTTCGGTCTCTGCAACGGCGGTGCTCATGACTGCTGTTCCTCCTGAGACTCTTCGCCAGACCCTTCGGCCTGTACGACGGCGAGCAGGGCGCCGACCTCGACCTGGCGGCCGGGGGCGGCGTGGAGCGCGGTGAGCGTGCCGGAGGCGGGAGAGGAGATACGGTGCTCCATCTTCATGGCCTCCAGCCAGAGCAGGGGCTGCCCGGCGGTGACGTGCGCACCCTCCACGAGCCCTTCGCCGACGCGGACAACGGTCCCGGGCATGGGTGCGAGCAGGGACCCCGGCACGGCACTGGTTGTGGGGTCACGGAAGCGGGGAAGGGCGGTGAGGGTGTACGAGCCGCCGGTGAACGTGTCGACGTACGTACGGCCGGAGGTGTGCGCGGCGATCTGGAAGTGCCGTAGTACACCGTCGATTTCGAGGGTCACGTGATCGGCCCGTACGTCGTGCACGCGAACGCCCGGAGTGCCTTCCGGGGTGAAGCCGTTTCGGGTGGCCCGGTAGCGGATCTCGTGCTCCGTCCCGTCGGGCTCGGCCCGGTAGGTCTTCACCTGCGGCTGGGACGCCACGTTGCGCCAGCCGCCGAGGCGGGCCGTCGTCGTCGTTCCCGTGTCCTGCCGCGCGGCGGCGTCGGCGAGGGCCGCGGCGAGCGCGGCGAGCGTCCCTTCCGACGAGTCCACGAAAGCCGCTGTGAGCGCGTCCAGGTGCCGGTCGTAGAACCCTGTGTCGAGCCGCCCGGCCGCGAAGTCCGGGTGCCGCAGCGAGCGTACGAGCAGGTCCCTGTTGGTCACCGGTCCGTGGATACGGGCCCGCTCAAGGGCGTGGGCGAGCTTGCGTACGGCTTCGGCGCGGGTGGGCGCGTGGGCGATCACTTTGGCCAGCATCGGGTCGTAGTGCACTCCTACGGCGTCCCCGGCGGCGTACCCGCTGTCGAGCCGCAGACCGGGGCTCTCCGCGACGCTCAGGGCGTGCAGGGTGCCTGTCTGGGGCTGCCAGTCACGGGACGGGTCCTCGGCGTAGAGGCGGGCTTCCACCGCGTGGCCTGAAGGGGCTGGTGGTTCCGGCGGCAGGGCCTCGCCCTCGGCGACGCGCAGCTGGAGCGCCACCAGGTCGATGCCGAACACCGCTTCCGTCACGGGATGCTCGACCTGGAGGCGGGTGTTCATCTCCAGGAAGTACGGGCGTCCCTCGGCCGAGACCAGGAACTCGACCGTTCCCGCGCCCCGGTAGTCCACCGCCTTTGCCGCCGCCACCGCGGCATCGTGCAGCGTCGTACGAAGGGTGTCGTCCAAGCCGGGTGCGGGGGCCTCTTCCATGACCTTCTGGTGCCGGCGCTGGAGCGAGCAGTCACGGGTGCCGAGCGCCCACACCGTGCCGTGTGCGTCGGCCATCACCTGGACCTCGACGTGGCGGCCGCGTTCGACGTACGGCTCGGCGAAGACCTCCCCGTCGCCGAAGGCGGACCGCGCTTCCGCGGTGGCCGCTGTCAGCTCACCGGGGAGCGCCGCGAGATCGCGTACGACACGCATGCCCCTGCCGCCGCCGCCCGCCGCCGCCTTGAGCAGGAGGGGGAGGTCTGCGTCGGTGGCCCTGTCGGGGCCCACGGGGGCCAGGAGGGGCACGCCGGAGGCCGCCATGAGTTCCTTGGCGCGCGTCTTGGAGGCCATGGCGTCGATCGCCGCCGGCGGCGGGCCGATCCACACCAGACCGGCGTCCAGTACGGCGCGGGCGAACTCGGCGTTCTCGGAGAGGAATCCGTACCCGGGATGCACCGCGTCGGCGCCGGCCGCCAGGGCGGCCTTCACAACGAGATCGCCGCGCAGGTACGTGTCGGCCGGGGCCGTTCCCGGGAGGCGTACCGCAGCGTCCGCGGAACGCGCGTGAAGCGCACCCGCGTCCGCGTCGGAGTACACGGCCACCGTGGTGATGCCCAGGTGTGCGCACGTACGGAAGACGCGGCAGGCGATCTCGCCACGGTTGGCCACGAGGACTGAGGAAATCGTCGAACTCATCGGGAGGCCCTTCACATCCGGAAGACGCCGAAGCCGCCACGCGCGCCCTCGACCGGTGCCGTGTGGATCGCGGACAGGCACAGACCCAGCACGGTCCTGGTGTCGCGCGGGTCGATGACCCCGTCGTCGTACAGCCGCCCCGACAGGAACGTCGGCAGGGACTCCGACTCGATCTGCTGCTCGACCATGGCGCGCAGGGCGGCGTCGGCCTCGTCGTCATACGGCTGTCCCTTCACGGCAGCGGATGCGCGGGCGACGATCGAGAGCACGCCGGCCAGTTGCTGCGGGCCCATTACGGCGGACTTGGAGCTCGGCCAGGCGAAGAGGAAGCGGGGGTCGTAGGCGCGGCCGCACATGCCGTAGTGACCGGCTCCGTATGACGCGCCCATGAGGATGGAGAGGTGCGGGACTTTGGAGTTCGAGACCGCGTTGATCATCATCGCGCCGTGCTTGATGATGCCGCCCTGCTCGTACTCCTTGCCGACCATGTAGCCGGTGGTGTTGTGGAGGAAGAGGAGCGGGATGTCGCGTTGGTTCGCCAGCTGGATGAACTGGGCGGCCTTCTGGGACTCCGCGCTGAACAGCACGCCCTGTGCGTTGGCGAGGATGCCTACGGGGTGGCCGTGGAGGCGGGCCCATCCGGTGACCAGGCTGGGGCCGTACAGCGGCTTGAACTCGTCGAAGTCCGAGGCGTCGACTATGCGGGCGATCACTTCGCGCGGGTCGAAGGGGACCTTGAGGTCGCCGGGGACTATGCCGGCGAGCTCGTCCTCGTCGTACTTGGGCGGTTCGGCGGGAGTGGCTGGGTCGGCCTGCGCCTTGCGCCAGTTGAGGCGGGCCACGACGCGGCGGGCCTGGCGCAGGGCGTCGTGCTCGTCGAGGGCGAAGTAGTCGGCGAGGCCGGAGGTACGGGCGTGCATTTCGGCGCCGCCCAGGGATTCGTCGTCCGACTCCTCGCCGGTGGCCATCTTGACGAGGGGTGGGCCACCCAGGAAGACCTTCGACTGCTTTTTGATCATGATGGTGTGGTCGGACATTCCGGGGATGTACGCCCCGCCGGCGGTGGAGTTGCCGAAGACGACCGCGATGGTGGGGATCCCCGCCGCTGAGAGGCGGGTGATGTCACGGAAGAGGGCTCCGCCGGGGATGAAGATCTCTTTTTGGGAGGGGAGGTCCGCGCCGCCGGACTCGACGAGGCTGATGCAGGGGAGCCGGTTCGCGTACGCGATCTCATTCGCCCGCAGGGCCTTTTTGAGGGTCCAGGGGTTGGAGGCGCCGCCGCGGACCGTGGGGTCGGTGGCGGTGATCAGGCATTCGATGCCCTCTACGACGCCGATGCCGGTGACCATGGATGCGCCTACTGCGTAGTCGGTGCCCCATGCGGCCAGGGGTGACAGTTCCAGGAACGGGGTGTCGGGGTCGAGCAGCAGCTCGATGCGCTCGCGGGCGAGCAGCTTGCCGCGCTTGCGGTGGCGGGCTACGTATTTTTCGCCGCCGCCGGCGAGGGCTTTGGCGTGCTCGGCGTCGAGGTCGGCCAGTTTGGCGAGCATGGCGGCGCGGTTGGCGGCGTAGTCGGGGGCGTGGGGGTCCAGTGCGGTGGGGAGCACAGTCACTGGGGCACCGCCGGGGTGGTGGCTGTGGGTGCGGGCACCGGGGCGGGTGCGGGTGCGGCTGCGGTCGCCGGTGCGGGTGCGGGTGCGGGTGCGGGTGCGGGTGCGGCTGCGGGTGCCTGCGGCGCTCTTCCCCTACCCGCCCCTTCCCGAACTGGGGCTCCGCCCCAGACCCCGGTCCTCAAACGCCGGACGGGCTGGAAGTGGTGGGCAGGCTTCACAGGAGTACCTCCGGGATGTCTATGTGCCGGGAGCGCAGCCACTCGCCCAAGGCCTTCGCCTGGGGGTCGAAGCGGGACTGGGACGCGACGCCCTCGCCCAGCAGGCCCTCGACGACGAAATTCAGCGCGCGCAGGTTCGGCAGGACGTGGCGCGTCACCGGGAGCGGTGCGGTCTCCGGGAGGAGGGCTCGGAAGCGGTCCACCGTGAGTGCGTGGGCGAGCCACCGCCACTCCTCGTCCGACCGCACCCATACGCCCACGTTCGCGTCCCCGCCCTTGTCCCCGCTGCGCGCGCCCGCGACAGCGCCGAGCGGGGCCCTGCGTGTCGGACCCGTCAGTGCGGGCGGCAGCTCAGCGGAACTCACCGGCTCAAGTGCTCGCGTGCGTACGGGATGTCGCACCTTCACGCGCTCTCCCCCCGGCAGCACAGCGACGTGCTCCACGTCCTCCGGGTCGACGTACACCGTCTCGAAGACTCCGTACGGCGCGCCCTTCCCGGGTGGCGCCGTCACGTGGAAGCCCGGGTAGCTGCCGAGCGCGAGCTCGATCGCCGCTCCGCTGATCACGCGGCCGACGTTCGCCGGATCGGGGTCCCGCACGACCAGCCGCAACAGCGCGCTGGCGCGTTCCTGTGTGTCCGCGTCCGGCCGGTCCGTGCGCACGAGTTCCCAGCGGACCTCCGCCGGGCGGCGCTTGGCCGCCGACAGCGCTTCCTCCACCTGGGCGCGCACCAGCGCGGCCTTCGCCTCGATGTCCAGGCCGGTCAGTACGAACCCGATCTCGTTGCGCCACCCGCCGACCCGGGTCAGCCCCGCCTTGAGGGTGGGTGGTGGGGCCTCTCCGCGTACGCCCGAGATCCGCACCCTGTCAGGGCCTTCCTGCGTGAGGCGGACGGTGTCCAGGCGTGCTGTGACGTCAGGACCGGCGTACCGGGGCGCGCCCGTTTCGTAGAGGAGCTGCGCGGTGACCGTTCCCGTGTCGACGTAACCGCCCGTTCCCTGGTGCTTCGTTATGACCGAAGAGCCGTCGGAATGGATCTCTGCGAGGGGGAAACCGGGGTGCCTTACGTCGCGTCGTTCGTCGAGGAACGCGTAGTTGCCGGCCGTCGCCTGCGTTCCGCACTCCAGCACATGCCCCGCCGCCACCGCCCCCGCCAACCGGTCGTACTCCTCGGGACCCCACCCGAACCACCACGCCGCCGGTCCCGTGACGAGTGCCGCGTCCGTGACGCGCCCCGTCACCACCACGTCCGCGCCCGCTCCCAGGCACTGCGCGATCCCGCCGCCGCCCAGGTAGGCGTTCGCGGTGAGCGCTCCCTGCGGCAGCGGCAGGCTGTCGCCCTCCACGTGCGCGACGCGCACGGGTACGCCGACCCGGCCGGCGAGTTCCCGTACGGCGTCGGCGAGCGCTCCGGGGTTCAGTCCGCCCGCGTTCGCGACGATCCGCACCCCGCGCTCCTGCGCGTGGCCGAGGTTCTCCTCCAGTTGCCGCAGGAAGGTCTTCGCGTACCCGAGCCGTGGGTCCTTCAGGCGGTCGCGTCCGAGGATCAGCATGGTCAGTTCGGCGAGATAGTCCCCGGTGAGTACGTCGAGTTCGCCGCCGGTGAGCATCTCCCTCATGGCGTCGAAGCGGTCGCCGTAGAAGCCCGAAGCGTTCCCAATGCGCAATGGCCGGCGTCCGTGCGGCGAAGTCACCTCTCTCCCCCGTCGAGCTTCGGCTCGCGCCCCGCCCCCGCCGGCCCGGCGAACGCCTGCGCGATGTCCAGCCAGCGGTCGGCGTCGGCGCCCTCTGCGCGTACGGCGAGATCGTCACGGTGGGCCCGCTGCGTCACCAGCAGGCAGAAGTCGAGCGCCGGCCCGGTCACCCGCTGCCGGGCGTCCTCGGGCCCGTACGCCCACAGTCCGGACTCGCCGCCATACCCGTGCCCGGGCCCGTCCGGCGGGGTCAGCTCCACCCGGAACTCCTCGGCGGGCGGCGTCAGCCCCCGTACCGCGAAGGCGTAGTCGCGTGCCCGCACTCCGATCCGCGCCACGTGCCGCAGCCGCGCCGTCGGTTCGCGTCGTACGCCCACCGCGTCCGCGATGTCCTGCCCGTGCGCCCAGGTCTCCATCAGCCGCCCGGTCGCCATCGAAGCGGCGCTCATCGGCGGCCCGTACCAGGGGAACTTCACCCCGTCCGGCGCCGCTCGCAGCGCGCGCTGAAGCTGTTCGCGCCCGTCCCGCCACCACGCCAGCAGCTCGTCGACGGGCAGCGCGGCCCCCGCCTCGGCGCCGTCGTCGACGAAGCGCTCGGGGGCGGCCAGCGCCTCCCGCGCCTCCGCCGCGAAGCCCTCGGGGTCGGTGACGGACAGCAGCGCCGCCGTGTCCGTCCAGGCGAGGTGGGCGATCTGGTGGGCGACGGTCCAGCGTGGCGCGGGCGTGGCGAGCGACCATTGCTTCTCGCTCATGGCCCCGACCAGCTGGTCGAGTTCGTCCCCTTCGGCACGGAGATCGTCGAGCACGGCTGCCTGATCGGACACGGTGCGCTCCCCTCGGGGTAGGGCGGTGTGTCCCGGAGCATGGCAGCCCCTCCAGAAACAAGCAAGCATGCTTGCATTATTTGCCGGACGGAGTTACCTCGGAATCAAGCGACCGACTCCGACCGCTCCCGACGCCCCTGCCGCGACTGACTCCGTACCGCGCCCATGCTCGCCCCGATGACCAGCGCGATCGCCAACGCGTCGCTCGTGGACAGCGCTTGGTGCAGCACCAGGAACCCGGCCACCGCCGCAATGGCCGGCTCCAGACTCATCAGTACGGCGAAGGTAGCGGCCGGCAGCCGGCGAAGCGCCAGCAGCTCCAGCGTGTACGGCAGTACGGACGACATGAGCGCGACCGCCACACCCAGCGCCACCGTGCGCGGCTCCAGCAGCCCGCTGCCCGCCTCCGCGAACCCGACCGGCATGCTGATCAGCGCCGCGACCGCCATCGCGAGCGCCAGCCCATCAGCCTGCGGGAACCTGCGCCCGGTCCGCGCGCTGAAGAGGATGTACGCCGCCCAGCAGCCGCCGGCGGCGACCGCGTACGCCGCGCCGACCGGATCCAGCCGGTCGAAACCGCCCCCACTGAGCAGCGCCACCCCGCCGAGCGCGAGCGCGGCCCATACGACGCTCATGGCGCGGCGGGACGCGAACACGGAGAGCGCGAGCGGGCCGAGCACCTCAAGGGTCACCGCCACGCCGAGCGGGATACGTTCCAGCGCCTGGTAGAAAAGGCCGTTCATGCCCGCCATGGCGAGACCGAAGACGGCGATGGTCCCCCAGTCGGCGCGTGCGTACCCGCGCACCCGCGGCCGGCACACGACCAGCAGGATCACGGCCGCGACGGCGAGGCGCAGGGCGACGACACCGGCCGCTCCCGTGCTCGGCATGATCGTGACCGCGACAGCGGACCCGAACTGCACGGACAGCCCACCGGCCACCACCATCGCCACCGGCCCGAGCCGGGCCCCCAGACGCCCTCCGGTGCCCTCAGTGGGGGCGGGCGCGGGGAGGGCGCCGGATATCGACGGAGCGGCGTCAGGGGCGGGCGCGTGGCCGGGGGCGGCGGAGGTGGGCTGATCCATACGCTCCACGGTAAGTGGACCAGTACCGTTTCCTGCCCACGCCCCTTACGGAGGTGGCGGGGATTACACAGCCTTCCGATCTCCCTCCGCCGGCTCCTGCGCCGGCTCCTGCGCCAGCCCGTCCGCCAGTACCTCCGCCAGGTGCCTCGCTCGGCGGCCCGCCAGTTGTTCCAGCTGCGTACGGCAGGAGAAGCCGTCGGCCAGGAGCTCCGTTCCCGGGGTGGCGTCGCGCACCGACGGGAGCAGCTGTTCCTCCGCGCAGGCGACCGATACGTCGTAGTGGCCGCGCTCGAAACCGAAGTTTCCGGCGAGGCCGCAGCAGCCGCCGCTCAGTGCGCCGGTGAGGCCGGCCTTCTCCCGTAGCCGCCGTTCCGCCGCGTCGCCCAGTACGGCGTGCTGGTGGCAGTGCGTCTGGCCCACGACCTGACGGTCGATCCGGGGTGGCTGCCAGTGCGGGGCGTACTCCTCCAGTACCTGCGCGAAGGTGCGTACCGAGGAAGCGAGAGTGGCCGCTCTCGGGTCGTCCGGCAGGAGCTCGGGGAGGTCCGCTTTGAGCGCGGCCGCGCAGCTCGGTTCCAGGACTACGACGGGCAGTCCGGCGGCGCGTTCCATGCCGTCCAGGGTGTGGCGCATAACCGCGCGGGCCCTGTCGAGCTGTCCTGTCGAGACGTACGTCAGGCCGCAGCACAGCTGCCCGGGTGGCATCGCGACCCGCAGACCGGCCGCTTCCAGTACGCGCACCGCCGCTCGGCCGACGTCCGGGCAGAGGTGGTTGGTGAACGTGTCGGGCCACAGGACGACGGTCGGGGCCCCGGACCGCGGCGGTCGTTCACGCCCTCCCCTGTTCCGCGCTCGCCACCAGCTCCTGAAGGTGCTCGGTGCGGGGGTGGGCAGGTCGCGTTCCGGTGCGATGCCGCCCAGGCGCTTCACGAGAGCGGCCAACGGGCGTACCCGGGAAGCGAGCCCGAGCACACGCGAGAACGGAGCCGCCGCACGCAGCCACACGGGAAGCCAGCCCATCGCGTAGTGCGCCGCGGGGCGCACGCGGCCCTTGTAGTAGTGGTGCAGGAATTCCGCCTTGTACGTCGCCATGTCGACGCCCACCGGACAGTCGCTCCTGCATCCCTTGCACGACAGGCACAGGTCGAGGGCGTCCCTCACTTCCCCGGAACGCCAGCCGTCCGTGACGACCTCTCCGGCGAGCATTTCGTGCAGCAGACGCGCGCGCCCGCGCGTGGAGTGCTGTTCGTCTCCGGTGGCGCGGAAAGAGGGGCACATGACGCCGGCTCCCGACGCCGCCTCGGTGCGGCACTTCGCGACGCCCACACAGCGGCGTACCGCGGCCGAGAAATCGCCCCCGTCCTGCGGGTAGGCGAAGGTGACGTCGACAGGCTGCTTGGGGAGCACCGCGAAGCGGAGGTTCTCGTCCAGCCGGGCGGGGCGGGCGAGCATGCCGGGGTTCATTCCGCCGGCAGGGTCCCACACGTCCTTGAAGCGGCCGAAGAGTGCGACGAGTTCGTTCCCGTACATCTTCGGAAGCAGTTCGGCGCGCGCCTGTCCGTCGCCGTGTTCGCCGGACAGCGAGCCGCCGTGCGCGACGACGAGTTCCGCCTGTTCCTCGGAGAACGCACGAAAGCGGCGTACGCCCGTCTCGCTGAGCAGGTCGAAGTCGATACGGACATGAATGCAGCCGTCGCCGAAGTGGCCGTAGGGCGTGCCGCGCAGGCCGTGCTCGGCGAGCAGGGACCTGAAGTCCCGCAGGTAAGCGCCGAGCCGGGCGGGCGGTACGGCGCAGTCCTCCCAGCCCGGCCAGGCCTCGCTCCCGTCGGGCATCCGGGTCGCCGTACCGCTGGCGTCCTCGCGGATGCGCCACAGGGCGCGCTGTCCGGCCGCGTCCGTGACGACCGTTCCGTCGAGCGCCTGGGCGGCCTTCAACAGGCGCTCCGCGCGGGAGAGGGCTTCGGCCGGCGTATCCCCGCCCATCTCCACGAACAGCCAGCCGGAGCCGCGCGGGAGCAGCGTCCGTTCCTTCTCGGGAACGAGGTCTTCGGCCATCCCTTCCACGGTGAGAGGGCCGTAAGGAAGGAGTGCGGGAGCGGCCTCGGCAGCGGCGCTCTCACCGGCGTACCCGAGAACGGCGAGTGCGCGTGCACGGGGCGCTTCCACCAGGCGTACGGTCGCCTCGCTCACCACCCCGAGCGTGCCCTCGCTTCCGCAGAAAGCACGGGCGAGATTCACGCCGTTCTCGGGAAGCAGCGCGTCGAGTGCGTATCCCGAGATGCGGCGCGGCAGTTCGGGGAATCCGGTGCGCAGGAGCGCCAGGTTGCCGTTCACGAGTGCGCGCAGTCCTTCGGGTGCGTCGCTCTGCCAGCCCTGTCCGAGGCGCAGCACGTCGCCGCCGTAACGGACGACCGACAGGTCGTAAATGTTGTCGGCCGTCGTTCCCCACGCCACCGAGTGGGAGCCGCACGAGTTGTTCCCGATCATGCCGCCGAGCGTGCAGCGGCTGTGCGTGGACGGGTCGGGCCCGAAGGTCAGCCCGTACGCCCCCGCCGCGGCCCGCAGGTCGTCGAGGACGACGCCCGGCTGAACCACGGCCGTACGGACGTCGGGATCCAGGTCGGTGATGGCGCGCATGTGGCGGGTGAAGTCGAGGACGACGCCCGTGCCGGTCGCCTGGCCGGCGATCGACGTGCCGCCGCCGCGCGGCACGACGGGCACGCCGTGTGCCCGGCAGACGGCGAGCGCGGCGGCCACGTCGGCGGCGTCGTAGGGGGCGACGACGCCGAGCGGCACGCGCCGGTAATTGGAGGCGTCCATCGTCATCAGGGCGCGCGCCGCCGCGTCGAAGGCGACCTCCCCGCGCACGGCACCGCGCAGGCCGCGCGCCAGCGCCGCTGTGTCATTCCTGGGCCGCGCTTTGCCGTGCCTGTCCCGCCCGTTCCGCTGCTCAGCCATGCGCTCAAGGATGCCGATGACTCACTACTCCCGGCGAGGGCGCAGACGCGCGCTCGGGCTCGGTACGCCGAACGGGTGAAGCTCGGCGCAGCAGCAACAGGGCCGGGGGTTGCCTGCGGCGCATTTCCCCTACCCGCCCCTTCCCGAACCGGGGCTCCGCCCCAGACCCCGCTCCTCAAACGCCGGAGGGGCTGAAAGGTGCGGCATGGTGCGAAGGTGCGGCATGGCGTGAAGGTGCAGCATGACGTGCAGCGCCCCAGGCAGGGAGGTTTCGCATCTCACGTGCCGGAGCGCGCGTCTCACTCGCCGGACGCGCACCTCCAGGACCTCCACGGACCGGATACGCTCCGGAGCGTGGCTGAGATCCAGATTCCCGCTGACATGAAGCCCGCCGACGGCCGTTTCGGCGCGGGCCCCTCCAAGGTGCGTACGGAGGCGCTGGACGCCCTGGCCGCGACCGGCACCTCCCTCCTCGGTACGTCCCACCGCCAGGCCCCGGTCAAGAACCTGGTCGGCTCGGTGCGTGACGGCGTACGCGACCTCTTCCAGCTCCCCGAGGGCTACGAGGTGATCCTGGGCAACGGCGGTTCCACCGCCTTCTGGGACATCGCGACCCACGGCCTGATCGAGCAGAAGTCCCAGCACCTGAACTTCGGCGAGTTCTCGTCGAAGTTCGCGAAGGCCGCCAAACTGGCGCCCTGGCTGGACGACCCGACCGTCATCGCCTCCGACCCCGGCACACACCCGGACCCGCAGGCCGAGGCGGGCGTCGACGTGTACGCGTTCACGCACAACGAGACCTCGACCGGTGTCGCGGCCCCGGTCAAGCGAGTCGAGGGCGCCGACGCCGGCTCCCTCGTCGTGGTCGACGCCACGTCCGGCGCGGGCGGCCTCCCGGTCGACATCGCCGAGACCGACGTCTACTACTTCGCCCCGCAGAAGTCCTTCGCCTCCGACGGCGGCCTGTGGATCGCGGTCTTCTCCCCCGCCGCCCTGGAGCGCGCCGCGCGCGTCCACGCGTCCGGCCGCCACATCCCGGAGTTCTTCAGCCTGCCCACGGCTATCGACAACTCCCTCAAGAACCAGACGTACAACACCCCGGCGCTCGCGACCCTCTTCCTGCTGAACAACCAGCTTGAGTGGATCAACACGCAGGGCGGCCTCGACTGGTCGACCCGCCGCACCGCGACCTCCGCGGGCAACCTGTACGGCTGGGCCGACGAGTCGAAGTACGCGACGCCGTTCGTCACGGACCCGGCGAAGCGCTCGCAGGTCATCGGCACGATCGACTTCTCCGACGAGATCGACGCCACGGCGGTCGCCAAGGCGCTGCGCGCGAACGGCATCGTCGACACCGAGCCGTACCGCAAGCTGGGCCGCAACCAGCTGCGCGTGGCGATGTTCCCGGCGATCGACCCCGCCGACGTCCAGGCCCTGACGGCCTGCATCGACTACGTGATCGAGAAGCTGTAGCAGTTCGCTGTGTGACACGCAGGCACGTGTGAGGGGCCCGTCCGACACCGTCGCGACACCGTCGGACGGGCCCCTCACACGTGCGCTTCCATACCCTCGCTTTCCGGTTTCCGCGCTCGGCCGATAACCGCCCTATCCAGGTTCCGCCCCGCTGCCTACAGTCCGAAGGGTTCCGGCGCTTTGAACACCGGCCGGCACCGCTTGAATGTTTGACATGTGCACGCCACATGCCACACGCGACAGTTCCTTCGGTTGGACCCCCCAAGTTCGCCCGACGACCGATCGGAGCACCATGCCCAGACACACACCTTCACACCGAGCGTTACTCGTCGGCGGTGCGGCCGCCGCGCTGCTCGCCTCCACCCTGTTCGCACACAGCGCCTCCGCGGCCACGGACGGCGGGATCGTCGCTCCGCCCGACAAAATCGTCATAGAGGTCGCGACCGTCAACGGATCGGGCTGCCGCCAGGGAACGGCCGCCGTCGCCGTCTCCCCGGACAACACGGCCTTCACCGTTACGTACAGCGACTACCTCGCCCAAGTGGGCGTGGGCGCGAAGCCGACCGACTTCCGCAAGAACTGCCAGCTCAACCTCATCGTGCACGTCCCGCACGGCTTCACCTACGCCGTCGCCAGCGCCGACTACCGCGGCTACGCCCGCCTCCAGGCGGGCGCCACCGCCGTCCAGAAAGCGTCGTACTACTTCCAGGGCTCGCCCGACACGGCGTCCAGGACCCACCCGTACACCGGGCCGTACGACAACAACTGGCAGGCGACCGACGAAACCGACTGGGGCCAGCTGGTCTGGGCGCCCTGCGGGGTGAAGCGAAACTTCAACATCAACACCGAGCTGCGCGTCAGCGCGGGCACCTCCGACCCGACGAAGACGAACAGCTTCATCGCCATGGACTCGACGGACGGCGAGATCAAGACCATCTACCGGCTCGCCTGGAAGGAGTGCCCGGCGTAGCCACGGCGGGGTGGGCCCGCCCCCCTCCCGGGCCCACCCCCACTTCCCGCATGCCTAAGCGAAGCAGCGCCTCAGCGACTCAACGCCTGGAACCGCCGCACAGCCAGCGGCAGGAACACCGCCGTGATCACGACCGGCCAGACCACCGCCATCAGCACCGCGTTCTCCTCGATCCACGTGCCACCGCTCACCGGCTGCCCGAACAGCTCGCGCGTCGCCGTGACCGTCGACGAGACGGGATTCCAGGCCGCGACCGGCCCCAGCCAGCTCGGCATCAGGGACGGCGCCACGAAGATGCTGGAGATCATCGTCAGCGGGAAGGCCACCGCGTAGAGCCCGCCGGCCGCCTCCGCGTTGGGGAGGAGCAGCCCCAGCCAGACCCCCACCCAGATCAGGCTGAGGCGCAGCAGCAGAAGCAGCGCGAAGGCCCCCACGGCGGCGAGTACGCCGCCCTCCGCCTCCCAGCCGATGAGCAGCGCCGTCACCGCCAGGATCGTCAACTCGGCACAGGCGACGAGCAGATCGGACACGCCTCGCCCCGACGCCACCGCCGACGGCGCCATCGGCATGGAGCGGAACCGGTCGATGACGCCCTTCGAGGCATCGTTGACCACGGCCATCGTCGTACCCATGAACCCGAAGGCCATGGTGGAGGCGAACATGCCGGGCATCAGGAACTCCCGGTAGTCCCCGCCGCCGGGCACCGCCATCGCCTCGCCGAAGACGAACCCGTACAGCAGCACGGAGATGATGGGGAAGCCGAGCTGCCAGATGATGGCGACGGGCTGGCGCTGATAGTGGGTGAGGCTGCGCCTGGTTACGTTCCAGCAGTCGGCCAGCGCCCAGTACAGCCGTCGCTCGGGTCCCGTCAGGGACACATCCGCAGTACTTGCGGTAATCGCAGTTCCAGCAGTGCCACTCATGCCGCTGCTGCCTCCAGTTCCGCACGGTGTCCGGTCAAGCGCATGAACACGTCGTCGAGGCTCGGCCTGCGCAGTCCGATGTCCTCCACCGCGATCCCCTCGTCCTGAAGGGTCCGCGCCACCTCCGTCAGAGCCGCCACCCGGTCGCCGACCTGAGCGTGCACCCGCAGCGCCGCGCCGTCCGTCTCCGGTTCGGTCTCCGAGACCCGCGCGATCACCTTCGCGGCGACCGCGAGGTCCGCCGCCTGTGCGACGACGACTTCGATACGGTCGCCGCCGACCCGGTTCTTCAGGCCGTCCGGGGTGTCGTCGGCGATGGCCCGCCCGCGGTCGATGACGGTGATGTGCGAGGCGAGCTTGTCGGCCTCGTCCAGGTACTGGGTCGTCAGCAGTACGGTCGTACCGCCGGCCACCAAGGCCCGTACCGCATCCCACACTTCGCCCCGCCCGCGCGGATCGAGCCCGGTCGTCGGCTCGTCGAGGAAGAGCACCTGCGGGGCGAGGATCATCGACGCGGCGAGGTCGAGCCGGCGCCGCATCCCGCCGCTGTACGCGCCCACGCCCTTGTCCGCCGCCTCGACCAGGTCGAACTGCTCCAGCAGTTCACCGGCACGCACCCTCGCGTGCTTCCCGCCCAGGTGAAAGAGGCGGCCGAACATTTCGAGATTCTGCCGCCCGGTCAGCACCTCGTCGACGGCGGCGTACTGGCCGGTGAGGCCGATCCGGCGGCGTACGAGCCGGGGATCGCGGGTCACGTCCACGCCCGCGACCTCCGCTCGGCCGCCGTCGAACTTGAGCAGGGTGGCGAAAACGCGCACGGCGGTCGTCTTGCCCGCGCCGTTGGGGCCGAGCAGGCCGTGGACGGTGCCGGCGCGGACGGCGAGATCGAAGCCGTCGAGGGCGAGCTTGTGGGCGCCGCTCTTGGCTCCCTTCGCTCCCCTCGCTCCCTTCGCTCCCCTCGCTCCCTTTTCGGCGTACCTCTTCCGGATTCCTTCCGCCCGAACGGCGTATTCGGTGGCACTCACAAGGGGCTCCCCTTCCCGTTCACAACGTAACTGAGTACGGCGTACTCTGATGAGAGTATGCCGTACTCAGTTTCTGTCCAGGAGATTAGGGTGCCATGAAGAAGACGACCGGGACCGGCGAAACGAGCAGCGGCAGCGGCGACATCGGCCGCAGCCTCGAACTCCTCTGGGGTACGGGCGACCGCCCCAGCCGCGGCCCCAAGCCCGGCCTGACGCTGGATCGCATCGTCGCGGCTGCCGTAGCGATCGCGGACGCCGAGGGCATGGACGCCGTATCGATGCGCCGCCTGTCCACCGACCTCGGGACCGGCACCATGTCGCTGTACCGCTACGTACCGGGGAAAGCCGAGCTGCTCGACCTGATGCTCGACCGCGTACAGGGCGAGCCGCTCGACTCCATCGACGCCCGAGAGCCGGTGGACTGGCAGACGGCCGTCGAGTCCATGGCCCGCACGCATCTCGATCTCCTGCGGCGCCACCCATGGCTGCTCAAGATCAACCAGGCGCGTACGATCCTCGGCCCGAGCGCCGTGCGCGGCCTCGAAGTGTCGCTGGCCGCGCTCAAGGGCATGGGGCTACGGGACGCCGAACTGATCTCGGTGATCATCACGGTGCAGAGCTTCGTCATCGGAATCGCCCGCATGGAGGCCCAGTCCGCGGAGGCGGCCAAGGAGACGGGCCTGAGTCACGAAGACTTCTGGGAGGGCCAGCGGCCGTACCTCGAAAGGGCCATGGCGAGCGGCGAGTACCCGCTGATGGCCGCACTCGCCGAGGACTCGTTCTCCACCGACTTCGACCACTTCGACTTCGGCCTGCGCCGACTGATCGCCGGCTTCGAAGCCTTGGTTACGGAACGGGCGGAACGCGCGGAACGCGCGAACGGGAAGTGACGGACCCCCGCCGTCAAGGCGTGCCGGGCGCCACGGCCGGCTCCTGCCCCTCGTCCCGCTGCGCCACCCGCGCGTTCATGATCAGCACCACGCCCGCAGCCAGCATCCACAGCGCCATCAGCAATGGCGTCGCCCAGGCACTGAACGGCCCGCCCAGCGACAGCACCGCCACCACGAATCCGAACCACCCGAGCCACCCCGGCACGGCCCGCGACTCGCGCGACACGCGCCAGACGGCGAACAGCAGCACCGCCGCGCCGACCATCGCCGCGATCGTCGCGCCGTACGCCACGTCCAGGAGCAGGATCGCGATGAGCGCCGTCTCGGGCCGGACGGGGAACACATCGGAGGCGTCCGCCGTGATCGCAAAGATGTTCCCGGCGATGGCCGCGACAAGGAGGAACACGGTGAACACGGTGCCACCCACCAGTACAAGGTGCGAGCGGTTGCCTGCCAGGCGTGACAGGGCTACCAGGAAGACCATGAACAGCAGGCCCGCGGCCAGCAGCATCGGGGCCGACGTTTGCGCCAGCGCCTGATTGCTGTCCTTCCCGTAGAAGGACACGACTTCCTCGATCGCGTCCCGCTTGGTCGTGTCAGGTGTACGCGTCCACAGGATGTGTCCGGCGATCAGCAGCCCTGCGGCGACCAGCGCGGCGATCCCTGGCCACAGGTCTCGGTGAGGGGCAGGTTCCGGATGAGAAGCGAAAGGGGATGGGCTTTGTACGCTCTGCGACGCCATGATCGTGGCCTCCCACGTGACGTGAGCATCCCCGAGCCGTCTGTCCCATTTTGTCACCACGGGCCACTGACGCACGCGGGACCGCAGATGCCCGTGGGACCACAGATGCCCGTGGGACCGCACACGCGCGCGGACCGCACACCCGCGCGCGAGCGCCGGCCCGCGCACCGTCAAAACCGTGCGTGAGCCGTGATGTCCGCGTCGAACTGGTCGATCATCGCGGGCGTCACAGTCGGCCGGCACTGCGCGATGGCCGCCAGATAGTCGTCCGTACTCGCGCCGAGTGCGAGCGGATCGCCCGTACCGGCTCCGATCTCCTCCAGATCGCGCTCGAACGCGGCCTGCGCGGCGATACGGGCAGCGTGCTCGATGTCGGCGGGCGTGAAGAGCTCAGTCGCCTCCACCAGCCGTGCCACGTCCACATCCGCCCGGCCGTCTGTGTAACGGGCCCAGATCGCGGCCCGCGCCGCCGCGTCCGGCGTACCGATCGGGATCAGATAGTCGAACCTGCCGGGCCGCAGGAACGCCGGGTCCAGCGACCGAATGGAGTTGGTGGCGCACACCAGCAGCCGCTCGTCGCCCTCCCGGAAGCCCGGTATGAGCTTGAGCAGCTCATTGGTGACTCCGTGCATCCCGCCGGGCTGGGCGGGCTCGGTCCTTACGGGAGCGATCTCCTCGACCTCGTCGATGAACACGAGCACGCGTTCAAGCTCAGCGATACGGGCGAACGCGTCGCGCAGCGCCGCAGCCAGGTTGCCCTCGTCGGCCAGCCTCGACGGCAGCAGCTCGACGAACGGCCACCCGAGCTTGGAAGCGATGCCTCTCGCGAACGTCGTTTTGCCGGTCCCGGGAGGCCCGAAAAGAGCCACCGCGCGCGGCGGCCGGACCCCGTGCCGGGCGGCAAGCTCCGGCTGCGCGAGCGGCAGTACGACGCGCCGCTCGATCAGGTCCTTCTCCGCCTCCATGCCGGCCACCTTGGCCCAGAGGTCGCTGGGCAGGAAGCGCCCGCCGAGATCCTCCAGGAGGCTGGCGGACGGCCCGTGGAGCGGCTCGACCTTCTCGAAGTACGCGACGGCGGGCCGGCGCGTGTATCCCGCGTTGAGCAGCCCCTCGCCGAGCAGATCCTCCTCGGGCAGTACGTACGCGATGCGCCCCACCCGGGCGGCGACGAGCCGCCGCTCAAGCTCCACCAGGAGCGCGCTGGCCAGGCCCCGGCCGCGCCACGCCGAGGAGATCGCGATACGCATCACCCAGGCACGCTCGCCGGCCACGCACGCGAGCGCCGCGCCGATGGGAACGCCCTGGTGCACGGCGACGACGGCGGGCTGCCGTGAGGTGAGCGCACCGATGCACTCGGCGAGCGAGAAGACGGACTCCTGCCCGAGCTCGGCCGTGGTGTCGATCAGGTGGACCACTGCCGCGAGATCGCTCTCGCGGTAGTCGTGGATGAGCCAGTTCACCGATACCGCCCCTCGTAGGTGCTGGTGCTGTTCCGGTGAGGCTAGGGGCGACGGTGCGACGGGTCCTGCGCCACTGTGCACAATCCAGGGCGGGAAGTCAGACGATCCGTAGGTAGCGTAAAAAACCGATGGCCCCCCGCCCGCTTTCGCGGGACGGAAGGCCATCGGCTCGTGATGATGCTGAGGTCATACGACCGTACGACTACTCAGGCAGGTACCCCTGCTGGCCGCCGCCGCTCATCTTGCCCTCCTGCTGGCTCTGCTCCCGCAGCCGGTCGGCCTTTTCCATCAGCTTCTGCCGTTCCTGCGGATCGGTTGCGCGGTCCGCGGCCTCCCTCAGCTGGTCGGCCTTCTGGCGCATCTGCTCCGCACGACCACGGGAATCGCCTGTAACGCTCATCGTCACTCCTTGACGGTAGGAAGAGCGGGTCCCCTTCAGCGAACCAGGCCATAGTCACCGTCGCACGTCGAAGGGTCACGCTGCGTTACGCCACCACCTATGACCGCCGCCGCAGCAGCCGCCTCAGCCCGACAAACGCGGCGATCACGCCCCCGAGCACAACGACCCCAAGAGTGACGTCGCCGCCACCGTCATCCCCACTGCCGCCGGCGCCATCGCCCCCATCACCGCCACCACCGCCAGACCCCTTTTCGCCGTCACCGGAACTCCCCTCTCCCGACGGCGACTCGGCTCCGGAGTCCCGCTTCCCCTTGACCTCCACCCGCTCTACGTCACTACCGACGCCCTCCGAGCCGAACATCATGGCCGTCCCGTCGGCCGTGTACGTCACCGACTCGGCCTGTCCCTGGAACGGCGCGCCCACCCCCCGGTCGGCCCCGAGCCGCCCGCTGTCCTTCCAGTCGTACGCACGGGCGCTGAAGTAGGAGCGCAGCACCAGCTCCTTCCCGTCCGGCGAGAACGCCCCGTCCGTCACCCACGGCACCTTGCCCACCCGCCGGAAGACGTTCGTGCCGCCGGCCGACAGCCGGGCGGGCCCCTCGTACAACCCGCCGCCGTCCTCGTTCTTGCTGGCGATGTAGACGCGGCCGGTCTTGGGATGCACCATCAGCGCTTCGGCGTTGCGGGGCCCGTCGGCGTACTTGACGGTGAACTGGGTAGCGTCGACCGTCGCGTTGGTGAGTTGCTTGGGCTCGGGAAAGCGGTAGATCCACACGTGGGTCCAACTGCCGTCGAGGTTGTCGCCGATGTCACCGACGTACACGTTCCCGTCGGGCCCGATGGAGATCGCTTCGACGTCGCGCGGCGCGCCGATCCCGCGCATGGTGAGGGTCGCGACCGTATCGCCGCTCTTGGAGTCCACGGCGTAGATGAACGCGCCGTCGTCGCTGTCGTTGTGCGTCCAGTAGATGCCGGGGTGGATGCGACTGGCGGCCAGGCCACTGGACTCGGCGATCCGTGGGTCCTTGATCGTGAAGCCGTCGTCGGCGGAGGCGGTGGTGGCGGTGGCGGTGGCGGTACCGGCCGCCGCGAGGAGGAGAAGGGCAGCGGCGGCACTGGGGGCGACGACGTACGAGAGCAGGAGCAGGCGCATGGCCCAAGTGTTCATCATCACGTCGCAGGCCACGGCGGTGATCCGGGATGATGGCGCAATGCGCTTCCTGTTCGTCGGCGACTCCATGACCATCGGGCGCGCCGGCGACTTCACGTGGCGCTATCGCATGTGGCAGCACCTGGTGACGTCGTACGGCGGCCCCTTCCAGATCGTCGGCCCCCGCACCGAGCTGTACGACACTTTCGCGAACGCACCGCTGTCGTACGAGTACGCCGACCCGGCCTTTCCGGCGCACGCCCGCCGCCACCTGTCGGGGTGGGGGGAGGGCTGGCTGCACATGGCGCCGCTGATAGGGGAGACGGTCGCGTCGACGAAGGCGGACGTCCTGCTGGTCTCGCTGGGCTTGATAGACCTCGGCTTCTACACGGACGCGGCCCAGACCGCCGACAACGCGGAACGCTTCATAGCGGAGGCGCGGGCGGCGAATCCGGGGGTGCGGATGGTGATCCACCCGGTGATTCCCAACGTCCGGGCGGAGTCCGACGCCCCGTTCGCGGCGGAGTGCGACCGCTTCAACGAGCTTCTGACGAAGGCGGTAGCGAACCTGGACGTGCCCGGCACGTCCCCGCTGCTGCTGGCGGCGCCTCATGCGACGTACGACATCCATGTGGACACGTACGACGGAACGCACCCGGGCCCGACGGGCGAACACAAACTGGCGGCGGCTTTCGCGGACGCGATGTACGAGGAGTGGGGCTTGGGAGCGCGGTACGCCTGCGCGCCGAGTGGTTTGTTCAGCCCCAGCCGGGCGTAAGGCGGTGGCCTTGCGTGTCCGGGTTCGTTGGTTGATCCGCAAGCGAGCCCAGTTGAAACGGCTTTCGTCACCTGGGAGCGCGTCTTCTCCGCGCTGATGCTGGGCAGTCCCGGCGGATTCCACAATCGTGCGCGCTCATCAGCATGCGGAGCTGACGGGGTCAGCCGGTCTGGAACCATGTCCAGATCGCGAGCCCTGTGGGGACCGGGCATGCCACCGCGCCCACGAGAAGCAGACGGCTCGCCGTAGCCAGGCGGCGGATGCCGGGTGCGAAATACAGAGCTGCAAGTGCGGCAGCAGAGCCGGTGACGGTCAGGGCACATCGCAGAAGGAAGCTCCCGACAGGTGCCCCGGCGGCCAGGCCCCACACCGCCGTCAGGCTCACGAGACACATCAGCCAGGCCAGCGACGCAAAGGTCACCGCCCACAGGATGCCTGCCAGCACGCGGACGGCGGTTCGCCCCTTGCGAAGTTGCCGCGCCGGCTGCCATGGCCCGTACAGGGTCGCGTATGTGTGGGGGTTCACCGTCGGTTCCTTCCGTGAGGGTACGCACGATCCTCACAGCGCGGTCACCGCCACCGCATGGGCACGGATGCTCATCTCTACGCGGGCTCGTACTCAACTGACCATCTGGTCCGTGGTCTAACTCCCGGCCGTGGCGGCCGTGACCACGGTGACCGCGACCATCGCCGCCTGCATGTCGCGGATGGCGGCGCGGACGCTCTCGGCCGCCCATTGCCCGGCGGCGACCTCCGCCATCCGCGTGGTGACCTGCTTGCGCGGGCTGTCGGGAAAGGCCAGGCGGTGCAGCTTGGCGGAGTGGATCAGCGCGATCAGGCCCGCCGTCCGTGTGGCGGGCTCGGCGCCGCCCAGCACGACGGCGCGGAGCCGTTCCCGCAACTCAGCCTCGACGGCGCCATCGGCCTCGGGATAGCGGCGTATCGGGAACACACCGAGTGCCTTGTGCTTCTCCTCCACGACCACTCCGCGCTTGCACAGGCTCTCCAGAGCCGCACCGACGGCCTTGGTTTGGTCCTTCGTGAGCCACTCCGTCACCCGTCGCTTCTTGCGGCCGCGCAGCCAGGCCTCGATCAGTGCCGTCCGGCTGTCGAGCAGTTGGTCCCCGGTCGGCGTCGTGTCCGTCAGTTCGAGGTGCTTGTCTGCAACGGACACCCGTCCGGCCAGGACCAGTTCGAGCAGGATCCCTCCTGACACTGCCCACCCAGCGGCTTGCCGCTGCTTCGCCGACCCGGACTCATCGTCCAGGGACAGCAGCATGATTTCCTCGGCCAGTGTGATCGCCATAGCCCTACCCCCGTGTACGCCCAGTGATCGCCTTCTCGTGATCAGACGCCCGGAACCGCGAAGGGGTTCCCCCGCCATTCCGGCTCTAAAGGACTGCCCCGCCGTGGCCTCGCCTACGGACCGGCGGTGTTGCTGGTCGGCCTTCGTGGCGACGTACCGCGACGTCCGTTAATTGCAGGGGCATTGTGGCCGATTGGCGCTCTTGGCCTCCCGCGCCCGCCTCCTTAGCGTGGGCGCGTCGCTCATTGACCCGGGCGACGGGGGAAGTCCCTTGAGGGAGAGGAAGTACTACATCATGCCCAAAATCCGTACGGCGCTCGCCGGCCTCGGCACAGCCGCCCTCCTCGCCACCGTAGCCGTCCCCGTGGCATCCGCCGCGCCGGCCGACGAGCAGGCGTGGGGGGCCTGCGCCAGCGGGAACGTCTGCTTCTACACGGGGGCCAGCGGCACCGGTTCCAAGTGTTCCTGGAGTGTCGCCGACGAGGACTGGACGCAAGGCTCCATCCGTTGCTCCTGGTCACAGACCACGAACGTGAAGTCGGTGTGGAACCGGGGCACCAGCTCAGCCAGCGGTGTCGCCTACTACCAGTGGCGCAACTACAACACCCGCATGGGCTGTACGCCTCAAGGCCAGCGAGGCAACCTGACCGGAACGTACATGCTCAAGTCACACCGCTGGATCAGCGGCTCCTGCGGCTGATCCGACACCTGATCCCGACATCCTGATTCACCACTGCTGCCCCGCCGGGATCTGGCGGGGCAGCGGTGTTTTCGGGAATTCCGCAGTCCGGTTTTCAAGGCCTTGATACTCCGTACAAGACGTCGAGGCGACCGGTTTTCCGTACAGCGATCAACATCCCGAAATCCACACCCTCTGCATAGCCTTCCGGTTGGCATTCACGCCTTCAAACGGAGAGCACATAACCCATGTTCAAGAACACTTCCCGCAAGCTGCGCACAGTATCGCTCCTGTTGTCCACGGCCGCTGTAGGTATGGCCTTTGCGGCCTCGCCTGCGAACGCCGCGGCGACCCCCGCCTGGGAGACCCTCTCGCAGCCCATTGCCAAGGCAACCTCGGCCTTCCTCCCCTTCGACACGAAAAACGCCTTTGCCACGACCACGGAGTACTGCAGCGACTGCACGACTCCCACGCACAAGCTGTGGCAGAAGACCGGGGAGGCCGGAGAGACCGGGGAGACCTGGAAGCAGTTGGCGCGACCCACCGGGGTCGGCCTCGACACATTGACCGGTACGGCCCCTGACGATCTGTGGGCCATCGGCCGCACGTACACCTTCTCGGTCAACCACTACGACGGCACCAAGTGGTCGCCCAATCTGAGCCCCGACGCCGAGAACTTAGCGATACGGGACGCCAAGGCCGTGAGCCGCACCAGCCTCTGGGCCGTCGGCAGCACCCAGCGCAGCGACGCGCCCGGGAAGAAGTACCCGACGGTGACCCACTGGAACGGCACGAACTGGAACAGCATCAAGTTCCCCGAGGTCGAAGGGAGTCTTGAGGCTCTCGACGTAAAGTCGGCGAACGATATCTGGGCCGTGGGTTCCCGCGACTCCGGCAAGCCGGCCAACGAGCGTTACCAGGCGCTCGCCCTGCATTACGACGGCACCAAGTGGACCGAGGTGCCGGTGCCTTCGATACCGAAGGTGGGTACGGAACTCGGCGGCGTCATCAACAACGGGCCGAACGATGTCTGGGTGTCCGGGACAACCAACGACGGGCAGGTTACGGGCGCCAAGACGGGCGCGTACGTCACCCACTGGGATGGGAAGAGCTGGACCCGTCGGGACATTCCGGTCACCAAGTGGGCCGAAGTCAGCTCCTTCGCCAACTACGGCGGACAGCTCTACGCCGGGCTCGGCGGGCTCGGCAACACCGACCCGAAGCTGGTCCGCTGGACCGGTTCCGCCTGGGAGCAGGTCGGCGGCCTGAACTCACCCATCACCGGCGTCAGGGCACTGACCACCACGGCGGACGGTTCGCTGTACGTCAACAGCGGTTACGTGACCTTCGGCAGCGGCGTCTACTACCTGCAGCGACTGGCCCCGCCCGCCGCACGCTGACACTCCCTGCCCTCATAACTGCGATGCCCCGGACGGATTTCCGTACGGGGCATCGCGGGTCACGAGCTCTGGGCCTCCCGGCGAAACAGCGCCGTCCAGAGGAAGGGCTCGCCGAAGGCCGACGACTCCGCCGGTTCGTCGCGCATGCGGCGCAGTTCGATTTCCGTCAGACCGTCGTCGGAGAAGATCCACCGCAACGACTCCGCCGTGTACGCGAGGCCGCCATGCAGCCGGGACTGGCGGTACAACTCCGCATCGGGGACTTCGGAGCCCATGCCCACCTTGCCCGCCTCGCCCGCCGCGAAGCAGGTGAGGGCGAAATGCCCGCCCGGCGCCAGCGCCCGGTCGAGAAAGGCCAGATAGCTGATGCGGCGGTGCGGCGACAGGTGGTGGAAACAGCCGGAATCGTAGATGAGGTCGTACGGGCCGCCCAGTTCGGCCAGGTCGCCGTCCGTGAGCGCGAAGGCGTCAGCGCACCGGAACCGGACCTTGGCCTCCGCCTCGCGGGCGCGGTCCTCGGCCCAGGCGATGGCCGCCGGGGACAGGTCGATCGCGTCCACCTCCCAGCCCAGCGAGGCCAGGTGAAGCGCGTTGCGGCCCGGCCCGCAGCCCAGGTCCAGTGCGCGGCCCGGGGTGATCAGGCCCCGCTCGGCGTACGTAACCAAATTCTCGTCCGGCTTCGCCACGAAGAACGGAACCGGCTTGTCGCGGTCCGCGTAGAAGCCGTCCCACCACTCGGCCGCATCGGCCGTCCAGCGGTCTGCATCCCGCGCGAACAGGCCGTCCAGGAGGGTCAGTACGTCGTCCACAGTGCGTATGTTCCGGTCCATCCGGCTCCCCTTTCCCGATGGGGAAATCGTAGGCCTGCGCGACACAAAATCCCAGGTCAGACGGCATGTCCGGATGCTGCAGCCAGCCGTCTGAGTGCCCCGCGAACGAAGGAAGACCTCCCTCTGCCCGCAGTCCGTCGCAGACCGCCCACCACCCCACCGAACGGCGCCACGGGGCCAATTCGAGCCGCCCCGAGCGGAGTTTCTCACCGTCACTCGTGCTGGAGGCCGACCAAGTATACGACCCGTATACGACCCGTACACGACCCGTACACGCCCTCTGGGTGCCCTTGCTTCGAGCGTGCTCGAAGGCGTTGGCTTGTCACCCATGAAGTACACGCAGCTCGGACGCACAGGACTCAAGGTCAGCCGCCTCGTCCTCGGCACGATGAACTTCGGGCCCCAGACCAGCGAGGCCGACAGCCACGCCATCATGGACGCCGCCCTCGCGGCAGGCGTCAACTACTTCGACACCGCCAATGCCTACGGTTGGGGCGCCAACAAGGGGCGTACCGAGGAGATCATCGGCTCCTGGTTCGCGAAGGGCGGCGAGCGGCGGGACAAGACCGTCCTCGCCACCAAGTGCTACGCCAACATGTCACTGGACGACACGCCGCCCTGGCCCAACCACGACCGCCTCTCCGCCCTCAACATCCGCCGGTCCGTCGACGCCAGCCTGAAGCGGCTGAAGACCGACTACATCGACATCTACCAGTTCCACCACGTCGACCGGCACACGCCGTTCGAGGAGATCTGGCAGGCCGTCGACGTACTGATCCAGCAGGGCAAGATCCTTTACGCCGGTTCGTCGAACTTCGCCGGCTGGCACATCGCCCGCGCCAACGAGACCGCGCGGCGGCTCGGGTCGTACGGCCTGGTCAGCGAGCAGTGTCTGTACAACCTGGCCGAGCGGCGCGCCGAGATGGAGGTCATTCCGGCCGCGCAGGAGTACGGCCTCGGGGTCGTCCCGTGGTCGCCGCTGCACGGCGGGCTGCTCGGCGGCGTACTGCGCAAGGAGCGCGAGGGCGGGGCGGCCCGCTCCGCGTCCGGGCGGTCGGCGGACGCGCTCGCGAACACGACCGTGCGCGCGCAGGTGCAGGCGTACGAGGACCT
Source organism: Streptomyces sp. ISL-100 (assembly GCF_018614615.1). Classification (GTDB taxonomy): domain Bacteria; phylum Actinomycetota; class Actinomycetes; order Streptomycetales; family Streptomycetaceae; genus Streptomyces. The sequence goes on along the minus strand of NZ_JAGGOK010000049.1, from coordinate 119,702 downwards.
GCTGGCCAAGCACGGTCTGGAGCCCGGCGAGGCGGCCCTGGCCTGGCTGCTCACCCGGCCGGGGATCACGGGGCCGATCGTCGGGCCGCGTACGGCGGAGCAGCTGGAGTCGGCGCTGCGCGCCGTCGAGCTGGAGCTGACGGAGGAGGTGCTGGCGTCGCTGGACGAGATCTTCCCGGGGCCGGGACCGTCTCCTGAGGCGTTCGCCTGGTAGCAGTCCGGCAGCGGTACCAGCCGGAGGTATCAGGCAGAGGTATTCGTGTCGCCGTGGCGCCTCAGCCGGCGCGGCTAGCCGCCGATCGCGGCCGCCACGGCGACGACGACGAGCAACAGCACGAGTACACCGGCCATGATCTGGTTTCTGCTTTTCGGGTCCACGCATCGAGCGTAACCGGACACCGCGCCCACTCCTCCGCCGCCCCGCGTCAGCCCCCCAGCGGCCAGATCCGCACCGCCTCGTACCGCGGCTGCGCGCCCGGCACGCCGGCGACCGGCGGGTTGCTGCGCATGAGAGCAAGCTCACCCACCGTCCACGGCTCGCCCTCGAACGTGGCCAGCACCTCGACGTACGGCCGCAGGTCGGTGTCGAAGCCGGTGCGGCCGCGGGCGATCGTCAGGTGCGCCTTGTACGCCCGGTGCTCCTCCATCGCCACCCCGGCCCGCCGCGCCGCCGCGTCCGCGCGGTCGGCGAGCAGCCGCATCTCGTCGATGCCGCCCGCCGCGCCGGCCCACAGGGCGCGCCGGCCGAAGTGGCCGCCGCCGTGGACGCGGAGGGGGAAGGGGGCCTGGCGGGCGGCGGCGCGGCCGAAGCGTTCCTCGACGACGGGGAGGAGCTCTTCGTCCACCTCCCCGAGGAAGGCGAGCGTGAAGTGCCAGCCGTCACGGCCCGTCCAGCGGAGTCCGTCCGTACCGGGGAGAGTGTGCAGTCGGTCGACGGCGAGGCCTAGCTCGTCGAGGGCCTTTGCGGGTGGCAGTACGGCGGCGAAGAGTCTCATACGACCATTTTCCGGCACGCGCTGATCGACTGCGGTCGCTGGCCACCCGAAGGTGCTCTTCCACTTTCACCTGCGCAGACAGCATGCAAACATGGCCGCATGGCTACCAGGATGCTCAGCGTGCGCATAGACAGCAAAGCTCTTGAGTCGATCAAGGAGCGAGCCGCAGCGCGCGACATGACCGTCCAGGAGTACGTCGTCACCACGCTCCAGCGGGACGAGTTCACTGAGCGGTACAAAGAAGCGGTGCTTGAGACGTTCGAGCTGTACGGCGACGTGCTCGCCGAAGCCGATCTCGCAGACGACGCTCCGCCCCACACAGAGACCAAGGCCGCATGACTCATCACCTCGACCTGAGCCAGCTGTTGTGGACTGCGGAGCAAGTCCCCGGCGACCCTCAGGCGGACGACCTCGGCGTACTGATCGCAGGGTCGGCCCGAACCCAGGCCAAGGCCTTTGACCATGAGGTGTACGGCTCAGTGCCGCTGAAGGCAGCTGCGCTCATGCAGACGCTTGCCTTGCTCGCCCCCTTGGAGCGCAGCAACAAGACCTTCGCCTTTGCTGCGGCCCGCGCGTTCATGCGTGCCAACGGCTTGCGCCTCCAGCCGCCGCCGGACGAACTGCGGAAGGTCCTGGCGTCCATCCGGCCAGGCGCCGCCGGGGTTCGCGCCCTGAGTGAGCACCTGCACCGCTGGGCCCAGCAATAGCTGCCCGCACAGACGACGCGGCCCCGGACACTGTCTGTGTCCGGGGCCGCGTCGTCAGGGCGTCAGACCCGCCTACGCCACCGTCGCGAGCTCCTTCGCGCGTACGGCGTTGTCGTCCTCCCGCTGGACCGGGACCTTCGCGACGAACGCCACGTGCTGGTGGCCCCGGCGCAGGTCCAGCTTCAGGCGCAGGCCCCCCAGGCGCGCCAGTACGACCGCCACGCCCACGCCCGCCAGCAGCGAGATCGCGCCGCCTGTCGCGAAGCCGACGCGTGCGCCGTAGGTGTCGGTGACCCAGCCGAGGAGGGGCGCACCCACCGGCGTACCGCCGGCGAAGACCATCATGTAGAGGCTCATCACGCGGCCCCGCATCGCCGGGTCGGTCGCCATCTGAACGCTCGTATTGGCGGTGATGTTGACCGTCAGGCCGAGCATGCCGATCGGCACCAGCAGGATCGCGAACAGCCACAGCGCGGGCGAGAACGACGCCGCGATCTGGAGCAGGCCGAAGGCCATCGCCGCGGCGACCAGCATCCGCAGCCGCGACGAGCGGCGGCGGGCGGAGAGCAGGGCTCCGACCAGCGAGCCGGCCGCCATCAGGATGTTGAAGACGGAGTACAGCCCGGCTCCGCCGTGGAAGACGCCGTCGGCGAAGGCACTCAGCCAGATGGGGAAGTTGAAGCCGAACGTGCCGACGAAGCCGACGAGGACTATCGGCCACATCAGCTCGGGGCAGCCCTTGACGTACCGCAGGCCCTCCCGCAGCTGGCCCTTGCCGCGCGGGACTCTCTCGACCTTGTGCATCTCGCTCTGGCGCATCAGCAGCAGGCCGGCGAGCGGGGCGAGGAAGGACAGGCCGTTGAGCATGAACGCCCATCCGCTGCCGATCGTCGTGATCAGTACACCCGCGACGGCGGGGCCGATCAGGCGGGCGGACTGGAAGTTCGCCGAGTTGAGGCTGACCGCGTTGCGCAGCTGGTCGGGGCCGACCATCTCGGACACGAAGGACTGGCGGGCCGGGTTGTCCACGACCGTGACCATGCCGAGCAGGAAGGCGATCAGGTAGACGTGCCAGACCTGGATGTGGCCGGAGAGAGTGAGCGCCGCGAGGGCTACGCCGCAGAGGCCCAGGGCGGCCTGACTGAAGAGCAGCAGGGTTCGCTTGGGGTACCGGTCGGCGATGACACCGCCGTACAGGCCGAAGAGCAGCATCGGCAGGAACTGGAGGGCCGTCGTGATGCCGACGGCCGCCGCCGACCCGGTGAGGTCGAGGACCAGCCAGTCCTGGGTGATGCGCGACATCCACGTGCCCGTGTTGGACACGACGGCGCCGGTGGCGAAGAGCCGGTAATTGCGGATCTTCAGGGACGAGAACATGCCCGCCCCGTTCTTGCTGTGCTTGTTGTTCTTGTTGTTCTTGTTGTTCTTGTTGTTCTTGTTGTTCTTGTTGTGGTGGGTGTTCGGTGCGGGGGCGGAGTCTGCTCCGGATCCCGTACTCAAAGTGGGTTCGCCTCCTTGGCGGCGCGCGGGGTCAGAGGTGTGCGAGCTTCTCCAGAACGGGGGCGGCAGCGCGCAGCTTCGCCCATTCGTCCTCGTCCAGACCTTCGGCGAGCCCGGCCAGCCAGGCGTTCCGCTTGCGGCGGCTCTCTTCGAGCATCGCCTCGGCGGTCTCGGTCTGGCTGACCACCTTCTGCCGGCGGTCGCCGGGATGCGGCTCCAGCCTGACCAGTCCCTTGGCTTCGAGCAGCGCCACGATGCGGGTCATCGAGGGCGGCTGCACATGCTCCTTGCGGGCCAGCTCACCGGGGGTGGCCGAGCCGCAGCGGGCGAGAGTGCCGAGCACCGACATCTCGGTCGGGCTCAGCGATTCGTCGACGCGCTGATGCTTCAGGCGCCGGCCCAGCCGCATGACGGCCGAGCGCAGGGAGTTCACAGCGGCAGCGTTGCCGGCGTGCGACAGGTCAGGCATGTATTTAGCGTAACTCATTACCCACACTAAAGACCAGCCGAAACGGCCCCTCACCCGTACGAGTGAGATCGCTCCGGAAAGTGACGCGCCGCCAGGGGCCGGGCCGCGACGCTGTCCCCCATGGGATCGACAGTGCTCAGCCTGCGAATAGACGGTGAGCTTCACGACCGTCTCCGGGACCATGCCGCCAAACGCGGAATGAGCGTCCAGGACTATGTGATCCGGACGCTCATTCGCGACGACTTCGACGAGCGCTTCCAGACGGCGGTCGACGAAACAGAGAAGTTCTACGGCATTGCGTGAGGCCGCTTACGTGAGTTGCAGCGCCGGCATCAGGTAGTAGAAGGCGAAGACCGCCGACACCGCGTACATCGCCACCGGCACCTCGCGCCCGCGCCCGGCCGCCAGCCGCAGCACGCAGAAGGCGACGAAGCCGATGCCGATGCCGTTCGTGATCGAGTACGTGAACGGCATCATCACCATCGTCAGGAACGCCGGGATCGCGAGCGTGTAGTCGCTCCAGTCGATGTCCTTGACCGAACCCGACAGGATCAGGAAGCCGACCGCCAGCAGGGCCGGCGTGGCGGCCTGCGACGGCACCATGGTGACCAGCGGCGTCAGGAACAGTCCTACGGCGAAGAGGCCGCCGGTGACGACGTTCGCCAGGCCCGTGCGCGCGCCCTCGCCGACACCCGCGGTGGACTCCACGAAGCAGGTGGTGGCGGAGCTGGAGGTGGCGCCACCGGCGGCGACGGCGATGCCGTCGATGAGCAGCACCTTGTTGACGCCGGGCAGGTTGCCCTTCTCGTCCAGCAGCTTGGCCTCGTCGCTGACGCCGAGGATCGTGCCCATCGCGTCGAAGAAGCAGGACAGCAGCACGGTGAAGACGAAGAGGACGCCGGTCAGCAGACCGACCTTCTCGAAGCCGCCGAACAGGCTCACCTGGCCGACCAGGCCGAAGTCCGGCGAGGCTACGGGGTTGCCGGGCCACTCCGGGGTCGTCAGACCCCAGGACTGGACGTCCGCGACGGCGTTGATGACGACGGCGACGACGGTCATTACGACGATCGAGATGAGGATCGCGCCCGGCACCTTGCGGACGATCAGCGCGAGCGTCAGCAGCACACCGACGATGAAGACCAGCACCGGCCAGCCGTTGAGGTGACCGTCGGCGCCGAGCTGGAGCGGGACGGTGGTGTGCGCGGCGTCCGGGATGCGGGAGACGAAGCCCGAGTCGACCAGGCCGATCAGCATGATGAAGAGGCCGATGCCGATGGCGATGCCCTTGCGCAGGCTGATCGGCACCGCGCTCATCACGCGCTCCCGCAGGCCGGTCGCGACGAGCAGCATCACCACGAATCCGGCGAGTACGACCATGCCCATCGCGTCGGCCCAGCTCATGCGGGGCGCGAGCTGGAGCGCGACGACGGTGTTGACGCCGAGGCCGGCGGCGAGGGCGATCGGCACGTTGCCGATGACGCCCATCAGCAGCGTGGAGAACGCGGCGGTCAGCACGGTGGCGGTGACCAGCTGGCCACCGTCGAGCTGGTGCCCGTACATGTCCTTCGCGCTGCCGAGGATGATCGGGTTCAGCACGATGATGTAGGCCATCGCGAAGAAGGTCGCGAGACCGCCCCGGATTTCGCGGGCGACGGTGGAGCCCCGCTCGGAGATCTTGAAGAAGCGGTCGAGACCGTTCTGCGACTCCGAGGGAGACGGCGGCTGCTGGGCGTCGACCGTAGCCGTGGCCGAGGGAGACATGCGTGACCTCATGCGAGAGAAGGGAAGTGGTCGACCTTGGACATTCTTGGATGTTCAGATGAACAAAAGCGGTCACACCAGAGCCGTTTCAGTATGAATACATAAGGGGAAGATCGGTATCTCCGCGCGTAGAGCCATGGGGCGCCTGGCCCGACCGCACCCATGTATGTGCCGCCTACACTGTCCCCATGGCGAAGTGGACCCCCAAGCACGAGGCACCCGAGCCCCTTGAGGGGCCCGTCGTCGCCACCATCGTCGGCGGCACGATCCTCTGGTTCGTCCTCTTCCTGGTGCAGCTCCCCTTCTACGGCTGGTTCGACGACCGGGACGCGACGTGGTGGGTGTGGACCTGCCTGGCCGGCGCCGGACTCGGGCTCATCGGCATTTGGTACGTGCGCGGGCGCGACCGGGCGATCAAGCGTGCGGAGGCCTCGAAGGCGGCGGACCGGACGACACGGACGACCTCTGGCGACGGCACCGGAACCCCCGCCCCGGACCCGGACGCGTAAACCCCCCGAGGGGAACGGCCCGTACAACCACAGGCCCATCCCCGTCATACTCCGGTCCGATCTTCCGCCACTCGACGGGTCAATCAGCACATCCGGTCGTACCGTCGAATTCATGACGCAGCGGGCAGAGATCAATACCGACGGGACCGTCGTGGGGCCCCGGCCCACCGGGCTCACCACTGCCGAGGTCGCCGAGCGGGTCGCCCGGGGCGAGGTCAACGACGTACCGGTGCGCAGCTCGCGCTCCGCCGTCGAGATCATCCGGTCCAACGTCTTCACCCGCTTCAACGCGATCATCGGCGTGCTGTGGGTGATCATGCTCTTCGTCGCGCCGATCCAGGACAGCCTCTTCGGCTTCGTCATCGTCGCCAACACCGCGATCGGCATCGTCCAGGAGCTGCGCGCCAAGAAGACGCTCGACAGCCTCGCCGTCATCGGCGAGGCCAGGCCCAAGGTCCGCCGCGACGGTGTGTCCGCCGAGGTGTCGACCTCCGAGATCGTCCTCGGCGACCTGGTGGAGCTCGGGCCCGGCGACAAGGTCGTCGTCGACGGCGAGGTCGTCGAGACCGACAGCCTGGAGGTCGACGAGTCACTCCTCACCGGTGAAGCCGACCCGGTGCTCAAGCAGCGCGGCGAGCAGGTGATGTCCGGCAGCTTCGTCGTCGCGGGCGGCGGCGCGTTCACCGCCACCAAGGTCGGCCGCGAGGCGTACGCGACCCAGCTCGCCGAGGAGGCGTCCCGGTTCACGCTCGTCCACTCCGAGCTGCGCAGCGGCATCAACCAGATCCTCAAGTTCGTGACCTGGCTGATGGTCCCGACGTCGATCGGCCTGATCATCAGCCAGCTGGTCGTCAAGGAGAACGAGCTCAGGAACTCCGTCGCGCGCACGGTCGGCGGCATTGTCCCGATGATCCCCGAGGGCCTGGTTTTGCTCACCTCGGTCGCCTTCGCGGTCGGTGTGATCCGGCTCGGCCGCAAGCAGTGCCTCGTGCAGGAGCTGCCCGCGATCGAAGGCCTCGCGCGGGTCGACGTGGTCTGCCTCGACAAGACGGGCACGCTCACCGAGGGCGGCATGGACGTCACCGAGGTGCGACCGCTGGACAGCTCCGGCTCCGGCTCCGGCTCCGACGAGGCGTACGTACACACCGTGCTCGGCGCCCTCGGCGAGTCCGACCCGCGGCCGAACGCCAGCCTCCAGGCGATCAAGAACGCCTACCCACACACCGACTCCTGGCGCTGTACGCAGGCGCTGCCCTTCTCCTCCGCCCGCAAGTACAGCGGGGCGAGCTTCACCGAGGGCGACGGCAGCAGCAGCTCGTGGCTGCTCGGCGCGCCCGATGTGCTGCTGCCCGAGGGCGACCCGTACCTCGACGAGATCGACCTGCTCAACAAGCAGGGTCTGCGCGTCCTGCTGCTCACCCGCGTCACCCCGGACCGGGGCGGACTCGACGACCCGCAGGTCACGGACGGCTCGCACGCGACCGCCCTGGTCGTCCTGGACCAGCGGCTGCGCCCCGAGGCCGCCGACACCCTCCAGTACTTCGCCGAGCAGAACGTCGCCACGAAGGTCATCTCCGGCGACAACGCGGTGTCCGTCGGCGCGGTGGCGGCCAAGCTCGACATGCCGGGCGCCGCGAACACCATCGACGCCCGTACGCTGCCCGCCGAGCGCGCGGAGATGGCGCAGGCACTGGACGAGAACGCGGTCTTCGGCCGGGTCACCCCGCGGCAGAAGCGCGACATGGTCGGGGCGATGCAGTCGAAGGGCCACACGGTCGCGATGACGGGCGACGGCGTCAACGACGTACTCGCGCTCAAGGACGCCGACATCGGGGTCGCGATGGGCTCGGGGTCGGAGGCGACGCGGGCGGTCGCGCAGATCGTGCTGCTCAACAACAGCTTCGCGACGCTGCCGTCGGTGGTGGCCGAGGGGCGCCGGGTCATCGGCAACATCACGCGGGTCGCGACCCTCTTCCTGACGAAGACGGTCTACTCGGTGCTGCTGGCGATCCTGGTGGTCTGCTCGCAGGTCGAGTACCCGTTCCTGCCACGGCACTTGACCCTGCTGTCGACGCTGACGATCGGCGTCCCGGCGTTCTTCCTGGCGCTGGCGCCCAACAAGGAGCGGGCCCAGCCGAACTTCGTACGCAGGGTGATGCGGTACTCGATCCCCGGCGGCATCATCGCCGCGAGCGCGACCTTCTGTACGTACCTGATCGCCCGCACCCACTACCGGGGCCCGGACGCCCTGCCCGCCGAGACGAGCACCGCGACGCTGACGCTCTTCCTGGTGTCGATCTGGGTGCTGGCGATCATCGCCCGCCCGTACACCTGGTGGCGCGTCGGCCTGGTGGCCGCGATGAGCCTCGGCTTCGTCGTCGTACTCGTGGTGCCGTGGCTGCAGGAGTTCTTCGCGTTGCGGCTGGTCGGTACGACGATGCCGTGGCTGGCGGTGGGCATCGCGGCGGTGGCGGCGGCCGCCCTGGAGCTGGTGTGGCGCTGGGTCGGCCGCCGCTTTCCCGCTTAGCGCGGGTTACTGCCTGGGTGCGCTCGGGTGGTGCTTAGCGCACGTCGAGGTAGTCGCCGGCGGCCGTGACCGGGGCGGTCGTCGACGAACCCGCGAAGGTCCAGCGCCAGTAGCCGTCCGAGGCGGCGGTGACGGTGGTCTTCAGGTTGCCGGTGCTGTTCGTGTTCACCGTCTTGACGGTGCTGTACGTGGTGGTGCCCGCCTTGCGGAACTGGAGCTTCGCCGGCTGGGCGGAGTAGCCGGCGTAGACGTCGGTGTCCCAGTTGGCGCGGGCCAGCTTGCCCGTGATCGTGATGGTCTTGCCCTTCACGACCGGCTCCGGGGAGGCGTTGGCCGTCAGCGTCGAGGCGCGCAGGATCTTCGTCGTACCGGCGACGCCGTTGGTGTGCGAGTCACCGTCGTTGCCGATGGCCGAGACCCACAGCTTCCAGGTGCCGGCGATCTTGTTCTCCATGGCCGCCGGGTCGATCTCGATGCTGTACTTGCACGTCGAGGTCGTCGCGTTGACCTCGGTGCAGGTGCCGGTCGGGCTGGTCGGACCGAAGAAGCCGATGGCGTCTTCCTCGGGCTTGTCGCCGGGGCCGTTCCACAGGAACGAGTGGATCTCGAGGATCCCGGCCGCGTCGGTCGCGGTGACCTCGGCGGTGATGGTCTTCGTCGCAGTGGTGCCGAGCGAGAGAGCCTTGCCGCCGTTGACGACCACCTTCGTGATGCGGGTGTCGCCGTCGATCTCGTCGGCCGGTGCCTGAGAGGCGAAGGCCGCTGCCCGGTCGGAGGCCGGCTTCGGCTCGTAGTCGGCCTGGGCGGCCGGGACAGCGAAGGCGGAGAGAGCCAGGGCGCCGGAAACGGCAGCCACAGTGGTACGAATGCGCATGAAAGTCCCCATTTTTTATGCGACCCCGCCGTGTTTTCCCCCCGGCGGAATCTTGGAATGCTCGATCGAGCACGAGACGGCGGCCGCCTTGAGCCGAGCTGGCTCCGGGGCGGCCGCCGCTTGTTTCAGTGCTGCATGATCAGTGCTGCGTGATCAGTGCTGCGTGATCAGTGCTTAGCGCACGTCGAGGTAGTCACCGGCCGCGGAGACCGCGGGGGTGGTGGACGTACCCGCGAACGAGTAGCGCCAGTAACCGTCGGACGCCGCTGTGACGGTCGTCGACAGGTTGCCGGTGCTGTTCGTGTTCACCGTCTTGACGGTGGTGTACGTGGTGGTGCCGGCCTTACGGAACTGGAGCTTCACCGGCTGGGCGGAGTAGCCCGCGTAGGTGGACGTCTCCCAGTTGGCGCGGGAGAGCTTGCCCGTGATCGTGATGGTCTTGCCCTTCACGACCGGCTCCGGGGAGGCGTTGGCCGTGAGCTTCGAGAAGCGCTGGACGCGGTGCGTCTTGTACGCGTCCTTCCACATCATGTCGCCGTCCTTGCCCAGGGCGGCGGCCGTGACCTTCCAAGTGCCCGCGAGGGAGTTCTTGTACAGGTCGAGCTGCGGGTCGACCGTGATCGTGAGCTTGCACGTCGACGTCGTGGCGCTGGACGCCGTGCAGGTGGCGACGTCCTCGTTCGGGACGAGCCAGCCGTCAGAGTCGTCGACCGACGCGCCGTGCCAGAGGTCGATGTACGCGTCCTCAATGCCGGACGGGTCGGTCGCCGTCAGCGAGACCGTGATGGTCTTCGCTGCCGTGGTGCCGAGAACGATGTCCTTGCCGCCGTTGATGACGACGTTGGAGATCGTGGTGTCGCCGACGATCTCGTCGGCAGGAGCCTGTCCGCCGAAGGCCGACAGGCTGCCCGGCTTCGGGGAGTCCTCGGCCTGAGCGACCGGGACAGCGAAGGCGGACAGAGCCAGGGCGCCCGAAACGGCGGCCACAGTGGCACGAATGCGCATGTATGTACGTCCCCACATGAATGCGACCCCGCCGTGTTTTCCCCCCGGCGGGATCTGGAGTGTCGAACGAAGTGTAGGGAGCCTGCGGAGAGTTCGTAAACAATAAAATCAGTCGAACCAGCGGTCCCGCGCCAATTCTTCCGTCCGCGACGGGTCTTCGATCAGTGCCGCCACCTCGAATCGGCGCGGCCACTGGCCCGCCGACCAGGCAAGACCCGCTGCCACACCCTCCAGGGTCGCCGCGTGGACGACTCCGTCGGGCGTGCGGCGCCAGTCCAGCTCGACGCCGCCCGCGAGAAGCTCTTCATGTTCGATATACGTCGCCGGGGTGCCGGCACCGAGCAGGTCCCGTACCGCTTCCGGAACCTCGTGCTCCACACCCTCGGACGTCACCTCGGCCTCCGCCGACTCGCTGAGGCGGCGTACCTGGAGCAGCTCCGCCAGGTCGGCGGCCCTGGACGGGGCCACCGGCAGCAGCGGCAGCCCCGAGGTGAGCGGCAACAGGTCGGGGGCGTCCGCGACCACCGCGTCCGCCGCGTCGACCACCCGCACCTCGCCGTCCACGACCGCGCGCAGCTCGTCGGGGAGGGTGACCTGCTCTGGGTCGAGGTCGGCCAGCGCGCCGTAGAGCGCGTGGAGTTGGGGTGCGGTGACCGTACGGTCCGGGTCCGCGAGGCGGCCGAGGAGCTCGGCGGCGCCGCCGGGCTCGCCCAGCAGCGCCGCGACGGACGTCCGTACGCCGAGCGCCCTCAGCACCTGCTCGTCGTCGAATCCGGTCGCGTTCGCAGAGGTGTAGAGCCCTTCGAGGAGCGGGTCGCCGCCCGCCGAACGCAGACCTGCCGGACGGCGGCCGTCGAGCACGGGGTGGTCGCGCAGCCACCACGCGGTGTACGGGCGTACGGACTGCGTCGTGCCGTCCGGCAGCAGTACGCGCACGGGCTGGGTCAGCGCGTCCCGCAGCGGCGGCTGCGCGAGCAGCGCGAGGGCCTGCGGCCACTTGTCGTCGTCGACCAGGTCCAGGTCCCGTACGGCGACGATCTCGGTGGCCACCGGCGGCACGGAGGTCTCCGGCAGCTGGTCGAGGATGTCCTCGCACCACACGTCCACGGCGTCGAGCAGCCCGGCGTCGTCGGGCTCGGCGTAATCGCCGTCGCGCGGCTCGAATTCATCCGGGTCAAGAACAATGTCCGTTGTGCGTACGAGCGCGAACGTGGCCAGCACACCGCAGGCGGTGAGCGGCTGCTCGCCCCAGCGGTCGGCCAGCTCGGCCTCGCACAGGGCCAGTTCGCCCTCGCGCATGATCTGGGCGAACGGGCTGCCGGGCAGGACGAGTTCACCGGCGGGCGAGAGCTCGCCGTCCTCGTCGGGGAGGGCGAGGGCGCCGAGCCAGGGCTCGTCGCCGGGCGACAGGTCGGCGTCCCGTACGAGGGCCAGGACGGTTTCCGCCAGCTCCTCGGCGTCGGGGGCGTCCTCGTCCCAGATCTGGCCGCCCTCGTCCATGGAGGCGGCGACGGCGGCCCGGACCTGAGGGGTGGTCAGGACGGCGCGGGGGGTGGCGGGGAGCGCGCCGAGCTTTTCGAGGAGGGGGTGGGTGGCGTCGGGGTGGGCGACCTTGAGGCCGAGGCGGGCGAGCTGCTCGGGGGCGGCGGCGTCCGCGTCACTGGACAGGGGCAGGAGCACCTGGCGGGGACCGATGACCGTACGGCCGCTTGCCAGCGGAACCGGCAGCCCGGACAGGCGGTCGGGGTCGACGCCCGCCAGGGACTCGTACAGCCGCCGCCACCAGGACGGCTCGCGCTCGACGCCCGCGAGGCGCTCGATGGCGTCGCCGAGCGGGAGCCGGCCGACGCCGAGGGTGCGCAGCTCGGCGCGGCGTTCAAGACCGGCGGGCAGCAGGGTCGGCAGCACCTCCGCCATGACGCGGACGGTGTCGGCGCCCGCGCCCTCGACGACCTCCGCCTCGAACGGGCGCAGCGCGGTGAGCTCCTCGGACGGCGCGGCCGGCGCGAGGAAGGCGACGCGGGGCAGCCGCTCGATGACGGCGGCGCGCAGGGCGCCGTCCAGCTCGCCCTTGCCGAGCGGCCCGGGCACGAGGTCCACCGTCCCGGTGGACACCGGCTCCCAGTCGCCGAGCAGTTCTGCGTACGCGTCGGCGGCGCGCTGCACGAGGAAGTCGGTGAGCGGGCCGGGCGCGGGGTGGCGGCGGGTGGTGTCGAGCGGCAGCGACGCGATGAGGAGGGCGGGTACACCGAGCGGTTCGTCGGTCGGCGTCGGGGCGTGCACGACGGGCGCGGTGGTGGGCCGCTGCGGCGCGCCCTCGTCGTCCACCGGGACGGCCCAGGTGACGGCCCAGTGGGGGCGCAGGCGCTCCTCGACGGGCCGGTCCGCGAGGAGAGCGGGCTGCAGGACACCGGAGCGGGTGACGGTGCGCCAGCGGGTGGTGCGGGTGGTGGTGCCCACTGTGTCGTCGATGTGTACGTACGCGTCCTGCTCGGCCCGCGTGAGCGTACGGGTGGCGCCGTCCGGGGTCTCGACGACGATCTCGGCGAGACCGGGGAGCGTGAGCAGCAGCGCGTCGTCGATGGCGTCGAGGAGGTGCTGGGCGAGGTCTACGGCGCCGCCGTCGCGCAGGGGCAGGACCACGACGGTGTCGTAGCCGGCGGGGGCGGAGCCTTCCGCCGGGAGCGGGAGCCGCAGCAGGGGCACGTGGCCGTCGCGGCGGCGCAGCTCTTCGCCGAGGCCGGGGGCGGTCTGGGCGGCGTCCACGGCCAGTTCCCTGGCCTCGGCCAGGGACCAGCGGACTCCGCCGTGGCGGCCGAGGACGGCGGGCTCGTCGCTGACGGCGAGAACGGCGGCGAAACCGACACCGAAGCGGCCGACGGCGCCGACTTTTTCTTCCCGCTTGGCGGATGCGCGCAGCGTGCTGAGCGATTCGACGCCGGCGGCGTCGAGGGGGGCGCCGGTGTTGGCGGCGGCGAGGATCGCGGGGGCGTCCCCGGACGCCGCGTGCAGGGTGAGGCGGAGCCGGCCGGTCACGCCGGCGCGGGCGGCGGCGTCGGCGGCGTTCTGGGCGAGCTCGACGACGAGGCGGTCGCGGTAGCCGCCGAGGGCGAGGTCCTCCTCGGCGTTGGCGTCCTCGCGGAAGCGGGCGGGGCTCGCGCTCCACGCGTCGAGCACGCCGCGCCGCAGCCGCGCGGTCCCGAAGGGGTCGGCCTCGTCGGTGGCCCTGACGCTCACGCTTGTCTCCGCTCGTCCTGAGGTACGGCTCGGCTAACGCCTACCCGCGTCTACGGGGCGCAAGTATCCCGCGCCGATGCGTGCGCGACGGCCACCTGCCGTTCGGGTCGCTGCGCTGGGCTTTTCCCCACCCGCCCCGTCCCGCTGTGACACTCTGCGCCTCCGCCGCGTGAGGGGCTCCGCCCCAGACCCAGCTACTCAATCGCCGGAGGGGCTGGATGGTGCCCGGGGGCCTAGGAGTGGCCCAGGTCTTCCGTCGGGTCCGGGGTGGCCGGGACCGAGCCGCCCTCCGGGTCCGGGCGGAGCGGAAACGCGTCCGTGGCCATCGAGTCCAGCACCGGCGGCGGAGGCCGCAGGGGCTTCGGCATGACCGCCGCCTCCGAATGCCCGCCACAGCCGTAGGCGAGCGAAACGACCCGCCCGTCCGCCGGCGAGAACTCGTTCGCGCAGACACCGAACGCCTGCCGCAGCGACCCCGCCAGGGGCACGAGGAAGGCACACGAGACACATGTGGCGGGCGCGGCCTGCGCCATGGGGGTCTTCGCGCCGTACGCCTCGTCCCAGCGGTCCGCCGCGATGTGCAGCCCGTACCGCGACAGGACACGCGCCCGCCGCATCCCCAGCTCTTCGGCCACCGCCGCGATCGAACCCCGCGAAGGAACCAGCGGCAATCTCGCCGGCGGCCCGTTCATGACCTCGGCGTCCTCCGCCTCGACGAGCTCCGCCATCTCCTCCGAGACAGCCGAGTCCGGCGGCGGCGCGTCCTCGCCGGTGTAGCCGGGCTCCAGGCGCAGGTCCTCCGCCTCGGTGGGGAGCAGGTCGCCAGGACCCATGTCCCCCGGGCGCAGTCGCTCACTCCACGGCACCCACTCGGGCGCCAGCAGCGACTCCGGCCCGGGCAGCAGCACCGTCTCGTTGAGGGTGACCAGCTTGGCCCGCGACGCGCGGGTGACCGTCACCGCCCAGCGCCAGCCCCGGTAGCCGGGTTCCTTGCATTCGAAGAGGTGGGTGACTACCCGGTCACCCTCCGCGAAGAGGGAGACATGCTCGCCGACCACCCCGGGGAAGGCGGCCTCCTCGGCCGCCCCGCGGGCAAGGTCTACCGCCTCGGCGCACAGGCGGTCAGGGGTTCGGCTTCGCGTCGTCGCAGCACTCACAGGTCTCGCTTCTCTCCTACGCCGTCTCACGGGTGCGCCAACGGATGCCCGTACGAGGTACGAGATACGAGGTGCGAGCTGCGGGCGGAGCGGACCGAAGGGCCGCGTCGACGTCCGCGCCTCGCCCGACTCGTCTCGGTCTCGGGCGCACTTTCCACCACCCATTCTGCGGGATGACGGAGAGGCGCGCGGCCGAGGACAACCGCCGGTGGCGCGCTACGCACGCTACCCCCTCCGCCGCCCCCGGCCCACCTGCACGCCCGTCTTTAAGACGGGAAGGCCCGCGAGAGAGCCGGAGAGAGTCCGGAATGCCCGGAGTGGTGGTTCACCTGCGCCGTCCGCCACGTTTCCCGTTCGACCCGGGGAGGCTTGGGGCACTATGGCGGAGTGGCTGCCGCAAAGTCGTCCGACGGATCCGGTCCACTGAGCAGGAAGGGCCGGGCGATCGGCCGCGCCCTCCACCTGCCCTTCACCGGTACGGCGAAGGGAATCCGCCGTGCCACGCACGCGCACGGCGCGGGCGAGTCGGGCCTCGGCAAGCTGATCGAGCTGCACGCCGTCAACGGCGCGGGCGACGTCATGGTCACGGTCGCCCTCGCCTCCACCGTCTTCTTCTCCGTCCCCACGGACGAGGCGCGGGGCCGCGTCGCCCTCTACCTCGCCGTCACCATGGCGCCCTTCACCCTCCTCGCACCCGTGATCGGCCCGCTCCTGGACCGGATCCCGCACGGCCGCCGCGCAGCGATGGCCGGCGCGATGCTGGCCCGCGCGCTGCTCGCGCTCGCGATGTCGGGCGTGGTGGCGACGGGCGGTCTGGAGCTCTATCCGGCGGCACTGGGCGTATTGGTGTCTTCGAAGGCGTACGGCGTAGTACGGAGCGCCGTTGTCCCGCGCCTCCTCCCGCCCCGCTTCTCGCTCGTGAAAGCGAACTCGCGGGTGACCCTTGCCGGGTTGCTCGCGACGGGCGCGGCCGCGCCGATCGGCGTGGGCCTGCAGCAGATCGGTCCGGCGTGGCCCCTGTACGGGGCGTGCGCGCTGTTCATCGCCGGTACGGTCCTGGCCTTCACGATGCCGCACAAGGTGGACTCCGCGAAGGGCGAGCGGAAGGCCATGCTGCTGGAACACGCGCTCCTGCACGGACACGGGGAAGCGCCGCGCCGCCCCGGCCTGCGGACCGTCGGCCCCTCCGTATTGCACGGCCTCCAGGCCAACGCGGCGCACCGCATGCTCTCCGGCTTCCTGATCTTCTTCCTGGCGTTCCTGATCCGCGAGCATCCGCTCTCCGGACAGAGCGCGGCCGTCTCGCTCGCGATCGTCGGCGTCTCGGCCGGCGTGGGCAACGCCTGCGGTACGGCCATCGGCGCCTGGCTCAAGGCCCGCGGCCCCGAGGTGATCATCGCGACGGTGCTGCTGCTCACGCTGGGCGTGGCCGCCTGCGCGGCCCTGTTCTTCGGCGGGCTCATGGTGGCGGTGCTGGGCGCGACGGCGGGCCTGTGCCAGGCACTGGCCAAGCTGTCCCTGGATGCCCTGATCCAGCGGGACGTGCCCGAAGAGGTACGTACGTCGGCGTTCGCACGGTCGGAGACGCTGCTCCAGATGGCCTGGGTGGTGGGCGGCGCCATCGGCATCGCCCTGCCGCTGAACGGCTCCCTCGGCATGGCGGTCGCGGCCGGCCTCCTCGCGACGGGTGCGGCCCTGTCCGTACGGGGCCTCCTGAGTGCGGCCCGGCGCGGCACGCCGCACCCCCGCGTCGCGTGAGGCCGGGCGGGCGATAGCCTTCGCCCCATGACCGTTGCGCTCCTCTCTGGTAAGGCCCGCCGCACCGCCACCGTGATCGGTGCCGTGTCGGCCGGACTCCTCGTCCTGTCCGCCTGCGACAAGCCGACGCCGCTCGCGACCGTGACGGTCGGCACGAACTCGGTGAACACCGAGGCCTCGTGCTACAACGACGGCGATCCGATCAAGGAATCCCTGCTCCAGGGCTGCCTGAACAAGAAGGCCGAGAAGACCGTCGAGGTCTCCATGGACGACAAGGTCCGCTTCGGCGTCGACCCCGAGATCGCCGACAGGGGCTGGACGCTCTTCATCAACGGCCAGCAGGCCGAGCAGGAGCCGTTCAAGAAGACGTACCGGACCATCCCGGGCAGCGCCTTCTTCGCCCAGCAGCAACAGCAGCAGCCGGGCGCGCCGAGCCCCGACGAGGCGCAGGTCAGCGTCGTCGAGACGAAGGGCAAGAAGCTCACCGGCATCTGGCACTTCAAGCTGGAGAAGACCTCCTGACGATGCGTGTACTGGTCGTGACCGCGGTTCCCGCAGAGCGGGACGCGGTCACGCGCGCGTTCGGGCCCGATGTGCGGGACGTCGATGTCGTCGCCGCCGGGGTCGGCCCCGCCGCCGCTGCCGCCGGGACGGCCACCGCGCTGGCGCTGGCGGCCGCGACTCGCCCGTACGGGCTGGTGATCTCGGCGGGTATCGGCGGGGGGTTCGACCCCGTGGCGCCGCTCGGCTCGCTCGTGGTCGCCGACGCAATCGTCGCCGCCGATCTGGGCGCGGAGACCCCCGACGGCTATCTCCCGGTCACCGCTCTCGGCTTCGGCGCCGTGGAACACCTGCCGCCCGCCGCTCTCGTACGGGCCGTGGCCGACGCGACCGGAGCGGTCACCGGCACCGTGCTGACCGTCTCCACCGTGACCGGCTCCGCCGCCCGCACCACCGAGCTGCGCGCCCGGCACGCGTACGCCGCCGTCGAGGCGATGGAGGGCTTCGGGGTCGCCGAGGCCGCCGCCCAGCACGGTGTGCCGGTGCTGGAGATCCGTGCGGTGTCGAACGCCGTGGGGCCCCGCGACCGGGCCGCCTGGCGCATCGGGGAGGCGCTGGCGGCGCTCACCGGGGCGTTCGGGAAGATCGTGCCCGTACTCGAAGGTTGGGATGAAGACGATGACCACTGACGCGCCGCTGAAGATCGCCTACTCGCCCTGCCCCAACGACACCTTCGTCTTCGACGCCTGGGCGCACGGCCGCGTGCCGGGGGCGCCCGCGCTCGATGTGACCTTCGCGGACATCGACATCACCAACGGGATGGCCGAGCGCGGGGAGTTCGACGTACTGAAGGTGTCGTACGCCGTGCTGCCGTGGGTCCTGGAGGAGTACGCGCTGCTGCCGTGCGGCGGGGCGCTCGGGCGGGGCTGCGGGCCGCTGGTCCTGACGCGGGAGGCCGGGGTCGACCTCACCGGGAAGCGGGTCGCCGTGCCGAGCGAGCGCTCGACGGCGTATCTGCTGTTCCGGCTGTGGGCGGCGGATGTCGTGCCGGGCGGGGTCGGCGAGGTCGTCGTCATGCCGTTCCACGAGATCATGCCGGCGGTGCGCGACGGCAAGGTCGACGCGGGGCTCGTCATCCACGAGGCGCGCTTCACCTACCCGGACTACGGGCTGCATTCGCTGGCCGACATGGGCCGCCACTGGGAGGACACGACAGGCCTCCCGATCCCGCTGGGCGCGATCATCGCCAAGCGCTCGCTGGGCGCGGAGCGGCTGCGGGGGCTGGCGGAGGCGGCGCGGGAGTCGGTGCGGATGGCCTGGGACGATCCGCTGGTGTCGCGGCCGTATGTGCTGGAGCACGCGCAGGAGATGGATCCGGCGGTGGCTGATCAGCACATCGGGCTGTACGTGAACGACTTCACGGCGGATCTGGGTGCCGATGGATACGCGGCTGTACGGGGGCTGCTGACGCGTGCGGCGGCGGAGGGGCTGGTCCCGCCCCTGCCGCACGACGCGCTGGCGTTCGGGTAGCGGCTGGGGCTCCGCCCCTGACCCCGGTCCCAAAACGCCGGACGGGCTGGATTTGCTGCCCGTCCGGCGATCGAGGACGAAAAAGCGGGGCTACACGTCCAGCTGGTCGGCCACCGCTCGCAACAGGCCGGCGATCTTCGCGCCTGCCGCCTTGTCGGGATAGCGGCCGCGTTCCAGTGCCGGGGTGATGTTTTCCAGAAGTGTCGTCAGGTCCTGGACGATCGACGCAAGTTCGTCGGGCTTGCGGCGCTGCGCGGCAGCGACGGACGGGGTCGGGTCGAGGACGGTCACCGAAAGCGCCTGGTCGCCGCGCTGACCCGCCACAACGCCGAATTCGACACGTTGGCCGGGCTTCAGGGCGTCGACTCCGGCAGGGAGCACCGACGAGTGAACGAAGACGTCGCCGCCGTCGTCGCGGGAGAGAAAGCCGAAGCCCTTCTCACTGTTGAACCACTTGACCTTGCCGGTAGGCACGTCTGTCCTCGTCCTCGTACTTGTCGGTGAAAACGGCTCTGGATAGCACTACAGCGGGTCGTAGGACCCGCCACCACCAAGGCTAATGGTCCAGGGGCTGGTGACAAGACGTCGCCGGGCGGTTCCTCCGGGCAGGGAACTACCCTGAGCGGGTGATGACTGAAACCCAATCGGCCGAGGCCGGCGCCGGTGACCGGCTGGTACGTACCGGCGCGATCGTCTTCTTCGTCGGCGCACTGGCCACACTGGTCACTGTGGCCCCGCTCTTCCTCGGCACGGAGCCCTTCCCCCCGATCGCGTACGCCGTCTGCATGCTCATGGGCGCCGGCTTCGTGATCGCCGCCGCCGGAGTGCTCAGGTCGATCGCCGCGCAGCGCCGTCAGGCACGTTCCGCGCAGTAGGCACCCAGCCAGGCGGGGAAGGCCGTGAGGTCCGCCAGGACCACGTCCGCACCGGCTTTCCGCAGCTCAGCCCCATTGCACGGCCCCGTCGGCACGGCGACGGACAAGGCCTCCGCCGCCCGCGCGCCACGCACGTCGCCCACGTGATCGCCGACGTACACCGAGGCGCCGTACTCGCGCAGCGCTTCCGCCTTGGCCTCCGCCCACAGCCAGCCGATGACCGCGTCCGGCTCGATGCCGAGGTGCGCGAGGTGGAGCTTGGCGTTCGGCTCGTGCTTGGCCGTGACGACGATGGCGCGGCCGCCCGCAGCCCGTACCGCGGCCACCGCCTCGCGGGCGCCGGGCAGCGCGGGAGTTGGCGTGATCGCGTACGTCGGATAGATCTCGCGGTAGCGGTCGCCCATTTCCTGGATACGCCCCTCCGGGAACCAGTGCGCCAGTTCCTGTTCCAGCGGCGGCCCGAGCCGGGTTATCGCCAGGTCGGCGTCGATGTACGCACCGGTCTCGGCGGCGAGCGCCTCGTAGGCGGCCTTGATGCCGGGCCGGGAGTCGATGAGCGTCATGTCGAGGTCGAAGCCGACCGTCAGCGGGAGCGTAGGCATGAAGGCCATTGTGCCTGCGGGAGCATGGAAGCCCACCCGTACACTTAGCCAAGCCTTACCAACCTCCGGACGCGGAATGGGTCAGATGCGAGCCGCCACCAGCCACTCCAGACGCGCGCTGGTGACCCGCCGCATCGGCTGGACGGCCGTCGCCGTCGCCGCCCTCCTGCTGTCCGTCCTCCTCAGCCTCGCCGTCGGGGCGCGTTCCATCGCGCCGTCCGAGGTCTTCGACGTACTGCTGCACAACAACCACAGCGACGCGGCCGAAGTCGTACGCACCATGCGGGTGCCGCGCACGCTCATCGGCCTGATGGTCGGCGTCGCGCTCGCACTCGCCGGGACGGCCCTCCAGGGCATCACCCGTAACCCGATCGCCGATCCCGGGATCCTCGGAATCAGCCAAGGGGCGTCGGTCGGCGTGGTCCTGGCGATCGCCTTCGCCGGTATCCATTCGCTCTCGGGATACGTGTGGTTCGCCTTCGTGGGCGCGGCGCTCGCCTCGGTCGCGGTGTACGCCATCGCGGCGAGCGGCCGCGGCGGCGCGACGCCGGTGAAACTCGCGCTGGGCGGAGCCGCGATCAACGCGCTTCTCGCCTCCGTCACGATGGCGGTCCTGACCACCCGAGCAGCCGCGCTCGACGAGTTCCGCTTCTGGCAGGTCGGGTCCGTGGCCGGGCGTGACGCGCAGGTCGTCGGCCAGATCTGGCCGTTCCTCCTGCTGGGAGTCGTTCTCGTACTCGCCGTGGCGCGCGGGCTGGACGCACTCGCGCTCGGCGAGGACGTCGCCAAGGGCCTCGGGCAGAACGTCGGAGCCGTACGGATCGTCGGCGGCATCGGCGCGACGATCCTGACCGGCGCGGGCGTCGCGGCGGCCGGCCCGATCGCCTTCGTGGGGCTCGCGGTCCCGCACATCGCGCGGGCGGTCGTGGGCAGCGACCACCGGTGGGTGCTGCCGATGGCGGCGCTGATCGGCCCCGTGATGCTCCTGGTGTCCGACGTCGTCGGGCGCGTCGTCTTCCCGCCGAGCGAAGTCCCGGCGGGCGTGATGACAGCGCTGATCGGCGTGCCGTTCCTGGTCGCCCTCGTACGACGAAAGGCGGTGCCGGCGTGACGAGCAACGCCGTTGTCGGCGTGCGGCCCGCCGGGTACGCACTCGTCCGCGTCGGGCAGGGGCGGTTCCTGCTGCACCGGCGGGCCGCCGTCGTAGCCGGGGGACTCGCACTCGCGCTGGCCGCCGCCTGCGTCGCGTACCTCTGCAGCGGCGAGAGCTACGTCCCACCCGCCGAGGTGCTGAAGGTGCTCTTCGGACAGCCGTCGGCGAACGAACTGGTAGTCGGCACACTGCGCCTGCCCCGCATGACCGTCGGCCTGCTGGTCGGCGCCGCGTTCGGCGTGGCCGGGGCTCTGATCCAGACCGTCGCGCGCAATCCCCTCGCCAGCCCCGACATCATCGGCATCAGCCAGGGCGCGAGCGCGCTCACAGTAGGCGCGATGACGTTCGGGATCACGTCGTACGCCGTACTCCCGTACCTCTCCGTCCTCGGCGGCATCCTCGCCGCAGCCCTCGTCTACGCCTTCGCATGGCGCGGCGGCCTGCACGCCACCCGTTTCGTGCTGATCGGCATCGGCTTCGCGATCGCACTGCGCTCCATCACGCACCTCTTCCTGACCAAGGGCGACTACCTCGTCGCCCAGCAGGCGCAGATCTGGATGACCGGCTCCCTGAACGGCCGCGGCTGGGACGAAGCGGCCCCCTTGGCCTGGGCACTCCTCGCACTGCTGCCCGCCATCCTCTGGGCCGCCCGCGCCCAGCGCACGGTATCGATGGACGACGACACCGCGACGGCGCTCGGCGTACGGCTGGGGCGGGTACGCCTCGGCCTGGTCCTCACCGGCGTAGTGCTCGCCTCCGTGGCCACCGGAACCGCCGGCCCCGTCGACTTCGTAGCCCT
Organism: Streptomyces sp. ISL-100; assembly: GCF_018614615.1. Taxonomy (GTDB): domain Bacteria; phylum Actinomycetota; class Actinomycetes; order Streptomycetales; family Streptomycetaceae; genus Streptomyces. Next base: position 97,743 of record NZ_JAGGOK010000049.1, on the reverse strand, counting down.
GCTCGCACCGCAAATCGCCCGCCGCATGACCCGCACCGCGCAGATCCCGCTCCTGTGCTCGGCGCTCATGGGCGCACTGATCGTCGTACTGGCGGACCTGCTGGCCCGGCGGCTCCTCTCGCCCACCGAACTGCCGGTGGGCGTGCTGACAGCAGCCGTCGGCGCCCCGTACCTGATCTGGCTGATCATCAAAGGCCGCACTGGAGGCAAGGCGTGAGCAGGCTCACCGCTCGCGAGCTGACGCTCGCCTACGAAGACCGTACGGTCGTGCACGAGCTCGACCTGGCCGTACCCGACGGCCAAGTGACCGTAATCGTCGGCCCGAACGCGTGCGGCAAATCCACCACCCTCCGCGCGCTCGGCCGACTGCTGAAACCGAAGAGCGGCGCGGTGCTCCTCGACGGCGCCGAGCTCGCGAAGACTCCGACCAAGAAGATCGCACAAGCCATCGGCCTGCTCCCCCAGACCCCCGTCGCACCCGAGGCCATCACCGTCGCCGACCTGGTCGCGCGCGGCCGCCAACCCCACCAGCACTGGTGGCAGCAGTGGTCCGACGAAGACGAACGCGCAGTGACGGACGCCATGGCGCGCACGGACGTCACCGCACTCGCCGACCGCCCCGTGGACGCGCTCTCCGGCGGACAACGCCAGCGCGTATGGATCGCGATGGCACTGGCCCAGGAAACGGACCTCCTCCTCCTGGACGAGCCGACGACGTACCTGGACATCTCCCACCAAGTCGAGGTACTCGACCTGGTACGCCAGCTCAACCACGACCGAAACCGCACGGTCGTCGCCGTCCTCCACGACCTCAACCAGGCGGCCAGGTACGCCGACCACCTGGTCGCGATGAAGGAGGGCCGCATCGTCGCCGAGGGCCACCCCACCGACATCGTCACCGCCGGCCTGGTACGCGAGGTCTTCGGCCTCACCTCGGTCGTGATCCCGGACCCGGTGACCGGCTCCCCCCTCGTCATCCCCGGCGCACCGTGGAGCCCCGTTTCGCGGACCGAGGTGGCAGGAGGGGACGTGCTGGGGCGCTCCCCGCAGGGTGTCGAACGCGACCACCCCGAAGAAGACGCGGTGCCCGATGGTTCGGCACCCGAGGAGACGCCGCAGCGCGGGACCGACCCCGAAGCCACAGCTCCGCCCGTCACCCCCCGGCCACCCCGAAAGGCACCCACCTCATGACCGAACCGTCCAGCAGCAGCCGCCGCCGCCTCGCCGCCGCCTCCCTCGCCGTGACCGCCGCCCTCGCGCTCTCCGCCTGCGGCTCCTCCGACGCGGGCAAGCCGTCGTCCTCCGACGCGGCCGCCGGCGACAAGACCCACACGGTGAAGACCGCCGTGGGCGAAGTGAAGGTCAAAAACAACCCCCAGCGCGTAGTAGTCCTCGACACCGCCGAACTCGACTCAGCGATCACGCTCGGCGTGAAGCCGGTCGGCGCGACGCACACCACCGCCGAGCCCGGCTTCCTGGGCTACCTGCCCAAGGACAAGGTCGCGGGCATCAAGGACGTGGGCGAGATGATGACCCCCAACCTGGAGGCCGTCGCCGCCCTCAAGCCCGACCTGATCCTCACGAGCAAGGTGCGGCACGGCGCCCTGTACGACGAGCTCAAGGCGCTGGCGCCGACCGTGATGACGGAGAACACCGGCTACCCCTGGAGGGAGAACTTCCAGGTCCACGCCGACGCGCTCGGCAAAAAGGCCGAAGCAAAGCAGGTAGTCGCCGACTACACCGAGCACGCCGCGAAGGTCACCGACGCGATCGGCGGCAAGGACAAGGCCGCGAAGACCAACGTGAACGTGGTGCGCTTCATCGAAGGCGCGGACATCCGCATCTACGGCAAGCAGAACTACATCGCGACCGTCCTGGCCGACGTCGGTCTGGGCCGCCCGGCCATCACCGACAAGGCGAAGGACGGCTTCTCGTACGACGTGAGCCCCGAGAAGATCAACCTCGCGGGCGACGACGCCGACGTCGTCTTCCACTCGACGTACGGCGACCCGAAGAAGGCCAAGCAGACGCAGACGCTGAACAGCGGACTGTGGAAGAACATGCCCGCCGCGAAGGCGGACAAGGTCTTCGGCGTCGAGGACGAGCTGTGGATCCAGGGCATCGGCTACACAGCCGCCGGCAAAATCCTCGACGAGATGCAGAGCCACCTCACCACGAAGTAAGAAGCTCCTACCGCCTCCGCGCCCGCCACACCAGGTAGAGCGCGGAGGCGACGGCCGCCGTCCGCAGGACCACGGGCCACACGCCCGAGATCGCCTCACCCATCGCGCCCTGCGCGATCGGCTCGCCCCACCGGCCCTCGGTCCGGCCCCACAGCCACACCAAGCCACCCACGGCAACGAGGCCGGGCAGCCCGAGCACCGCCCACTTCGCCTGGGCGCGGCTGATGCGCTGCGATGCGTACGCGAGGAGCCAACCGCCGCCCAGCGCAATCAAGTTGCCGATGACGGCGCCCACGACCAGCAGCGCGGCGGCGAGCAGGAGCAGAAGATTGGCCGGCGGGCGTACCGCTTCCGGCTGCGCGGCGGTACGACGTCGCAGGCGCAGCAGGCGGCGTCGCGGGGGTACTTCCGCCTCGACGACCAGATCATCTTCTTCTCCGGCGTCGGCCTCTTCGCCGTCCTCCTCCGCCGCAGACGGCGGTGGCTTGAGTATTTCGGGAATCTCCACGCCACCGGTGAATCCCGGCACGGAGACGCCCAGCCCGAACGGACCGGGTTCGACGCGCCACCAGTCGGGTTCGCTGCCCTGCGGCCCGAGTTCGTGCGATCCGGCGAGGTGCGGCGGAGAAGGGCCGACAGACTGCTCCAGGTGGTCGCTGTCACGGTCACGGGGCCGCGGGATCCGCAGGCCGCGCCCGCCGCGCCCCTTCGACGTGTCGCGCTGCCCCGGCAGTACGACCTTCTCCGCCGCGGGCCCGGGCCGCTCGGGCAACGCCCCGCCCGAAGCCACCCCCGCCACCAGCTCGGCCGGCGATCCGATCCGGCCCAGGATGCGGCGTACCGCAGCGGGGGAGTCGGGCGTACCGAATTTGGAGCGCTGCCGGTCGATCTCGTCGCGCAGCCCGGCCACCAGCCGCATCCGCGTCGCCGAGGGCAGCTTGTGCTGCTGAGCCAGGTCGCCGACCCGGCTCAGATAGTCGTAGACGAGCTGATCGCTCTCGATCCCCACGGCCGGTCCCGTCCCCTTCCCCTCACCCTCCAACCTCCAACTGCCTGCACCGACGGTAGCGCCACACCGGCTACCGTGGGGCGGATGGGGACCGGCGAGCGCAACCAGGAGGCGCACGTGTCCGAAGGATCAGGCGCAACGCCACCACGCACGCTCGCGGAAGCCCTGCGCACCCGCGGCGACGCGTCCCTGGCCGCGCTGCTGCGTGCCCGGCCCGACTTGCTCTCGCCCGTGCCGAACGACTTGTCGCAGCTCGCGACCCGCGCGGCGACGCGCGCTTCGGTCGTGCGCGCACTGGAACGGCTCGACCGGTTCACGCTCCAGACCGCCGAAGCGCTGGCGGTGGCACCCGATCCGGCTCCGTACGAGGCGCTGCGCGCGCTGATGACCGGCGACGACGGCGACCCGGCGATCGAGGCGGCGCTGCCGACGGCCGTCGCCACCCTGCGGGACCAGGCCCTGCTGTGGGGCGCCGACGACCGGCTGCGCCTGGTGCGTACCGCCCGCGAGTTGCTCGCCCCCTCCCCCGCGCACCCGTCCCCCACCGGCCTCGGCCCGACCGTCGCGGAGGCGACCGCCGGGATGTCGCCGGGTCGCTGGCAGGAAACCCTCGCTGCGGCCGGGCTGCCGCCGACCCACGACCCGGTGTCGGCGGTGACGGCCCTCGCCGCGCTCTTCAACGACCGCACCCGCATGTCCGAACTGCTCGACACCGCGCCGCCCGAGGCCCTGATGGTGCTGGAGCGGCTGGTGTGGGGTCCGCCGTACGGCGAGGTGACCCCGGACCCGGCGCCGCCCGTGCGGTGGCTGCGCGACCGCGGGCTTCTCCTGCCGACGAGTCTGCGTACGGTCGTGCTGCCGCGCGAGGCGGCGTTGCATCTGCGCGGCGGACGCGCGCACCGGGCGGTGGAGCCGGTGCCGCCCGCCGTCGTACCGGCGCACGAATACCGTCCACAGGTTGTGGACGGTACGGCGGCCGGCCAGGCGTACACGGCGCTGGCGACCATCGAGGAGCTGCTCAAGGACTGGAACGAGGGCGGCCCGGCCGTCCTGCGCTCCGGCGGTCTGAGCGTGCGCGATCTGAAGCGGACGGCCGCCGCGCTCGACGTCCCCGAGCACACGGCTGCCTTCTGGGTCGAACTCGCCTACGCGGCAGGGCTGCTGGCCTCCGACGGCGAGGCTTCGGAGCGGTACGCCGCCACGCCCGCGTACGACGAATGGCTCGACCTCCCGCCGCAGGACCAGTGGACCCGCCTCGCCACCGCCTGGCTGCGCGCCACCCGCACGGCCGGCCTGGTCGGCGGCCAGGACGCGAAGGGCCGCGTCCTGGCGGCGCTCGGCCCGGACCTGGACCGCTCGGCGGCCCCGGAGGTACGCCGCAGGGTCCTCGCCCTCCTGGCCGAACTCCCGGAAGGCGCCGCGCCGTCGCCGGAGCAACTGCTGGCGCGGCTGCGATGGGAGCGGCCGCTGCGGGGGTCGGGGGCGTCCGGCGAGAGCGGGGGCGCCGCCACACCCCTGGGCGACCTGCGGTCCCGTATCGCCCTGTGGACCCTCACCGAGGCGGAACTCCTGGGCATGACGGGGCGCGGGGCGCTGTCCTCCCACGGCCGGGCGCTGCCGGAGCCTTCGGCCGACGCCGGGTCGGAGGCCGCCGCGCTTCTCGCTCCCCTCATCCCGGAGCCCCTCGACCACGTACTCCTGCAGGCCGACCTCACGGCCGTCGCGCCGGGGCCGCTGCGACGGCCGCTGGCCGACACGCTCGACGTACTCGCGGATGTGGAGTCGAAGGGCGGGGCAACCGTGTACCGCTTCACGCCGGCGTCGGTGCGGCGCGCGCTGGACGCGGGGCGGGCGGCGTCCGACCTGCACGCCTTCCTGGCCGAGCACAGCCGTACGCCCGTGCCGCAGCCGCTCAGCTACCTCATCGACGACGTGGCGAGGAAGCACGGGCACCTCAGGGTCGGCGCCGCTTCCGCGTACGTACGGTGCGACGACGACGCGATGCTCGGCGAGATCCTCGCCGACAAGCGGTCGCAGCCGCTGGGGCTGCGACGCCTCGCCCCCACGGTGCTGGCCGCGCAGAGCGACCCCGCGACGCTGCTCGAAGGCCTGCGGGGGATGGGCTTCGCGCCGGCGGCGGAGTCGGCGGCCGGCGACGTACTGATCACCAGGGCCCACGCCTACCGCACACCCCCGCGCACCGCGCCCGCCCCGGTGCCGGAGGGCCCGCCGACGCCGGACGACACGCTGCTGGGGGCCGCGCTGCGGGCGATCCGGGCCGGCGACATGGCGTCCACGGCGGTACGCAAGGAGGCCCCGGCGGCGGCTGCTCCGGGCACCACGCCGGGCGAGCTGCCGCGCACCACGTCCGCCGAGACCCTGGCCACGGTCCAGGCCGCGGCCCTCACCGGCTCGGCCGTCTGGATCGGCTACGTCAACGCGGACGGGGCGGCGAGCCAGCGCGTGATCGCGCCGGTGCGGGTGGAGGGCGGCTTCGTCACGGCGTACGACCACACGGCGGACGAGGTCCGCACGTACCCACTGCACCGCATCACCGGGGTGGCAGAACTGGCGGACAGCCCTTAGCCACTCGGCGGCCCGCCGCATACGGGGCTCCGCCCCGGACCCCGGTCCTCAAACGCCGGACGGGCTGGATTTGCCGGGCACGCCGGATCCGGACGGTGGGTGTGGCCGCACGCACGTGACCGCCCGGGCCGCGCGTCGCATGATCAAGCCGCGGCAAAATCAAGCCCGTCCGGCGATTGAGGACACCGCCCGGAGGGCGGTCGGGGTCCGGGGGCCTGCCCGCAGAAAACCCCCGTACCGTGGGGCGCATGAAGCGTCCCGAACCGCAGCTCGAACCGCTCAATGTCACCGACGAAGAGCGCAGGACGCTCGAAAGCTGGGTCCGACGGCGCCAGGCCGCCCACCAGGACACCAGAACCGCCAAAGACATCGCCCTGCGCGCGCAGATCGTGCTGGCCTCCACGCGCCCCGGCGACGACGACCTCCCCGTGTCCCCGCACACCGTGGCCGACCGCCTCGGCATCTCCTACGAGACCGCCGCGAAGTGGCGCAGCCGGTTCGTCAAGGACCGCCTCAACGGGCTGACCGGCCCCGACGTGCCGTTCGACCCCGCCAAAGAAGCACCGCACCGACCTTGAAGAGCTGACCGCGCCGCCGGCGCCAGTCCATCACTTGCCGGAAGGCGCCATATCCCCCTCCCTATGGGGCCCCCGCCTGGCGTGCACCCCCCGCCCGATCCGCCGGCCGAGGAGGAAGTAGCCGATGAGCGCACCCGTCGTGTTGAGGATCACGTCGTCGACGTCGAATGCCCGCCCCTCGACAATCGCCCCCTGCGCCAGCTCCACCAGCACCATCACCACCACCGTGAGCGCCACCACACGCAGCATCCGCAGTGAGCGCGGCACGAGCACCGGCAGCAGCAGCCCGAACGGCATGCCCAGCAGCAGATTGCCGCCGATCTGCTTGCACGCGGCGAGGAAGGTGTAGTCCTCGGCGTACTGCCGCAGCGATGCGCCCGGCCGCAGATTGGTCGTGACCAGGGCCTCCGAGGCGTGCGAGGGCGCGAGCGTCAGCCGCGCCAGTACGGCCGAGAAAAGTACGAGCCCGACAAAGGCCAGGGCGACCGCGAGCGCCCGCAGCACCGCCCGCCCCCAGGATCGGCGATGTTCCACGGCATCCGTTTCATCCGCTTCAGCTGTCATGGACACCCACCTACCCCGACTCCCGACCCGTACCGCAGGCGATGCGGCACACTGGACGTTTGGCCGTACGGGCCGAGCTGCCGCAGAAAGGGCCGAAACACGCGTGAACGGACCCCTCATCGTCCAGAGCGACAAGACGCTCCTCCTCGAAGTCGACCACGAGCGCGCCGACGCCTGCCGTCGCGCCATAGCGCCCTTCGCCGAGCTGGAGCGGGCCCCCGAGCACATCCACACGTACCGGGTGACGCCGCTCGGCCTGTGGAACGCGCGGGCCGCCGGACATGACGCCGAGCAGGTCGTCGACGCGCTCGTCGAGTTCTCCCGCTACCCGGTCCCGCACGCGCTCCTCGTCGACGTCGCCGAGACGATGGCCCGCTACGGCCGCCTGACCCTCTCCAAGCACCCCGTGCACGGTCTCGTCCTCACCTCCACGGACCGCCCGGTGCTGGAGGAGATCCTGCGCTCGAAGAAGGTCCAGCCGCTGGTCGGCGCCCGGCTCGACGCGGACACGGTCGCCGTCCACCCCTCCGAGCGCGGCCAGATCAAGCAGACGCTGCTCAAGCTGGGCTGGCCGGCCGAGGACCTCGCGGGTTACGTCGACGGTGAGGCCCACGCGATCGACCTCGCGGAGGACGGCTGGGCGCTGCGCCCGTACCAGAAGCAGGCCGTCGAGGGCTTCTGGCACGGCGGCTCCGGCGTCGTGGTCCTCCCCTGCGGCGCGGGAAAGACACTCGTCGGCGCGGGCGCGATGGCCCAAGCCAAAGCCACCACCCTCATCCTCGTCACGAACACCGTCTCGGCCCGTCAGTGGAAGCACGAGCTGGTGAAGCGCACGTCGCTGACCGAGGACGAGATCGGCGAGTACAGCGGTACGCGCAAGGAGATCCGCCCGGTCACCATCGCGACGTACCAGGTCCTGACGACGAAGCGGAAGGGCATCTACCCGCACCTGGAGCTCTTCGACTCCCGGGACTGGGGCCTGATCGTGTACGACGAGGTGCACCTGCTACCCGCGCCCGTCTTCAAGTTCACGGCCGACCTCCAGGCGCGGCGTCGCCTCGGCCTGACGGCGACGCTCGTGCGCGAGGACGGCCGCGAGTCGGACGTCTTCTCCCTCATCGGTCCGAAGCGTTTCGACGCGCCGTGGAAGGAGATCGAGGCGCAGGGCTACATCGCGCCCGCCGACTGTGTCGAGGTACGGGTCAACCTCACCGAGACCGAGCGGCTGGCCTACGCGACGGCCGAGACGGAGGAGAAGTACCGCTTCTGCGCGACGACCGCGACCAAGCGGAGGGTGACGGAGGCGCTGGTACGGAAGTTCGCGGGCCAGCAGATCCTCGTCATCGGCCAGTACATCGACCAGCTCGACGAGCTGGGCGAGCACCTGGACGCCCCGGTCATCAAGGGCGAGACGTCGAACACGCAGCGCGAGAAGCTCTTCGAGGCGTTCCGCCAGGGCGAGATCAGCGTCCTCGTCGTCTCAAAGGTCGCGAACTTCTCGATCGACCTGCCCGAGGCGACGGTAGCCATCCAGGTGTCCGGTACGTTCGGCTCCCGCCAGGAGGAGGCGCAGCGCCTCGGCCGGGTGCTCCGCCCGAAGGCGGACGGCCACCAGGCGCACTTCTACTCGGTGGTCGCGCGCGACACGATCGACCAGGACTTCGCGGCCCACCGCCAGCGGTTCCTGGCCGAACAGGGTTACGCGTACCGGATCGTGGACGCGGACGAACTGATGGCAGAGGACGGCACGGCATAACCCCCTGCCGCCCCTGCACACGGACATCCTGCTGGCCGGCAGCTGAAGGCTCCTCCCTCCTCGGAAGGGATCAGTCGTCGCTGGTACCGGTCCCGGAGGGTCGGGTCCGCGGGGCTGTCTCCCGCTCTGTGCGCGACGCCGGAACTGCCGCCGCCAGTGCCGCAGGAGCCGGGCTCGGCCGCCGGGCCGCGTACACCAGCAGGGCGAGGGTGAGCAGGGGGTAGGGGGAGGCGAAGGGCTGCTGCCACCAGGGGATGTGCAGGTCCTGGGGGCCGTCGTGCGGCACGATCCACAGGCTTCGCGCCATGAAGAGCAGCCCCACCGCCCAAGCCATCCGTACCCGCCGCTCCGCGACGAGTACCGCGATCAGCGGCACGCACCACACCCAGTGGTGGGACCAGCTGATCGGCGACACCAGCAGCGCCGTCCCGGCGGTGGCCAGTACGCCCCACGTTTCGCGCCCGGCCCACGCCCCCGCCCCTACCGCAGCCCGTCGCGCCGCCCACAGTCCGCCCACCGCGGCAAGCACCGCCGCCACCATCCACACCGCGCCGGGCTCGGGGGTGTGCAGGACGCGGGCGAACATGCCCTGCAGCGACTGGTTGTCGACGATCCACACCCGGCCGACCCGCCCGGTCTCGAAGAGCCGGCGGGTCCAGAAGTCGACGCTCGCGTGCGGCAGCACGAGCGCGCCGAGCAGCACCGTGCCGGTCAGTGACGCGAGAGCGGTGAGCCCGGCCCGCACGCGGCCGGTAATCAGCAGATAGACGATGAAGATCGCGGGCGTGAGCTTGACGCCCGCCGCGATTCCGAGCGCGAAGCCCTTGCCGATGGCGTCGTCCTTGCGGGACAGGTCCCACAGGACGAGGCAGACGAGGGCGAGGTTGATCTGTCCGAAAAGGATCGTCTGGAAGACCGGCTCCAGCCACAGCCCGACGGCGGTGGCCGCCAGGATGAGCGCGGGCTTGGCCGGGAGCCGGGCGAACCGGCAGGAGAGATGCACGAGCAGCGCGAGGAGCGCGGCGTTGCCGAGGCCGAAGGCGATCTTGAGTGCGGCGACGGGCAGCCAGGTCGTCGGTACGAAGAGGATCGCGGCGAACGGCGGGTAGGTGGCGGGCAGTTTCCACTGGGTGACGGTGAATCCGTACAGGTCGGTGCCGTTCGCGACGGCCTCGCCTTCCGCCCGGTAGACGAGGGTGTCGACCATCTGGATCTTCAGGAGTACGCAGAGCCCGGCGAGCGCGGCCATCGACACGGCGAGCAGAATGCCGGCGGGCACGATCGGCACGATCCCGACGCGGCGCGCTCCGATGCGAAGAGTTTTGGCGGGCGCGGTCTCGGCCTGCGTCCGGGGGGCCGGAACGGCCGGCGTACGAGGGGTCACACTCCGGGTATCCACGGCCGCGACCCTAGTGGATCAGCGGGTGGACCTGCCGAGCCACGCGTGAACGCTCAGTGGCGGTGGCGTGATACGCCCGCCTCCTGCGCGTACTCACCGAGCACGGCGACCCTGAACGCGGCGCCGACGAAGACCTTGACGGCCCGCAGAGCTTCGCCGATCCGGTGGCTGGGGTGGGCGGCGCCTATCGCGGTGGCACCACCTGCGGGGCGGTTACGGCGGGCTGACGGACCTGACATGAAGGTGGCTGAAGTCATATGCCCATGATGAATTTCGGGCATTTCATGCACAACGGCCTGCGGGCTGAACTCCCCGCCGCCCGCCTCCTCCCGGGGAGTGACCCCAACCCTCAGTCCACCTACGGGTTTCCAAAAAACCATTCGCCCGAATCCGATCCCCCGACTACACTCCCCCGTCTTCCCGCCTCCCTCCGTGGAGCGCCGCCGCCCGGACGGAAACCGGCCGGTCCACGCCGTGATCCCCTCCGGAGGCAACACCGTGCCCGCGCCCGACCCCAGCCATTCCCTTGACCCCGACCCCTTGGGCCGCGAGCGCGCCCACCTCGCTGCCTCGCGCTCCGCGCTGCGCGCCATGCGTGAGGACGCACAGGCCCTCGACATCCGCGATGTGACCGCGAACTGGGTCAACGCCGCCGTCCTCGGGGCCCAGATCGAGGAACGCATCAAGTCGCTGGCCGACCTCTCCCACACCCCGCTCTTCTTCGGACGCCTCGACTACCTCCATGTGGTCGGCGCGGACCGCGCCGAGGGCGCGGAGGGTGAGCGCTTCTACATCGGCCGGCGGCACGTCCACGACACCGACGGCGACCCGATGGTCATCGACTGGCGCGCGCCCGTCTCCCAGCCCTTCTACCGCGCGTCCAAGAAGGACCCGCTGGACGTCGGCCTGCGGCGCCGCTTCGGCTACACGGGCGGCGAGCTCACGGCGTACGAGGACGAACACCTCTCCGACCCGACGGAAATCTCACCGCACACCAGCAAGCTGCTCCAGGCGGAGATCGAGCGCCCGCGCGTGGGCCCGATGCGGGACATCGTGGCGACGATCCAGCCCGAGCAGGACGAGATCGTACGGTCGGGCCTGTCCGGCAGCGTCTGCGTGCAGGGCGGCCCGGGAACCGGAAAGACGGCGGTGGGCCTGCACCGCGTCGCGTACCTCCTCTACGCACACCGCGACCGGCTGGCCAGGACCGGCACGCTGGTCATCGGCCCGAACAAGTCCTTCCTCCACTACATCGAGCAGGTCCTGCCCGCGCTGGGCGAGCTGGAGGTCAAGCAGGCGACGGTCGACGACCTGGTCGCGGTGCACGGTACGGTGCGCGGCACGGACGAGGCCGACACCGCCGTGATCAAGGGCGACGCGAGAATGGCGGAGGTCCTGCGGCGCGCACTGCGCTCGCACGTCACCGTCCCGGCCGAGCCCGTCGTGGTGGTGCGCGGCTCGCGCCGCTGGCGGATCCCGGCGTACGAAGTCGAAGAGATCGTCGGCGAGTTGCTGGCCCGCGACATCCGCTACGGGGCCGCCCACGACGCGCTCCCGCAGCGCATCGCGCACGCGGTGCTGGTGCGCATGGAGGAGGCGGGCGAGGCGCCCGACGACCGGGTGCAGGACGCGGTGGCCCGTAACCCGGCGGTGAAGGCGGCCGTCAAGGCGGTCTGGCCGGCGGTGGACCCGGCGAAGCTGGTGCTGCGGCTGCTGTCGGACGCGGATTTCCTGGCGGAGCACGCGGAGGGGCTGCTGTCGGAGGAGGAGCAGAAGCGGATCCTGTGGGCGAAGCCGGCGCGGTCGGTGAAGTCCGCGAAGTGGTCGGCGGCGGATGTGGTGCTGCTGGACGAGGCGGCGGATCTGATCGCCCGTACGCACTCGCTCGGCCACGTCGTACTCGACGAGGCGCAGGACCTGTCGCCGATGCAGTACCGGGCGGTGGGGCGCCGCTGCACGACGGGCTCGGCGACGGTACTGGGCGACCTGGCGCAGGGGACGACGCCGTGGGCGACGGCGAGCTGGGCGGAGGCGCTGCGGCACCTGGGCAAGCCGGAGGCGGCGGTCGAGGAACTGACGGCGGGTTTCCGCGTGCCGCGCGACGTGATCGCGTACGCGTCGCGGTTGTTGCCGTCGATCTCGCCGGGGCTGGCGCCGGTCTCATCCGTACGGGAGAGCGCGGGGGCACTGGCGGTACGCCGGGTGGACGCGGCCACCGCCTTGACGGAGGCGGTGGTGTCGGCGTGCGCCGAGGCGCTGCGTCACGAGGGCTCGACGGGCCTGATCGCGGCGGACGCGCGCGTCCCGGAACTGGCTGCGGCACTCACGGCGGCGGGCCACGCGTATCTCTCCCCCGGAGAGGAGACGACGGCGGAGTCCCGGCTGACCCTGGTGCCGGCGTCGCTGGCGAAGGGTCTGGAGTACGACTACGTGGTGCTGGACGAGCCGGCGGCGGTGGTGTCGGGCGAGCCGGATGAGCGGACCGGGTTGCGTCGTCTGTACGTGGCGCTGACGCGAGCGGTGTCGGGCCTGACCGTCGTACACGCAGCGCCGCTGCCGCCGGCGTTGGGCTAGGCGCGAAGCGCCCAGCCCCCGGAGGGGCTGATTCGGCCGCACCATCCAGCCCCTCCGGCGTTTGAGGAGCGGGGTCTGGGGCGGAGCCCCTCACGCGGCGGAGCCGCAAAGTGTCACAGCGGGAAGGGGCGGGTCGGGGAAAGCCCCGCGCAGCGGCAACGCACCGCCCCGGCCCGCACCCGCACCCGCACCGCCTACCCGTCCAGCACCGCCCGCCACTCCCGCACCGCGTCCGCCGACACCGGCTCCGCCCACCCACCCGGCCGAGCCGCACCCCCGATGTGAAACGCATCGATCCCCGCGGCCCGCAGAGCCGGAAGGTGATCGAGGCGCAAGCCACCGCCCACCAGGAGCTGCGGCTGATAGCCCGGCGTACCTCGCCGCCCCGCCGCCGCCTCCGCAAGCAGCACCGGCATCCCCGCGTCAACGCCCTCCGCCGCACCAGCGGTCAGGTACGTGTCCAGCCCGGGCAGCTCCGCGAGCCGCTTGCGCAACTCATCGCGGTCCGCCGCCCGGTCGATCGCCCGGTGGAACGTCCACGGGCACCCCTCGATCTCCGCCACGACCCGCTCGATCGCGACGAGATCGGGATTCCCGTACTCATCGAGGAAGCCCAGCACGAACTCGTCCGCCCCCTCCGCCAGCATCCCCCGCGCCGCCAGCACCAACGCGTCGATGTCCCCCGCGAGGAATCCGTCCGCCAGCCGCAGCATCACGCGCAGCGGGATGTCCACCGCCGCGCGGATCCGTCCGAAGGTTTCGCGGGACGGGGTCAGGCCGTCCGCCGCCATGTCGGTGACCAGCTCAAGCCGGTCCGCACCTCCGGACTGGGCGGCGACCGCGTCCTCGGCGTCGAGGGCGATCACCTCCAGGACTGCACGGTTGTTCATGGGACCCCATTCCTCGGAAAAACGGCGACTACAAGTCTGCGACTACAGGTCTAGTCCAATATCCACCCTAGAGCCCGAGCCCCACCCGCGCATCAACACGTCAACGGGTCAACGCGTCCACCGCTTGCACAAGATGGGGGAGGGGGGGTATACATAAATCCAACAGATACCCCCCTGGGGTATACCCATCGGCCCAGCCCAAGGAGCAGATGTGTCCACCACGACGGCCGCAGCCGGAGCCGAAGTCGAACTCGCCATCGGCGGCATGACCTGCGCCTCGTGCGCGGCACGCATCGAGAAGAAGCTGAACCGGATGGACGGCGTCGAGGCGACCGTCAACTACGCCACGGAGAAGGCGAAGGTCACCTACCGGGGCGAGGACATCTCCGTACATGATCTGATCGCGACGGTGGAGGCCACCGGCTACACGGCGAAGGAGCCGGCCCCGGTACGGGCGGTCCCCGAGCCCGGCGACGAGGAGGCTCCAGCGGCGGACGACGGGCTGCGCCCGCTGCGCCGGCGGCTGATCACCGCGACCGTCCTCGCGGTGCCGGTCATAGCGATGGCGATGGTCCCCGCCCTCCAGATCGAGTTCTGGCAGTGGCTGTCGCTGACGCTGACCGCCCCGGTCGTCACGTACGCCGCCTGGCCCTTCCACCGCGCCGCGTGGACCAACGCCCGGCACGGCGCGGCGACGATGGACACGCTGATCTCGGTCGGCACCTCGGCGGCGTTCCTGTGGTCGCTGTGGGCGCTGTTCTTCGGTACGGCCGGTACGCCCGGCATGACGCACGCCTTCGAGCTGACGATCTCGCGCAGCGACGGCGCCGGAAACATCTACCTGGAGGCGGCCGCCGGCGTCACCGCCTTCATCCTCGCGGGCCGCTACTTCGAGGCCCGCTCCAAGCGCAAGGCCGGCGCCGCCCTGAAGGCCCTGCTGGAACTGGGCGCCAAGAGCGTGACCGTACTGCGCGACAACGGGCGCGAGGAGACCGTCCCGACCGCCGACCTGGCCGTCGGGGACCGCTTCCTGGTCCGCCCGGGCGAGAAGATAGCCACCGACGGCACCGTCGTCGAAGGCACCTCCGCCGTAGACGCCGCCATGCTCACCGGCGAGTCCGTACCCGTCGAGGTCGCCCCCGGCGACAGCGTCACCGGCGCCACGCTCAACGCCGGCGGCCGCCTGGTCGTCCGGGCCACCCGCATCGGCGCCGACACCCAGCTCGCCCGCATGGCCAAGCTGGTCGAAGACGCCCAGAACGGCAAGGCCGCCGCCCAGCGCCTGGCCGACAAGATCTCCGCCGTCTTCGTGCCCGTCGTCATCGCCCTCGCGCTCGGCACGCTCGGCTTCTGGCTCGGCAACGGAGCCGGCCTGACCGCCGCGTTCACCGCCGCCGTCGCCGTCCTGATCATCGCCTGCCCCTGCGCCCTCGGCCTGGCCACCCCGACCGCCCTCATGGTCGGCACCGGCCGCGGCGCCCAGCTCGGCATCCTCATCAAGGGCCCCGAAGTCCTCGAAACCACCCGCAAGGCCGACACCATCGTCCTGGACAAGACCGGCACCGTCACCACCGGCAAGATGACCCTGCTCGCTGTCCACACCACTCCCGGCACCACCGAAACCGAGGTACTGCGCCTGGCCGGAGCCCTGGAACACGCCTCCGAGCACCCCATCGCCCAAGCCGTCACCGCCGGTGCCACCGCCAAGGCCGGAGGACCGCTGCCCACCCCCGAGGACTTCGCGAACGTACCCGGCCTCGGCGTCCAGGGCATCGTCGAAGGCCACGCCGTCCTGGTCGGCCGCAGCAAGCTGCTCACCGAGTGGGCGATGAGCCTGCCCGTAGAACTGGAGCGGGCCAAGCAGGAAGCCGAAGCAGCCGGGCGTACAGCAATCGCTGTGGCCTGGGACGGTGAGGCCCGCGCGGTCCTGGAGGTCGCCGACGCGGTCAAGGACTCCAGCGCCGAAGCCATCCGCCGGCTGCGGGCGCTGGGCCTGACCCCGATCCTCCTCACCGGCGACAACCAGGCCGTCGCCGAGTCGGTCGCCCGCGAAGTAGGTATCGACGAGGTCATCGCGGAAGTCATGCCCGAGGACAAGGTCGACGTCGTCAAGAAGCTCCAGGCCGAGGGACGCAGCGTGGCCATGGTCGGCGACGGTGTCAACGACGCCGCCGCACTCGCCCAGGCCGACCTCGGCCTGGCCATGGGCACGGGTACGGACGCCGCCATCGAAGCGGGCGACCTCACCCTCGTACGCGGCGACCTCCTCGCCGCGGCCGACGCCATCCGCCTCTCCCGCAAGACGCTGGGCACCATCAAGTCCAACCTCTTCTGGGCCTTCGCCTACAACGTCGCCGCCCTTCCCCTGGCCGCGTCCGGCCTCCTCAACCCCATGATCGCCGGAGCCGCCATGGCCTTCTCCTCCGTCTTCGTCGTCGGCAACTCCCTGCGCCTGCGCGGCTTCAAGGCCGCCACCAACTGAGGAGCACCACGGAGCACCCCCCGCCCCCCGCCCCTGCACGAAGGACCGCGCCCCCGCCCCCGCGGCAGACCTTCGTACAGGGGCGCTCTCCTTGCCCCTCGTGCCGACGGCAGAATGAGGGGCATGAACGCCACGGCCGCCGCCCCGCCGCATCCCGCGCACGACGAGCTGATCCGCCGCTGGCTGGACACCGTCCCCGTCGAAGGCGCGCTCTGCGCCGACCCTCGCCCGTACGCCGAGAATCTCCTCGCCCGCTGGGCCGAACCGCAGCGGCGCTACCACACCACCGACCACCTGCTCGCGGTCCTCGGCCACCTCGACCTCGACTCCCTGGCCGCCCACGCCGACGACCCGGCCGCCGTCCGCCTCGCCGCCTGGTTCCACGACGCCGTCTACCGCCCCGACCGCACCGAGAACGAGGAGCGCAGCGCCGCCCTCGCCGAGCGCGCGCTGGCGGAACTCGGCCTCGACGACGCCCGTACGTCCGAGGTCGCCCGCCTGGTCCGCCTCACCGCCACCCACGACCCCGCCCCGGGCGACACCAACGGCGAGGCCCTTTGCGACGCGGACCTGGCGATCCTGGCGGCGCCCCCTGCGTCGTACGCCGCCTACACGGCAGCGGTCCGCGAGGAGTACGGCTTCGTGCCCGACGACGCGTTCCGCGAGGGCCGCGCGGCGGTGCTGCGGCAGCTCCTGGAGCTGCCGACGCTGTTCCGTACGCCGCACGGGCGGGCGGAGTGGGAGGCGCGGGCGCGCCAGAACCTCACGACGGAGCTGGACCTGCTCACCATCTGATACGTCCGACACCGGGGGGAATGCGAGGCCGTCCAGCAGTGTTTTGACCTGTCATGCCCGACTCTGACGATCATCGCACCCGCATGCCCCTTGCCGTGTACATACTCGGCATGGCGGTTTTCGCCCTCGGTACCAGCGAATTCATGCTCTCCGGGCTGCTGCCGCCGATCGCCGCCGACATGGACGTCTCGATCCCGCAGGCGGGGCTGCTGATCTCGGCCTTCGCCATCGGCATGGTGATCGGCGCCCCCTTGCTGGCCGTCGCCACTCTCCGCCTGCCGCGCCGTACGACCCTGATCACCCTGATCACGGTCTTCGGCCTCGGGCAGGTCGCCGGCGCACTGGCACCGTCGTACGAGCTGCTCTTCGCCTCGCGCGTCGTGAGCGCTTTCGCGTGCGCCGGGTTCTGGGCGGTGGGCGCGGCGGTCGCCATCGCAATGGTGCCGGTGAACTCACGGGCGCGGGCGATGGCGGTCATGATCGGCGGGCTGAGCATCGCGAACGTGCTGGGCGTTCCCGCGGGGGCGTTCCTGGGCGAGCACCTCGGCTGGCGGTCGGCGTTCTGGGCGGTGGGCGCGGCGTCGGCGCTCGCGCTGGTCGGCATCGTGACGCTGATCCCGCGCATCCCGCTGCCGGCGGAGAAGCCACGGCTCAAGCGGGAACTGTCGATCTACCGTGACGGCCAGGTCTGGCTGGCGATCGCGATCACGGCGCTGGCGGCGGGCGGCATCTTCTGCGCGTTCAGCTACCTCGCGCCGCTGCTGACGGATGTGGCGGGGCTCGACTCGGGGTGGGTGCCGACCGTGCTGGCGCTGTTCGGGATCGGCGCGCTGGCCGGCACGACGGTGGGCGGGCGGGTCGCGGACGCGCATCTCTTCGGCGTACTGATCAGCGGTATCGCGGCGTCGACGGTGTTCCTGGTGGCGCTGGCCGTCTTCGCTTCGAGCGCGGTGGTGGCGGGTGCTCTGGCGTTTCTTCTGGGGGTGTCGGGCTTCTATACGGCGCCGGCGCTCAACGCCCGGATGTTCAACGTCGCGGGCGCGGCGCCGACGCTTGCGGGGGCCACCACGACGGCCGCGTTCAACCTGGGCAACACAGGTGGGCCGTGGCTCGGCGGCACGGTGATCGACGCGGGCTTCGGCTTCGCGTCGACGGCGTGGGCGGGCGCGGCGATGACGCTACTGGCGCTGGTGGCGGTGGGGGTCTCGCTGCGGCTCCAGCGCGGGGGCGGCGGCACCGGCTCACGCGTGGTGATGGGCGCATCGGCGCACGCGCCGGAGAAGGCACGCACCGAACGGCCGTGAGACTGGTGCATCGCTCACCCGATCGTGGGACGCTCGGGGAAGCGGCCACGCACTGTGGTCCCCGCACACTACGTTCGCCTGTCAGGGCCACAGAGAGGGGACCTCACGATGACTGCCGCACTGGTCGAGCCCGAGCTGTCGGAGGATGACATGCCGTCGTGGGACTACCTGCTGGAGACGTGGCAGGAGTTGGACGTGCCGGAGGGGTGGCGCGCCGAGATCGACGAGGGACTGATCACTTTGGTGCCGCCGCCGGACGACGGACACAATCTCATCGCAGACCAGGTGCACTGGGCGCTGCGCAGTACCTTGGCCGACGACTGGGGCGTCTTCCAGACCCTCGGCCTGTTCATCTACCGCCAGGAGCGGCTCTACATCCCGGGCCTCGTCGTCGTTCCGAAAAAGCTGATCGTGGAACGCGCGAAGAAGAAGGAGAAAGCCCCGCTGGCCGCCTCCGAGGCAGCGCTTACGGTGGAGATCACGTCGAAGAACAACGCCTCGCACGACCGGTCGGCGAAGCAGAAGGCGTACGCCCACGGGGATGTGCCGCTGTACCTGCTGATCGACCGTTTCGACGAGGGCGGACCGGCGGTCACTCTCTTCTCCGACCCGCGCAACGGGCATGTACCGGACCGGCCTGCGCAAGCCTTTCGGTGAGACCGTTTCCCTGCCCGAGCCCTTCAGCACCGAGCTGGACACTTCTGGATTCGTCGCCTGAGGCGGCACTGACCACCGGGGCGGGGCCCTACGCCGGCCGCCCCTTGGGCCTGCGCAACCCCGCCGCCGTGATCCTCCGTACCAGCTCCTTCGAGCCCACCTCCACCGCGCCCGCCCGGACGGCATCCGCGTACCGCACGTCCGGAACGTCATAGTGGTCCCGCTCGAACGCCCGCGCCGGACACCCGATCTCCGCCGCGAAAGCGTGTAGTTCCTCGAACGAAACGTCGCTCACCAGGTGCGACCACATCCGGCCGTGCCCCGGCCACGTCGGCGGGTCGATATACACCGTCACCGCAGAGATCCGACCGGCGCCACGATCACGGCCGCCTTCGAGCACACCCAGTGCGGGTCCGGCCCCAGCTCCGGTTCGACCTCCAGCGCGTGCGGTTCCACATCCGTGCACACGGGACAGAGCGGCCAGCGGCCGTACCGCTCAAGCAGCGCGTCCTGTACGTCCTGGGCGATCAGGCCAGTGACGAACTCCGCGCCCGGAGGCCACTGTTCCACCCACCACCGACGGTGTACGACCGCGTCCTCGACCAGCGACACGACGTCCGCCTGAGCCACGTCGCGGGCCGCCAGGTCGGCCATGACCAGGGCGCGGGCGGCGTGCAAGGCCTGTTCCAGGGGTGAGGGGATGGGCTCCATACAGCCATTGTCGCGCGCCCCGAACAAGCGCCTTGGCCGCCAACCACGGGGGTTGACGGCCAACCGCCGGCGAAAATATCTTTCAGGAGTGACCAATGAAGTGAAGGAAATTTTCACCGGCACCACCACGAGCACCCCCACCCCCACCCCACCCGCGCCCGCCGCCCTGGCAGCCAAGGTACGAACCCTCGCGCCATCCATGACCCGCTCCATGCAGCGCGTCGCGGAGGCCGTAGCCGCCGACCCCGCCGGCTGCGCCGCTCTCACGGTCACCGGCCTCGCGGAACTCACCGGCACCAGCGAGGCCACCGTCGTCCGTACCGCCCGCCTCCTCGGCTATCCCGGCTACCGCGACCTGCGTCTCGCGCTCGCCGGCCTGGCCGCCCAGCAGCAGTCCGGCCGGGCACCCGCCGTGACCGCCGACATCGCCGTCGACGACCCGATCGCGGACGTCGTCACCAAGCTGGCGTACGACGAACAGCAGACCCTCGCCGACACCGCCGCCGGCCTGGACACCGTCCAGCTCGGCGCCGCCGTCACCGCCCTCGCCGCCGCCCGCCGCATCGACATCTACGGCGTCGGCGCCTCCTCCCTCGTCGGCATGGACCTGGCCCAGAAGCTGCTCCGCATCGGCCTGATCGCGCACGCGCACACCGACCCGCACCTCGCCGTCACCAACGCCGTGCAGCTGCGCTCCGGCGACGTGGCGATCGCCATCACGCACTCGGGATCGACCGGCGACGCCATAGAACCTCTCCGCGTCGCCTTCGACCGGGGAGCCACCACCGTCGCGATCACGGGCCGCCCGGACGGGCCCGTGTCGCAGTACGCCGACCACATCCTGACCACGTCGACCGCCCGCGAGAGCGAACTGCGCCCGGCCGCCATGTCCAGCCGTACGAGCCAACTCCTCGTCGTCGACTGCCTGTTCATAGGCGTGGCCCAGCGTACGTACGAGACGGCCGCCCCCGCCCTCGCCGCCTCCTACGAGGCCCTCGCGCACCGCCACGCGCCCCGCAGCAGCAGCCGTTAGCCCAGACAACAAGACGCAGCCGTACGACGAGAAAGAGCCGCACCTTCATGACCTCCACCAGCGCGAACGCGGCCGGCAGCAGTGCGGGCAACGCGGCAGGCACCCCCGCAGGCACCACCGCAGGCAATACGGCCGGCAATACGGCCGGCAACACCTACGGCGAACTGCGCGCCCAGCTCGCCACCCTCACCACCGAGGCCTTCCGCCCCGAGCTCGCCGACATCGACCAGCTCCCGACGGCCGAGATCGCCCGCATCATGAACGGCGAGGACCGCTCCGTCCCCGAGGCCGTCGCCGCCCGCCTCCCCCAGATCGCCGCCGCCATCGACGCCACCGCCGAACGGATGGCCCGCGGCGGCCGCCTGATCTACGCGGGCGCCGGCACGGCAGGCCGGCTCGGCGTACTGGACGCCAGCGAGTGCCCGCCCACCTTCAACACCGACCCCACCGAGGTCATCGGCCTGATCGCGGGCGGCCCGACCGCGATGGTCAAGGCCGTCGAAGGCGCGGAGGACTCCAAGGACCTCGCTGCGGCGGACCTGGACGGCCTCGCCCTCACCCCCGACGACACCGTCGTCGGAATCTCCGCCTCCGGCCGCACCCCGTACGCGATCGGCGCCGTAGACCACGCCCGCGGCCTCGGAGCCCTGACCATCGGCCTCTCCTGCAACACGGGCAGCGCGCTGGGGGCGGCCGCCGAGCACGCCCTGGAGGTCGTCGTAGGCCCCGAACTCCTCACCGGCTCCACCCGCCTCAAGGCCGGCACGGCCCAGAAGCTCGTCCTCAACATGATCTCGACCATCACGATGATCCGGCTCGGCAAGACGTACGGAAACCTGATGGTCGACGTCCGCGCCTCCAACGAAAAGCTGCAGGCGCGCTCCCGCCGCATCGTCGCGCTGGCCACGGGCGCGCAGGACGCGGAGATCGAGGCCGCGCTCGCCGCCACCGACGGAGAGGTGAAGAACGCCATCCTGGTGCTCCTCGGATCCGTCGACGGCCCCACCGCCGCCGCCCTGCTCAACGAAGCGCAGGGCCACTTGCGCGTGGCGCTACAGGCGGCCGCCGCCCGTACCGCCTGAACTGACTCCATGACAGAGAACAAGAACCGCGCCGTCGCCGCCGCGATCCTTCCGCTCGTCGGGGGCGCGGGGAACATCACCTCGATCGCCCACTGCATGACCCGCCTCAGACTCGGCCTGCGCGACCGCACCCTCGTCCAGGACAAGCAGCTCAAGGCCCTCCCCGCCGTGATGGGCGTGGTCGAGGACGCGACGTACCAGATCGTGCTCGGTCCCGGGACGGTCGCCCGGGTCACCCCGGAGTTCGAGGCCCTGGTCGAGGCGGAACGCACAGAGCAAGAACGCACAGCGACCCCCTCCCCCCTGACCGCCGACGAACTGGCCGCCCACGGCGCAGCGATCAAGGCCCAGCAAAAGGCCAAGAACGCCACCCCCTTCAAGCTCTTCCTGCGCAAAATCGCGAACATCTTCGTCCCGCTGATCCCCGCCCTGATCGGCTGCGGCATCATCGCCGGCTTCAACGGCCTGATGGTCAACCTCGGCCTGCTCCCCGCCGTCACCCCCGCCCTGGCCGCGATCGCCACCGGCTTCATGGCCCTGATCGCGGTCTTCGTAGGCCTGAACACGGCGAAGGAGTTCGGCGGTACGCCGATCCTGGGCGGCGCCGTAGCCGCGATCATCGTCTTCCCCGGCGTCGCCAACATCAACGTTTTCGGCCGGCCGCTCTCGCCCGGCCAGGGCGGTGTGCTGGGCGCGCTCGGCGCGGCGGTTCTGGCGGTGTACGTCGAGAAGTGGTGCCGCCGGTGGATCCCGCAGTCCCTGGACGTCCTCCTCACCCCCACCCTCACCGTCCTGATCTCCGGCCTCGTCACCGTCTTCGGCCTGATGTTCGTGGCCGGCGAAATCTCCACCGCCATCGGGGACTTCGCCGGCTGGCTCCTGTCCACCGGCGGCGCGGCAGCGGGCTTCGTCCTCGGCGGCCTGTTCCTCCCCCTGGTCATGCTGGGCCTGCACCAGGCCCTGATCCCGATCCACGCCACCCTCATCGAGCAGCAGGGCTTCACAGTCCTGCTCCCGATCCTCGCCATGGCAGGCGCGGGCCAGGTCGGCGCGGCCGCCGCCGTCTACCTCCGCCTCCCCCGCAACCCCTCCATCCGACGCACCATCAGGTCGGCGCTCCCAGCGGGCCTCCTGGGCGTGGGTGAGCCCCTGATCTACGGCGTCTCGCTCCCCCTCGGCCGCCCGTTCATCACGGCGTGCGTCGGCGGCGCCTTCGGCGGCGGCGTGGTGGGCCTGCTCAACCAGTTCGGCGGCTCGGTGGGCTCAACAGCGATCGGCCCGTCCGGCTGGGCCCTGTTCCCCCTCCTGGACGGCAACAAAGGCCTGGCCACGATGATCGCGGTCTACGCCGCCGGCCTGATCACCGGTTACGTCGCAGGCTTCCTGGCCACGTACTTCTTCGGCTTCAGCAAGCTTCTCTGCACTTCACTCAATGAGGTGGATGACGACGAGGAGACGGAGCAGAAGCCGCTCGTCTCGGCACCCGTCGAGACGGGACGGGCGTCGGAGGAATCAGCTCTCACACGATGACCGGTGGTCTCCAAGGGCCAACAGTGCAGGACACATCAGAGGGCGGCGCCACGGTGGTGGCACCGCCCTCTGACTGTCACATCGTCGTGAATCACCCCGGCCACTGAGCTTGTCCTACCGTTTTGGCGCGGGCCCACGTCATGGCGGGTGGCCGGGCGGTGGTTCTTCGGACCAGGTGGTCGGCCAGGGCCGGGACGTGACGGTTTCGGCGCCCCGGCCGGAGAGCTGGTCTTCGTGCGCAAGTTTCTGAACCCATTGCGAACACGGGCGGGCGTCCCCTGACCGCTCAAGTATGGCTACCCAGGGACGCAGGGCCGATGTGAGTATCCGCACGGATTCGTATCGGCGAGGGGCTGCCTACGGTGACGTCCATGACTGCACCCGATTCCACCTCCGCGCCCAGCCGCAGACGGCACCGGATCATTGTCCTTTTGGTCACACCAGTGGTGGCGCTGTTCGGCGGCGCCTGGTACGTGATGTACGGCTGGCCGGAGCGGTACGACAGCGAGCCGCCGCCGGAAATGTTGCGGCGTATCGCGGCCCACAACCAGGACGCCTACCGTGTACTGGATCTCGGGCCCGTGCTGAAGCCGCAGTCCGGGCCGGAGGACCCCGCTAAACACCATTCCAGCAACTCCGCTTCGACGGGTGAGTGTTACCCCGATGGCCTGGAAGCGATGGAGGACGAGCCTCTCGACGGTGTCTACAACATCCATCACAGCTGGACCGCCGTCAGGAAAGACGGCTCCGGGGTGCGGGTCGCCTTCGGCCGTCTGAAGCACCATCTCACGGCAAATGGCTGGGAAGTCGACTGGAGCGAATCCATCAACAAGCAGAACTTCAGCGTGATCGCCGACAAAGACGGCTACCAGCTGTCGATCGGCTGGGATGCAGATTTCAAAGAGGTCACCGGCCTTGGTCGCAGTCCCTGCGCCCGCTTCCCCGACCGATCGCAAGAGCGCGCTTACCGCCCCGCCGACCACTACGCGGTCCCGGACCAGCAACTGACACCGCCTGACCTCGTGCCCAGCCGGCGGCGCTGAGAGGAGCACATGATCAAACCGGGGGCACTGAAGCATTGGCCGTACTGGTCCAGAAGCACGGCCAACCATTTCAGTCACGACCGGAACGGGGACGGGGTACCCCGAGATCAACCACCGGCCGCTGTGCCAGCCTTGCGGCCTCGTCCTGCTTGGTGCGCAAGAACGTCAGTGTCAGCTCGATGCCATCGATTTCGCCGAGCCACTGCTCCTCCTCCGCACGTTTGCGACGCAGCAGCAAGTCCTTCTCCAGTTCTGCGAGCCGCGGCAGCATCTTGGGGCTGATCTGGAGCATCGGGCAGCGAACACAGGCGTGCTCGTGCTGGCAGGGAGTGCCGTAGGGGCGCGCGCAGTTGCCCAGCTCGACTTTGCGCTTATCGAAGTGCTCCTCGAACTCGGCCCACTCTTCGGGGGTGACCTCTCCATACTCCGATTCCGGGCGCAGAGAGCGCCGATGGTTCAGGAAGGCCTGGTAGTGACCGACGATGTCCTCCGCGAACACGGCCACGTAGCCCTGAGTCGTCCGTAGATCGAGGTGCCCCAGCAAGGCAGCGCCGATATGAATCGGCAGACCTCCGTTGACGATCTCGGTAGCGAACAGCCGACGAAAATCGTGCGGCGTGAACTTCAGGCCCATGAAGGCGGAGTTGGTCGCTGCGAGCTCCGTGCAGCTACGCCCCAGCATGTTCAACACGGTCGCACCGGACATGACGCCGCACGCAGTGCCGAGGTGCCGCTGCAGGAGGAACGGCATGGGCTCCGACCACACTCGCTCGTGCGGGTCGTAGCGCGTGACCAGCGGAACGCTCCGCCGCCCACGACGTGCGTGCGGCCCATTGTCCGCTGAGCAATATGCGGCTGGCCTCCGGCATCATGCGGTTGCCCGACTTCAGACGGAGAGGCATCAAGGTCGGGCTCGGGCTGGACGGCGGCACCAACGACACGTCGGACTTCCATGCCCTGATGAAGACGGCCATCGGCCTGCAACGGGCCCGCTCGAAGGACGCCGGAGTCTTCCCCCAGGTGCACGACGTCCTGCGCATGGCCACGCTGGGCGGCGCCGAGGCCATCGGTGTCGCCGACCGGGTGGGCTCGCTGACCCCCGGCAAGCGGGCCGATGTCGTCGTGATGAACCCGGCCGCGCTCAACTTCGCACCACGGTTCGACTGGCTCAGCCAGATCGTCTTCAACGGACAGCCCGAGA
This sequence comes from Streptomyces sp. ISL-100, assembly GCF_018614615.1. Classification (GTDB taxonomy): domain Bacteria; phylum Actinomycetota; class Actinomycetes; order Streptomycetales; family Streptomycetaceae; genus Streptomyces. Next base: position 72,366 of record NZ_JAGGOK010000049.1, on the reverse strand, counting down.
ACGTCCAGGCGGTGTTCGTCGACGGCCGGCCGCTGAAACTCGACGGCCGGCTCGTCGACGTCGACACCGACCGCGTCGTACGGGAGGCCGAAGCAGCCGCCACCCGACTGCGCAACGCCGCGTAGGCGGCGATCCGGCGCCGACGAGGCGCTGACCAACCGTGACCACAAGCTGTCGGGCCCGGCAGGGGAGACGGTGGGAGACGGCTGCCGGGCCCGAATCAACTAGCGCGTTCCGTGCTTGAACACGTCCTTCATCTTTTCCTTCGCCTGGCGAGCGTCGCCCTTGACCTGTTCGCCTCGCCCTTCGGCTTCCAAGGATTCGTTGCCGACAGACCGGCCGGTGGCTGCCTTCGCCTTGCCCTTGGCCTGCTCGGCCTTCGCCTTGGCCTTCTTTTCCTTCACAACACTCACGTCCTGCCGGTCGAAAAACTGGACACTCTACGTGTCACCAGGAGGCCACCGTTGAAACAGGAGAAGTGATTCGTGTATCGCGCACCAGACGGAGTCCGGGCCGGACGATATGGACGCGGCTGACCGGCGTGCTGGTCCCGGGACCGGCTGGCAGACGGGACAGGCACAGGTTCGGTGATCAGGAAATTGCGACACTCTGTGACCAGCGGGGGAGACCTTTGCAGCGCTGCCGTCATGGCTGACCGAACCGCTACGACCAGAACTCGTCGTACGCCGCCGGGTCGGTCGTCACCACCCAGCCCTCGGTGATCCGGCCGTCGTCGATGTGGAGGACGAGGGCGTAGTCCAGGTCGAGCCTCCTGCCCTCGCGTGACGCCGTGACGTGGAGCAGGGCGACCGTGTGGTCGTCGTTGGCGAGGACGTCGTGGAGCTCCGGGCGGTAGGTGCCGCCCGTTAGCTGGAACTCCCGGCCGAACAGGGCGAACGTGTCGTCACGCCCTCGGTAGTCGCCCGCCAGGCGATTCCTGCCCCCGACGTGCCAAACCACGTTGGGATGGAAGACCTCGGCCAACGCGTCCATGTCGCCCGCCGAAAACGCGGTCATGGTGCGGTGGAAAACGGCGGTGTTCGGATGATCGGTCATCAGTGCCTCCCTCGGCCTCCTAACGAACGTAAGCCGGGCGACGGCCTGAGACTCGCCGTAGTTACGCCGTCTGGCTTGGTGATGATCGTGTCGGCGAGGTCGAAGAAGGCTTCGATGACACGGGCGCGGCGTTCGTAGCAGCGGGCAAACCGAAGAACCTGCAGCAGCTTGTCGAAGAGGATCCGATCGCCGATCCGCCGCCGGTGGCCTCCCAGCGGGTGGCCCGGATCAAACTCGGGGCGCCGCGGCAGCAGGGCGACGAATTGGTTCCACAGCGGTTCGGTCATCCATGACGGCAGCGCAGGCACAGGCCTGTCCCGTCTGCCAGCCGGCCCCGCCCGCCGCCTATCCGTGCTACCTCTAAGGCACGGACATGCCTGTAAGCGGCACGGCCGCGCCTCACGGCAGCCGGCCTTCCACGTTGACCTCCCGTACGCGCGCTCTCAGCACCTCCCCCAGCTCGACCGACCGCACGTCCTCCGGCGGGCAGTCCCACTCCTTGCCCCCGCCGGGCGGCCGCAGCTGTACGTACGTGCCGACCCGCCCCATGACCCGGCCCACCCGCCCGTCCCGCACATCGACCGCGTACTCCCCCGTCAAGGCTTGAGCCCCTGGAGTACTGCCGCGAGCCGCATCGCCGTGTCGAGGTTGCAGCGCCCGAGATCCACCAGCGGGTACGTCGCCGCCTTGCTCTCCAGCGACACCACGTCCACCCGCAGCGACGGCAGCTTCACCGCCACCACCCCGAGCCCCTCCCGCAACTGGGCCACCACCTCTTCCGCAGCCCGCAGCCGCTCCGACGATCGCACCACCATGACCAGGCACCTCCGCACACTGAGTGTTCGCTTTCCTCACACAGCGTGGCCGAATTGGGCCTAGCCTGACAGTGTCCGCAGTCCAACAACGCCACCTGTCGGACAGGGAGTTGCCATGCCCGGACCCAAGGGCCTCGACCCGTCCTCCTCCCCACGCGCCCTGCTCGGCGCGGAACTGCGCCACGCACGCGAGAAATCCGGACTCACCCAGGACGAACTCGGCCAACCACTGTTCGTCAGCGGCTCGTTCATCGGCCAACTTGAGGCGGGTACGCGCCGAATGATGCCGGAGTACGCCGTGAAGATAGACGAGATCCTGGGGACGGGCGGCTTCTTCGAGCGGAACTGCAAGGCGTCCACCAAGTCGAAGTACCCGGACCACTTCGCGGAGGCGGCCGAGGCGGAAGCGATCGCGACGGCGATCAAGGAGTACGCGCCGCTGCTGATCCCGGGCCTGTTGCAGACGGAGCCGTACGCGAGGGCGATCTTCCGCGCGTACCAGCCGACGGCGACGGAGGAGGTGATCGACGGACTGGTGGCGGCGCGGCTGGAGCGCGCTCACCTCCTCGACGATCCAACAAAGCCGTTGTTGTGGGTGGTTCTGGACGAGGCGGTACTGCGCCGGAAGGTAGGCGAGCGTGCGGGGATGGCGGAGGCGCTGCGCCACGTGGCGGCGATGGCCCGTCGCCACCGGGTCATCGTGCAGGTGCTGCCGTTCGCAGCCGGCGGCCATGCAGCGATGGGTGGCGCCATCAAGCTGATGGCCTTCGAGGACGCACCCCCGCTCGCCTACCTACAAGGGCCGGGTGCAGGGCAGTTGGAGGACGACCCGGCCACAGTCGCCCGCCACCAACTGGCCTACGATCTGGTAGGGGCCATAGCGCTGTCACCCAAGGAATCCCTGGCCCTGATCGAATCAGTGGCGGAGGATTACGCGCATGAAGACCAGCCCTGAATACGACCTGAGCTCGGCGACCTGGCACAAGTCCAGCTACAGCGACGGCAGCGGGGGCGACTGCCTCGAAGTCGCCGACGGCCACCCCGGCATCGTCCCCGTCCGGGACTCCAAGAACCCCAACGGTCCGAGGCTTGAGCTCCGGGCCGAGAGCTGGTCCGCGTTCCTTCTCGGCGTGAAGAACGGGCAGCTCACAGGGCCCTGATCCGGCCCGGGGCTCAAGCCCCGGAATCCGAGCTCTTTTCAATGGATTGGGCGGGTGAGAACTACCCAACCACCCGTCCAACTCCCGCTTACCTCAACGCGAATAACTTTCCGTGATCGGCTTGCCACACACAGTACGTCGTGACGGTCTAAGACTTGATCCGCAATTCACCAAAGGGTGAGCTGTGGACTGCACGCGGTGCGGGGGCCGGGCGCTCCAGCGTGGTCACGCCGAGGGCGTGTCTCATCTGGGGTTGCTCGGTTCCGCGTTCCGGCGGTTCGGTGAGCAGAGGTCACCCGCTGTCGGGGGACTGCCACGCGACCAGCACCCCGAGGGGTGTTCTGGCACGGTGTGGTTGACTCACTCAGCGCTTCTTCCAGCGCTTTTGCGAAAACGATCTGTGCGTGCCTGGACATCACGGTGTCCAGGTATGCGGTCTTGGGGTCGTCCACGTCAGCAAAGCGGACGAACGCCGCCAGGGCGGCGCTCACGAGGTCGCGCTTTCCGGCGAGCCCGCACGCGATGCACTTGTGCTCTCTGTCCCGCAGCGACTTCGAGACGCGCTCGCCGCACAAACAGTGCTGAGACAGCGCAGTGGACCAGGTGGAGGCCCAGACGAGCCGCCCACCGGCGGCCTGGCATTCGATCTCCAGGGCCTTGATGAGCAAGCCGGGTGTGGTCTGCGAGAGGCGCTTGCCCCACAGCCGGTACCAGGTGCGGATGTCGCAGTCCTCCACCACGAGCACGGGGCCGTGGGCGGCGATGATCTCCCGGGCCACGATGCGGGCTCGGTGGCTGCGGTGTTCGGCCATGCTGGCGGCGTGTTCGGCCTGGCGGGCGCGCATCTCCCGGTAGTTGGCCGACAGCCGGTCACGCCGGAACGCCTGTTTCGGAACTCCGTCCGAGCGGGTATCGCGGGCACCGCCCAGCACCGTGATGCTCTTCTCCGGCAGGCCCTTGGATGCCCGGCGTTCTGCCCGACGCTGCTGTTTCTTCGACAGCCCGTACTGCGCGGTGTTCGTTGCCCGGCGGGAGCGCTCAAGCGCCCGCGCACGGCCGCGCCGCTTCTTCGCGGCCGTCTCCAGCCGCGCCTTCTCCTCATCGGTCAGCACGATCTCCGAGGAGGCCGGGGGGCCGTCCTGCGGGTCGAGGCTGGCGAGGAAGGAGACGACAGAGAGGTTGGAGACGTTCCCGTCCACCCCGCCGATCCGGTCGAGCTGGGCGGCCTGCTCGCGCATCTGCTGGACGGCCGGGGAGGTGTATCCGGGGCCGAGGATCATCAGGTGCGCCTCGGACACCCAGCCGCCCGGCGCGGACGCCTTGCGGCGGCGCACGAGGTCCACCTTGTGCCAGCGACCGGGATTCGACAGGAAGTGCTCGACCCGCGCCCACTGTCCCGGTTGCTGCGGGATGCGCACGGGCAGCACCAGGTCACCCCGGCTGGAATCGGGGCCTCCGGCGAACACCACAGCCAGCGGCCCGGTGTGGTCCCACCAGGTGGCCTTCCGCATCGCGGGCTTGCCCGCTGCGGTGGTCTTGCCGGTGGGCACCTTGCCGTCCGGCGCGGCCGGCTTCGGCATTCGCTGCGGCTGCATCAACTCATGCCGGCCACCGTCGGTGTAGGCCATGACGTGGCCGTGGAGGGTGCCGGTGAGGCGGAAGGTCTCCCACTTGTTCGCGGTCGTGTGGGAGCGGGCGCGGCCGGGGACTCGGGTGAAGTCGTGCCAGCGGCCCACCTTCGGACGCCCGTGTCGGCGGCCTGAGTTGTCGGCGAACAGGTGCCGCTGGACGCCGTTCCACACCTCGTCGGCCATGTGCATCGCCAGGGCCTTGGAGGCGTGGTGCCCCAGGTGCCCGGAGTCTTCCAGGTGCCTGTATGCGCAGCGCTCCAACGCTTCGCGGGACAGGCCGAGGCGCTGCCGCACGGCCTTCGCGCCCTGCTCGTTCCGCTCGTGGTACGCGGCCCAGTAGGCATCGACCTTGGCGCGGGCGTCCCGCTGCACGGCCTGCTTCATCGTGCCCATCGCGTTGAACAGCTTCTCCACACGGGTCAGGTCGGCGAGGTCGGTGACGACGAGCGGAAGCACCATCACCGACACCATCCCGTCGTCGGGCTTGGTCCACTTCGGGGCCTTGCTCTTCCCCCGGAACCTGCGCGTCTGGGCAGCCTTCATCGTCATCACCCCCCGTCACGAATTAGTTGACCTACAACACCATATATGAGTAGTTCAGCTATGACAAGCGCGCTAGAATGGGGTCCATGGCCATTAAGATTCCTGGATACGAAGACGCAAAGCAGGCAGCACAGCGACTCAAGGTCACCGTCCAGCACGTTTACAACCTCAACAGCAGCCGCGCTGACTTCCCCGCCCCCGTCTATGTCGGGCGCACCCCCCTGTGGCCGGTTGACCGGCTGGACGCCTGGCGGGAAGCCCACCCGAAACGCGGATAGCAGGTCAGTTATGCCTGTGCGGGAAGTAATTGACCTTTATGCGTCGTTGCATCCGTTCGTGCTCAAGATCAGCGTCATCTGCCTGAAGCCCCGATCCCTCCCCCACTGGACCGGCCTCACCATCAAGGCGTTCCTCGCCCTGGCCGCCCACGTCTCCGCCCTCCTACCAGCGCCTGGACTCGGGCCCCGTGGGCGCTGCTGCTAGACAACCGCGTCTAAGTTGTATTAATCACGAGCGTTGTTGACAGTCACAGGGGAAGCCGGTCACCTCCGCCTCGGCCGGGAGACGGTCACCGACGAGGCGACCGGCAGCCGGCGCTGGGTGCCCCGCACGTTCTTCTCCCGCACCGCCAGGGACGACGCCTGGCGGGCAGCCTTCCAGGGCCAGAGCCAGAGCGGCAGCAAGACCAAGACCAAGACCACCCCCACGCAGCGGCCGAGCCGCCCGCAGCCCCAGCAGCGTTCACGCGCGTACGAAGTCCTCGCCTCCCTCGGCCGTGCCAAGCCCCAGATGTCCCTCTCGGCGGACGACTGCGTCACCCTCGAATCCGTCGCCACCGAGTGGCTGACCCGTGGCGCCACCGACGACGAGCTGCGGCACGCGCTGACCTCCGGCCTGCCCGCCGAGGTCCACCACCCCGCCGCCATCGCCCGCACCCGGCTGGCAAAGCTCCCACCCGAACGCGCACCGCACCCCGACCCGGGCGTCCCAGGCCCCGCCCCCACCCTCCGCATCCTGGAGTGCACCGAATGCCGGGCGCCCGCTCGCCCCGAGGCGCTGTCCGGCGGCCTGTGCCGCGTCTGCCGCGACGAGCCGCCGCTCCCGCCCCGCGACGGCCTCCCCGAGGCCGACGTCCGCGCCCACGCGGCCAAGATCCGAGCGGCGGCTGCGACACGCCGCCCTGAAGGAACCTGCGCATGACTGTTCAGCCCACCCACGCCAGAAGCGGGGCACGATGTAGGGGAGGAGGCGACGCCATGACCCCCAGCACCGCTGATCGCCCGGAGATGTCCATCGAGGACTTCGACGAGCTCGCCCGCAAGGCACCCAGGAACGTAAGGCTCGAATTCATCGGGGGACGGCTGGTGGTCAAGCACGGCCGTATCGACATCGAAGACTTCGAGGAGCTTGCCCGCAGGGCGCCCGAGACAGTGACGCTCGAACTCATCAACGGAAAGCTAAGGGTCAAGCCGGTGCCGGATGGCGACCACGGAGCAATCTTCATGTGGCTTCTGCGGCAGTGCATGCAGCAGCGCCCCGAACTGGACCTCCACCCTGAGCAGGGGCTGGTGATCGAGACCTACCGCAGGGGACGCGCCCGCCCTGACGGGGTCCTCGCGCCGATCGGGCACTTCGCCGGGCAGGGCGAGTGGGCCGCCCCCAAGGGCGTTCTCATGATCGTAGAAGTCACCTCCCACGACTACGACACCGACCGTCGCGAACGGATCGAGAAATGCGACGGCTACGCCACCGACGGCATCCCCGTCTACCTTCTGATCCACCGCGGCAACAACACACTGACCGTATTCAGCCGTCCGAAGAACGGCATGTACGACCAACACCCGTCTTACGCGTACGGTGACACCGTCCCGCTCCCCGACCCCGTCGGCATCGCGCTGGACACCGGAAAGCTCAAGGACTTCGCCCACTGAAGCCGAGAACGACGCCTGCCCTCCACTCCCCGAGCCGGGGTGGAGGGCAGAGCGCCGCCGTGGGCGGTCAGATGCCGTTCGTGAACAGGAGCTTGTTCGGCGTGCCCGGGGTGACGCCGGACAGTACGTCCTTCGTGGAGGTGGCGTCGAGCCAGCTCGCGATGTTCCCCGGGGTGGCCGCCGGGTTCGTCGTGTTGTAGAGCAAGGCGGTCCCGGCGACATGCGGGGAAGCCATGGACGTGCCGTTCAGAGCGACCGCGCCGCCACCGAGCTTGGCCGAGATGATGGCGGTGCCCGGTGCGTACAGCTCCACGCATGGGCCGTGGTTGGAGAAGAACGCCTGCGCGTCGGAGTTGTCGGACGCGGCGACCGTGACCACGCGTTCCGCAGACGCCGGGGAGACGCCGCAGGCGTCCTTCGCGTCGTTGCCCGCCGCGATGACCGGCAGGACGCCGCTGTCCGAGAGGGCGGTGGCGGCCCTGTTGAGCATGAAGGACCGCGAGCCGCCGAGCGATCCGTTGAGCACGGCCGGCCTGGCGGGGTCCAGCGCGGCGTGCGTCGCCGTCCATTCCAGTCCGGCGATGATCGTGGCGTTGCTGCCCTTGCCCTCACAGTCGAGGACTCGGACGCTGATGAGGTCGGCCTGGCGTGCCACGCCGTACGTCGCCCCGCCGACCGTGCCCGCTACGTGGGTGCCGTGGCCCTGGCAGTCCCTCCCGAAACGCCCTTCGAACGGGAAGCCGTCGAAGCCGAACCGGGCGCGCCCCTCGAACTCGCTGTGGTCGTAGTCGATGCCGGTGTCGAGGATGTACGCGTTGCCTCCGGCGCCGGTCGCCTCGGTGGTGAACTGGCCGTCGAGCGGCAGGAAGGGCTGGTCGATGCGGTCCAGGCCCCAGGACGCGGCGGGGCCGGACGCGGTGACCTCGGCGTCCTGCTCCACGGCCGCCACGTCCGGGTCGGCCCGTACCTCGGCCAGTTGGGCGTCCGTGAGCTTGGCCGCGAAGCCGTGCATCACCTTCTCGAAGCTGAACAGGGGGGTTACGCCGACCTGGCGCGCGGCCATGGCGACGTCCGACGTGGGCTTCATGGCGACGAGGTACTGGCCGGGAACGGCCTGGTCCGAGAGACGGAGCGGAGCGAGAGCGGAACCGTCCGCGGGAGCGGACTGAGCGGAGGCGGACAACGGGCCTACGATCGCCAGGACAGCCGTGACGGCAGCCGCGAGGGCGATCCTCATGGGGTTTGGCATGGTCACGATGGCACCATGCAGAAACGGTCACCCACAATCACTCTGTGCGGTGGTTTGAACACACTAAGTAGTGGCACGCCGCTGAAAACGCCCGAGGGCGGCACCCCCGCAATGGGAGTGCCGCCCTCGGTCGCGTCAGCTGTGAAGCTGTGCAGCGATGGAGCTACTGATCCTTGGCGGATCAGAAGTCCATGTCACCGCCCGGCATGCCGCCGCCCGCGGGGGCACCGGCCTTCTCGGGCTTGTCGGCGATGACCGCCTCCGTGGTGAGGAACAGCGCGGCGATGGACGCGGCGTTCTGCAGGGCAGAGCGCGTGACCTTCGCCGGGTCGATGATGCCTTCGGCGATCATGTCGACGTACTCGCCGGTCGCGGCGTTCAGGCCGTGACCGATCGGCAGGTTGCGCACCTTCTCGACGATGACGCCACCCTCGAGACCACCGTTGACGGCGATCTGCTTGAGCGGGGCCTCCAGCGCCAGACGCACGGCGTTGGCGCCGGTCGCCTCGTCGCCCGAGAGCTCGAGCTTCTCGAAGACGGCCGTGGCCTGCAGCAGCGCCACGCCACCACCGGCGACGATGCCCTCTTCGACGGCCGCCTTCGCGTTGCGAACGGCGTCCTCGATGCGGTGCTTGCGCTCCTTGAGCTCAACCTCCGTGGCGGCACCGGCCTTGATGACGGCCACGCCGCCCGCGAGCTTCGCCAGGCGCTCCTGGAGCTTCTCGCGGTCGTAGTCCGAGTCGGAGTTCTCGATCTCGGCACGGATCTGGTTGACGCGACCCTGAACCTGGTCGCTCTCACCGGCGCCGTCGACGATCGTGGTCTCGTCCTTGGTGATGACGACCTTGCGGGCGCGGCCGAGCAGGTCGAGACCGGCGTTCTCGAGCTTGAGGCCGACCTCCTCGGAGATGACGGTGCCACCGGTGAGGATGGCGATGTCGCCGAGCATGGCCTTGCGGCGGTCACCGAAGCCCGGAGCCTTGACGGCGACGGACTTGAAGGTGCCACGGATCTTGTTGACGACGAGCGTGGACAGCGCCTCGCCCTCGACGTCCTCCGCGATGATCAGCAGCGGCTTGCCCGACTGCATGACCTTCTCCAGCAGCGGAAGGAGGTCCTTCACGTTGGAGATCTTGGAGTTGACGATCAGGACGTACGGGTCGTCGAGCGACGACTCCATGCGCTCCATGTCGGTGGCGAAGTACGCCGAGATGTAGCCCTTGTCGAAGCGCATGCCCTCGGTGAGCTCAAGCTCGAGCCCGAAGGTCTGCGACTCCTCGACGGTGATGACGCCTTCCTTGCCGACCTTGTCCATCGCCTCGGCGATGAGCTCGCCGATCTGGGTGTCAGCGGCGGAGATCGAGGCCGTAGAAGCGATCTGCTCCTTGGTCTCCACGTCCTTGGCCTGCTCCAGCAGAGCGGCGGAGACGGCCTCGACGGCCTTCTCGATGCCACGCTTGAGGGCCATGGGGTTGGCGCCGGCGGCGACGTTGCGCAGGCCCTCGCGGACCAGGGCCTGGGCGAGGACAGTCGCGGTCGTCGTGCCATCACCGGCTACGTCGTCGGTCTTCTTCGCGACTTCCTTGACCAGCTCGGCGCCGATCTTCTCGTACGGGTCCTCGAGCTCGATCTCCTTGGCGATGGAAACACCATCGTTGGTGATCGTGGGGGCGCCCCACTTCTTCTCGAGGACGACGTTACGGCCCTTCGGGCCGAGGGTGACCTTGACGGCGTCGGCGAGCTGGTTCATCCCGCGCTCGAGACCGCGCCGTGCCTCCTCGTCGAACGCGATGATCTTAGCCATGTGAAGTGGTCCTCCCGGACTGGGGTGGATAGCGGAGGACTGTGTGGCGCCCGCGACGGACGGCCTGCGACGCCGGGTGGTTCCTTGCCCCACCCGGCCTGCGGGCCTCGCCGACCCAGTCCTTCTGTCACTCTCACTGGGAGAGTGCTAACGCCAATGATTAGCACTCGACCCCTTCGAGTGCAAGCGTCCCCCGGGGAAGAGCACACGCATGAAGGGCCTGTACCCGGGTACAGGCCCTTCATGCGTGAGTGCGTCGGTGGCCGATCGCGCCGAGATCAGACGGCGAGCTTGACCATGTCCGCCTGCGGACCCTTCTGGCCCTGCGAGATCTCGAATTCGACTCGCTGACCTTCTTCAAGGGTGCGGTACCCGTCCATCTGGATCGCGCTGTAGTGGACGAAAACATCCGCACCACCGTCGACCGCGATGAAGCCGTACCCCTTCTCCGCGTTGAACCACTTGACGGTGCCCTGAGCCATGGCTTAACTCCCCTATTTCTGGCCCTTGCACAGGACCGCACTTCGCGGGTCCTGGGTCAGACTCCTCCGCCCTCCGACAGGAGAGGGCGTGCGCCGGAACGCGTCGACCGCGGCTGAATGTATCCGCCCAACTGCCCTCTGCAACAGGTCAATCGGACGAGAAATCTGGGCATGGCGGAACACGCGAATGCGAAGAATTCCCTGGCTTCCAGGGCAAGTCGGGCCGGACAAGGCGCACATAAGCGGCAATTAGGTCCGGCACTTTGGCTGCTTCTTGTCGTGCGGGGACGCATTCTCATATGCGCCGGGCACAGGCAGCGGAGGGGGCTTCCCCAACTGTACCGCGCTCAACCATGCAGAATTGCCCCCTCCGCTTCTATGGCGGAGAGGGCAATCGGCGTAACAGCGAGTGGAACTGGAGTCCGGTCAGCCGCCGGCGACGGCCGGAATGATGGAGACACCCGCGCCGTCCGGAGTAGCCGTCTCCAGGCCGCCCTCGAAGCGCACGTCGTTGTCGTTCACGTACACGTTCACGAAGCGGCGCAGCTTGCCCTGGTCGTCCAGGACACGGGCCGCGATGCCCGCGTGGTTCTTCTCCAGGTCGGCGATCACGTCGGCGAGGGTCGCACCCTCGGCCGGGACCTCGGCCTTGCCGCCCGTGTACGTACGAAGAATGGTGGGGATGCGGACATTGACACTCATGCGAGGCCAGCCTCTCGGAAAGAGTCCAGGTTGGGGCGGATGACGGCGGACTGACCCGTGGTCGGGGCCACCGCCTCAAGGGTCTTCAGGCCGTCGCCCGTGTTGAGCACGACGGTCGTCAGGGTCGGGTCCAGCAGCCCGGCCTCGATGAGCTTCTTCGTTACGCCGACGGTCACGCCGCCCGCGGTCTCCGCGAAGATGCCCTCCGTCTCGGCCAGCAGCTTGATGGATTCCACCACCTGCTCGTCGTTGACGTCCTCGACCGCGCCGCCCGTGCGGCGGGCGATGTCCAGGACGTACGGGCCGTCGGCCGGGTTGCCGATCGCGAGCGACTTGGCGATCGTGTTCGGCTTCTGCGGCCGTACGACGTCGTGCCCGGCCTTGAAGGCCGTCGACACCGGCGAGCAGCCCTCAGCCTGAGCACCGAAGATCTTGTAGGGCTTGTCCTCGACGAGGCCGAGCGCGATGAGCTCCTTGAGCCCCTTGTCGATCTTTGTGAGCTGCGAGCCCGAGGCGATCGGGATGACGAGCTGGTCCGGGATCTCCCAGCCCAGCTGCTCGCAGATCTCGTACGCCAGGGTCTTCGACCCCTCGCCGTAGTACGGGCGCAGGTTGACGTTGACGAAGCCCCAGCCCTCGCCCAGCGGGTCGCCGATGAGCTCGGAGCAGAAGCGGTTCACGTCGTCGTAGTTGCCCTCGATGCCGACGAGCTCGCCGCCGTACACCGAAGCCATGACGACCTTGCCCTGCTCCAGGTCGTGCGGGATGAACACGCAGGAGCGGAAACCGGCCCGCGCGGCGGCGGCGCCGACGGCGCCGGCCAGGTTGCCGGTGGAGGAGCAGGAGAGCGTGGTGAAACCGAACGCGCGGGCCGCCTCGACGGCGATGGCCACGACGCGGTCCTTGAAGGAGTGCGTCGGGTTGCCGGAGTCGTCCTTGACGTACAGGTTGCCGGTGACACCCAGCTCGCGGGCCAGGTTGTCGGCCTTGACGAGCTTGGTGAAGCCCGGGTTCAGGCTCGGCTTGGACGCCACGTCGGCGGGCACGGGCAGCAGCGGCGCGTACCGCCAGATATTGTCCGGTCCGGCCTCGATCTCCTTGCGCAGCGCTTCGGCGTCCCCGAGCGGGAGGTCGTACGCGACCTCGAGGGGACCGAAACAGGAGGAACAGGCGAAGATCGGGCCGAGTTCGAATCGTTCTCCGCACTCGCGGCAGGAAAGCGCGGTGGCGGGTCCCAGGTCTACGGGGAGGGGATTCGTGGTGCTTGCATCAGCTTCAACAGACTGCACAGCCATGGTGGCGAGGCCCTTTCTCCTCATCTTCCCCACGGCGCATTTCGCCGTGAGACGGAATTGGCACCGTCCCCACCGTTACCTCGCGGTCGGCGGAATGGTTGCCGGGACTTCAACGGGCCGTTCCCTCTGTCCCTCTGGATGAGCGCTATGGCGCCGGGTCTGGACCCGGCGCGTTTGTTCCGCGGTACCCCCGAGATGCGAGGGGCCTCCGCGTTGTTCAAGACTGTAACCGAACCCCCGGACGGATGAGACTGTCGTCCGCAACGCGAGATGGATCAACGACGAGCCGGACGACGGCTCACCTGACGAGGGAGAGGCACGTGCTGGAAGAGGTGGAGCGCTGGCTGGACCAGCGGTCCTGGTCCACGGCTGACCGGCCGCTGGACCGGCTGGTCGCGGCCAAGGCCGGGCGCGGCCTCACCGTCAGTGTCGTGCTGCCCGCCCTCGACGAGGAGGAGACGGTCGGCGACATCGTCGCGGCGATACGCCGCGAGCTGATGCTGACCGTGCCCCTCGTCGACGAGCTGGTCGTCATCGACTCCGGCTCGAAGGACCGCACCGCCCAGGTGGCGACGGCGGCGGGGGCGCGGGTGGTCCACCGTGACGCGATACTGCCTCGCATACCGGCCGTCCCCGGCAAGGGGGAGGTGCTGTGGCGGTCACTCTTGGTGACGAGCGGCGACATCGTGTGCTTCATCGACGCGGACCTGAAGGAGTTCTCCGCCTCGTTCGTCTCCGGCATCGTCGGACCGCTGCTGACCGAGCCCGACGTCCATTTCGTCAAGGCGATGTACGACCGCCCCCTCGGCACCGAGTCCGACTTGCTCGCCTCCGGCAAGACCCCGAGTCAGGGCGGCCGAGTCACGGAGCTGGTGGCGCGCCCGCTGCTCAATCTGCACTGGCCACAGCTGGCCGGCTTCGTCCAGCCGCTGGGCGGTGAGTACGCCGTACGCCGCTCGCTGCTCGAACAGCTGCCCTTCCCCGTCGGTTACGGAGTGGAACTGGGCCTGCTCGTCGACTCGCTCCACATGGTGGGCCTCGACGCGCTGGCCCAGGTCGACGTCGGCGTACGCAGACACCGCCACCAGGACGGGCAGGCGCTCGGCCGGATGGCCGCGACCATCTACCGGACCGCTCACCTGCGGCTTTCGCGCGGCCCGCTGGTGCGGCCGGTGCTGACGCAGTTCGAGCGGGGAGAGAACGGACTGGGGTTCGTCCCGCGTACGCATACGGTCGACACCCAGGAGCGGCCGCCGATGCGCGAGATCGACGAGTACGCGGCGCGGCGAGCGGCTTAGCGACGGAGCGACTCATCAGCACATCATGGTCCGGCCGTACGCACGTTTGAGGGCTTCCAGTACGGGCTAGGTTTCGGCACATGGTCTCCGAGCGCGCTGCACAAGTTCTCGTCGCTTCCAACCGCGGCCCGGTTTCGTACACGCTCCGTGAGGACGGCTCGCTCGCCGCCAAGCGCGGCGGCGGCGGTCTGGTCTCGGGCCTGTCGGCGATCGGCCAGGATGCCGATTCCCTCTGGGTGTGCTCGGCGCTGGGGGACGGCGACCGGGAGGCGGTACGGCGCGGGACGAGCACGGCGGGCGTACGGATGCTCGACATCGACGCCGGTGTGCACGCGGACGCGTACAACGGCATCGCGAATTCCGTGCTGTGGTTCGTCCACCACATGCTGTACCAGACGCCGCTGGAGCCCGCTTTCGACGCGGAGTTCCGGCGCCAGTGGGCGGCGTACGAAACGTACAACCGCGCCTTCGCCGACGCGCTGGCGGCCGAGGCGGCGCCGGGCGCGGCGGTGCTGGTGCAGGACTACCACCTGTGCCTGGTGCCGGGCATGCTGCGCGAGCTGCGCCCGGACCTGCGGATCGGCCACTTCACGCACACCCCGTGGGCCCCCGTGGACTACTTCCGCCTGCTGCCGGACGACATCGCGCGGCAACTGGTGCGCGGTCTGCTGGGGGCGGACAGGGTGGCGTTCCTGACCCGGCGCTGGGCGGACGCCTTTGTGGCGTGCGCGGTGGATGTGCTGGGCGCCGACGCCCTGGAGGGCACGGCGGTCGGCGTGCACGGCCTCGGCGCCGACGCGGACTTCCTGCGGGAGCGGGCGCATCAGGAGGACGTGAACGAGTGGCTGGTGCGGCTGCGGGAGCGGGTCGGGCCGGGGCGCAGGACGATCGTCCGCGTAGACCGTACGGAACTCTCCAAGAACATCGTCCGCGGGCTGCTCGCGTACCGGCAGTTGCTGGCGGACCGGCCGGAGTGGCAGGGGCTGGTGGTTCATGTCGCGTTCGCGTATCCGTCGCGGCAGGACCTGGCGGTGTACCGCGACTACACGGCGGCTGTGCGGCGGCTGGCCGACGAGATCAACGCGGAGTACGGGACGGACGACTGGCAGCCGGTGCTGATGGAACTGGACGACGACTTCGCGCGGTCGCTGGCGGCGTACCGGATGGCTGACGTGGCACTGGTCAACCCGATCAGGGACGGCATGAACCTCGTCGCGAAGGAGGTGCCGGTCGTCTCCGACGAGGGGTGCGCGCTGGTGCTCTCGCGGGAGGCGGGGGCGTACGAGGAGCTCGGCGGCGACGCGATCGTGGTGAACCCGTACGACGTCATGGCGACGGCGGAGGCGCTGCGGGTGGCGCTGACGATGGACCCGGGCGAACGGGCGGAGCGCACGAAGCGACTGACTGCGGCGGCGACGGCGCTGCCGCCGGCGACGTGGTTTTTGGCCCAGCTGTCGGCGCTGACGGCGGATTAGGCGGGGTGGCGCCCCCGGGTGCGGCGGTGCGGTGCGGGTGCGGGTGCGGTGCGGTGCCTGCGGCGCTTTTCCCCTACCCGCCCCTTCCCGCTGCGACACTTTGCGGCTCCGCCGCGTGAGGGGCGCTGCCCCGGACCCCGCTCCTCAATCGCCGGAGGGGCTGGACAGTGCCCGGCAGGGGCTGGTTTTGCGGCCCTGGCCGCAAAACTCAGCCCGTCCGGCGTTTGAGGACACACCCGAAGGGCGCCCCGGGGGCCTGGGGGCTTGCCCCCAGTTTCGGCACCGCAACCGCAACCGCAACCGCACCCGCACGCCAAGTGCCAAGCCCAGCCGCGATCAAGCCCGTCCGGCGATTGAGGACAAGGCGGTCAGCAGCCCGACCACTCCCGACGGGCCGTCCACCACCAGGTCCGCCCGGTCGGCAAGGGCAGGCACTTCGCTGCCACTGCACACCAGCAGCCCAGGAACCCCCTCCGTACGAAGCTTCTCCACCGTCGAGTACGCCGCGACGTCGCCCAGGTCGTCCCCGGCGTACAGCACGCACCCCGCCCCAACCTCCCGCACGTACTCCGCCAGCGCCACACCCTTGTCCGTGCCCGGCGGCCGCAACTCCAGCACCAGACGGCCGGGTTCGACGATCAGCCCGTGGCGGGCAGCGAGTTCCGCGAGAGGGACGCGCAGGGACTCGAACGCCCTCACGGGGTCCTCCGCGCGGCGCGTGTGGACGGCGACGGCCTGGCCCTTCTCCTCGATCCACGAGCCGCGCCAGGCCCCAATGCCCTCAAGGAAGCCGGGGAGTTCGGCGCGCGCGGCCTGTACGCCGGGGTGTGGGGCAGGGGCCCGGACCGTGCCGGTGACGGCGTCCCAGCGCTCGGCGCCGTAATGGCCCAGCACGACGAGGCGTTCGAGACCGGGTACCCCGGCGAAGCCGCCGTAACGGACGGCGACGCCGGCCGGGCGACCAGTGATCACGGCCACCGAGCCGACCTTCGGAGCGAGTGCGGAGATCGCGTCCACCGCTCCCGGGTGGGCCCGGGACTGCTCCGGGTCGGGGACGATGTCGGCGAGCGTGCCGTCGAAGTCAAGGGCGATCAGCGCCCGCTCCGGCGCCGCCAGCAGCGCGGCGAGACCGTCGCGGCCGGCAGGGGTCGAGGGCGTGAAGTCGGTCGGCAGGGGGTGCGGGTGCTCTTGCGGTTGGCTGCCCATGCCCCCTGACCCTACCGGCGCACGCCCGGCTCGGCACCGGCTCAGCGGCGTTCGCGGCGAGCGTCCCGCACCCGGCGGAGGCGGTTGACCGTAACGGGGTCGTGGGCGAGGGCGCGCTCGTCGTCGAGCAGGGCGTTGAGGAGCTGGTAGTACCGGGTCGGCGAGATACCGAGCTGCTCCCGCATCGCCCGCTCCTTGGCCCCGGTCCCGGACCACGACCGCCGCTCGACGGCGAGGACGGCCCGGTCCCGCTCGGAGAGCTCAGCGGGCTCGGCGGACTCGGCGGACTCGGCAGGCTCAGCGGGCTCGGGACCGCCGAGCTCTGCGTCGTAAGGCATATGAGCAGTCTAGGACGGCGTCAAAACGCCTCACTCATCCCTACTCCGCGTTCTCCGTCGCCGCCGCGTCCCGCCCAATCGCCCCAAGCGTCCCCGTCGGGTCCCCGTTGGGCCCGACCACCGAGCCGATCTGCTTCTTGATGCTCTCGCTGACCTTCGCCCACGACGTCTTGCCGACCGGGTAGAGCGTCGACTGGGGCAGTTCCTCCAGGAACGGCCACAGCTCCTTGTGCGCCGGGTCCGCGGCCATCGTCTCGGACGCGGAGACGGTGACGGGCAGCAGGTCGTACTGGTCGGCGAACTCCAGGACGTTCTCGTCGCTGTACGCGAAGTCGAGGGACTTGCCGATCTGCTTGCCGTGGCCGTGCTGCTTGAAGCCCATCATCCAGTCGGCGACGCCCATGCTCGACCTCGCCTTGCCGTCGGGCCCCGGCAGCGGCACCATGCCGACCTTGACGCCCTTCTTCGCGGCCTGCTGGAGGAGGGAGGGGTGGCCGTTGAGCATGCCGACCTCACCGTTCGCGAACGCCGTGAAGGCCGGCTTCCTGTCGAGCTTGCCCGGCGCGACAGGACCGGTCAGCTGCCCGCCTACGAGGGTGTCCTTCAACCAGGTGAAGGTCTCGATGTTCTGCGCGGAGTCGATCGTGTACGTACCGACCTGGTCGGTGTACCCGCCGCCGTTGCTGAGCATCCACATCATGGTCTCGGCCTGCGCCTCCTCGTTGCCCAGCGGCAGCGCGAAGGGGTACGTCACGCCGCGCTGCTTGAGCGCCTTGGCCGTGCTCTCGATCTCTTCCCACGTCTTGGGGGGCTCGACGCCGGCCTGAGCGAAGAGCGTCTTGTTGTAGAAGAGCAGACGGGTGCTGGCGACGAACGGGATGCCGTACGACACCCGGCTGACCTCGCCCGCCTCGGCGAGCGGGGCGAGCAGGTTGGCCTGTACGGGGATGGAGAGCATCTCGTCCACGGAGTAGAGCGCGTCCTCGGCCGCGTAGTCGGCGTACGCGCCGATCTGCGCGATGTCGGGCGCGTTGCCGGCCTCGACCATCTCGGCGACCTTGCGGTCGACGTCCTTCCAGTCGTAGATGGAGACGTCGACCTTGATGCCCTTGTTCTCGGCCTCGAACGCGGTGGCGACGCCGTCCCAGTACTGCTTGGTGCTGTCGCCGCCTTCGGGGTCGTAATCCGCCGCGACGAGCTTGAGCGTGACGTCACCGCCTTCCGAGCTTCCGCATCCCGCCAGGGCCACTGTCATGCCCAGTGCCACCACTGTCGCGGTCAAACCCAAGAAGCGCCGGTGCACAGCTCTTTCCCACCTACTGATTCGTTGATTATTCGTTGTCCGACATGCGCGTGAGCTGCGATTTTCTCCCAGTCCGCGCAGTGAGGTCTACACCAGTGCGGTCTCACTTGTACAACACCCGCGCGCTCAACGGGCGCACAACGGCCGCACAACAGGCAGCAGAACTCAGATGAAGTGGACTAGACCTTTCCTGGGTCTACGCGCGAGACTGTCCTTGTGAAACACGTCATCGCCCTCGATGTGGGCGGCACCGGGATGAAGGCCGCGCTGGTCGGCGCGGACGGCGTACTGCTGCACGAGGCCCGCCGGGCCACCGGCAGGGAGCGGGGACCGGACGCCGTCGTCGAGACGATCACCGGCTTCGCCGCCGAGCTGCGCGCGTACGGCGAGGAGCGGTACGGCGAAACCGCCTCCGCCGCGGGCGTCGCCGTGCCCGGCATCGTCGACGCCGACAACGGGATCGCGGTGTACGCCGCCAACCTGGGCTGGCGCGACGTACCGATGCGCGAACTCCTCAGCGAGAAGCTGCACGGCGTGCCGGTCGCGCTCGGCCACGACGTACGCACCGGCGGCCTCGCCGAAGGGCGGATCGGGGCGGGCAGGGGCGCGGACCGGTTCCTGTTCGTACCGCTCGGCACCGGGATCGCCGGCGCCATCGGCATCAACGGCGTCATCGAGTCCGGAGCCCATGGCTACGCCGGCGAGATCGGCCACATCGTCGTACGCCCCGGCGGCACCCTGTGCGGCTGCGGCCAGCGCGGCTGCCTGGAGCGCTTCGCCTCCGCCTCCGCCGTGTCCGCCGCCTGGGCCGCCGCCTCCGGCGACCCGGACGCCGACGCCGCCGACTGTGCGAAGGCCGTCGAGTCGGGCGACCCCAGGGCCCGGGAAGTGTGGCTGGAAGCCATCGGCGCGCTCGCCGACGGGCTCGTCACCGCGCTCACCCTCCTGGACCCGCGCACGCTGATCATCGGTGGCGGACTGGCCGAGGCGGGGGAAACCTTGTTCACACCACTGCGGGCGGCCGTCGCGGAACGCGTCACGTTCCAGAAGCTGCCCTCGATCGTTCCGGCGGCCCTCGGGGACACCGCCGGATGCCTGGGCGCGGGCCTCCTCGCCTGGGATCTTCTCGCCACGGAATCCCACGGATCCCAGGAAGCCACGGAGGTATCCGCCTGATGGCCGGACGCGCTGCAAGCAAGGTTCTTTCCGGCGCCCGGGTGGTGCTGCCCACCGGGACCGTCGAGAACGGCCGGGTCATCATCGAGGGCACCCGCATCGCCGGCGCCGCCCCGGCGGACACCCCGGCCCTGGACCTCTCCGGCCACTGGATCGTGCCCGGCTTCGTCGACATGCACGTGCACGGCGGCGGCGGCGCGTCCTTCACCTCCGGCACCGCCGAGGACGTACTCAAGGGCGTACAGACACACCGCGAGCACGGCACCACGACCATCGCCGCGTCGACCGTGACCGGCGAGATGGACGCACTCACCCGGCAGGCCGCGCTGCTCTCCGAACTGGT
Organism: Streptomyces sp. ISL-100; assembly: GCF_018614615.1. GTDB lineage: Bacteria > Actinomycetota > Actinomycetes > Streptomycetales > Streptomycetaceae > Streptomyces. The sequence continues at coordinate 52,559 of NZ_JAGGOK010000049.1, read as the reverse complement.
CCAGCAGGGCGACCTGGCCGGCATCCACTTCGAGGGCCCGTTCATCTCCCCGTGCCGCAAGGGCGCGCACAGCGTGGACCTGCTGCGCGACCCCGAACCGGCCGAGGTCCGCAAGCTGATCGACGCCGCGCACGGCACGGCGAAGATGGTCACGCTGGCGACCGAACTGCCCGGTGGCATCGACTCGGTGCGGCTGCTCGCAGAACACGGCGTGATCGCCGCGATCGGCCACACGGACGCGACGTACGAGCAGACCGTCGAGGCCATCGACGCGGGCGCGACGGTCGCCACACACCTCTACAACGCGATGCCGGCGCTCGGTCACCGCACACCCGGCCCGATCGCCGCACTGCTCGAAGACGAACGGGTCACGGTCGAGCTGATCAACGACGGCACGCACCTGCACCCGGCCGCGCTGGAACTGGCGTACCACCGGGCGGGCTCCGCCCGGGTCGCGTTCATCACGGACGCGATGGACGCGGCGGGCTTCGGCGACGGCACGTACCTGCTCGGCCCGCTGGAGGTCGAGGTCAGGGACGGCGTCGCGCGGCTCGCCGAGGGCGGCTCGATCGCGGGCTCCACGCTCACCCTCGACACCGCCTTCAAGCGCGCGGTGACTCTCGACCGGCTGCCGGTCGAGGACGTCGTACGGTCGGTTTCCGCCAACCCCGCCCGCCTGCTCGGCGTCGACGACAGGGTCGGTTCGCTGGAGCCGGGCAAGGACGCGGACCTGGTGGTACTCGACGCGGACTTCACGCTCAAGGGTGTGATGCGCAAGGGCGCCTGGGTGATTGAGCCGTAAGTAACCCCAAGTGGGCTGATTTCACCATCAGCCCATGCAAAAGCAGCACGCGGCGGTTGGCCCGGAACTCTGGGCCAACCGCCGTTTCTTTGGCATGATCGCCCCGAAAGGGTTCGACAGTAAGCGCTTTCTACGGTCTCTACGGGGGTTCCGCAGGTGATCCTGACGGTCACGCTGAACACCGCACTCGACATCACCTACCGCGTGCCGGCCCTCACCCCGCACGCCTCCCACCGGGTGACCGATGTCGCGGAACGTCCTGGCGGCAAGGGCATCAACGTCGCCCGCGTGCTGACCGCCCTGGGCCACGACACGGTGGTGACGGGCTTCGCGGGCGGCCCCTGCGGCGCCGTACTGCGCGACCTGCTCGCGCCGCTGGCCCCCGTCGACGCGCTCGTCCCCGTCAGCGGCAGCACCCGCCGCACCATCGCCGTCGTCGACTCCACCACCGGCGACACCACCCAGCTGAACGAACCGGGACCGGCCATCACCCCCGAGGAGTGGGCCGCGTTCCTCTCCTCGTACGCCGAACTCCTGCGCGGCGCCCGGGCAGTGGCCCTCTGCGGCAGCCTGCCCCCCGGCATCCATGTCGGCGCGTACGCCGATCTGATACGCCGCGCCCGCACCGCCGGCGTCCCCGTACTCCTCGACACCAGCGGCGAACCGCTGCGCCGGGGCATCGCCGCCCGCCCCGACCTCGTCAAGCCCAACGCCGACGAACTCGCGCAGCTCACCGGCTCCCGCGACCCCCTGCGCGCCACTCACGACGCTCGCCGCCGGGGCGCGCACACCGTGGTCGCCTCCCTCGGCGCGGACGGCATGCTCGCCGCCACCCCCGAGGGCCTGTGGCAAGCGGTCCCGCCCGCCCGCGTGAAGGGCAACCCGACCGGCGCGGGCGACTCGGCGGTGGCCGGGCTGCTCTCGGGGCTGGTGGAGGGACTGCCCTGGCCGGAGCGGCTGGCGCGGGCGGTGGCGCTGTCGGCGGCGACGGTACTGGCCCCGGCGGCGGGCGAGTTCGACGTAACGACGTACGAAGACCTGCTCCGGCAGGTCGAAGTCACCGCACCCGCCACGGCGGCGTAACCGCACGCCGCCACACCGCACGCCCACCCACCAGCACCAGGGGATCGCATGCCACTCGTCAGCACCGGCGAACTCGTCACCGCCGCCCGGGACTCGGGCCACGCCGTCGCCGCCTTCAACGTCATCACGCTGGAGCACGCGGAGGCGATCGCGGCCGGCGCGGAGCGGGCGGGCGCGCCCGCCATCCTCCAGATCTCCGAGAACGCCGTGAAGTTCCACGGCGGCGACCTCACGGCCATCGCCGCGGCGGTGACGGCCGTCGCCCGCGCCTCCTCCGCGCCCCTCTCCCTCCACCTAGACCACGTCGAGTCGGTCGAGCTGCTGCGCGCGGCGTACCCGGCGGGCTTCAGCTCGGCGATGTTCGACGCGTCGAAGCTGACGTACGGCGACAACGTGAAGGCCACGGCGGACGCGGTCCGCTGGGGGCACGAGCGCGGCATCTGGATCGAGGCGGAGCTGGGCAAGGTCGGCGGCAAGGAGGGCGAGCCGCCGCTGGACGCGCACGCGCCGGGCGTACGCACGGACCCGGCGGAGGCGAAGGCCTACGTGGCCGACACGGGCGTCGACGCCCTGGCCGTGGCCGTCGGCTCGTCCCACGCGATGACGGACCGCACGGCGGCCCTGGACCACGACCTGATCACCACCCTGCGCGAGGCCGTACCGGTGCCGCTGGTCCTGCACGGCTCGTCGGGCGTACCGGACGAGGAGATCCGGCGGGCGGTGGCGGCGGGCATGGTCAAGATCAACGTGGGCACGGCCCTGAACACGGCCTTCACGGGCGCGGTACGGGAGTACCTGGCCACCAACCCGACGACCGTCGACCCCAGGAAGTACATCGCCCCGGCTCGCGAGGCGATGACCGGGACGGTGGAGCACTTCCTGGGGCTGATGCGCCTTTAGAGCGCGGGGATCACGCGATCTCGATCTCGCGATCACTCGATCACTTGATGTGGCCGGCCTTGAGCTCCAGCCGGTCGAGGTTGGCCTCGCACTGGTCGCCTTCGCCGCAGGAGATCACGAAGGTGTTCTCGCCCTTGGTGAGGTTGACGAAGGCGTACGTGTTCGTCCAGCCCTTCTCCCAGTCGCCTTCCTCGGCGTAAGCGAAGTTCTTCATGTTGAGGCCGCCGCCGTGCGGCTTCCCGTTGACGGTCAGCGAGGTCTTGGCGTCCTTGCCCGGCACGCCGTAGTCGATCGACAGCGTGTACGCGCCGGCCTTCGGCACCTTCACCGTCCAGGTCGCCGAGGCGCCCGGCGTATTCAGCGGCACGTACGCGCCGCTCGACGACCTGGCGCCGGGGATCGTCGTGTCCGTGGAGAAACCGGAGAGCTGGAGCAGCGCCGCGTCCTTCTTGGGCAGCTTGACCTCGGGCTTCGCCGGCTTCTTGGTCGGGTCGTCGCTCGGCTTGACGTTCTGGCCCGCCGACGAACCGCCGCCGCCCGTGTCACCGGCCTGCGCGTTCTTGTTGTCCTTGTTGTTGCTGGTCAGCAGGGCGATGCCGATTCCTATGACGACGACCGCGACCACCGCCACCGCGCCGATCAGCAGACCCTTGGTGTTGGGTCCGCCACTGCGGCCGCCATCACCGCCGCCGCCCGCGTACGGGACCTGGCGGGTGGGTGCGCCGCCGGGCTGCGTCTCGGGGGCCGCGTAGTGGGCGTTGGGCTGGCTGTAGTTCTGCTGGCCCTGCTGGGCCTGCTGGCCGTACGCCTGCTGCGGGGGCACCTGCTGGCCGTACTGCTGCTGGCTCTGCTGCTGCCCGTACTGCCGCTGGCCGACCGTTCCCACCTGGTGGTACGAGGTTCTGGGCACCCCGGGCTGCGCGGCCGGACCCGGGTAGCCGTAGCCTCCCGAGCGGGGCGAGACTGCGCCCGCCGCCCGTCCGTCCTCGTAGAGGTAGCCGAACGGATCGTCGTCCTCAGGCGTGCTCGTGCCGTTGTTCGCGGCAGTCATCCCTGGTCACTCCTCACCATGTTCGCCAGCCGTCGCCGACCGGGCGAGCCTACCCCGAATGGGCAACCTGAAGGTTTGGCGAAGAACACAGTGCGGTATTAGGGCATCCGTCAGCCCGCGCGCCTGTGAACCTTGGCACGGGAGCGTTTCTCCACGTACATCCGCTGGTCAGCGGACTGCAACACCTCTTCCGCCGACATCCCGCAGCTCGCCCAGCCGATGCCGAAGCTGGCTCCGACGCGGACCGCCCTGCCGTCCACCCGAATCGGCGGAATGATGGCGTTTCGCAAGCGTACGGCCAGGTCGGCGGCGTCCGCGCTGCCGAGACCGTCGGCGAGAACGACGAATTCGTCACCCCCGAGCCGGGCGACCGTATCGCCGTCGCGTACGCACGTCGTCAGGCGGCGGGCGACCTCGATCAGGACGGCGTCGCCGGTGTGGTGCCCGAACCGGTCGTTGATCGACTTGAAGCCGTCCAGGTCACAGAAGAGGACGGCGAGACCCTTCGTGCCGTCGTCGACGGCGCCGCCGCCTGCCCCTCCGTCGGCGTCCGAGGTGGGCGCGAACATGTGGACGTGGTGGTCGTAGGAGCCCGCGTCCGTGTGCGGGTTGTAGTCGAAGTCGTGCTCGGGCACGGCGCTCCCGGGCGCCGCCGGCTCGCCGTACGCCGCGTCCAGGGCCTCGATCGCCGTGGCGCGCGCGGAGTGCGGGCGGCGGCACAGCCGGGCGGAGAGGCGCGAGCGCAGCTCGGCACTGTTGGGCAGGCCGGTGAGCGCGTCGTGCGAGGCGCGGTGGGCGAGGTGCAGCTCGTGGCGCTTGCGCTCCTCGATGTCCTCGACGTGGGTGAGGAGGAAGCGCGGGCCGTCGGTGGTGTCGGCGACGACGGAGTTACGGAGCGACACCCAGACGTACGTCCCGTCGCGCCGCCCCAGGCGTAGCTCGGCGCGCCCGCCCTCGGCGGAGGTCCGGAGAAGCGTGCCGATGTCCTCGGGGTGGACGAGATCGGCGAATGAATAGCGGCGCATCGCGGAAGCGGGTCGGCCCAGCAGGCGGCACAGCGCGTCGTTCGTCCGCAGCAGCCGGCCGTGCTGGTCGCCGCCCATTTCGGCGATGGCCATGCCGCTGGGGGCGTACTCGAAGGCCTGGCGGAAGGATTCCTCACTGGCGCGCAGGGCCTGCTGCTCGCGCTCCAGGCGGACGAGGGCGCGCTGCATGTTTGCGCGAAGCCGGGCGTTGCTGATCGCAATGGCCGCCTGGGACGCGTACATCTGAAGCGCCTCCTGGCCCCAGGCGCCGGGGTGGCGTCCATTGCGGGGGCGGTCGACGGAAATGACGCCGAGGAGCTCCTGGCCGCCGCCTGACGCGTACATGGGGGCGTAGAGGCGGTCCTGCGGGTGCCACTCGTCGGCGAAGCGGGGCTCGGGGCCCTCGGTGTGCCACTGGGGTACGTCGTCCTCCAGGAGGACCCAGCCCTCGGTGTGCGGAATGAAGTGCAGGTCACCCCATGCCTCGCCCATGGAGAGGCGGCGTTCCCAGGAGGCGCGGGAGCCGACGCGGCCGGTGATCAGGGCTTCGGCTGCGGGGTTGCCCGCGAAGGCGGCGATGACCAGGTCGCCGTCGGGCTGGACGAGGTTTACGCAGGCCAGCTCGTACCCGAGGCCGGCGACTATTCCGTCGGCGACGGCCTGCAAGGTGTCAGCCAGGCTGGTGGCCCGATTGAGGTCGGCGACCACCTGGTGCAGCTGCCGCAGCGTCGCCAGGCGGACGTACGGCTCGGACTCGGCCTCCATTGTTCGCTCTCCCCGAGACCTCGACAGCAACTCCAGGATTCTCATCGCCGCACTTTGTTGCAGTATCACGGCCACTGAATCACAGCGAGCTGCCCACTCGGTACACAGGGTCAGCAAATACTGGGCTCTGTGACTCAAGTCACGTCAGGTGATGAATGGCCCTATGGGGACCGAGGGAGCGCTCCATAGGTTTCCTGAACGCAAATACTCCCGGCACCAGGGGTCCTAGGACCGGGAGGGGAGCGTACTGGTCCCAATGCCCGATGGTGACGGCGGGAGCCCCGGGCATAGCGTTCCGTGTGTGTTCCAGACGACTCGCCAACCCCAGCCCCCTGCTCCGTCGATCCCCCATCCTGAGGGGGTGAGCAACGAAGAGTTCCGCGCCGCGATGTCCCGATTCACGGCGGGCGTGACCCTCGTGACCGCACACGATCCGGACAGTGGGGCGCGCGGTGAGGACGTCGGCATGACGGCGACGGCCTTCATGTCGGTGTCGCTGGACCCGCCGCTGGTGATGGTGAGCGTACGGAACGGCTCACGCATGGACGATCTGCTGGCGGAGCAGCCGCTGTGGGCGGTGTCACTCCTGTCGGAGAGCCAGCGGCACATCGCGGGACGGTTCGCGATGAAGGGCCGGCTGAGCGACCGCCTGCTGTTCGAGGACATCCCCCACACGCGCGGCGCCGCGTCCGGGGCCCCGCTGGTCGGCGGAGCGCTAGCGGTGGTGGAGTGCAGGACGGAGCAGCGGGTGGTGGCGGGGGACCACACGCTGGTGATCGGCCGGGTGCTGGCGGTGGACGTGGCGAGCGGGGACGACGGCCCGCTGGCGTACTTCAAGAGCCGATACCGGCACTTGGGTTAGTCCCAGCCGCCCGAGCGGCCCCGCTTGGTCTCACTGCGCGCCTTCTTGTTCCGCAGGCGACGCTCGTTGATGCCCCGTGGAATCTTCTTGGCGCGGCGCGGCTTGGGCGGCGGGGCTGTCGCTTCGGCGAGCAGGGCCGCCATCCGGACGAGAGCGGTCTCGCGGTTGCGCCACTGGGAACGGTGCTCGGACGACCGTACGGAGACGACGCCGCCCACGAGCCGGGAAGCGAGCCGCTCCAGCGCGCGCTCCTTCCAGACGGGAGGCAGCGCTTCGGTCTTCGCCAGGTCGAAGCGGAGTTCCACCTGGGAGTCTGTGGTGTTGACGTGCTGGCCGCCGGGTCCGGAGGACCTGGAGAAACGCCACATGAGCTCTGCCTCCGGCAGGGAGACAGCACCGCGAATGACATGAGGCCCGGACATGCGTCCAATGATCCCGTGTTCGCGGCCACCGCGTCACCCACTTTTCCGTGGAGACGTTCTGTGGAGCTTTTCCGTGGAGACCTGGAACCTTGCGGCGGCCTGTCGGCGTTAGAGCGGGTGACGGTAGCTTCGGACTCCACGGGTCCGACCGGCCCGCACGACTTCAAGGAAGAGGACATCCCGATGGCTGTAAGTCTGTCCAAGGGCGGCAACGTCTCGCTCACCAAGGAGGCCCCGGGCCTGACCGCCGTCACGGTGGGCCTCGGCTGGGACGTCCGTACGACCACCGGTACCGACTTCGACCTCGACGCGTCCGCGATCGCGGTCAACCCGACCGGCAAGGTTTACTCCGACGGTCACTTCGTCTTCTTCAACAACAAGGCGACGCCGGACCAGACCATCGTCCACACCGGCGACAACCGCAGTGGCGAAGGCGCGGGCGACGACGAGGCGATCAACGTCAACCTGGCGGGCCTGCCGGCCGACGTCGACAAGATCGTCTTCCCGGTCTCGATCTACGACGCGGTGACCCGCAGCCAGAACTTCGGCCAGGTGCGCAACGCGTACATCCGCATCGTCAACCAGGCCGGTGGCGCCGAGATCGCCCGCTACGACCTGAGCGAGGACGCCGCCACCGAGACCGCGATGGTCTTCGGCGAGCTCTACCGCAACGGCGCGGAGTGGAAGTTCCGCGCGGTCGGCCAGGGCTACGCGTCCGGCCTGACGGGCATCGCGTCGGACTTCGGCGTCAACGTCTAACTGCCTGACTGTCTGTCGCTGTTGCCGTTCACCGGCCTCAGCTTGCACCCCAGCAGGGCCCTGGCTACGGCCGGGGCCCTGCCGCGTTGCCGGGGCGCTGACGACCCCGGGGCGTTGAGCGCATCTGCGATGGGGGCCCACGGGGAAGGGTCGGGGAGTGGCTGCTGTGCCATTGCCGTCCGACGGGTGCGTGGGTGGGGCGCACCCGGTCTAGGGGGGAAGGGAAACCACTCACTCCCTGCCGGGCGCAACGCGCAGCGCACCGGGGTGAGGCAAAACCGGGGCCGTATCTCAGGATGGTCGGCCTGGCCAAGAAACTACGGAAACGATAGGAGATCAACGAAGTGCGTGTGCTGTTGTCGACGTATGGGTCGCGTGGGGACGTCGAACCGCTGGTGGGGCTCGCGGTGCGGTTGCGGGAACTCGGCGCGGAGGTGCGGGTGTGCGCGCCGCCGGACGAGGACTTCGCGGAGCGGCTGGCCGGGGTAGGCGTGTCCATGGTGGGCGTCGGGCAGTCGGCACGCGCGCTGACGACTGCGGCGCCACCGCCGTCGAAGGCCAATCTGCCGCAGCGCGCAGCCGAACTGATTGCCGGTCAGTTCCATGTGATACCCGCAGCGGCCGAGGGGTGCGACGTGCTGGTGGCGACGGGCGCGATGCCGGCCATCGCCGGGGCGCGGTCGGTGGCCGAGAAGCTGGGCATCGGCTACGTATCCGCGATCTTCCAGCAGCTGACCCTGCCCTCGCCGCAGCGCCCGCCGCTGGCGTACCCGGGGCGGCCGTTCCCGCCGGAGGTGACCGACAACCGGGCACTGTGGGACCTGGACGCCCAGAGCATCAATGCGCTGTTCGGTGAGGCGCTCAACACCAGCCGGGCGTCGATCGGCCTGCCCCCGGTGGACAACGTCCGCGACTACGCCTTCGGCGACCGGCCGTGGCTGGCGACGGACCCGGTGCTGGACCCGTGGCTGGAGACGCCGGACCTCGACGTAGTACAGACCGGCGCGTGGGTGCTGCCCGATGAGCGGCCGCTCCCGGCGGAGCTGGTGGCCTTCCTGGATGCCGGCGCGCCGCCCGTGTACGTGGGCTTCGGCAGCATGGCCGTGCGCGCAGGTGAGGATGCGGCCCGGGTGGCCATCGAGGCGGTTCGCGCGAACGGCCGCCCGGTACTCGTCGGGCGCGGCTGGGCGGATCTGGGCCTCATCGACGACCGGGACGACTGCTTCGCCGTCGGCGAGGTCAACCACCAGCAGTTGTTCGGACGGGTGGCTGCCGTCGTGCACCACGGTGGCGCGGGTACGACGACGACGGCCGCTCGGGCCGGCGCTCCCCAGGTGGTGGTGCCCCAGTTGGCGGACCAGCCGTACTGGGCCGGCCGGGTGGCCGAGCTGGGCATCGGCGTAGCCCACGACGGTCCGGTTCCGACCGTCGAGTCCCTGTCGGCCGCGCTCAAGACGGTCCTGGACCCCGAAACCGGCGCCCGGGCGAAGGCCGTGGCCGGCACGGTCCGCACCGACGGGGCGATGGTGGCGGCGAAACTGCTGCTCGACGCCGTCAGCTGAGAAAGGTCCGAGACGAGTCCGCGAGAACCACGCGGGCTCGTCCTGGCGGGGGAAGTGCCCGGCGCCGGGCTGAACCGCCGACTCGGTACGCCCGAAGAGGCTGGATTCTTCGCGGAGTTCCGCGACAGCCGCCCGACGTCTTGGCGAGCACCCACGACGACGGCCAGTTCACATGTCCGGTCACCCCTGCGGACTCATGCCTGCGCGGGTGGGCGCGTCAGTTGAATGGGGGACTCGGGCGGGTTCGGCGTCCACCCCGGCCGGTGATCGGCCGAGCTTCAAGCGCGTTGCTGATGTGGATGGGTGGTGGCGCGCCGAACACCGAGGCACGAGCCCAGCACGCCACCCAAGCGGCGTTCGGCACAGGGCACCTCGGGGCTCACGCGAACCGAAACCAGACCACCCGGGAGCAGCCGGCGCGCTACTGGGGCGAATCGGTGTCGTATTCGTGCCGTGCCCGCTCGACCTTGTCGAGGTTCGTAGTGGCCCATTCGGTGAGATGAGCGAACAGCGGGGCAAGGCTGCGGCCGAGCTCGCTGATCTCGTACTCGACCCGAGGCGGGACCTCTGGGTGGTAAGTGCGCACGACCATGCCGTCGCGTTCGAGTTGCCGTAGCCGCTGGGTCAAGACCTTCGGCGTGATCCTGGTGATCCGCCGTTCCAGCTCAACGAACCGCTGCCGACCGTGCATGTTGAGCGTCCACAGGATCGGTGTAGTCCACCGGCTGAACACGATGTCCACGACTGGGCCGATCGGACAGGCGAGTTCAGGGTCGGTCGGTACGAGTGGCATACCGGTTGCCGTGTCTGCCATGCGTTCCCCCTCGGCATAGTCACTTTCTTCTAGGTACCTACTATACCGACGGTGTTAGCGTCCCTCACGTTCCCGCCCGCTCGGGCGCGAGCAACACGGTGACGTAACAGGGGAGTTGTTCATGATCGTAGTGACGGGATCGACCGGCAATGTTGGCCGACCGCTCGTGCAGGCACTCTCGGCAACCGGTGCGCAGGTCACGGCGGTGTCCCGAGGCATCTCGGGCCTGGACGCGCCCGAAGGCGTCGTGCACCAGCGGGCGGACCTGGCCGTCCCCGAGAGCCTTCGGCCCCTTTTTGACGGCGCTGACGCGTTGTTCCTGCACGACTCCGGAGCAGGTGCGCACCTGCTGAGCCCCCAGGAAATCCTCGATGCCGCGAAAGCCGGCGGAGTCCGACGGATCGTGTTGCTGTCCTCTCAAGGAGTCGCGACGCGACCGCAGTCGGCCTCCCACGGGGGCACGGGCCGGTCATTCGAGGACGCCGTGCGGCAGTCAGGCATGGAGTGGACAATCCTGCGACCTGGCGGCTTCGACTCCAACGCGTACGCCTGGGCCGAGTCGGTACGTACACGACGGACCGCCGCCGCTCCGTTCGCGGACGTCGGACTGCCGACCATCGACCCTGCCGACATTGCCGAGGTCGCCGCTGCCGCCCTGCGCGAGGACGGTCACGCCGGACAGGTCTACGAGTTGACCGGCCCGGCCCTCAGCACACCTCGGCAACGAGCCGAGGCGATCGGCGCGGCGCTCGGCGAGCCGATCCGGTTCATCGAGCAGACCCGCGAGGAGGCGCGCGCGCAGCTGCTGGAGTTCATGCCCGCGCCCGTGGTCGAGACGACCCTGTCCATCCTCGGGGCGCCCAACCCCGCCGAGCAGCGGATCAGCCCCGACGTCGAGAAGGTCCTCGGCCGCCCGCCCCGCACCTTCGCCGACTGGGCACAGCGCCACATCGCCGCCTTCGGCTGAGACGTTGCATTGAATCCGGCACGTGCGGGCCGTGAGTGTCGAGTCGGCCGCGCCTACGAGCCTCGTCACTCGTCCGGCCTGGCCATCGGCGGGTCAAGGGTGGAGCGCAGCGACATCGCCGCAGGCGACGCGACGTAGGAGCGCCCTTGACGCGCCGTCACGGCCCACCGGCCCTGGAGCGCTCGGGACGGCCCGACACCCAGAAGCGAGCACTGGTTACCGCCCGCCCCCGGCCAAGCCGCCCAACCCCGCCCCAACCCCCGCACAACAGGCCGCCGACGCCCGGTTAACGGACAGAGGTACGCACCTTTCGGACAAGAACCGGTCAAACTTTGTCGAGCCCCTGTCAATGACGGATCACTCGATGACACTCTCTCTCCGCGCCGCCCCCCACGGCCGGATGTTGACGAAGGAGTCCGAGTGAGACTGCAGTCCCCCGCTCCCCGCGCCACCCCGCGCTCCACCCCCCGCAAGACCGCGCTCCGCGCCGCCGCGCTCGCCGCGTCGGCGGCCATGGTCGTCGTCGGCGTCCAGGCCGGCTCCGCCACCGCCACCGCCGCCCCGGAGGCCGGGGACCGTACGGCGGACCGCGCCGCGGCCGCCACCGCCCTGCCGCTCAGCGCCCCGCAGCGGGCCGTCGCCATCAAGGACGCGCAGGCCGACGCCGACGCCACGGCAGACAAGCTCGGGCTCGGCTCCAAGGAAAAGCTCGTCGTCCGTGACGTCGTCAAGGACCGCGACGGCACCGTCCACACCCGCTACGAGCGGACGTACGAAGGGCTGCCCGTCCTCGGCGGCGACCTCGTCGTCCACACCGCGAAGGGCGGCGCCCACAAGGGCGTCGACAAGGCGAACAAAGCCCGGATAGCCGTGCCCTCGACGGGCGCCTCGATATCCACCGCCTCCGCCAAGAAGGCCGCCCTCGCCGCCTCCGGCGAGAAGGACACGAAGGCCAAGGCCCCCCGGAAGGTCATTTGGGCCGGGAAGGGTGAGGGAGGTTCGAACGCGGCCAAGCCCGTCCTCGCCTACGAGACCGTCGTCACCGGCCTCCAGCACGACGGCACTCCCAGCGAACTCCACGTCATCACCGACGCCGCCACCGGCAAGAAGCTGTACGACTTCGAGGCTATCGAGACCGGCTCCGGCACCGGCCAGTACAGCGGCACGGTCCCGCTCGGCACGTCCCCCGGCGGCTCCGGCTTCACACTCACCGACAGCACCCGCGGCGGCCACAAAACGTACGACCTCAACCAGGGCACCACCGGCACCGGCACCCTCCTCACCGACGCCGACGACACCTGGGGCGACGGCACGCCCACCAACCGCCAGACCGCCGGCGTCGACGCCCACTACGGCGCCGCCCTCACTTGGGACTTCTACAAGACCGAACTCCAGCGCAACGGCATCCGCGGCGACGGCGTCGCGGCGTACTCCCGCGTCCACTACGGCAACGCGTACGTCAACGCCTTCTGGTCCGACCAGTGCTTCTGCATGACGTACGGCGACGGAGCAGCCAACCAGAAGCCGCTCACCTCCATCGACGTCGCCGGCCACGAGATGACCCACGGCCTCACCTCCGCCACCGCCGGCCTGCGCTACAGCCGCGAGTCCGGCGGCCTCAACGAGGCCACCAGCGACATCCTCGGCACCTCCGTCGAGTTCTACGCCGCCAACAGCAGCGACACCGGCGACTACCTCATCGGCGAGGAAATCGACATCCGTGGCAACGGCACGCCGCTGCGCTACATGGACAAGCCCAGCCGGGACGGCAACTCCGCCGACTACTGGTCACGCAACGTCGGCCGCCTCGACGTCCACTACTCCTCCGGCCCCGCCAACCACTTCTTCTACCTCCTCTCCGAAGGCAGCGGCGCGAAGACGATCAACGGCGTCGCGTACGACTCCCCGACCGCCAACGGCTCCACACTCACCGGCATCGGCCGGGTCAAGGCGTACAAGATCTGGTACAAGGCCCTCTCCACCTACATGACTTCGTCCACCGACTACGCGGGCGCGCGCGTCGCGACCCTCAAGGCGGCCGGCGACCTGTACGGAGCGAGCAGCGCGGAGTACCAGGCAGTAGCCGCCACCTGGACCGCCATCAACGTCAACTAAACGTCAGCTAGCGGACGGTCGGCTTGTCCTGGCCGTAGAGCCAGGTGTCCCAGAGGCCTTTCAGGTCCTTGCCGGACCTCTTCTCGACGTACGCCGTGAAGTCGTCCGTCGACGCATTGCCGTGGCGGTGGGCGGCGGTCCAGTCCCGCACGATGTCGTAGAAGGCATCGTCGCCCACCGCTTCACGGATCTTGTGAATCACCATGGCGCCGCGCCCGTAGACGGGGGCGTCCGAGATGTCGGCCGCGGTGGGCGGCTTGGCCGGCGGGAACTCCCAGTTGGCCTTCTCACCGAAGGCGCGGCGGAAGCTGGCGCCCACCGGAATGTTCTCGAAGTCCTCGGCCCACAGCCATTCCGCGTACGTCGCGAAGCCCTCGCTCAGCCACATGTCTCGCCAGGACTTGGGCGTAACGGAGTTGCCGAACCACTGGTGCGCGAGCTCGTGGACGAGCAGTCCCTGGTCGGGTGCGCCCGGGAAGACCGGCTTGGTCTGCGTCTCCAGGGCGTACTCGGAGTCGTTGCCGCGCTCGACGATCGCGCCCGTGGAGGAGAAGGGGTACGGGCCGAAGTTCTTGACGCCCCACTCCATGACGTCCGGGACGGTGGCCAGGACCTTGGCGCTGCCCTTGGTGACCGTCGGATCGACGGCTGTGTAGACGGGCACGCCCGACGGTGTGCGTGAGGTCTTCGTCTCGTACGCCCCGATGGCGACGGTGGCGAGATAACTGGCCATCGGCTCACCGCTGTGCCAGGCGAAGGCTGTACGGCCGCCCTTGGCCCGTCGCTCGCTCTTCAACTCGCCGTTGGAGATGGCCTTCAGGCCGTTGGGGACGGTGACCGTGATGTCGTACGACGCCTTGTCGCTGGGGTGGTGGTTCCCGGGGAACCACGCCATCGACCCGGTCGGCTGACCGAGCGCGACCGCGCCGTCCACAGTGGTCAGCCAGCCCTCCTGCGAGTCGTCGGCGTCGGTGATGGTGGCGGGGTTGCCGGAGTAACGGACCACGGTGGTGAAGGTCTCGCCCTCGGTCAGGTCGGTGTCGGGGCGCAGCGTCAGCTCGTTGCCCGCGCGGCTTACGGCGGCCTCGGCACCCTCCACGGTCGCGGACGCAACGTCCAGGCCGTGGAGGTCGAGATTGAAGGCGCTCAGGTCCTGGGTGGCGCGGGCGGTGATCTCGGCGGTGCCGGTGAGGCGGCCTGCGGGACCGACGTGGTCCGCGGGACCGACGTGGTCGCCACGGTCACCACGGTCACCGCGGTCACGTTCCGGGGCGTAGTCCAGGGTCAGGGTGTAGTGCTGGACGTCGTAGCCGCCGTTGCCGAGTCTGGGGAAGTACGGGTCGCGTACGCCCGACGCGCCCGGCGTACCGCTGACGCCGCCGAGCCCGCCGAGACTTATGCAGGACGTGAGCGACGCAAGCAGGGTGGCAGCGGCGACGGCGACAGTTCCGGCGACGGCGGGAGCTGTTCGGCGTACGCGAGTCCATTGATCCACACAGATGATCCTATGCGCGAAATGTGCCGCCCCACCCGGTCACGCCCAGGCCCTGTGGCCGCCCGCAGCAGGGCCGCCATGGCGTCGAAGCCCCGGCGCTCCGCGTGGGCCAGCGGGGTTACCCCGTCGGCGTCGGGGAGGTCCGCAGTCGCGCCCGCCGTGAGGAGGAGTTCGACGATCTCCTGGTGGGTACGGCCGCCGTCGCCGAGGATCACGGCCTCCAGCAGTGCGGTCCAGCCGAGCCGGTTGACGTGGTCGACATCGGCCACCATGGCCGTCTCGCGCAGCACCGCCCGTACGTAGTCGACATGGCCGCGCTCACACGCCGGGATCAGGGAGATCCCGCCGAAGCGGTTGCGCAGCTTCAGGTCGGGTCCGGCGGGCAGCAGGGCCCGCATCATCGGCACGCTGCCGCTCACGCCCGTGACCAGCCAGGCGCTGTCCTCGCGCCGGTCCTGGGCGTCCGGGTTCGCCCCGGCCGCGACCAGCAGCGTGGCCGCCTCCACATGACTGCCGAGCGAGGCGAGCAGCAGCGGGGTACGCAGCTCCTCGTCACGGCTCTCGACGCGGGCGCCCTCATCGATGGCATCCCGGACACCGGCCGCGTCTCTGCGGGCGGCGGCGTCGAGGAGCCGGCGCTCGGCAGGATTCAGGTTCATGTGGAGGCCCTCCTCAGTCGTTCACGTACGTACTCGTGCTTACTGGCGTACGCACTTACTTACGTACGTACGCGCCTACTTGCCCAGCGCCGCGACGCCCGCCTGCGCGAACTTCTCGTCCAGGTCGCCGCTCGGCGCGCCCGCCACACCGATGCCCGCGATCGGCGCGCCCTTGACCTGGACCGGGGCACCGCCCGCGAGGAAGAGCGTGCCGGGGATGTCCTTCAGGTTCGGAGCCTGGGCGAGGCGCTTGGCCAGCTCGGAGGTGGGCGCGTTCCACGAGACGGCGGTGAATGCCTTGCGCTCGGCGGACTCGTACGACTGCGGGCCGGCGCCGTCGCCGCGCAGCGTGACGATGGTGTTGCCGTTGCGGTCGACGACGGCGACGGTGATGCGCTGGTTCTCGTTCTCGGCGGCGTCCAGGGTGGCCTGCGCGGCCTCGGTGGCGGCGGCGATCGTCAGGTGGGTGGACTGCTGGAGGTTCTTGTTGGCGGTGTCGGCCTGGACGGCGACGGCCGGCGCGGCGGCGGGCTCGGTGGCGTTGGCGGACATCGCACCGAAGGTGCCGGCGCTGAGGGCGGCAGCGGCGACGGCGCCGGTCAGGACACGGGTGCGCAGCGAAAGCTTCTTCATGGCGGGGCTCCTGGGGAAGGTGTGAGTGGGACCGCGGTGGGACCTTCTTCCGCCCCACTCGGCTCTGCTGTCGATCCTCCGGCCGCTTCCGGGCCCGTACGGTCGGCGTACCGGCTGCATACGGCGTGCGGGACGGCCGACCTCTCCGTCAGCCGATCGGTTGATGCGGGTCTGGTCCCACCGGGTCACCATGGGGACGTAGGCGCAGGTCAGCGCGAGGAGCGAGCGGTGCGGCAGGACAAGGACCAGGACCATGGCCAGGGCCAGAGCCAGGACCAGGGCCAACACGAACGCCAAGACCAGGACCAGCAGCCCGACCCCGACGCCCGCTGGCTCGCCCCCGTCATGCACGTGGCGTTCTTCCTGCTGCTCGGCGCCTCGCTCGCCCGGTTCCTGCTGCGGCACCCCGGCGAGGCCCGTACGCCGTGGATCATCGCGCTGAGCATCACGCTGGCCCTGCTGTACGTACTCGGCCCCGTCCTGGGCCCCGCCGCCCCCGGCGCCGCCCGCCCCACGCCCCGTCGGCTGTTCTGGCTGGGCAGGGTCGTCGCTGTCTGGATGGTGCTCGTGGTGCTGGCGCCGAGCTTCGCGTGGTGTGCGGTGCCGCTTTTCTACACCGGGCTGCGTACGCTCCCGTCCCGCGCCGCACTGGTCCTGGTCGGGCTGCTCACCGTGTTCGTCGTCACCGCCCAGCTCCAGTTGTCGCGCGGTGGCTTCGACCCGAACCTGGTGCTGGCGCCGCCCGCTGTGGCGGCCGTCGCGACCGCGTTCTTCGTACACATGCAGCGACAGGCGGCCCGCCAGCGGGCGCTGATCGACGACCTGATCCGTACGCGCCGCGAACTGGCCGCGACCGAGCGCCGCGAGGGCACGCTGGCCGAACGCCAGCGCCTCTCCATGGAAATCCACGACACCCTCGCGCAAGGCCTGTCCAGCCAGCAGATGCTGCTCCAGGCGGCGGAGCGGCAGTGGGACGCCGACCCGGCGACGGCCCGCCGCCATGTCCGTACGGCCGAGTCCATCGCGGAGCGCAACCTGGCCGAGGCACGCCGCTTTGTCCACGACCTGGCCCCCGCCGACCTGGCGGAGGGCGGCAGCCTGGAGGAGGCGCTGCGGATGCTCGCCGCCCGGGAGTCCGCCGCGTTCCGGGTGGACGGGACGCCGGTCGCCGCGCTGCCGGACCGGGTGCAGTCCGCGCTGCTGCGGATCGCGCAGGGCGCGCTGGCGAACGTACGCGAACACGCGAACGCGCAGGCGGCGGCCCTGACGCTGACGTATCTGGGCGACCAGGTGGTCCTGGACATCGCGGACGACGGCACGGGCTTCGGACCCGACGACGTACCGTCCGCCTCTCCCGGCGTACGCGGCCACGGCCTGCCCGCGATGCGCGCACGGGCGCGCCAGCTCGGCGGCACCCTGACGATCGAGTCGGCCCCCGGCGAGGGCACCGTGCTCTCCGCCGCGATCCCCCTGGAGCCCCAGCCATGAGTCCGAGCCCAAGCCCGCGTCCGAGCCCGCGTCCGAGCCCGCGTCCGAGCCCGCGTCCGAGCCCGACCCCGAGTCCACAACCCGTACGCATCCTGCTCTGCGACGACCACGTGGTCGTACGCGCCGGACTGCTCGCCCTGCTGGGCAGCGAACCGGACATCGAGGTCGTCGGGGAGGCCGGCAGCGGCGAGGAGGCGGTGGCGCTGGCCGCCAAGCTGAACCCGGATGTCGTCCTCATGGACCTCCAGCTGGGGACGGGCATCGACGGCGTGGAGGCCACCCGCCGCATCGCCCCGACCGGCGTCCACGTCCTCGTCCTCACCACGTACGACACGGACGCGGACATCACGCGGGCGATCGAGGCGGGCGCGACGGGCTACCTGCTCAAGGCCGAACGCCCGGAGGAACTCTTCACCGCGATCCGCTCGGCCGCCCAAGGCCGCACGACACTCTCCCCACCGGTCGCCAGCCGCGTCATGGACCGCATGCGCGGGGCGGCCCGGCCGACCCTGACGGAACGCGAAACGGACATCCTCGGCCAGCTGGCACACGGCCTGGGCAACCGCGAGATCGCCCGCGCGCTGTTCATCAGCGAGGCGACGGTGAAGACCCACCTGGGCCGGATCTACGCCAAGCTGGGCGTGGACACACGGTCCGGCGCGGTAGCGGTGGCAAAGGAACAGCGCCTGCTGCCGTGAAGGTGAGGCGCGGACCGAGGCCCGCCGCCACACGTGGCTCCTCCCAGGAGCGAAGGCGCCTCCGCCGTCCGGCGGAGGCGGTCCGCCGTCCGGGACGAAGCGGCGGCGCCTGGACCGCGGAAGTCTGTCCATCATGAAGACAGCACCCACGCACCGCGCCCCGGCCACCGGATCCGCCCTTTCCCCGGCACCCGCTCCCCGATGGGCCCGGCGGGCAGCTCACGCCATCGCTCTGTGTGCGGTTCCCTCCGGGCTGTGGCGGCTGGCGATGGCGTGTGGCGTCTACGTCGGATACAGCGACGAGATCCTGCGCGAGAAGTTCGGCCTGCCCGGCTTCGGCGGTGTCGCGTACCTCGTCACCCTCGTCGTCGTCGGCGAGCTCGCGGCCCTGCTCCCCCTCCTGCTGGTCACCGACCGGTGGCGTCTGTCCCGCCCCAGGACCGTCGCCGGCGTGGCCTGGGGCTGCGCGATCGTCGCCAACCTCTTCGCCCTCAGCCAGGTGGTGCTGTACTTCGCCGTCGAAAGCCGCACCTACATGTCCGCCACCGCGAATGCCGTGACCGGCCTCTGTTACGCCCCGCTCTTCGCCATTCCCCCGCTGTTCGCCGCCGTCACCTGGTCGTACTGGAAGCGCCACCGGGCATGACACCATCGACTACGTGCTCGACATCGGCTACTCCCTCTCCCGCCGCTTCCCGGACCCCCCGCAGACCGACTACCGGCGCGCCGGCGTCCACGACCTGCGGCACGACCTCTTCTGCGGGGACGTCTATCTCGCCGACACCAAGGCCGACCGGGAAGTGTCCACAGCCTGGGGATGGGTTCCCGTGCTCGACTTCGCGTGGGCCCTGTGCGACATCGTCGAGCAGCTCGACCAGGACCCGCGCGGCAGCCGCTCCGCCAAGCCGCAGTTCGCCGAGCTGGACTTCACCGAGTCGACGGACCGGATGCTCTTCGAGCGCCGCTTCGGCTGGGTCGACATCGCGGCCGACTGGATGCCGGTCGAGGAGCCGCCGATCACCTTCAGCCACCGGCTGCTGCGCCGCGAGGCCCGCGACTTCCTGCACGACCTGATCGCGGACCTCACCGACATGCACGACGGCCTCGCCGACAACCCGGCGATCTGGGACCTCCAGGCCCGCTTCCCCCGCCTGCCCTCCTAGGCCGTACTACTCGTCCCTACGCCCCGGGATGCTCCACCCGCACCCCCATCTGCGCCGCGAACGCCGGTGCCAGGTCCAGGAGTTGCGCCGGGCTGATCACCGATCCCGCCAACCGGTCCAGGCCCCGCGCGATGTCCAGCTCCGCGACCGTACGCAGATCTACGTCGGCCATCGAAGCCGAGCTGAAGTCAGCCCGCCGCAGAACGCAGTCGCGGAACTCCACCCGTTCCAGGCGCGCCCCGCCGAAGTCCGGCTCGACCAGCACGCACCCCTCGAAGACGACGTCCTTCAGGCGCGCCCTGCGCAGATTCAGGTAGTCGATCTTCCCTCCCCGCACCAGCACCCGCTCCAGGGACGACGCGTGCAGCTGGAGCCCGCCGAGCCGGGCGTCGATCACCACCACGTCGCGCAGTGACGCCTCGGCCAGGTCCGTGCCCACGCCCCGTACCCCGTCCAGCACCGAGTCGATGATGCGCGCCCGGCTCAGCCTGGTCTCGTCGAGCGCGACGCCGTACAGAGCGCAGTCCATGAAGCGGGCCCCGCGCCCCTCCTGGCCCGCCAGGTCGAGGTCCCGGAATTCGAGCCCGTCGTAGTCCCCCTCCGACTCCAGCTCACCGGGCCCGAACGGAGCGAGCGGCGGCAGCCGCACCTCGGGGCGCCGCACAGGGAGAACGGCCTGGGACTTCTTCGAGCCCGGGGTACTCGGGATGTTCGTGTTCCGTGCCATCCACCCATGCTGGACCACCCCACTGACAATCCCCCCGGCACTGTGTCACATCCACGCCCCCGCCATCCGTCTCCACCAGTGAGAGCGACCAACGACGGCAAGGAGACCAGCAAGATGCGCCCCCACATCACCGTCATCGGCGGCGGCGTCGCCGGCCTCACCGCGGCCATCACAGCGGCCGAATCAGGCGCCAAGGTGACCCTGTACGAGGCCCACCACACCCTCGGCGGACGCGCCCGCACCGCCGAGGGCCCGTACAAGACCAACGAGGGCCCGCACGCCCTCTACAACGGCGGGCCGCTCTGGGCCTGGCTCAAGCAGCGCGACCTCCTCGGCCCGGTCATGGCCGTGCCCCCGCTCGAAGGCGCCCGCTTCCGCTTTCACCGGGGCGGTGCCCTGCGCAGGACCCCGCCGCTCGCGCTGGTGAAGCTGGGCCTGCGCTCCACCGCGAAGGCCCCCGTGAACGCCGACTTCCTCACTTGGGCCACCGGCGAGGTGGGCGAGGCCGGGGCGCGCGCGGCAGCCACCTACATGGCGGTCGCCCTCTTCCACCACGACCCCGGCTCCCTCTCCGCGCCCTTCGTCCAGGAGCGGCTGCGGCGCGTCGTCAAGCTTCCGCCCGAGGCGCACTACCCGCGCGGCGGCTGGGCCTCGGTCGTCGACCGGATGGCCGCGAAGGCCTGGAATCTCGGCGTACGGATCGAGACGACGGAACGTGTCACCGCCCTGCCCGAGAACGGCGGCCCGGTGATCGTCGCGACGTCTCTGGAAGCCGCCCGCAGGCTCCTCGGCGACGACGCCACCCTGACCTGGGACAGCGGGCGTACGGTGCTGTTCGATCTGGCCGTCAGGACGCGCAGGGGCGACCCGTTCGTCATCTCCGACCTGGAGGCGCCCGGCTGGATCGAACGGTTCGCCGCCCAGGACCCCACCCTCGCCCCGGCCGGCGAACAGCTCGTCCAGAGCCAGTTCCCGATCGGGCCCGGCGAGTCCAAGGCGGACGGCATCGCGCGTGCGGAGCGCCTGCTCGACCTCGGCTTTCCCGGCTGGCGCGAGCGCGTCACCTGGCGGCGCGAGGCCGTTGCCGCAGGCCGTACGGGCGCTCTCGACCGGCCCGGCACCACCTGGCGGGACCGACCCGCCATCAACCGGGGCAACGGCGTGTACCTCGCGGGCGACCAGGTGGCGGCGCCGGGACTGCTGGCGGAAGTGGCCTTCAACAGCGGCCTGGAGGCGGCCACGCTCGCGCTGCGGGCCAGAAAGATCACCGGCCGCGAAGGGCGCGAAGGGCTTGACCTCAACCGCGCTTGAGGCAAGAGCCTGGGCCCAGTCGCAGATCAACAAGCCCGAGGAGCCCGCCATGCACGCAGTCCGCCTTCACGCCTACGGCCCCGCCGAGAACCTCACGTACGAGGAAACCGCTGACCCCACCCCCGGCCCCGGCCAGGTCCGCATCGCCGTCGCGGCGGCCGGCGTGCACCTGCTCGACACCGCCCTCCGCGAGGGCATGCCCGGCCCGTTCCCCGCCCCCGTCGAGCTGCCCACCATCCCCGGCCGCGAGGTCGCCGGTACGGTCGAGGCGCTCGGCGAGGGCACCGATCCGTCGTGGCTCGGCAAGCGCGTAGTGGTCCACCTCGGCATGAACCCCGGCGGATACGCCGAGCTGGCCGTCACCGACGCCGAGCGTCTCCAGGAGATCCCGGAGAACCTCGACGAGGCCCAGGCCGTCGCCATGATCGGCACCGGCCGCACCACCATGGGCATCCTCCAGTTCACCGACGTATCGGCCGACACCGTAGCCATCGTCCCGGCGGCAGCCGGCGGCATCGGCACGCTCCTCGTCCAGTACGTCAAGAACGCCGGCGGCACCGTCATCGGCCTGGCCGGCGGCCCCGCCAAGGTCGCCCGCGTGCAGGAGAACGGCGCCGACCTCGCCGTCGACTACAAGCAGCCGGACTGGCCGGAGCGGGTACGGGCGTACCTGGACGACCGTGACCGCCGAGCCACCGTCGTCTTCGACTCGGTCGGCGGGGACACCGGCCGCGCCGCCGTGGATCTCCTCGGCAAGGGCGGAAAGCACGTCGTCTTCGGCTGGTCGTCGGACGGTCTGCACGACGGTTCCCCGCTCACCTTCACCGACGAGGAGCTCGCTGAGCGCGGCATCACCTCCGAGGGCGTACTCGGCCCGGCGATGCTGGGCAAGGCCGGCGGCGACAACCCCGTACGCACCCTGGAGAACCGGGCCCTGGCGGAGGCGGTGGCCGGGCGCCTGGTCCCGGCGGTTCAGCGCTTCCCTCTCGCGGAGGCGGCGGCGGCCCACCGCGCCCTGGAGACGCGCGGCACGATGGGCAAGGTCGTCCTCGTCCCGTAGCGCACCCCCAGCGGGCGGCGGCCCGCACAGGGGTCGGGCCGCCGCCACCCGCGTCAGCGCACGCCCCGCAGGAAATCCCTTACCAGAGCGGCAATTTCCTCGCCGTGCGTCTCCAGCGCGAAATGCCCGGCGTCGAGCAGATGGATCCGCGCGTCGGGCAGGTCCCTGGCGAACGCCTCCGCGCCCGCCGGGCCGAAGATCTCGTCGCCACGCCCCCACGCGACGAGCGTCGGCGGCCGGTGCGTACGGAAGTACTCCTGGAAGGCCGGGTAGCCGCCGAGGTTGAACTGGTAGTCCCAGAAGAGCTGGAGCTGGATCTCCTTGTTCCCCGGCCGGTCGAGCCCGGCCTGGTCCAGCGTCCACGTCTCGGGACCGATCCGGTCGAGCCGGTCCGCCGGCACCCCGTGTTCGTACTGCCACCTGGTCGCCTCGGCGGTGAGCAGCTCGCGCACCGCGGGCTCGTGCGCGTCGCGGTCCTTGGCGTGGGCGAACAGCACGTCCCAGAAGGGTGTGAAGCCCTCCAGGTAGGCGTTGCCGCTCTGCGTGACGATCGCGGTCACGCGCTCAGGCTGGCGGCTCGCGATGCGCAGCCCGATCGGCGCGCCGTAGTCGTGGATGTACAGCGCGAAGCGATCCACCCCCAGCTTGTCGAGCAGCGCCAGCGTGACCTCGGTCAACTTCTCGAAGCTGTACGTGAATTCATCGACGGCCGGGGCGGCGGAGCGTCCGAAGCCGATGTGGTCGGGGGCGATCAGGTGGAATTCGTCGGCGAGTTCGGCGATCAGGCCCCGGTACATGTGCGAGCTGGACGGAAAGCCGTGCAGCAGGACGAGCGTGGGGCGGGACGGGTCGCCCGCCTCACGGTAGAAGACCTCGAGGCCGTCGATGTCGATGGTGTGGTGGCGCGTACCGAACACAGACACAGCTACTCCCGGGCAGCAGACGCGACAGCGAGGAGAACGATCGTTCTCCCGATGCTGTGTACAGTACGAGAACGATGGTTCTCCACGCAAGGGATGATCGAGGAATGGACGCGGAAACCGCCGAGGCCCGCCTGCTGGACGCGGCCGAGACCCTCTTCAACGAACGCGGCGTACAGGCCGTCGGCATGGACGCCATCCGCTCCGCGTCCGGCGTGTCGCTCAAGCGCCTCTACCAGGTCTTCCCGTCCAAGGACGACCTGCTGGAAGCGGTACTGCGCCGCCGGGACGCCGATGTACGCAGCGGGATCGAGCGGGCCACCGCCACGCGCGAGACACCGCGCGAGCGCGTCCTCGCGGTCTTCGACTACCTCGAAGACTGGTTCGGGCAGAGCACGTTCAGGGGCTGCGCGTTCATCAACGCCTTCGGCGAGATGGGCGGCGTCTCGCAGGGCGTCGCCGACGTAGCCCGCGCCAACAAGCGCTCACTCCAGGACCACTTCGCCCAGCACGTGGCGGCGGCGGGCGTACCTCCCGAGCGGGCACCCGAACTCGCCGCCCAGCTGGCCGTCCTGGCCAACGGCGCTATGGCGACAGCAGGCATCACGGGCTCTGTGGCCCCGGCCCGCCAAGCCCGCGCGGCGGCGACGGTCCTCCTGGATGCGGCGGCTTGACGGGCCGAGCGGCGAATTCCAGCCCCTCCGGCGCTTGAGGACCGTGGCCCGGGACAGCGCCCCCGGCGCGGCCTACGCCCCCAGCTCCGCCAACGCCCCATCCGTCAACCGGTAAACCGTCCACTCGTCCTGCGGCTCCGCCCCCAACCCCCGGTAAAAGTTGATCGACGGCTCGTTCCAGTCCAGAACAGACCACTCAAGCCGCTCGTACCCCCGCTCCACACAAATCCGCGCCAGCGACGCCAGCAGCGCCTTCCCGTACCCGCCCCCACGCTGCGAGGGCCGCACGTACAAGTCCTCCAGGTAAATCCCGTGCACCCCACGCCAGGTGGAGAAATTCAAGAACCACAGCGCGAAGCCGACAACCTCCCCCTCCGCCGTCTCCGCGACATGCGCGTACGCAGCCGGCCGCTCCCCAAAAAGGGCCTCGCGCAGCTGCTCCTCACTCGCACGCGCCTCATGCAGCGCCTTCTCGTACTCCGCGAGCTCGCGGACCATCTCGTGAATGACCGGCACATCAGCCGGTGTTGCGTTTCGAATCATCCCCGCAGCGTAAGCAATGCCCGCGCGACAGCCACCTGCTCCCCCATCAACTCCCCCTCACCCTCCTCCTCGTCCTCCAACTCCCAAAGACAGTTCTGCAGTACGCGCCCGAGCGTCCAAGCCCGCGCCCGCCCCCGCTCCAGCCCCAGCACCTCCGTCATCAGGTCGAAGCGCTTCAGCACCTGCCCCTCGTCGAAACGGTTCACCAGCGCCGGCAGCAGCTCGAACCCCGGATCCCCCACCAGCGGCTTCGGGTCGATCACCACCCAGGGCTCACTGCGCCCCGACCCCACCAGCGGCGCAAGCACGTTGTCGTAATGCAGGTCCCAGTGCAGCAGCTGCTCGCCCGGCTCCCCCACGACCTCCCGCACCGCCCCGGCGCACCGCTCAAGAAGCCGCCGTTCCGCCGGATCCGCGAGCGCCTTCACAGCCTCCGGTACGTCGTCGAGCATCGCCCCCGCGATGTCCCCGAGGCGGCGTACACCCTCGGGCGCGGCCACCGCGTTCAGCCGCACCAGCAGCTCGGCGAGCACCCGCACCGCGGCCATGGTGTCCGGCAGCACCGACAGATGCCTGCCGGCGTCCAGCCGCTCCAGCAGCATGGCGCCACTCGCCTCGTCGTGCTCCAGCAGCCGCACAACGCAGTCCCCGTCCCACGCCCGCAGCGCCGCGGCCTCCCCCGCACTCTCCTCATCCAGCAGCTGCAGCTTCAGAGCCGCCGGCGTCCCGTCGGCCCGCTCCACCGGCAGCACGAGCGAGGCGACGCCGTGCATCGAAGGCCCGGCGAGCCGCAGCCCCCACCGCTCCAGATACGCCGCCGCCTCCCCCGGCAGCGCGGCGATCCACTCCCGCCCCGCCTCCCCGTTGAACTCCACCTGCGTCATGGCCAGAGCTTCCGGAATCACGATCACGCCCCGGATCCTAAGACCGCCCGTTGCCGCACCCCACCCCTTCCCGCTAGCGTCCGCGCCACCACCACCACTGAGCAGCAGCGAAACAAACGAACGCAGGGGCAAAAGGATCATGAGCACCGTCAACGGCGGCATCTCCTACTGGTACGCGAACGAAGGCATACCCGACCCCCGCGAGCCCCTGCCCGGCGACGCGACGGCCGACGTCTGCATCGTCGGCGGCGGCTACACCGGACTCTGGACGGCGTACTACCTCAAGAAGGCCGTTCCGTTCCTCAACATCACTGTCCTGGAAGCCAAGTTCTGCGGTTACGGCGCCTCCGGCCGCAACGGCGGCTGGCTCTACAACGGCATCGCGGGCCGCGACCGCTACGCCAAGCTCCACGGCCACGACGCCGCCGTCCGCCTCCAGCAGGCCATGAACGACACGGTCACCGAGGTCATCAACACCGCAGCCGCCGAGAACATCGACGCCGACATCCACCACGGCGGCGTACTCGAAGTGGCGTACACCCCCGCCCAGCTCGCCCGCCTCAAGCACTTCCACGCCGCCGAGATCGCCTTCGGCGAGAAGGAACGCGTCCTCCACGGCGCCCGCGGGACGGCCGAGCGCATCCGGGTGACCGGAGCCGTCGGCTCGACCTGGACCCCGCACGGCGCCCGCCTGCACCCGGTCAAGCTCCTCAAGGGCCTGGCAGCCGCCGTTGAATCCCTCGGCGTGACCATCCACGAATCGACACCGGTCACGGAGATCAAGCCCAAGCACGCCGTAACCCCTTACGGCACGGTCCGCGCCCCGTACATCCTGCGCTGCACCGAGGGCTTCACGGCCGGCCTCAAGGGGCAGCGCCGCGCCTGGCTCCCGATGAACTCCTCGATGATCGTCACGGACCCCATCCCCCAGTCCACCTGGGAAACGATCGGCTGGGACGGCCGCGAGACCCTCGGCGACATGGCCCACGCCTACATGTACGCCCAGCGCACCGCCGACGACCGCATCGCCCTCGGCGGCCGGGGCGTCCCGTACCGCTACGCCTCACGCACTGACAATGACGGCCGCACCCAGCCCGCCACCATCGAGGCCCTGCGCGAGATCCTGACCCGCTTCTTCCCCACCACGGCCGGCATCCCCATCGCCCACGCCTGGTCGGGCGTGCTCGGCGTCCCCCGCGACTGGTGCTCGACCGTCGCCCTCGACCGCTCGACCGGCATCGGCTGGGCCGGCGGCTACGTAGGCAGCGGCGTAGCCACAACGAACCTCGCCGCCCGCACCCTGCGCGACCTGATCCAGCAGGACTCCGGCCAGTCGGGTCCCACCGACCTCACCACGCTGCCCTGGGTCAACCACAAGGTCCGCAAGTGGGAGCCGGAGCCCTTCCGCTGGCTCGGAGTCCAGGCCATGTACGCCGCCTACCGCACCGCGGACCGCCGCGAAGCGTCCGGCCGCACGGCCGACACGGACCCCATAGCGAAGGCCGCCAACCGCATCGCCGGCCGCCACTAGCACCACCCCTTTGCAGACGAAAAACGCCCCGGACTGTCGAAGTCCGGGGCGTTTTCCCTGCTGGGGCCCCCTGTCGGATTCGAACCGACGACCTACGCATTACAAGGGCCTGCAAGATCATGACGGATAATGCCGGAAGGTGCTACCGGATCCCGTTTCCGCTGATCAGAGGCTTGCGACCTTGATCAGCGTGATGCCTCGTCCACCCCGGTGCCACCCAGTCCGCTCACGCAGCGCTCACGCAACAAGGTTGATCATTCCGGCTTGGCAAGGGCGATCAATGACTCCCACGACCCCCTGGCATCCTTGATGATCTTCTCGGTCGCGAAGATGTACCTCCACGTGCCGAACTCGCCATAGTCCCGGACGAAGCGTGCCCAATCCTCAGCAGCTCGCTGCTTCTCCAGCACCTCGGGATCATTCGCTCGGTCGTTGGCCTTGCCCTCTACGACCCAGTATGTTCCCTCGGCGTCGAGCACGATGAAGTCCGGATAGTACTTCTTCCCGTTGTCCCGCTCGATCCAAATGGGGCCCGGGTCGTAGTTGCGCAGCCACCACTTGACGCTGGGACTCGCGTCAAACAGGTGCGCCATGGCGTACTCGGTGCTGCCGGCGTCGAAGGAGGCGACCGGTTCGACTGAGTGCTCCCAGCCCTCGTACCAAAGGTCCTTACGGAAATCCGCCCACTTGCTGACGACACTCGAGGGCATGGGCGGCGGGGGCACAGTCGGGACGTCGACCGGCCGAAAGGCGTAAGCGGGCTGGAGTTTACGGGTGTCGTAGGCGGTCTTGACCAACTTGCCGAGGGCAGCGGCTGCCTGGGCGGCACGCAGTTCACCCCACTCGTGCTCCTGGTCTTCCGCAGTTACGCCGGCTCCCGCCAAGAACTCACGGACAACGCGTTCAGCCGCTCGGGATTCGGCAAGCGTCTCCTCCACGTAACCGCTGTTCCAGATCCGCCCAAAGAGATCATTGCGGAGCTCGGAGATCAAGATGAACTTCTGGGTGGCGTCAACCGATTCGGCCGCCGTCACGAACGTGCCCACCTTGCTGTCCAGGCCACGCTGGGCGTCGACCGCCTGCCGCACCAACGGGACCTTGAACTCGTGCTTGTACGCGGCGCCCTCAGACCGCGCGGCCGCGTTGTCGATGTAGCTGAAGGAGAAACGAACAGGAAGAATCTCCCGCTCACGCCTGGGGAAGCGGATCGTCGGCGCACCAGGGACCTTGGCGCGAAGCGTTGCGACGGCTTTCGTGTCACGCTTGCCTTGGGCAATGACAGCGTCAAACGACTCCACATGCAGCAACGGAGAGCCGTCCACCAAGTCGTCACCGATGACACGTGGACGGGAGGTAAAGGTCAGGATCTGCTGCTCATCGCCGCTGCTCGGCTGATTCGCAACAGGGGCTGGCTGCGGACGGTCCTTGTCCAGGTCACCGCCGTCAGCGGGCAGAACCTGTTGCAGCAGCGCGTCCTTGTTGGCCAGCAGTTGCCGGTAGGACTCGTGGGCAACGAGGTCCACCGTGTCCACCATGGGAGTACCAACCCGCCGCCCGTAGGGCAACCGCAGCCCTCGGCCGAGGACCTGCTCCGTCAGGGTCTCCGACGCGAGAGCACGCAGGCCGACGATGACCCCAATGTTCTTGACGTCCCAGCCTTCCTTCAGCTTGTTCACCGAGACCACGACACGGACCGGCGAGACGGCCTCTTCCACCGCAGCCAGGGCCCGCAGTGCGGTATCGCTCGACTGCGAGGTGATGGTGAGCACCTGCCCCTCGCCGGGAAACATGTCGTCGGCTGTCAGCCTGTTCGCGACGCGCTCGGCGTCAGGGATGTCACGGCATACCACGAACAGCACAGGGCGCACGGGCGTCCTGCCTTGCGCTTCTGCCCATGCAGTCCACGCGGCGTCCTTTATCCGCAGCAGGTGGCAAGCGTCGGCAAGGACCGTGCTCTCGTCCTTCCGGCCATCCGGGCGGTAGACGATCACAGGGATCTTCACAAAGCCGTCGGCAATAGCCTCGGCAAGGGAGTACTGGAAGATTGGCTTGACACCTGGTGCGGGTGTTGCAGTGAGCCCGACGACTGCCCGCGCGCCCAGGTCCTCGATGGCCTGGTTGAACGACTTGGCCTTTGAGCTGTAGACGTGGTGCTCGTCTGCGATGACTACGAGGTCCTCTACCTGCTGAAGGTGCTGGTAGAGGCCCGTGCCGATGAACTCGTCTCGGGCCCGGACTCGCCTGGACGTCTTGTCGCTGGGTCGGATCAACTGCTGCACATTGAAGACGAACAGTTTCGTGACCGTGCCGTCGTGCAGGGCGTCGCCCACCTGCCCTCGGGAGAAGTTCTCCGAGGTGATCACCAACGGCTCGGCATCGCTGCCGTTCACAAACTTTGCATGCCCAGGAGTGAAGTTGGCGACCGTCTTGTCCTGGATCGTCGTCCCTGGCGTGACGACCAGGATGTTCCGGACTCCCTGCGCGGCCAGGTAGTCCACCAGGCCGGCAAGGATGTACGTCTTGCCGACGCCCGTCGCCAGATCGCACACCACTTCGCGGCCGTCCCCGTCCGCGATCGCCTCGGCAACCGCACGGACGGCCGACGCGTTGGGTGCCCGTAGGTCCAACCTCGCCGCGATGTCGTCCACGAGCGAGGCGTCATAGTCGATCCAGGTCACCGCACAGCCTTCCCGCGACGCACCAGGTCGCGAGGCGCCTTAAGCACCTTGGACCCCCGGCTCAGCTCCGCTACGAGACTCTCAGCTTCGGGCGTGACGCCCCTGCCGACGATCACTGCTCGTTCTCCCTCGTCCAAATGCCCAATAACGCCTCGGGCCACGACCTCGTCCACGACGCCGTCGACAACGGCCAGCCGAGCACGTCCCTTCGTGCCGCAGAACGGCCCATCGTCGGTGCAGTCGTACATGAAGCCCAGCTGGGCCGCGACGACAGCGGCGAAATCTTCGCCCTTGGCCCAATCTGCGAGGAAGACGCGACCATCGACGATCTCGTACGCGGACGGTGCCGCCTTGAGGCTCCTGAAGCCGCCTCCGCCTTCCCATCCAACGGTCTTGGTGACGCCTCCCGGGTCGTCGCCGGCGACGACCTTCTCCAATCGGGGACGGGTGAAGGTCTCAGCCGTCTCTTCGAGGATCTCGGCAGTCACCCAGCGGCGTCCCATCTTGTGCGCTACGGCAGCGGTAGTGCCCGAACCGGCGAACACGTCGACTACAACGTCGCCCGGGTCAGTGGCGATCTGGAGCACGCGCTTCAAGAGAGCCTCAGGCTTCGGGGTCGAGAAGATCCGCGACCGGTCGAAGAGCTTGGTCACCTCGGCCTTCGCCTGGCGGTTGTCACCAACCTCGTCGTGCGTCCAGAAGGTGGTAGGCACGAGACCACCCAGTTCCGACTGGAATCGCTTTCGGAATGGGAAGGTGCGCCCCGTTTTCCCCCACCAAAGCCGGTTGTCCTCACGCAGTGCGTCAAATGTCTCCCTTGAGCACGACCACCAACGGTTGCCTCGCGGGGAAAACACTTCGCCGTGTGGACCGACCACCTCATAGCGGCCGTCCTCGTATGCGTGGGAGGCCGTGAGGTCCGACCTGCGCCAGGGGCCACGAGGGTCGTTGTCCGGGTTCCAGAACTCCTGGTCGCTCAGCTCGGTGCGATCGATCTTGTTGAGCACAAGATCGCTCTTGGAGCGGGCGTAGACGAGAACGTAGTCATGCACCGAGGACAGGTGCTGGGCTGAGTTGTTGCGAGCGTGGATCTTCTGCCAGACGACAGTCCCGACGAAGTTGCCACGCCCGAAAACCTCGTCCATGAGAACGCGGCAGTACGCCATCTCGGCATCGTCCAGATGCACCCAGACCGATCCGCCAGGGGCCAGTAGGTCGCGGATAAGCAGAAGTCGGTCACGCATCATCGTGAGCCAGACAGAGTGCTCGAGCGCGTCGTCGTAGTGCTGGAAAGCCTGACCCGTGTTGAACGGCGGATCGATGTAGACGAGCTTCACCCTGCCGCGGTAGTGATCTCCGTACTCTACGTTACGAACCAGGGCATGCAGGGCGTCATAGCTGTCGCCGTGGATGAGAAGGTTGTCCGCTGCCGTGCCGGCGACATCGCCAGCCTTGCCGGTTTCCTGCAGTAGCCGGACTTCTGTAACCCGCGGGTCTTGCCGTGAAACCCACTCGTATCCGCCGTCCGCCGTGTTCCGCAGGGCCTCATCCCTGCCGACCCACGACAGGGTCAGGCGCCCACTCGTCACCCGCGACCACTCCCATGCACCTCGATCGGTCCGCGACTCAGACGCAGACCACAACACTCACTGCAAAGGTACCGGCCGCCGCTGACAGCGACAGGCGGTTTACGGGTCGCACGGTGCTGCGAACAGGCATCATCCGGCACGGGGAGCGTGGACCCACTCACAACCGCCCAGCCAGCCTCGGTACCGGCTTCGCCTCCATACCAGAGATCCACTGAGCTCAGGCGTTGTTCGTTTCCCCGTCGCCCTCCTGGCGCACTGCCTGACGGATGCGGGGGTCGCACGTGCGGTCTTCAGCGAGGTGGCTGAAGTGGGCTGCGGAGTCGAGATGGCCGCGCAAGACTGCCGCGGCGGTGGCTGCGGCATCTCCCCGGAGAGATCCGAGCCACGGACTGATCTTGTCTCGTGCGTTCCATTGGTCCCAGCTGCCGTCCCAAGTGCACATGGCCTGCATGGCCTCCTCGAGAAGGTCCCATTCCCGCTTGGCGGCCGCATGAGCGGCGATGTCGTGGAGCCAGATCGTCACGACGGAAGCTTCCGCGAACTGGACCCACCGCGTGCCGTCCCCATCTACGTGCTCGGTCAGGGCGTTGAGCACGCTGTGTGCTTGGGGAAGGTTGTGGGCAAGTGCTGTTCCAGCTTTGCGTGCGGTGAATTTGGTGAGCAACCCGATATAGAGCTCGTAGTCGTCCGCGTGGTCGGTCAGCAGCGCCAGGAATGCGTCAGCAGCATCGGTGTCTCCCATGTTGGCTTGCTCAAGCAGCCTGGTGGCTCGCTCCAGGGGCTCAACGGGAATCTCGGCGAACTCGCGCTCGATCAGACCTATCAGGTCGCTGATGGCCTGGGGCCGGCGGGAAGGGTCCTCCTGGGTAGCAGCTCTGACAATGTTGCGCCAGGGGCCGGGTGCGGGAAGTAGCTGTTTGTTAGGCAGTGGCATGTCACCGGTCAACGCCCAGGCGATCACCCTGCCGATGCTGTAGATGTCGCCGGAGGGTTGAGGGCGCTGGTCCGGGTTTGTGAACAACTCGGGTGCGGAGAAACCTGCAGAGCCGATGCCAGTCGCGGTGCGACCGACCTTGGTCGTCTGGCCAGGTGGTCGCCGGACGGCACCCCAGTCAGCAACAACCCATTGGCCCTCCAGCAGGAGGATGTTCGGCGGTTTGATGTCACGATGGATCCAGCCGAGCCTGTGCGCCTTGGCCAGCACCGAGGCGAGGGCATCGACGAGAACCCGCAGCTGCTGGGAATCTCTGAGGGCCTCCCTGTGCTCCTCGGCTGTGCTGTCAGCCCAGGGCATGACGAACCAGGTGTAGTTGGCGGCATGATCCAAGATGGGCATGGCATGCAGGTGCCCGGCCAGAGCGTTCCCTGCTTCGATCTCCCGCTTCATGCGGGCGGCCCTCATACCCACGACACTCTTCACGTGCAGCTGCTTAAGCGCCACGGTGGTGCCGGTCGCCTTGTGCGTGGCCCTGAATACGTCTGCCTGATTGCTGCCGGGCAGGCGATACGGGTCGCGACGGTACGCCTTGGGATCGCCAGTCGCCTGGCTGCGCACTGGCTCAAGGTTTCTCTGCGCAGCAGGGGGCGGCACCTCACGGGAGGCGGTGAACCGGTCCTGCGTGGCATCGGCGGCATTCTGCTGCTGACCACTGATGACGTTTCGCACGCTGGCCAGGGTGTCGCTGTACTTAGTGCTGGAGCGTGCGGACCTGGTCCGATCTTGGACACTCTCTCCAGCCAGAATGCAGTCGACGCCTTCGGGCGTGATGGTGACCGCGGCAGGGTCGGTGCCGATACGTTCCATAAAGCTGTGCTCAGCCAAGTAGGCGAGCGCCTGATGCAGATCGGTCGGGGAAACTGCCGCTCCGGCAAAGGACGAACCTGGTGTCACCAGGAACAAAGCAGGATCGACGGGCGCTTGGTCGCCAGCAGTATCGAACAGCCATCGCAGGAAAGCGTCCATGGTGTAACGGAGCCTGGCGGCACGGTCCTTCTGCAGGTTCCGCAACTGGTGTACGGCAAGGCGGCCTTCGTCAGTGAGGTGGACATCGGGGGTGCCCGCGAGGTTGCGGGCGATGTCTACCAGACCACGCCGCTCCAACTGGAGAGCGAGGACAGTCGGATTCTCGTCCTCCAGCTGGTACTCCTCAACGAACAGGGTGACGTCGACGTACTGCGACGGATGCTGCCGCGCCTGGGCGTCAAGCCACATAAGGAGCCGGGCCAAAATCGGGCTGCTCTCGATACTGTCGCGGTCAGCCAAGGACACTCCTTCGGCAGTCGCGCCCGTCTGGATAGGCACGCGGATCGGATTCCGCCTGGCTGCGCGCTCGTAGCCTTTGGCGATCTCCTTGATGTGCCTCTCAACCGCGCGCTGATTGATCTTGGGTTTCCGGGCCATACTGCCCTCCTATCCCAGGGGCTTCGGGCACTAGGCTAATGAGGGGGACTGACAGTGGGCCGTCACACCGGAGCGCGGGCGGTGCGGCAGGCGGATACCGCTTCGAGCGCTGTTCCCCTCGCGGCCATCACGACACATAGCTGGGGCGCGCAACTCCGCGACGGCGACGGCCACCGGCATCCTGACCATGGGAGACGGCAGCCAGCCACCAGTCGGTACCGCGCAGGAGCTCAACTAAGGCACGTCTACCGCGGAGAAGCGTTCCGTCAGGGCATCCCGATGTCCAGGTCCAGCGCCTCCTGTTCCACGGCGAGATATGTATCTGCCGTTGCGGCCTCAAGGAATCCGTCCTCCGCCGGTACCGTGAGCCGAGGCGTAACCTGGGTAAATTCTTCCCAAGAACTCTCCTTCCCCGCTTCGAAGCCACGCCGCCCGGCCCGGCGGAAGTCGTCTCGTCTGCGCTCTCGGTATACGCGCATACGCTCGTCTCGCCTGGCCACGAATCTCTCGTACTGCCGCTCGCTCACATCACTGGGCTCCACCACAACAAAGTCCGTGTGTGCATCAGGTAGCCGTCGTACCGCAGACGCAGGGTGGCTCATGGCCCACGACTCTTCTATCTCACTGGCCATGCTTCTATCCAGAGCTGCTAGTGCTCGGCAGGTGCCGAAAAGGCGTCGAGACATGCCGATCATCAGATCGGTGCCTGGCAGCCTTCCGGTCAGCAAGTCGATACCATCTCGCCGAGTGATGTCGGAGCCCGTCGCTTCGCGTCCGAGATGGCGCCTCAGGTCGGATGTCGCATGGTCACTCTCCAGGAGGCGGACAAGGCCACCTGCTCGGCGCTGCGAACGATCATGGTGCCGCCCGCCTCCATCCACGGCGGTGAGCTTCAGACTGCCCGGCGGGAGAGATATCAGAGCGAGGTACATCAGCATGCGCGCCCGCGCGAGTTCAATGAGCGCGTCGTCGTCGTGCTCTAGCGCATCGTCGTCCTGTTCGGAGTGGCTGCCGGAATCTGCGGTGGAAGGGCCGTTCTCGATGTCGATCATCATGAATAGCCGGCGTTGGAGGCTTGTACCACAGAGCACCTTCTGGTGTGGCCCCGGCACGAGCGATCCCACGTTCAACTGCTTCGCCCCCTTCCGGCGGCTGGTCACGCCGAGAGTGCGACCACCCTTCGCCTCCACGAGCCACAAAGCGGAAGTTGAGGAGTGGGTACCGAAGAGGTCCGGCAGGCTCTTCCGCTGCTTCCAGCCCGGCAGCGCACCCGGAGGTATGGCGCTCTCTGCGTGGGTTGTCGGGCCGAGGCCCATCAACCCCCTGCAGGCCCACTCCGCCATTGTCATTCCGACGTGATAGCCGAAAGCAGAGCGAGTCGAGCTCTCAGTCCCGTGCGTATACACGACGCTCGGCACGACCGCGTTGCCCGCGGCGTGCTGGTGGTGCGTTGCAGCCGTGCTACGGATCAAGTACGCCGAGAGTGGGTACCGCCGAGCACCGATCTCGCGGCGAGCAAGCCGAGGCACGGCAGTGATCCACGGCGCGATGTCACGGCCCACTGTGGTGGCGGCATCTAGGACATCCCGCCACGTAGTCGGCACAAGATAGTCGCCGTCGGGCGGCATATTCCCTGGCCCCGGCCAGACTTGGCCCGCCTGGGACAGGGCCACAGCCTTAGGACGCGGCGCTGGATCCAGTGGCGAGCTCCGTCGTACGAACACGGGCACGTCGAAGGCATCGGGTGCCGACAGAGTGATGTCAGCGGCCCCTTGTGGCGGCAGCATCCCGCTACTCTGCCAGAAGGGGCAGGCTGTTAGTTGGCGGAAATGAAGAGTGACAGCCAGGCCCTGTATGGACCAGACCTGCCCAGTTGCAGCAGCCGCCGAAGCCCTCCACGACGACATCCGCCCGGGCTCCCAAGCGGTCCTGTTGGCTTGAGACTGAGCAACGCTGCGCCCGGGCACGTACCGACTATGAATGAATCGATGGCTACGTGGGCATGCGCAGTCGCCGAGGAAGAATTGGCTGAGCCGCTTCCTCGTCGTTGGGCGCACTCGCAAGGTGTCGCGCAGTGCGCAGAGAGACTGGCCGGGACGATGGGAGGGAAGGCGGAACTCCTGCTCTCTGCGGCCGTTTTGCACGACGTGGGTTACGCCCCGCGCCTGGCCGTCACTGGCTTTCATCCGTTGGACGGGGCTCGCTTCCTTCGTGACACCCATGCTGCGGACGAACTGCTGGTCCGGCTGGTGGCCAACCACTCGTTTGCGCTACTGGAAGCCGAAGAGCGGGGATTGCGCGAGACCTTGGAAGCGGAGTTTCCGCTCCTCGACGACCAGCGCCTAGTGGACGCCCTTGTGTACTGCGACATGACGACCACCCCCAGTGGAGCGATCACTTCGGTGGACGCTCGGTTGGCCGAGATCACCAGCCGGTACGGGGCCGACAGTCTGGTGGGACGCTTCATCCGTCGAGCGTCGCCGGAGATCCTGGCCGCTGTGAAGCGGGTGGAGTCGGCCCTGGCCTCTCAGCCCAGGTAGGGGTACGTGCCGGCGAGGTAGTCGCCGATCTGTTGGCGCATGCTGGGATGGATGTCGTACTGGTCCAGGTCGTTCGGCTGGACGTAGCGGACGCCGTCGGCTTCGTCGTTGATGGTGGGTTCACCGCCTACGGGCCTGCCGATGTAGGTGTTCTCGTACTGCTGGCGGATCTCGCCGTCGGTGTAGGCCACGATGTGGTTGGGGTTGGTGTAGACCCCCAGGAATCCGGTGACCTCGGCGATGATGCCGGTCTCTTCCAGGCATTCACGCACGGCGCACTGGGCCGCCGTCTCGCCGATGTCCTGCGCGCCGCCCGGAAGGGCCCACTGGCCGGTGTCCCGGCGGCGTTGGAGCAGTATGGCGCCGTTGTCGTCGACGACGAGCAGGTTGTTGGCGGGAATGAGCGTGTTCGCCTTGGGGGCCTTGGGGTCGTTGTAGTACTCAGTCCTGCCCATGTGACGAGGGCCCCTCCTGGTCTGGTGTCCAGGGCCGTGCGGTGGCCCAGACAGCTTCGAAACTCTGAGCGTAGTTGTCGAACCAACCTGTGGTGCCAGCTCTCCTGAGATGCAGGAGGGGGTTGGCGCTGGCCGGCTGGCCCCAGACGTGCGGGTTCACCAAGAGGTTGTTGTCGTAGCGGAACATCGACGTGTAGAGCGTGGTGTCGTGCAGTCTCACTTCGCAGCCTGCCTCGGACAGTAAAGGCCGGTAGTAGGTGAGGGAGGCGCGGATCTTGGCGCCGAGGGTGTCGCCGATGCCTTCTTCTCGGCCTCGAATGGCTGCTGCCTGGCCGTTCGAGTCGCCGAAGCAGAGCCGCACTCGCACCCCGTCCGATGCTCGCTCGGCAAGCATCTTGGCGACGTGGGGGTTCGACTGGGCGAAGAAGGTGCCGGAGAAGACTAGGACGCCGATCTCCTCCTGCGCGCCTTCGAGCAGCGACAGCCACGTGTCCCGTGGGACGCTCGCCCGGTTCTGATAGGTCGTGACGAGCTCCTGCTCTGACCCGGCGGCTTGCTGCTGGGCACCGCGTACCGGTGCCGGCCAGAGGAACAGCTCCTCCACCCGCAAGTGCCGTGCGACGCGGAAGCGATGGCGGGCGTGGGGAACACGTCCGCCGAGCCATCGGCTAACCGTTTTGGGGTCCACCTCGCAGACTTCGGCGAGGGATTCGGGCGGGATGCCGCGCTGGGCGAGTACGGAGTGCAGTCGCTCGTTCACAGGCGCCATACAAGCTGAAGGGGCCGGGAGCGGCAAGGACGTTACGGGACGTTCTGCGGGAGGTCGACGGCACGGCCACGGTGCTTACGCTGGGCGTATGGAGCTCATCGTCCTGTGGGACATCGACCACACGCTTATCGAGAATGCCGGGGTCAGCAAGGAGATTTACGCCGCTGCCTTCACGGCACTGTCGGGGAGAGGGCCCATGGGGCCGGCGCGGACGGAAGGCCGTACGGACCGTCTGATCATGCGCGACATGTTCCACCGAAACGGTGTGGCCGAGCCGGACTGGGCCACTGTCGAGGAGGCTCTCACCGCCGCAGGGGAAGCACGCCTTTCCGAGCTCAGCCGACGCGGCACGGCCTTGCCCGGCGTGCGGGAAATTTTGAAGAACGCCTCCGTACGCAATGCCTGGGTGTCCTCGGTGCTCACGGGCAATATTGCGGCCAACGCTCGGGTGAAGGTATCGGCGTTCGGCCTTGACTCCCTGCTCGATCTGCAAGTTGGTGCCTACGGGGCTGACGCTCTTCAGCGGCCGGATTTGGTCGCTGTCGCCCGTGAGCGTGCCCAGCGACTCCGAGGCGCGCGCAACGACGTGCCCGTCGTACTCGTG
This sequence comes from Streptomyces sp. ISL-100, assembly GCF_018614615.1. GTDB lineage: Bacteria > Actinomycetota > Actinomycetes > Streptomycetales > Streptomycetaceae > Streptomyces. The sequence continues at coordinate 14,610 of NZ_JAGGOK010000049.1, read as the reverse complement.
GGCGATACGCCCAGGGACGTTGAGGCCGCGATCGCCACGGGCTCAGAGATCATCGCGGTCGCCTCCGGCGTCCACAGCGCTGAAGACCTGGCCGCTGCCGGTGCTCAGAGGGTGCTGCCCGACCTGATGGACACTACTCGTGTGCTCGGGATCCTGGAGGCATTCGCGGCTTCCTGAAAACGTCCCAGGACGTCCTCGGAGCGTCCCGATACGCGGTGACGGGGTCCGTACCTATCCCGCCAATATCAAGTCTCCCACCAGGCAAACGCCCGAGGGAGACCCGCATGATCAGGGAAGTCACCGGGATCCGCAGGATCCGGATGCTGTACCTGCAGCTGCTGTACCGCTGCAACTTCGAATGTCTGCACTGCTTCCACGGCAAGCGACTCCAGCACGCCGACGCCTTCACCGCAGACGAGGCGATCAACCTCCTCACGCTCATGCGCGACGAGTACGGCACTGAGGCTGTCACCCTGCTGGGCGGCGAACCGTTCGTCTACAGAGACCTCACCCAGGTCGTCCAGTACGCCAAGCGGGATCTGCGGATGCGGGTCGAGATCTGCACCAACGGCTACCGGATCGAGCGCCGGCTGACCGAGATCGCCCCCGACCTGGACTTGCTCCGGGTATCGCTGGAGGGCATCGGTTCGACCAATGACCACATCCGCAAGTTCGGCAGCTACCGCAGTGCGTTGAGCGCCCTCGAAATCGCCCAGCGACTTGGTGTCCGCGCCGGGGCGACCATGACAGTCACCTCACGCAACATCGAGGAGGTGCTGCCACTCGCTCGCACACTTCAGGGCTACGGGGTGGAGCAGCTGAAACTGCACTGCCTCCGACCGGTCGGCAACGCGGCCGATCACCCCGAGCTCCTGATCACCGACCCTGCGGCCTACACCCGGCTTCGAGGCCGGCTGGATGCGGCCGAGCTGGAGATCGAGGTGATCGTCGACGAGGACCTGTCCGAGCATGGTGCCCCGGTTGCCTGCATTCCTGCCGGACGCCCCGTGGAGATCGAGCGGATCGAGGCCGACCCCCGCGGCGCGCTCACCATGTCCTGCAAGGCTGTCGGTAAGGACTCGCACGCCTTCTGGTACGACAAGCTCGCCAGCCACATCGACCACCGGCCGTCGCCCACCGACGAGCTCACGCTCGCGGTGCCGGACGTGGTGTACGGCCGTGTCTGACAGTCCGCTGTTCGAGAGCCTCGAAGGGCTCCGCGGCACCGGAAAGTCGACCATCGCCCCGATGCTGGCAGCGGCCCGCCGGGCCGTCCTGGTCCCGACCGTGCCGCTCTTCTACCAGCCTCTGCGCCGTGAGGTGGACCGGCGCGGAAACACCGAGGCCCGGATGTGCTTCTACCTATCCGCGCTGTTCACCGTGACCGATGAGATCCAGCGCCTCCTGACCGAGGGCACCCCAGTGGTCGTGGAGAGCTACTTCGCCCGCTGCCTGGCCAACCACCAGGCACTCGGCTCCAGCCTCGGCATCAGCCTCCCGCCAAGCCTGCCCCAACCCGTGACGTACCAACTGACGTGCGGCAAGGACGAGCGCGGGCGTCGACTCGCTGAGCGCATCAAGCCGGCCTCCCGCTGGGACGTTCTGGCGGAAGCGGTGGCAGACCGCATTACCGGCGTCTATGCCCAGTTCCCGATGCACCACGTGGACACCACGCATCTGGACCCCGACGAGGTCCTCCAGACGATCTTGTCCATCGACACGCAAGGAGCCCACTACCGTGCAGACGCAGAGCCTGTGGGAGCACACCCTCACGTTCTTCCCCCAGTTCCTCGCCGCGCTGAAGGAGCGTGCCGCTCCTGACGCCACGGTCATGGTTGTGGGGGCGAGCGACGGAAAGTTCGTCCTGCCTCTGGCCGCCGCCGGCTACCAGGTGATCGCCGTAGAGCACGACCCCCTCGCCCTGCACGGAGGCGAGGTCATCCTCCCGGGTGACAACCGGGCCCACGCCATGGGCCTCGTCGACCGCCTCAAGCTCGAATCGCTCCACGACCGCGTGCAGATCGTGGAGGAGGACTACCTCCAATGGGAGCCTTCGGGCACGCCCTGCGATGCCATCTGGACGAGCTGCTCCTGGCATTACAGTGCCAACCATCATCGCCCGCTCGCTGATTTCGTCACCCGCATGCAGTCCTCTGTCGGCCAGAGCGGCCTGTACGGGGCGGAGTTCATGATGCCTGTCACCCAGCGCCAGCACCTGATCGATCACTACACGTCCCCCGAGAAGCTCAGGCGCCACTTCATCGGCGACTGGAATGTCCTGCTGACCCTGCGCACGAACGAGTTCGCCGAGCGAGCGCACATCGGCCAGCTCCAGGACCACACCCACCGGATGGGCCTGCTTCTCGCGGCCCGCACCCCCTCCTAGTACGAAGGAAGAACCCGTGAAGCACGAGTACGAGGCCAAGTTTCTCGCCATCGACGTCGCCGGCCTCCAGACCCAGCTGACCGCCTTGGGCGCCACCCAAGCGTTCCCCCGCACCCTCCTGACCCGCAAGATCTTCGAGAACGACGCACTCGAAGGAGGGGCCTGGGTGCGGCTTCGGGACGAGGGCACCCGATCGACGCTCACGCTCAAGCAGGTCACCGACGCCACCACGATCAACGGCACCACCGAGATCGAGACCGAGGTCACGGACCTGCACGCCATGGCCGAGATCCTGCGCAGCCTCGGCATGCGCGAGGTCCGGTACCAGGAGAACTACCGCGAGGAATGGCGCCTCGGCGAAGTCGCCTTCGACTTCGACTTCGACACCTGGCCGGACCTCCCCACCTTCGTCGAGATCGAGGGCCCCGACGAGGCATCGGTCCGCCAGGCAGCCGCCCTGCTCGACCTCGACTACTCCGAAGCACGCTTCGGCAGCGTCGATGAGATCTACAAGAGCGAGTCCGGCAGGGACATCCTGGCCGAACCCACCCTCCTCTTCGCCGACGCCGACAAGCAGGCTGCGGCCAGGGCAGCTGTCCCGAGCGAGTGATCTTGAGGACCGAGCTGTGTTTATAGAACTGGCCGTGACACCTCGGGTCATACCCGGCATCGCCGAGTTCGCGCGCGGCGGTCTGCCCGCTGCGGCAGACACGGACGACGGCAATACGTGGACGGACGGATTCTGCTGGCTCTACTGCGGCCAGCGTTGGACCCGTGTTCTATGGATCGGCCCCGTGAGTGTGGCTGGCGCCCAGGCAGCCATGTTCGCCTGCGGCCCGTGCATCCGCGTCTTGCAGGAGCAGGTCTGGCAATCCCTTCTCCTTCACGATGAACCGGCTCGTCCGGCCCCGGTCAGCACGGCTTCCACGCCTGAGCAGTCTGGCGGACGCCGTGTCGGAAGGCATCGCGCGCGGGGCGGCATGTTCAGTCGTGGATGAGGCCGTCGGAGGCAGCGAGTCTGTGACGCCGCTTCGCAGTGCTCTCGGGGCGTTGGCGCTCTCCGGCGGCTGGGCCGGTCACCAGGCGTGGTGACCGGCCCAGCTTTTGATACCCACGCGCATCAGCGGCGTTGGCTGGCTCCAGATGGGGTGGCGATGAGTGTGGCTGGGGGTGGGCCCCTGTTGCTGACCGGTCTCCACGAATCTGGCTCTCCTCAACGGTCAGCGGCGAGGTCGGCTCGGCTGGCTCTTGGGAGCGATTGCCGTGCGCGGCTGGGTGCCGGGGGACGGCACGCCGAAGGCTGACGCGGTGGTGCTCCGTAGGCGGGCTGCTTCGGCGCGGCGGTTGGGTGCGGGATTGCGGCTGGTGTGCTGGATGCGGGTGATCAGGACACGGGCGGGCCTGTGGGCGGTGCCGAGCTCACGGCGGGCGGCGGCTTCCTTGAGGAGCTGGTGGGGTTTGTGGCCGCCAGCTTCAGCGTCGGCCAGGACAGTGGCAAGTGCAGGCCAGCCAGGGTCAGCCAGAATCCGATCGGCGTGTTCGGGCACCGCAGCGTGCACGTCGTTGGCCAGCGTTCGACGGAACTCCTCCTTGAAGGGGCGCCCTGCCAGCTCGGTGAGCGTCGCGGCGAGCGCAGTGTCGGCTGCTGATTGAAGATGCTGGACGGCTTCGCGGGCGGCGTCGGCCTGGTGAGCGTGGCCCTTGGCATCGTGCCACTGTCCGGCGAGGACAACGGCCCAGACGAGTGCGGCGGTCAAGGCGACTAGGGCGCTGCCGTCAGGGCCAGTGGCGGTGTTGACGATGTCGCGGGCGGCGGACCGCAGAGCGTGGGCGACGCGGTCTTCGGCTCGGATTTGAGAGCGCTGGGCACGGGCGAATGCCCGGCTGGCCGCCTGCAGTTGCGCTCGGATATCGGCGGGGGCTTTCTGGGCGGTGGCTTCGATAAGTTCGCCCAAGGCGCTGATCTGCGCCTGCGCCCGCGCGTCTTCGTCGGCGTCCGTGTTGGTGGTTTCCGTGTGCAGGGTGTCGAGGGCGTCGGTGGCCTGATGCCAGGCGGTGGTAGATCGGTTACGCCGGGCGGTGGGGTGTTCCTCCGGTGCGCTGGTCTCCAGGCGGACCTTCAGCTTGGGCAGCGACAGGTCGGGGGCGATCTTCCCGCCGGGGTGGTAGATCTGCTCGCCGTCCTTGTTCAGGTCATCGGGGCGGCCTACGGCGTAGCCGAGGAGGTCTCCAGAGGGGCCGCGACGGGGCTTGACCAGGATGTCGCCGGCTTCGAGGTAGGCGAGGAGTTCCTCGACGCTGGTGGCGTGCGGGATGGCGGCGCGGATGCGGTCCTGGAGCCACTCTCGGCTGGTCTGCTCCCAGCCGAGGCGATCGGCTTTGTGCATCTCGGCCTGGGTGGGGCGCCGGGTGCCGGTGCGGTCGCCCTTCCTCAGGCGGCGCAGCCCGTAGTCCCTTTCGATCGTCCGGCATTCGTCGCCGACGCGGATGCCGCTGTCGTGGAGCTTGGGGCGGCGGCCGTCTTCGCGGACGGTGGTCGCGACGATGTGGATGTGGTCGTCGGCATGACGTACGGCGATCCACCGGCAGGCCAGATCATCGCGTGCGGAGGCAATGCCAGCGGCCTGAACGATGCGCTGGGCGATCTCGCCCCACTCGGTGTCGGAGAGGTAGCGGTCTTCGGGTGCTGCGCGGACGGGGCAGTGCCAGACGTACTCGGTGACAGGCTTGCCGAACTCGTTATTGCGTAGGCGTACGGGCTCGTCCAGGTAGTGGCCGAGTTCGGTCAGGGTGGCGTTTTCGTCACGGCCGGGGTCGGGCATGCCGAGCATGGCGAAGCCGGCGACGAGGTGCGGGTCGAAGTGTTCGTCGTGCCGGCCGGGACCGTAAAGGTAGGCGAGCAGACCGCGGGTGTTGGACCCGGCCGGTTTGATGGCGGCGATCACGCGGGCAAGTCCTCCCTCGGGTCGGTGGGCTGACGCAGAGCCTCAGCGATCAGGGTGAGCAGGCGGTGGAGTTCGTCGAGGCGCTGGCGGATGTCGGGCGGGGTGTAGTCGCTGTTGAGGGCGCGGGCGATCTGGTTGACGTTGACGCCAGTGCGATTGAGGGCGCGCAGGACCTGCGCTCGGAACATGTGGGTGCGGCGGCGGTCCTCGGACAGGGGGAGGTTCGCGGTGAAGCGGCCGTCGATGAAGGCGAGGACGACATCGGCGGCGAAACCGGATTCGCCTTTGTAGCCGTGCTCGGCTGCGGCCTCGTGCAGGCTGGTGCGCTCGTCGGCGGTGAAGCGCAAGGGGCCGACGCGCTTAAGGCGCGCGTCGCCGGTGAACCGGCGGATCGTTGGCTGGACGCTCTGCACAGGGAGTTCGCCGACGGCGGGGACGTCAGTACGCGTCGGGCGGAGGATCGCTTGCTGGGCGGCGTGAAGCGTGTCCGGGTCGGGGCCTTCCTCGGCCCCGACCTCCCGGTCCGGCGCCCCCTGGCGCTGGGCCGTCTCCGCCACCCCCGGGGCGGAGATCCCCGAAGACCGACCATGAGTCGGACTCGGGGTACTACTGGCTCCGCCAGGAGCCGCCCGTCCGAACGCCCGGCGCAGACGTTCCAGTGGCGTGGTCGGTTTCGTCGGCTTCGTCGATGGCTGCGGTTCGGCCGGGTCGCTCTCGGGATGGTGCGGGTCGTACGTCACAGCTCAATCTCCGTAGTGGTGCGGGCGGGTCGGCGGCGTGGGTGGCCGTCGGCCCGTCCACAGGTGTGGATACACAGTCGGACGGTGAGGGGCCGGGGAGCCGGTGAGCGCGCGGGTTGCGCCCACCGGCCGGGCGGTCAGTCGTCCTTCGGCCCGGTGCCGTTCGTGGTGGTGGATTCGGCCCGGAGGATGTTCATCACCTCGGTGAGCCGTTTGCCGCCGACCGTAAGTCCCTTGGCCCGTACGGCTCGCTGGACGCATTCACGGGTCAGCCTCCCTTTCTGGGCCGCGGCGGTCCTTCCGATCTCCACGAGTTCATCGACCGTCGCGCCGGCCGGTCGGCCACTGCGTGGCTTGCCGCTCGGCTGCGGCTGCTCTTCCGCCCGCTGAGCGGAAGTGCCCGCCGGAAGTTCGGTGAGGGGGGCGGGGTACTGGTCGGAAGGACCGGCGGACGCTTCGAGCAGCGGGGCGAGCTCTGCTTTGGTCGCGGTGGTGGTCCGGTCTACGAGCTGGTGGATCTGCCGCATGAGTACGGCGAAGGCCAGCAGGGCGGCGGTCGGGGGCACTGCGGCGACGACGTAGTCGAGTACGGGCACGGGGCCCGGTCGGCCCGTGCCACCGACTCCGGCCACGTTGAGCGCGATGGAGCCGACCGATCCGGTGGCCGTCAGGGCGACGGCCCAACCGTCGGTGACCGCGCGCAGCCCTGCCCTGAGCATGAGCAGTTCGCCGGCGACGATGAACGCGTCCAAGGTCGCGGGCCACGCCCACTGCCGGATGGGCGAGCTGCCCAGACCGTGCTGTCCGGCGACCTCGGCGAGGTGGGCGTAGGAGAGCCAGAACCCGGCGGCGGTCAGGGCCACGATGACGGCCCCGGCGGCGCCGAGCGCGTACCGCTCGGGGGCGTACTTGGCGGGCTGCGGGCGGTGGGGTGGCGGGTTGGACGTGCGGTGGGAGGAGAGGGAGGGAAGGACCGGGCGGGACAAGCGGGTGCTCCTGTGGTTCGTGGTCTGGTGGTCCGTCTTGGCCGTCTTGGCCGTTGCAAGCCCAGGTCAGGGCCGGTACGGCAGCCGTTTCACCGGGCCGTCCCGGCCGGCGGGCGGGCGGGCGGGGTGCTTCGTGCCCATGGCCGCCGGCCGGGACGGCTCTACTTCGGGGTGCCGTCCCGGCCGGTGCGGCTGTGACCTGCGGCGGTACGGCAGGGACGCCTGGGACGGCACAAGACGGCTCCGGTCGCCTTGGGGGACGAGCACGCCGTACCGAGTCACTCATCCGTCTTGGCGGCGTCTGCCGTCTTGAGCGCAGGCCGCCTGACCTGCGGGATCACGGCAGGGACGGCAGGGACGGCATATGGAGGTGTGGGGCTCAGACCGCCTCGGGGGCGCCGCCGCCGGGGTCTACAGGGTGGACAGTGGGGCAGTAGCGCCGCCACGCGTCGAGGAACTTGTTGCGCGTGTATCCCTTGCGCTGGGTTCCATCGGCGAGGCGGACGTTGCCGGGCTTGACGCCGAACTCGCGCAGCAGGTCTCCCAGGTGGCGAGAGGTGAGGCCGTCGCGTCCCCATTCCGCCCAGGGGCCTTCGGGGTCCTGGCGGAGCAGGCGGAGGATGTCCTCCGTGGTGAGGCTGTCGGGTTCGCGCTGAGCGGCGAAGGCCCTGCGGATGTCGGCCAGGATCCGCGCTCCGCCGGGGTGGTCTTCCTCCACCTCGACCTCGGTGGCGACCATCCGCCCGCACGCCGTACGGGCGAGGCGGGGCCAGGGGCCTGCGGCGAGGTCCGCGATGACGACCAGCGGCTCCCAGGTGTCGGCGGCCCGGTCTTCCACGGGCATGTCCGGCTCCCGCTGTGCCGCGACCTCCAGGTGCGGCTTGGCCCACTGCGCTATCCGGTCCCGCAACTCGTGCAGGATGGGGATGTCACGGCGTGAGCGGAACGGTTTCACGTACTCGCCCTCGGCCCGGCGCCGCATGCGGACCACCACGGCCCTGTCCATGATCGTGTCCGGCAGATCGCCGATTCCGGCCAGCGCCGCCATCGCGAACGTCGCGAACCGGTGCGGGGTGTGGTCGTTGCCGACGACCCGTGTGACGTACCGGTTGCGCTGGTGACCGGCGTTGAGCAGGCCGCGCATCTCCTCGTTCTTCTCCGCCATCTTCGGCGTACCGAAGATGGTGTCCGCCTCGTCCACCAGGAGCGTGGGCGGTTCCTCCGTGATCGAGCGGAAGACCGCGGCCGGCGTGGTGTTGATGGTGATCATCGGCTCGTGGACCGTCTCGGTCAGCACGTCGAGCAGCCTCGACTTCCCGCACCGCTTGGCCGGGCCCACCACCGCGAGCCGCGGCGCGTGCTGCCAGGCGGGTTGCAGGTGCGTCGCGGCCACCCAGAGCGTCACCGCGTCCAGCGCCTCGGCGGAGGGCAGGATCACGAACTTCGCTATCTGGGAGCGCAGTTCCTCCAGCAGCGCCGAGCCTGGTGTCGGCTCCGGATCGGGCGTCGGCTCTGAGACAACGGCCTGTGCCGTGACGGCGCACTGGGCGCTGCGGCCGGGGCGCTCTTGGGATTCGTCGTCCTGAAAGTGGGCGGGCCGTCCGGGTACGGCGACCGGGGGCCACGCGGACTTGGCGGCTTCGGAATAGGGTTCGGCTCCCGCGTGTTCCACGGGGCAGCTCCTCGTCTGACGGCCGTGGGCTTGCACGCCCTGGCCGCCGGGTTGGTTCTTCACGGGCCGTTCGGGGTTGCTGGGGCCTCCGGCGTTGCACCGCCGGGGGCCCGTTCGCTTCTCGCGGGCATCGAGTGATCGCGAGGGACCACGGACAGTACGTCCACGTCCGGGCACAGTCCAGCTTTTCTGTGTCAGCTCAGCGCAGAACGGCCGACGCCGCGTTCGCCTCGTCATGCGGCCAGGCCCAACAGGTCGAGCAGGTCGGCGGTCACCACCCGGTAGGCGTTGCCCAATCGGAGCACCCTGCACGGGTACTGGCCCCGCTTGGCCAGTTCGTACCCCTTGCTCCGCCCCAGTCCCAGCGCTCGATTACCTGTCTCCAGGTCAACGGCCACCGGCAAGGCGAGCAACTCCTCCCGGCTCATGCCGTGCTCCCGCTCAAGGCCCCGCTTCCTCCGCATCCGTGCTCCGTCCATGACGAGCCCTCGGCGAACACGGCGATCGCGTCCGTCTCCAGGCCAGTACATCCAGGATGATCGAGTTAATGTGTCTCCATGACACAACGCAATGTTCACCATGGAGAAGACGGGGACGACGTCCCCCTGTGGGAGGACCAGGTCACGGCGACCGTGGCCGGCGAAGTACGGAGACGGAGGAAGGAACTGCGCATGAGCGCCCAGGACCTGGCCGACCGGTGTGCGGACCTCGGCCACCCGATCCCCCGCAACGTCATCGCGAACATGGAGTCCGGACGCCGCTCCACCCTGCCCCTCGTCGACGTCATGGTCCTGGCCATGGCCCTCGACACCCACCCGGTCTGCCTCATCTACCCGGTCGGGTATGTCGGCCACGTCCAGCAACAACCACTTGAGGCCCCCCGGCCCACCTGGGACGCCATGCAGTGGTTCACCGGCGAAATCCCCGACGCCCTGGACACCGAGTCCGTGATGCTGCGCAACTTCCGGGCGCACGCCCACCACCACCACGCCGCGCTCACCGCCCTCAGAGGCGAGGAGTACGAGCGATGGAAGGCCAGGACCGCGAACAACCCCGCCACCCGTGCGGAGGCCCTGCTCGCCCAGGAGGACTACGCCAGACAAGCCGCGCGCGCCAAGCACGGACTGCGTACCGCACGCGCCGACATCCGCGAAGACGGCGGCACACCCCCGCACCTCGCACCCGAACTCTCCGACGTCGACGCGCCGGAGGACTTCCCCGACACCACCGAGGAGTAGGACATTTGAAGGGCTCCACCTACCGCCGCTGCTCCTGCCGCGACCCGAAGACCGGCAAGGAACTCGGCACCTCCTGCCCCAAGCGCAACAGCAGGAACCACTGCACGTACTCCATACGCCAGGAACTGCCCTCCCGCGAGGACGGCAGCCGGCGCTCCTTCGCCCGCGGCGGATACAGCAGCCTCAAGGCAGCCCAGGCCGACCTCGACCACGTACGCGCTCTCCTGGGCCTCGCCGAGGCCGACGACCGCGAGGGCACGGAGCTGATCGCCGCCATGCTCGCGGAAGTCAGCAGCGAGAAGGCGCCTCTGCCGGAGGTCGAGGAGACCCGGCGGCGGCTCAACTCCGGCCAGGACCTCATCGGAAGCCTGACCGTCGCCGAATGGCTCGACCGTTGGCTGGCCGGAAAGCGGATCCGCAAGTCCGGCCTGAACCGCTACGAGACCGACGTCCGCGTGCACCTCAAACCGCACATCGGCGGCCGGCGGCTCGACCGGCTGCTCGTCAGCCACCTCAGCGAGATGTTCACGGCCATCGCGGACGCCAACGCCGAGATCCTGGAGCAGAACGCCCAGCGCCGGGCAGCCGTCGACGAACTCACGTCCATCCCGTGGAAGGGGGCGGAGAACCGCGCCCGCCGCAAGGCCCTGAAGGACGCGATCGACGCGATGCCGGCCTTCCGGCGGGTCACCGGCCCGGCCACCCGTCAGCACGTCAAGGCCACCCTCCGGGCATCGCTGAACGACGCGATCGGTCAGCAGATCATCACCTTCAACCCGGCCGCCCACGTCGAGATCGACTCCGTACGCAAGCCGAAGGCCCTCGTCTGGACCGATGAGCGAGTCACCAAGTGGCGTCAGACCGGCGAGAAGCCCTCCCCCGTCATGGTCTGGACGCCGGAGCAGACGGGCGCCTTCCTCGACTCCGTGGCCACGGACCGGCTGTACGCCATGTGGCACCTGATCGCCTTCCGCGGCCTGCGCCGGGGCGAGGCATGCGGGCAGCCGTGGTCGGAGACGAACCTCGACACCCACTCGCTGACCGTCTCCGCCCAGCTCATACAGGACGGCTGGGGCGTCGAGACGTCCGAACCGAAGACCGACAGCGGCTTCCGCGTCGTCGCACTCGACGACGACACGGTGGGGGTACTCAAGCAGCACCGTCAGCGGCAGGACGCGGACCGCGAGAAATGGGGACCGGCATGGGTCGAGACCGGTCTGGTCTTCACCCAGGAGGACGGCTCGTGGCTCCACCCGGGCAAGGTCACCGACCTCTTCGAGCGGCTCGTCTCCGCCTCCGGACTTCCGCCGATCCGCCTGCACGACCTCCGCCACGGCGCGGCCACCCTCATGCTCGCCGCCGGCATCGACGTCAAAATCGTCTCCGACACCCTCGGCCACAGCGACACCCGGATCACGCGGGACATCTACCATTAAGCGTTCTCCCCCACGTCGGCAAGAGCGCGGCCGAGGCCACCGCCAAGCTGGTCCCGCTCCAGCGCCGCACCGAGGCCGAGCGAGCCGCCCGCAAGGCCGCGAAGGCCGCCAAGAAGGCGAAGGGCAAGCCGAAAGACCGGGCCAAGGGAAAGAAGAAGGGCGGAGACCGGAAGCCCACCGGGTAGACCGTGGGGCCGCTCCGCTCACGCATCGCTCACGCAGGCCCTCCCATGACACCCCCGCCATCTGGCACGCCATGCCCCGAGCGACAGAAAACCCCAGGTCACCGACTATGTGACCTGGGGTTTCACAGAGCCCCCTGTCGGATTCGAACCGACGACCTACGCATTACAAGTGCGTTGCTCTGGCCGGACTGAGCTAAGGAGGCGCGTCAGAGCAGTCTAACCGGATCACCCGGCACCCCTGCCAATATTTTCGTCGCCTCCCGGCTACTGACAGGACGGGCATCGCCAGGTAGCGTCACGGCAGGTTCACTCGCGTGGACCAGACCAATTCACTCCCTTACTCGGATCGTCCGGCACGTTCCTGCCGGTGAAGGAGAACATCACCATGGCAACTGTCTCGTTCGACAAGGCCACCCGGATCTACCCTGGGTCCACCAAGCCCGCCGTCGACCAGCTGGAGCTCCACGTCGAGGACGGCGAGTTCCTCGTCCTCGTCGGTCCCTCCGGCTGCGGCAAGTCGACCTCCCTGCGCATGCTCGCGGGTCTCGAGGACGTCAACGGCGGCGCCATCCGCATCGGTGAGCGTGACGTCACCCACCTGCCGCCGAAGGACCGGGACATCGCCATGGTGTTCCAGAACTACGCGCTGTACCCGCACATGTCCGTCGCCGACAACATGGGCTTCGCGCTCAAGATCGCCGGCGTGAACAAGAGCGAGATCCGCAAGAAGGTCGAAGAGGCCGCGAAGATCCTCGACCTCACGGAGTACCTGGACCGCAAGCCCAAGGCCCTCTCCGGCGGTCAGCGCCAGCGCGTCGCGATGGGCCGCGCCATCGTGCGTGAGCCGCAGGTCTTCCTCATGGACGAACCGCTGTCGAACCTCGACGCCAAGCTCCGCGTCTCGACCCGTACGCAGATCGCCTCGCTCCAGCGCCGCCTCGGCATCACCACCGTGTACGTCACGCACGACCAGGTCGAGGCCATGACGATGGGCGACCGGGTCGCCGTACTGAAGGACGGTCTGCTCCAGCAGGTCGACTCGCCGCGCAACATGTACGACCGCCCCGCGAACCTCTTCGTCGCCGGCTTCATCGGCTCGCCCGCGATGAACCTCGTCGAGGTCCCGATCACCGACGGCGGCGTGAAGTTCGGCAACAGCGTCGTCCCGGTCTCCCGCGAGGCGCTCTCCGCCGCCGCGGACAGGGGCGACACGACCGTCACGGTCGGCGTCCGCCCCGAGCACTTCGACATCGTCGAGCAGAACAGCGCCGCCGCGGCCTCGCTCACCAAGACCGCCGACGACGCCCCGGCCGGCCTCGCCGTCACCGTCAACGTCGTCGAGGAACTCGGCGCCGACGGTTACGTGTACGGCAGCGCGCAGGTCGGCGGCGAGCACAAGGACCTCGTCGTCCGCGTCAACGGCCGCGCCGTACCGGACAAGGGCACCGAGCTGCACGTCGTGCCGCGCGCCGGCGAGACGCACGTCTTCTCCTCGTCGACCGGCGAGCGCCTCAGCGACTGACCTCGGCCGACCTCGGCCGACCTACGCGTACGTCGCGTGAAGGGCGCCGCACCCAGGTGGTGCGGCGCCCTTCACGCGCGCCCGGGTGTCGACAAATACCCCGGCAGACCGGTCATTTCGAACTCTGTTCGTCAACGCCAATTCGAAAAATGACATCGAACCATCACCCACCAGAGTGACTAAATGTCGCCAAATCTTTACTGCCCGCTACGCTCACTCGCGTGACCCACACAGCCCGCCGAATCGGCCGAAGTCTCGCTCTCGTACTGCCCGTCGTCCTGGTGCTCTCCGGGACTCTCGCGGTCGCCAACGTCCCGTGGTCCACCAGCGGCCCCGAGTCACAGGTTCTGACCGCGTCTTCCGAGAAGGTGAACGTACGCGCCAAGTCCCGCGCTCCGCAGGACATTCTGCGCGACAAGCTCCTCCTCGAACTCCAGGAGAAGGACCCGGGCGTCGCGCTCACCCACCTCCAGCGCGAGGTCGAGCGCCGTCCTTCGCTCGCCCAGCACTGCATGTCGATCGCCCGCTCGCTCGGCCGCGCCGCCGTGAAGCAGTACGGTCCGACCCGCGCGCAGTCGTTCTCGCGCCCCGTGTGCGACACCTCCTTCGCCTCCGGCGTGGCACAGCAGACGGGCTGAGCAGCGGCCGGGCAACCGAGCTGCCGCATATCGTGCCCCGTATGACCCGTATGACAACTCCGACGCAGGCCGTGGTCCTGGCAGGCGGCCAGGGCTCGCGACTGCGCCCGTACACCGACGACCGCCCCAAGCCGATGGTCGAGATCCCGGGCACCGGGACCCCGATCATCGGCCATCAGCTTGAATGGCTGGCCGCCGAGGGCGTGACCGACGCGGTCATCTCCTGCGGCCATCTCGCCGGCGTACTCCAGCAGTGGCTGGACTCCGCCGACCTCCCGCTGCGTGTCACGACCGTGGTGGAGAGCGAGCCGCTGGGCCGCGGCGGCGGCCTCAAGTACGCCGCCGCGCATCTCCCCGACCCCGGGCTCCCCTGGTACGCGACCAACGGCGACATCTGGACGCACTTCTCGCTGCGCGAGATGGCCGCCTTCCACGCCGAGCGCGACGCCACCGCGACTCTCGCCCTCGCCCGCCCCCGGATCCCGTGGGGCGCCGTCGAGACGGACGCCTTCGGCCACATCACGGACTTCATCGAGTCACCGCCGTCGCCCTACCTCATCAACGCGGGCGTGTACGTCTTCTCAGCGGCCTTCACAGGGCTTCTCCCGGACCTCGGCGACCACGAACGCACCACGTTCCCCCGACTGGCGCGAGAGCGCCGCCTGGCGGGCTTCCCGCTGCCGCACGGGGCGTACTGGCGGGCCATCGACACCGCCAAGGACCTGAGCGAGGCCGCGAAGGAACTCGCGGCCGCACGCGGCTGACTCGGCCCCGCTCACCTCCCCGTACGGCGAAGGGCCCGGCGCACATCGGGCCCTTCGCGGTACGTACGGAACGTCGTCGCCTAGAAGGCTCGTGAAGA
>NZ_JAGGOK010000048.1 GCF_018614615.1 Streptomyces sp. ISL-100 | reverse complement strand
CGCTGCGCGGGGCCTTTCCCCTACCCGCCCCTTCCCGCACTGGGGCGCTGCCCCAAGACCCCGCTCCTCAAACGCCGGAGGGGCTGGAGGGGGCGGCCGAATCCAGCCCGTCCGGGGAAAAGGCTCGCGCAGCGGCCCGCCCCCTACGCCGGAGTCAGGCGGCTCGGCTGAGTGCCGGTGATCAGGGTGGACAGGGCCTGGTCGAGGTCCGCGCCCAGGAACCAGTCGCCCGTATGGTCCAGGCTGTAGACCCGGCCTTCCACATCGATCGCGAGCACCGCCTGGCCCGCGTCCCCCTCGCCGCCGAGTTCGGTGCCGAGCGGGCAGACCTCCGTGCCGAGGGCCCGGCCGAGGTCGGCGAGCGTGCGCGCATGGTGCAGTCCGCTGAGGGGATCGAAACGTACTGGTGTGGGGGCGATCTGCCGGCCCGGGCCCGGCGGCGAGATGTGCAGCCCGCCGAACTCGGCCCACGCCTCGACCGCCGCTGGAAAGACGCTGTGCCGGTGGCCGGCCGGTGAGGTGTGCGCGCGCAGCGTGTCGGCCCAGTGCTCCGCCTGCCGTATGTCCCAGCGCCCGGGCTGCCAGCCGGCCGCGCGCAGGGCGTCGTCCACGGCTACCGGGAAGCGGGTGGTGCTGGTGTTGGGGGCCGGCATTGGCTGCGGGTCAGCCCTTCTCGTTGGTGGTCGCGGTCGGGTCTACGGGACGTACGCCGAAATGGGCGAGCATCGGCGTACAGGATCGGCACGGCGGGGCGTAGCTGCCGTGCAGCGGATCGCCGTCCTCGCGGATGCGGCGTGCCGTGAGCTTGGAGTGCTTCAGGGAGCGGCGGGCCTCGCCCGTGGTGAGCGGTTTGCGGGAGGCGCGTTTGGAGCGTGAGCCTTCGGTGGCGGTGATGTGCCGGGAGAGGAGGATCGCTTCCGGGCAGCGGCCGGTGAAGCGTTCCCGTTGGCTGCTGGTGAGGGTGTCGAGGAAGTCCTGGACGAGCGGGTGCAGCGGTGGTGGCTGGTCGCCTCTGCCCGCGGTGCACATCAGTGTGTCGGCGCCGCGTACCGAGAGTGCGGCGGCGACTGTCGGCAGGATGCCGTCGCGGCGGTGGCTGAGCGCGGGCACGCGGGTGGGCTCGGTGCTGCTCCAGCTGAGGCGCGGGTCTCCGGCTTTGGCGGTGGCTGTGGCCGCCGCTGTGGCTGACGTCGGCGCCGTTGTCGTTGTCGCTGTCGTGGCCGTGGCGGTGCCCGTCGGTGTCGTCGTAGCGGCTGTCTGTGCCGTGTGCATGGTGGTGCTCCCCTCCCGTGCCCGCGACGGTAGCCGCTGGTGTGCACGCCCCCGCGTTGCTGGGACAGCCTGCCAAATGTGTCCACTGGTACGGAAGCTGGGTCGGTGAATCGTGTACGTGTGTCGCCAGGTGGTGACCCCCGTGTGACGGTTCGTTACGCAAGGCGAGGGGCGGGGCCGCCTGTTGCCCCACCGCATAGGCTGTCCGGATCAGCCAGACGCAGCAGGGGGCAACCGCCATGACGACAGGTCGGCTCGGGCAGCAAGCCGCGCCACCGAATGCGGCCTACGCCGGGCAGCTCGTGCACTTCCCGGACCCGGTCCGGGCCTCCCGCCACCCTCAGGGTGTGCGTGTTGACGACGCCGGCTTCCCGGTTTTCACGCCGTACGCGCGTGCCGCCGCGGAGATCGCCGAGCCCCCGGAGGGTTTCGGCGTCGACGAACTGCGGCTTACCGACTACGTGTCCGCCAATGCGGCACTGGCCGCCTCCGGGCACGACCTGTGGGACACGATCCCGGCGGTCGCCACCCCGCACGGCTGGACCTGGCACCACGTGGCGGGCACCCGGCGCATGGAACTCGTACCCGTTGAGGTGAAGGCGCTTTTGCGCCACCACGGTGGGCTGGCGACGGCTGCCGTCGACCAGGACAAGCGCGGTACGCGCCCGCTGCAGGAGACGCGGCCGGCCCATTTCGGGCTGCCGAAGGGTTCCGGATCGGTGAGTGAGCAGCAGATCCTGGGCGTGGAGGAAGATCTTGGCTACCGGCTTCCGGGCGCGTACCGGTCCTTCTTGAAGGCGGCGGGCGGTTGCGCGCCGGTGGGTGCGGCGCTGGACGCGGAGCTGGGGCTGCTGGTCGACCAGCCGTTCTTCACCGTGCGGGACGAGGCCGCGGTGAATGATCTGGTGTACGTCAACAAGTGCTTGCGCGATCACATGACCAAGGACTACTTGGGCGTCGCCTTCGTGCAGGGCGGTCTGCTGGCCGTGAAGGTCAGGGGCGAGGCGGTGGGGTCGGTGTGGTTCGTCGCGTACGACGACGCGCGGGACCGCGACGGCTGGACGGTGCACGAGCGCGTGGAGCGGCTGCTGCTGCCCTGCGGCGACGACTTCGACGCTTTTCTGCAGCGGCTGGCGGGCAATCCGCCGGAGCTGGAGACCGTGGCGAACCTGATGGTGGACGGCGGCTTCGCGCGCGCCGTCCCGGTGGAGGGGTGACGGTCCTATGGTGACCTTCGCACAGGCGCAGGAGCGCGCGGAAGAGTGGGTCAACGGGGATGTGCCCGTGCCGTCGCACCGGGAGGTGCGGGTGCGCGAGTTCGAACTCGGTTTCGTGGTGTGGGCGGAGGACCGTGCGAACGGTCCGGCGTCGGACGGCGGGCGCCAGCGCCTCGTCATCGCCCGGGACAGTGGCGAGGCCACGCTGTGGCCCGGGCTGCCGGTGGGCGAGGTGATCCGCCGGTACGAGGAGGAGTACGGGACGCCGGACGTGTCACCGGTGGCGGATGCCGGGCCGGCTCCGGCGCAGCGGGTTGACCTGGAACAGACGTCGTTCCTGTTGACGCCACCGGAGTGGCTCCAGGACGCGGCGGACAAGATCGGCATTCCGGATCGCCGTGCGGCGGGTTCGGCTTCTGGGCCGTCTTCGGGGCAGTCTTCGGATGAGCCTTCGGACTCGCCTGTTGGTGCGTCTGCTGGTGTGCCTTCGGATTCGGCTGCCGGTTCACCCTCGGCGGGCGGCGACTGGCCTCTCGCCGGTGCCAATGGGCCGCAGGCGGGGGCGGGTTCGTCCTCTGCGGGCGGCGGTTGGGCCGACGCGGTGAGCGCGGGGGCGGCTTCGCCTTCGGCGGGCGGTGCCGGTGGCGCGCTCGGTGCCAATGCGCCTCAGCCGGGGGTGGGCTCGCCCTCCGGTGCTGGGGGCAGTGGCCCGCAGGGTGACGCCAGTTCAGCGACCGGGGGCGGGAGTTGGGGCGGAACCGGGAGTGAGAACGCTTCGCAGGCCGAACGCGGGTCCGGGGGGACTTCCTGGCCCACTGCGGGCCAGGTCGACTACGAGCCCACCGCTTCCGACGGCGTGCCCGCGGCGCCCGCCGGGGCGACCCCCTGGGCCGGGACCGACACCAACTCGGCCACCGGCTCGGACGACGCGTCCGTTCCGCTGCCCGCGACGGTTTTCGCGCCGCCGCTCTCCGGGTCCGACGAGGACGACGCCCCGCCGCCCGGTGTGCCGCCGGAGGCCAAGACGGCGCTTATGTCGGGCGGCAGCCACTTGCCCTCGACCACGGTGGCCCCCGCGGTCCCCGGTGAGGCTCCGCAGCCGCCGGTTGGGCCCGTACGGCCCGGCGGGCCCCGGTCCGATGCGGGGGACATCGCCGACGCCGCGACCAGCAAGGCTTCCGTGCCGCGCGGTGCGCGGGGGAGCGGTTCGATGCCACCGCCGCCGCCCGGCGTTCCCGGTGCGCCGGGTGCGCGGCCCGGGGCGGTTCCGCCGCCCTCGGGGCCGGGTGCGCACGGTGCTCCGGCGGGTGGGTACGTACCGACTCAGCTCGTTTCGGCGCTGGGGCCCGGCGGGCCGCAGCCGCCCGGTCCGCCGGGTCCGCCGAGTCCTCCTGGCGCTCCTGGCGCTCCTGGTTCGCCGACGCCGCCTCCTGGTGGCGGTGTTCACCATGCGGCGACGATGTTCGCCGACCCGAGTCAGGGTGGCGGTATGCCGGGGGCTCCGCAGCCGCCCGGTCCTCCCGGTCCGCCCGGAGCTCCTGGTTCGCCGCCTCAGCCGCCCGGTGGGGGCGTACATCATGCGGCGACGATGCTGGCAGACCCGAGTCAGGGCGGCGGCATGTCCGGCGCTCCGCAGCCCCCCGGCCCGCCCGGAGCTCCGCAGCCGCCTGGTCCGCCCGGCGGCGGTGTGCATCATGCGGCGACCATGCTGGCCGGTCCCGGCCAGGTCGGTCCGCCGCCCGGTGTCCCGCAGCCGCCCGGTCCGCCCGGCCCGCCGGGAATGCCGCCCGGTGTTGCGCCGATGCCGCAGCCGATGCAGCAGCCCATGCCCATGCCGCAGCCCCCGCAGCCGCAGGGCCAGGGGCAGGCGTACGGCTATCCGCAGCCCCAGCCGACCGGCCTGCCGACCGTCGGCCCCGGCTACCAGGCCGTCCTGCGCTACCGCGCTCAGGACGGCAGTGAGCAGCAGCTCATCCGCCGCTCCGCGCCCGGCACGCCGCACCCGGAGTGGCAGATCCTGCATGAGTTGCGCGCGATGAATGTGCCGCCGCAACAGGTGCTGGAGCTGCACACGGAGCTGGAGTCGTGCGAACTGCCGGGTGGTTACTGCGCCCGTATGATCCGCGAGACGTGGCCGCAGGTGCGGATCACGAGCGTGGCGCCGTACGGCAAGGATCACGCCAGCCGCCAGCAGGGCATGCAGCATCTCCTGACCCACCAGGGCGAGTTGCACCAGGTCGCGGACGGCCCGGCGCGCCCGGCGCCGGTGCGGGTGCCGTTGCCGCCGCCGGGCCAGCTGATGCAGGCGCCGCCGATCCCGCCGGAGGGCATCGCACACGAGCTGATGGGGGCCTTCGGGCCGCAGGGCATCTTCCGTTTCGACCAGGCGGCGGTGTCGCGTCAGGGCGTACCGGAGATCGTGGCGCGCACGCTGGTGTGGGCGGGACTGCCCGTCGATTTCGGGCCGTTCTTCTGGGCGCAGGCGGTGCCGGGCCAGCCGGTGCCGACGCTCGCGGAGCTCGCCGGGCAGCGTGGGGTGCAGCCTGCCGCGGACGCGGGCTCGTATCTCGTCATGGGCAGCGACTTCGGCCGGGCGGTCTGTGTGCAGTACGGCACGGCCAACATTGTGGCCGTGCCGGTGGAGGCGGGCCCCGGTGGCCAGCCGGTGCCGCCGCAGTTCGTGAACACCGGGCTGCCGGAGTTCACGCGCTCGCTGGCGCTCCTCGGCCACATGTGGCGGCTGCGTTTCGGCCTCACGCCCGAGCAGGCCGGCCGCTGGACGGTCGACTTCCAGGCGCAGCTCGCCGCGCTGGACCCGGCGGCGCTGGCGTCGCCGGAGAGCTGGTGGTCGGTGCTGCTGGAGCAGATGTGGGACGGCCTGCTCTGACCGTCTGAGGAGTACGTTCGGGCGCTCGACCTGCGGTACGGGTCGGGCGCCCGCCCCAGTTGTCGGCCGAAAAACTCTTCGGCGCGCTGTGTGACAGCACCTCGATTCCGACTTCTGACAGCAATTGACGCATCCTTGGCCGGGTGCGATCGGGCGGAGTGTCGGGTTTTGAGCACTTGAGCCTCATCCGTCAAGATTGCGACGGATTGTGTTGTGCGTCGGAGAGAGGCTTCAAGGATGAGTGCATCGGTTTCACCGTCACCTCACGGCTTCACCGTCGGGCGGGGCCGCGGTTACCGTCCTGACCAGGTGGAGAGGTACGCCGCCGGGCTCTCCCAGGACCGCGACGCCGCGTGGGAGCGCGCCGCGCGCCTCACCGTCCTGATGAAGGAGATGGAGGCCGAGGCGGCGCGGATGCGCGAACAGGCGGACGGGCTCGCTCCCCAGACGTACGAGACCCTCGGCAAGCGCGCCCAGCACCTCCTCGCGGTGGTCGAGGAGGAGGCCGCGGAAGTGGTGGCCTCGGCCCGCGATGAGGCCCAGGCGCTGCGCGACGCCGCCGATGCGGCGGCCACCGCCACCCGCGACGCTGCCCGTGAGCACGCCCAGACGGTACTGGCCGAGGCCGATGCCCGTGCCCAGCAGATCCTCCTCGGCGCCCAGCGCACCGCCGACGAGACCAGGGCCGGCGCACGGCGGGACGTGAAGGCGCGACGGGGCGAGGCGATCGCGGCGCTGAAGGAAATGCGGCAGCGTGCGGCGGAGTTGCTCGCCGGCCAGGAGAAGGAGCACGCGGAGCGCTGGGAGAGTGCCGAGCGCGAACTCGCCGGACAGGAGGCCGAGCTGACCGCTCGTCATACGGAGCGCGTGGCCTGCGCCGAGGGCGGCCTCGCGGACGCGCAGCGAGCCCTGGCCGCCGCGGAGGAGGCGGCCCGTCACGGTCAGGAGAAAGCGGAGGCGCGCGCCGCCGCCCTGCTTGCGGAGGCGCGGGTGCGTGAGGAGCGCGTCGTACGCGAGACGGAGCGCCTCCTGCGCGAGCACGACGACGCGCGCGAGGAGATTCAGGCGCACATGACGCATGTCCGCACCAGCCTGGCCACCCTGACCGGCCGCGCCCCGGCAGAAGGCTGACGGGCAGCGCCGGTTCAGGTGGGCGGGCGGTGGTGGTGCGGGAGGGCGCAGGCCGGGGTGGCGCCCGGCATGCGGGTGCGGTTGTTCGCGATCAGGCGGTACGCCCCGTGGGCGAGCCACCGCAAGGGCGGCAGCGTGAGCAGCGCCCCCGGCACCGCCCACCCCCGGCCCGCGCTCAGCAGCAGCTTCGCGACGGCCTGCGCCCCACCGTGCACCGCTCCGGTGGGGGTGACCCACAGCGCTTCGTGCTCGGCCCGCCGCTGCGTGACACCGAGGGCGTCCAGGTCGGTGAACTGCCACGGGGTGATCGCGCAGCGGGGGCGCAGCCGCCGCTCGGCGAGGTTCACCGAGGCGGTGCAGAAGCCGCGGTCTCCGTCGTACACGAGCACGAGCACGGGTTCGGTCCGCATGGTCCGCATGACTCCATGGTGCCGCGCTGTCAGCGTGCCGCCGATGAGGGTGCACATCAGGCCCGTACGTGTGAAGCGGCGCCAGAAGAGGCTGAAGACCAGCGCCGGGGCCAGGGCGGATGCGCCGATGCAGAACGACAGGGTGACCAGCGGCTGTACGTTCCAGTGGCGGGCCAGCACCGCGAGGACGATCGCGGGAATGCCGACGCCGATCGCCGCCGCTCTCGCCAGCGCCATCTCCGTCGCGTCGTCGCCGGTCGGGGACTTGCGGACGCCGTGGGCGAAGAGGTCGTGGGCGAGGGAGTTCGCGCACGCCAGGATCATCCCGGCCACCGATGCGAGGAGGGTGAGGAAGATCGCTGTCGTGACGGACGTGAAGACGAGGGTTTCGAGGGCGGACGCGTCGCCGCCCAGCAGCGCCTGGCTGACCAGCAGGATCGACGTATCGCCCTGCGGGTCGGACGCGGTGATCGTCCGGTGGCCGACGAGCGCCGCCGCGCCGAAGCCGATCACCGCGATGAGCAGGCAGAAGACGACTACGGCCGAGACCGCCCAGGACATGGAGCGCCGCACGGCGAGCGCGCTGCGTGAGCTGTACATGCGCATCGTGATGTGGGGCAGACACGCGGCGCCGAGGACGACCGTCAACTCGGAGCTGATCATGTCGAGTTGGCTGCCGCCGAACTGGAGCCCCGACTGGAGGAAGGCGTCGCCCGCGCCGCTGCCGGCCTTCGCCGCGCCGAGGAGTCGCGCCGTACTCCGGTCGAAGCGGCCCAGGATCAGTACGGCGAGAATCACGCCCGTTCCTAGCAGGAACACGGTCTTGATGATCTGGATGAGGGCGGTGCCCTTCATGCCCCCGATGGCGGCGTAACTGATCATCAGTACGCCGAGGACGATGATGCAGCCCGTCCTGAAGCCCGAGCTCCCGAAGCCCAGGATGAAGGAGAGCAGATGGGCCCGCCAGCTGTACGACCATCATCGGCAGGAGCGCGGCGAGTGTGACGGCGCTCGCGGTGATGCGTACGGCGCGGCTCGGCGCCCGGCGGGCGAAGGCGTCGCCCATGGTGAACCGGCCCGCGTTGCGCAGGGGTTCGGCGAGCAGGAACATCAGCAGGACGAGAGAGAGGGCCGTGCTCAGGGCCAGTACGACGCCGTCGTAGCCGGTGAGGGAGATGACGCCGATGGTGCCGAGGACGGTGGCGGCGGAGATGTAGTCGCCGGCGATGGCGAGGCCGTTGCGCATCGGGGACAGGGAGCGGTAGCCGGTGTAGAACTCGTCGAGGTCGTCGCGGTCGGGGCCGGTCATGACGCACAGCAGCAGGGTGATGGTGGCCACCGCGATGAAGGCGACCAGGGACATCTCCTGTGCGGAGTCGCTGAATCCGGTCACTGGGCCCGCCCCGTGCGGGCCTGCCCGCGCAGGTGCTCGGCGAGCGGGTCGACGCGGTGGCGGGCGGACTGTTCGTACACGGCGATGGCCACGAAGGTCACGGGGAGCTGGCCCAGGCCGAGCAGGAGACCGGTGTTGAGGCCGCCGGGCAGTTCGGTGCTCATCAGGTCGGGGGCGAAGCCGGAGAGGATGAGGAAGAGCGTGAAGTAGCCGAGGGCGGTGAGGTGGCCACGCGGCGCAGGCGGCGGTACGCCGAGCGGAGTCTGCGCAGGTCGCCGTGGTGGCCTGGGGCGTTCTGGTGGGCGGGGGCGGCGGCGGGCTGTGGGGGCAGCGGCGGGGCGGGCCGGGAACTCTGCCAGGGGTACAGGTATTGCGGGTAGTGCGACATGTGCGGGCTGCTCCTTGCGCGGCTGGGTCCCGGGCGGACTGCAGGGAGGAGCGCGACCGGGGCCGGGGGAGCGGCGGCGGGGCGCTGGTCGGGTCGCGTACGTTACCCAGCGGTATCGGCGCCGGGGAGTCCTTCGTACGAAGTCGCGCAAAGGATTCGCCAGTTACCGCAGGTAATGAAGCACTGATGGAACGTTACTTCAGGTAACCGCGGCGAGGGTGGTGGAAGAAGAGGAAGCGGAGTCAGTCGGCTGATTTTTCCTCGGTGATGACGGGGAAACGGCGCGGTGCCACGAAGACGAGTACGAGGAGGGCGGCGGTCGCCGCGATCGCCGCTCCCACGTAGACGTGGTCGACGGCCGTGTCCACCGCTCGGCGCAGGTAGTCGGCCGCCTCCGCTGTGAGCGAGCCCGGGTCGGCCAGGGCGTGGGATACGGAGTCGAGGTCGTCGGGGAGGCCGGAGCGTATGCCGTCCGGGGCGGCCGAGAGCCTCGACGCGAGCGTGGCGTTGGCTATCGCGCCGAACAACGCCGCGCCGACGGACTGGCCGACCTGGCGGCAGAAGAGTACGGACGCGGTTGTCGTACCCCGCTCCGCGTAGCCGACGGTCGACTGGACGCCGACGATCAGGGGGAGTTGGAAGAGGCCGAGCGCCGCGCCGAGCAGCAGCATGATCAGGGCGGGCTGCCAGGCCGCGCCGGGGAAGGGGAGGAAAGGGAAGGCGAGCAGGATCAGTGCCGAGCAGCTGATGCCGATGATCGCGGTGAGGCGGAAGCCGATGCGGTTGTACGCGTGCTGGCTGAGCGCCGCGGAGAGCGGCCAGCTCAGGGTCATGACGGAGAGGACGAAGCCGGCGGCGATCGGGCCGAGTCCGAGGACCGCCTGGGCGTAGGTGGGCAGGAAGACCGTCGGCGCGACCATGAGGAGGCCGAGCGCGCCGAGGGCGAGGTTGACGGCGGCGATGGTGCGCCTGCGCCACACCCAGCCGGGGATGATCGGCTCGGCGGCGCGCCGTTCGATGACGACGGTGGCGGCGGCGAGGAGCGCGCTCGCGCCGAAGAGGGCGAGCGAGGGGGCGGAGAGCCAGGGCCAGGCGACGCCGCCCTGGACGAGCGCGAAGAGCAACAGGCCGCCGCAGGCGAATACGGCCACGGCGCCGGCCCAGTCGATACGGGGGCGGGCGCGCGTCGTCTGCGTACGGGACGGTTCGTGCAGGTGGCGGGCTATGAGCCAGAGGGCGATCGCGCCTACCGGCAGGTTGATGAGGAAAATCCAGCGCCAGTCGGCGTACGCGGCGAGCAGCCCGCCGAGCCCGGGGCCCGCGACGGCCGACACCGCCCACACGGTCGACAGTTTGGCTTGGATCTTCGGGCGTTGCTTCAGGGGGTAGAGGTCGGCGGCGATCGTCTGGACCGTGCCCTGGATGGCTCCGCCGCCGAGGCCCTGGACGATGCGGAAGGCGATCAGGCTGCCCATGTTCCAGGCGGCGGCGCAGAGCAGTGAGCCGATGAGGAAGAGGACTATGCCCGCGATGAGGACCGGCTTGCGGCCGAAGGTGTCGGACAGCTTTCCGTACACGGGGAGGGTGACGGTGACGGCGAGGAGGTAGCCGGAGAAGAGCCAGGAGAAGACGGCGAAGCCGCCGAGGTCACCGACGATCTGGGGAACGGCGGTGGAGACGATCGTGCCGTCGAGCGCGGCGAGGGCCATGCCGAGCATGAGCGCGGCGACGACGGGGCCGCGGCGGGCGTTCGGGCCGCCGGCAGCTCCCGCGGCTGCCTTCTCCGGCCGGCCGGCGGAGTTCCCGCCTCCGGACATCGCGCTGGTGCTGTCCGTGTTTCCGGCGGGTCCGGTACTGCCCGCACTGCTTCCGGCGCCGCTCACCAAGATCCCTTCACCGTGCACGTATCTGGTCCTCGACACCTTCTCACTTGCAGGTCACGCAGGGGGAGGGTGCAGGCTGCCCCGAGTCGGGGTCCACCTGCGGGTGGAGAGCCCCTAGGGGCTTCTCCTTATTTCTGGCCAGGGGGTGTTCGTCCCGCTGGAGGACGAGGAGAACGCGCCCGTTCTTTAGCTTGTTCTTACGGGCCACCGCACGTCGGTGGTGGGGGTAACCCCAGGGCGAATACGGAGATGCGCACCAGTGTGCGGGGGGTTTCCGGCCGCCAGACTCGACGTACTTGATCACACACTTAGGAGACTCACCGTGACAACGGCTATGACCATTCCCAGGCACGGGGGCACTGGAGGGCGTACGGCCGTTGCCTCGAGGGCGCGGCAGGTCGTCAAGGCGTACGGGGCGGGGGAGACCAGGGTCGTCGCGCTCGACCACGTCGACGTGGACATCAACCGGGGGCAGTTCACCGCCATCATGGGGCCGTCCGGCTCCGGCAAGTCCACGCTGATGCACTGCCTCGCCGGCCTGGACACCGTGACCTCGGGCGAGATCCACCTCGACGAAACCGAGATCACCAAGCTCAAGGACAAGAAGCTCACGCAGCTGCGCAGGGACCGGATCGGCTTCATCTTCCAGGCCTTCAACCTGCTGCCGACGCTGAACGCCCTGGAGAACATCACGCTGCCGATGGACATAGCGGGCCGCAAGCCGGACGCGCCGTGGCTGAACCAGGTGGTGGAGACGGTCGGCCTCGCGGACCGGCTCAAGCACCGGCCCACCCAGCTGTCCGGCGGCCAGCAGCAGCGCGTCGCCGTGGCGCGGGCCCTCGCCGCCCGCCCCGAGATCATCTTTGGTGACGAGCCGACCGGAAACCTCGATTCGCGGGCCGGGGCCGAGGTGTTGAGCTTCCTTCGCAAGTCCGTCGACGAGCTGGGCCAGACCATCGTGATGGTCACCCACGATCCGGTCGCCGCCTCTTACGCGGACCGGGTGCTGTATCTCGCGGACGGCCGGATCGTCGACGAGATGTTCTCGCCGACCGCCGACCAGGTCCTCGACCGTATGAAGGACTTTGACGCGCGCGGGCGGACCTCATGACCGTCGTCAAGACCTCCATGCGCAACTTCCTCGCTCACAGGGGACGGATGGCGCTCTCCGCCGTCGCGGTCCTGCTCTCGGTGGCGTTCGTGTGCGGCACGCTCGTCTTCACCGACACCATGAACACGACCTTCGACAAGCTCTTCGCCGCGACCTCGGCCGACGTCACCGTCAGCCCCAAGGCGGCCGAAGAGGAAGACAACGGGCCGCGGACCGGCAGGCCCGAGGCGCTCCCGGCGTCCCTCGTTCAGCAAGTGACGAAGGCGGACGGCGTGAAGTCCGCCGAAGGCGCCGTCGTCAGCATGTCCGTGACCGTCGTCAACAGCGCCAACAAGAACATGGGCTCGGACAGCGGCGCCCCGACGATCGCCCGCAACTGGACGCGCAACGACCTCAAGTCGATGGACATCACCTCCGGACACGCCCCGCGCGGGCCCACCGAGGTGATGGTCGACGCCGACACCGCAGACAAGCACGGCCTGAAGCTGGGTGACGAGCTGCGCACGATCGCCGTCACCGGCGACATCAAGGCGAAAATCTCCGGCATCGCCGCCTTCAAGATGACCAACCCGGGCGCGACCGTCGTCTTCTTCGACACCGCGACCTCGCAGCAGAAGCTGCTGGGCAAGCCGGACCTCTTCACGCACGTCTCAGTGACCGCCGAAGAGGGCGTCAGCGACGCGCAGTTGAAGCAGCAGCTCGCCGGCGCGCTCGACGGACCGTACAAGTTCCAGACGGCGAAGGAAGCCGCGGACTCGGGCCGCGAGGAAGTCGGCTCCTTCCTCGACGTGATGAAGTACGCGATGCTCGGCTTCGCCGGAATCGCCTTCCTCGTCGGCATCTTCCTCATCGTCAACACCTTCTCGATGCTGGTCACCCAGCGCACCCGCGAGATCGGCCTGATGCGGGCCATCGGCTCCAGCCGCAAGCAGGTCAACAGGGGCGTGCTGGTGGAGGCGCTGCTGCTCGGCGTCGTCGGCTCGATCCTCGGCGTGGGCGCCGGTGTCGGCCTCGCCGTCGGCCTGATGAAGCTCATGGGCTCGATGGGCATGGAGCTGTCCACCAAGGACCTGACCGTGGCCTGGACGACCCCGGTCGTCGGGCTCGCGCTCGGCATCATCGTCACCGTCGTCGCCGCCTACATCCCGGCCCGCCGGGCCGGCAAGGTCTCCCCGATGGCCGCGCTGCGCGACGCCGGGACACCGGCGGACGGCAAGGCCGGCTGGATACGGGCCGGGATCGGCCTGGTGCTGACAGGTTCGGGCGGCGCGCTGCTCTTCCTGACGACACAGGCGGAGAAGGCGAGCGAAGGCTCGCTGTTCCTCGGCGGCGGTGTCGTCCTGACCCTGATCGGCTTCATAGTCATCGGCCCGCTCCTCGCGGGAGTCGTGGTCAAGGCGATCAGCGCCGTCGTGCTGCGTATGTTCGGCCCGGTCGGCCGGATGGCCGAGCGCAACGCGCTGCGCAACCCTCGGCGTACGGGAGCTACGGGCGCCGCACTGATGATCGGCCTGGCCCTGGTCGCCTGCCTGTCGGTTGTCGGGTCCTCGATGGTCGCCTCGGCCACGGAGGAGCTCGACAAGTCGGTCGGCGCGGACTTCATCATCCAGAGCGGTCCCAGCGGGCCGATCGTGCCCGAGGCCGAGAAGGCGCTGCGCGCGGCTCCTGACATCGAGCACGTCACCAGCTACAAGATGATCAAGGCCGAGCTGACCTCTCCCGACGGGAAGAAGGAGACCGAGGAGCTGGCCGCCGCCGATCCGACGTACGCCGAGGACCTGCGGCGCGAGACCGTCGCCGGTGAGCTGAGCGCGGCGTACGGCAAGAACGCGATGTCGGTCGGCAGCGATTACGCAGGGCGGCACGGCATCAAGGTCGGCGACACGATGACCGTCGCGTTCAACGGCGGCGAGACGGCGAAGCTGAAGATCGCGGCGATCACCTCGGACGAGTCGAACGTCGACAAGGGCGCGATGTACATCAACGTCACGACCGCCACGAAGTACCTGCCGGCCGACCGGGTGCCGCCGAACATGATCATGTTCGCGAAGGCGGTGGAGGGGAAGGAAGACGCGGCGTACGCCGGGCTCAAGAAGGCGCTGGCCGCGTACCCGCAGTTCACGGTGCAGGACCAGACCGACTTCAAGCAGGGCCTCAAGGACGAGATCGGGCAGCTGCTCAACATCGTCTACGGCCTGCTGGCCCTCGCGATCATCGTCGCGGTGCTGGGTGTGGTGAACACGCGCTCGCCCTGTCGGTCGTCGAGCGGACCAGGGAGATCGGCCTGATGCGGGCCATCGGCCTCTCCCGCCGCCAGCTGCGCCGCATGATCCGCCTGGAGTCGGTGGTGATCGCCCTCTTCGGCGCGCTGCTGGGCCTCGGCCTGGGCATGGGCTGGGGAACGACGGCGCAGAAGCTGCTGGCGCTGGAGGGGCTGGGCGTACTGGAGATCCCGTGGGCCACGATCCTCACGGTCTTCGTGGGGTCGGCGTTCGTGGGCCTGTTCGCGGCGCTGGTGCCGGCGTTCCGTGCGGGGCGGATGAACGTACTGAACGCGATCGCCACGGAGTAGTGGCGGTGGGGGTGGTGCGGTGACAAGCCCGGCCCCGGGGTGCTCTGCGAGCACCCCGGGGCCGGGCTTGTTTATTCGTTGGCCTTGGGCTGAGGCTGTTCGTCCTCGGGGTCAGGTTCGGTGGGGTCGGCTTCCAGTGGTTCGCCGCTCTCAGGCGATCCGGCCAACGTTCATCACCACAATCGTGACGGTGGACTCTGTGATCTCGTAGAGGATGCGGTAGCGGCCCACGTGCATACGGCGCAGGTCCGGCGATCGGTATGCGGCAGAGCCCGTCGGCCTCGGGTCGTCGACCAGCAAATCAACTGCTGCGAAGACTTGTCGCAGGCCGTCGGGGTCGTCCTTGAGGTAGCGGGTGGCGGTATCGGTTGCCCCGCGCCGCCAGATGATCTCGTAGCTCACTCATGCCCCAGGCCCAGCCGGGCACGGACTTCTTCGTGCGGGACGCCGACGAACGTCCCAGCTGCCTGTTCCGCCCGGTACTCCGCGAGCACCAGAGCGTCCTCCAGGTCAGCCAGCTCCTGCGGGTTTATCAGCACTGCCGCAGGCTGGCCGTGATCCGTGATCAGGATGCGCTCGCGGGCGTGCGATGTCCGGCGGACCAGCGAGCCGAAGCGGGCTCGGGCTTCGGTGATCGGCAGCGTGTCATTCATGTAAGGAACTGTACACTTCACGCCGGTTCTGTGGGTGCGGATCGCGGAGCGGTTGTCAGCGGCGGGCCGTAGGCTAGAAATCCCCCGGCCCGTGAGACGTGTCGGGCCCTTCGCGTTGTCTCGCGTTGTCCACCTCGTCACCTCGTTACCCGGACGGAAACCCTTCATGAGCCTGCACGGTCTGCTCGATGCCGTAGTACGAGACCCGGCGCTCGCCGAAGCGGTGAAGGCCGCCACCGACGGCAGCCGCATGCACATCGACCTGGTCGGCCCGCCCGCCGCCCGCCCCTTCGCGGTGGCCGCGCTGGCCCGCGAGACCGGGCGTACCGTGCTCGCCGTCACCGCCACCGGCCGGGAGGCGGAGGACCTGGCGGCTGCGCTGCGCACGCTGCTGCCGGAGGAGGGGATCGTCGACTACCCGTCGTGGGAGACGCTGCCGCACGAGCGCCTGTCGCCCCGCAGCGACACGATGGGCCGGCGCCTCGCCGTCCTGCGCCGCCTCGCACACCCCCGCGCCGACGACCCGTCCGCCGGTCCGGTGAGCGTGATCGTGGCTCCCGTACGGTCCGTGCTCCAGCCGCAGGTCAAGGGGCTGGGGGACCTGGAGCCGGTGGCGCTGCGGACCGGGCAGAGCGCCGACCTGGGCGACATTACGGCGGCGCTCGCGGCAGCGGCGTACCAGCGGGTCGAACTGGTCGAGAAGCGCGGCGAATTCGCCGTGCGCGGCGGCATCCTCGATGTCTTCCCGCCGACCGAGGAGCACCCGCTTCGGGTGGAGTTCTGGGGCGACGACGTCGAGGAGATCCGTTACTTCAAGGTCGCAGACCAGCGCTCCCTGGAGGTCGCCGAGCACGGGCTGTGGGCGCCGCCCTGCCGTGAGCTGCTGCTGACCGACAGCGTGCGGGAGCGGGCGGCAGCCCTCGCCGAGGCCCACCCCGAGCTTGGTGAGCTGCTCGGCAAGCTTGCCGAAGGGATCGCCGTAGAGGGCATGGAGTCTCTCGCTCCGGTCCTCGTCGACGACATGGAGCTGCTGCTGGACGTCCTGCCCAAGGGGTCGATGGCGCTGGTCTGTGACCCGGAGCGAGTACGGACCAGGGCGGCGGACCTCGTGGCGACCTCGCAGGAGTTCCTCCAGGCGTCCTGGGCGGCCACGGCGGGCGGAGGCGAGGCCCCGATCGACGTGGGCGCGGCCTCGCTGCGGGGGATCGCGGACGTACGGGAACATGCCCGTGAGCTGGACATGCTGTGGTGGTCGGTGGCGCCGTTCGCGGCTGATGAGGAGCTGTCGGACGACACGCTCAAGCTCGGCATGCACGCCCCGGAGGCCTACCGCGGCGACACGGCGAGGGCGCTCGCCGACACCAAGGGCTGGCTGGCCGACGGCTGGTGCACGGTCTACGTCACGGAAGGCCACGGCCCGGCGGCGCGTACGGTCGAAGTCCTCGGCAGCGAAGGCATCCCGGCCCGCCTGGAGGCGGACCTCGCCGAGATCGGCCCGTCGGTCGTCCACGTCGCCTGCGGCTCCATCGACTACGGCTTCGTCGACCCCGGCCTCAAGCTCGCCGTACTCACCGAGACCGACCTCACCGGCCAGCGCACCGCCAGCAAGGAACTGGGCCGCATGCCGGCCCGCCGCCGCAAGACCATCGACCCGCTGACGCTCCAGGCCGGCGACTTCATCGTCCACGAGCAGCACGGCGTCGGCC
Organism: Streptomyces sp. ISL-100; assembly: GCF_018614615.1. Classification (GTDB taxonomy): domain Bacteria; phylum Actinomycetota; class Actinomycetes; order Streptomycetales; family Streptomycetaceae; genus Streptomyces. Next base: position 12,323 of record NZ_JAGGOK010000048.1, on the reverse strand, counting down.
GCTACATCGAAATGGTGCAGCGCACGGTCCAGGGCGCGACCCGCGAGTACCTGCTCGTCGAGTACGCCCCCGCCAAGCGCGGCCAGCCGGGCGACCGCCTCTACATCCCCACCGACCAGCTCGAACAGGTCACCAAGTACGTCGGCGGCGAGGCCCCGACCCTCCACCGGCTCGGCGGCGCGGACTGGACGAAGACCAAGGCGCGCGCGAAGAAGGCGGTCAAGGAGATCGCCGCCGACCTGATCAAGCTGTACTCGGCCCGCATGGCGGCGCCCGGCCACACCTTCGGCCCGGACACCCCGTGGCAGCGCGAGCTGGAGGACGCTTTCCCGTACGTCGAGACGCCCGACCAGCTGTCCACCATCGCCGAGGTGAAGGAGGACATGGAGAAGTCCATCCCCATGGACCGCCTGGTCTGCGGCGATGTCGGTTACGGCAAGACGGAGATCGCGGTCCGCGCGGCCTTCAAGGCGGTCCAGGACGGCAAGCAGGCCGCGGTCCTGGTCCCCACGACGCTGCTGGTGCAGCAGCACTTCGGGACGTTTTCGGAGCGGTACGCCCAGTTCCCGGTCGTAGTGAAGGCGCTGAGCCGCTTCCAGTCCGACACCGAGGCGAAGGCGACCCTGGAAGGCCTCAAGGAAGGCGCGGTCGACATCGTCATCGGCACGCACCGGCTCTTCTCCTCCGAGACGAAGTTCAAGGACCTTGGCCTGGTCATCGTCGACGAGGAGCAGCGCTTCGGCGTCGAGCACAAGGAGCAGCTGAAGAAGCTCCGCGCCAACGTCGACGTACTGACGATGTCCGCCACCCCCATCCCCCGTACGCTCGAAATGGCCGTCACCGGCATCCGCGAGATGTCGACGATCACCACCCCGCCGGAGGAGCGCCACCCGGTGCTGACCTTCGTCGGCCCGTACGAGCAGAAGCAGATCGGCGCCGCGATCCGCCGCGAGCTGCTGCGCGAGGGCCAGGTCTTCTACATTCACAACCGCGTCGAGTCGATCGACCGGGCGGCCGCGAAGCTCCGCGAGATCGTGCCGGAGGCGCGGATCGCGACGGCGCACGGGCAGATGGGCGAGAGCGCGCTGGAGCAGGTGGTCGTCGACTTCTGGGAGAAGAAGTTCGACGTACTCGTCTCGACGACGATCGTCGAGTCGGGCATCGACATCTCCAACGCCAACACCTTGATCGTCGAGCGCGGCGACAACTTCGGCCTGTCCCAGCTGCACCAGCTGCGCGGCCGTGTGGGCCGTGGCCGCGACCGCGGGTACGCGTACTTCCTCTACCCGCCGGAGAAGCCGCTGACGGAGACCGCGCACGAGCGGCTGGCGACGATCGCCCAGCACACCGAGATGGGCGCGGGCATGTACGTGGCCATGAAGGACCTCGAAATCCGCGGCGCGGGCAACCTGCTGGGCGGCGAGCAGTCCGGGCACATCGCGGGGGTCGGCTTCGACCTGTACATCCGCATGGTCGGCGAGGCTGTGGCCGATTACCGCGCGGCGGTGGACGGCACGGTCGAGGAGGAGCCGGCGCTGGAGGTCAAGATCGAGCTGCCGGTGGACGCGCACGTTCCGCACGACTACGCGCCGGGCGAGCGGCTGCGTCTCCAGGCGTACCGGTCGATCGCGTCGGCGAACTCCGAGGACGACATCAGGGCCGTACGCGAAGAGCTCACCGACCGCTACGGCAAGCTGCCCGAGCCGGTGGAGAACCTGCTCCTGGTCGCGGGTCTGCGCATGCTGGCGCGGGCCTGCGGCGTCGCGGACATCACGCTGGCCGGGCCCAACATCCGCTTCGGGCCGGTGGAACTGCGCGAATCGCAGGAGCTGAGGCTGAAGCGGCTGTATCCGCGTACGGTCCTGAAGCCGGCCACCCACCAGATCCTGGTGCCGCGTCCGACGACGGGTCAGATCGGCGGCAAGCCGGTGGTCGGCCGCGAACTGCTGGCGTGGACGGGCGAGTTCCTTACGACGATTCTGGGGTCATAAGGCACCGTGGCCGGCCGTGCCCGGGTCGCGGGCACGGCCCACGGCGTGTGTCAGAGCGCGTCGAGGTCGAGCGCCTCGGCCATCACGCGGTATCCGGCGTCGTTCGGGTGCAGGTGGTCGCCCGAGTCGTACGCCGGGAGCATGGTGTCCTTCTTGGCGGGGTCCGGGTCGGCCAGGGCCCGGTCCAGGTCGACCACCGCGTCGTACTCACCGGACGTACGGATCCAGTGGTTTACCGCATCGCGCTTGCGCTCGTTGATCCCCTCCTTGTCCGCGTAGAAGGAGCCCCCGATGGGCAGCAGGGTCGCGCCGACCGCCTTGATGCCCTTGGCGTGGGCCTGGCGGATCAATGAGCGGTGGCCTTCGATCAGTTGCTCGGCCGAGACCTCCGGGGTGGGGCCGCCCGGGAACGCCGGGCCGCTGCCCCCGATGTCGTTGATGCCTTCCAGCACGATGACCGTGCCGACGCCGGGCTCGGTGAGCACGTCCTTCTTGAAGCGGGCGATGCCCTTCTCGCCGGCCCAGGTTGTGTCGTTGACGACCTGGTTGCCACCGATGCCGTGGTTGAGGACGCTGCGCGGCTTGCCGGTGGCGGCGAAGCGCTCGGCGAGCTCGTCGGGGTAGCGGTTGTTCGTGTTCAGCGTGGAGCCGACTCCGTCGGTGATGGAGTCGCCGAAGGTCACCACGCCGTCCCGGCGCGCGGGCTTTCCGCCGCTGACCTCGACGCCGGTCAGGTAGTACCAGGAGTCGCTGGTCTCCTTGAACGCCGTACCGTCGCGGTCCGAACGGTGGTCGCCCTCGGTCCGGTAGCTCGTGGCGGAGGAGAACGTGTGGAAGGTGGCCGGTCCGGTCGGCGCGGCCAGATACAGCGTGACGGTCACCGACTCCAGGGCCTTGACGTGGAACGGCACGCCGTCACTGGTCGTCGTACCGCCCGCCGGGATGGTCACGGACTGCCCCTTTCCGAAGGACAGCTGCCGGACGGAACCGGCCCGCACCGAAGCCCCCTTGTCCGTACGGGCGACCGTCGCACCGGTGATGCGCAGGGGGGCGCTGCCGTAGCGGTTGGACAGTTCGATACGGGCCTTCGTGCCGCCCGTACTGACTCTGACCACCTGACGGACCGTATGGTTCGCGAAGCCCTTCTGGGACCAGTTCGGCCCGAACGGCGCGGTCGGCGCCTGCGGCGAAGTCGCCCAGCCGCCCCGCCACGCAGTCCCGCTGCCGCCGCTCTGCGCCGCCCCGCCGCGCTGCTCGGCCGCCACGGCGCCGGCGGACCCGGTCAGTCCCCCGGCGCCCACGACCGGCAGCGCCCCCAGCGCAGCCGCGGAAAGCAGTGCAACACCCGTACGTCGTATAGAAGTTGTCGAACTCATCTGTCCCGCCCCTGTTGTGTACGTCGATGTCCAAGTCGTTGATCACGTGCACGCGACAGGGTCAATCACTGATCGACTCCGGCTATTCCCGGGGGCGGGGCGGGGCACATGCCCTCATTGCTATCGGCGTAGTGCGTCGTCGCCGTGTCGATGCAGCGCATCTGCCAGGTGCCGTCCGCCTTGCTCTGCGCGCTATTCAGGGCCTTTGAACATCGCGTCCGCCAGGGCGCGGAAGGCGTCCTCGGGGGTGCGGTCGCCAAGGGGGCGGTCCAGGTTGTGGGTCAGGAGGAGGGTGGCGAAGCCGTGGGCCACCGACCAGGCGGCGATGCCGGTGAGCTCCGGGTCGGTGGTGCGGCCGGCGGGGAGAGTGGCCACGCCGGCGCGCAGTTGTTCGTACGAGCGTGCCTTGGCGGCCAGGAGTTCCGGATCGTCGGGGCGGAGCAGGTCAGGCTGGAACATGACCTGGAAATGCGCCGGGTGGTCCACTGCGAAACGGACGTAGCGAACGCCCGCGTCGCGCAGGTCCGCCGCGGCCGACAGCGCCGCCGTCAGCAGGTCGTGGCCCTCGGTGGCGATCGCGGTCAGCAGCCCCGTCCGGTCCTTGAAGTGGTGGGCGGGGGCGGCGTGCGAGACGCCCGCGCGGCGCGCGAGGTCGCGCAGCGACAGGGCCGCCGGGCCGTCTGTGCGGATGACGTCGAGCGCGGCGGTGAGCACGGCCCGCCGCAGGTCGCCGTGGTGGTACTTGTCGCGGCTGGTCATGGTCAGCAGATTACGCCGAATCTAGGCGTTGACAAGTTGGGGGTGGGGGAGGAATCTAGTCGGCGTCTAGATGGGTTGTCGCGGTCGGAGGAGGAGCCATGACTGAGGAAGCTGCTGAAGTAATGGAGCTGGGGCGCGTACGGCAGATGTGGCACCTGCTGGAGCCGCTGCACGCCGTCGTCTATTACGCGCCCGAGGTCTTCGCTGAAGCGGAGAAGCTCGGGTACAGCACGGACCTCCGCTGGCCGAGCTACTTCGCCTGGCGCCCCGCCCCGCTGGGGCCGGTCGGCGGCGAGGTCGTCTCCGCGGCCTTCTACAGCTTCAGCCCGCGCATGGTCGCGGAGTACGTCCCGGCCGGGTGGGCAACCGCTGACCCGGCACAGGTCCTGGCCGCGCGGCTGCGCGGGATGGACGGGGTGTACCGCGCGCTCTTCGGGGAGCGGGTCGACGGACCTGAGATCGCCGAGGCCGCCGCCCTCGCCCGCCGCGCCGCCGAGGCCGCCGACACCGCGGGCCGGCCGCTCGCCGCCGCCAACGCCGCCCTGCCCTGGCCCGACGCCCCGCATCTGGTGCTGTGGCAGGCGGCGACCGTCCTGCGCGAGCACCGCGGCGACGGGCATCTGGCGGCACTGCTCACCGCCGGGCTCGACCCGGTCGAGGCCCTGGTCAGCTTCGCGGGGATCGGCGCGGCGTCCGCCGAGACGTTCCGCAGCCGGGGATGGAGCGACGAGGAGTGGGCCGCCGCGCGCGAACGGCTCGCTGTGCGCGGGCTGTTGGACGCGGACGGCGTGGCTACAGAGGCGGGGCGCGCGCTGCGCGGCGAGGTGGAGCGGGCCACCGACGAACTGGCCGCCGCGCCCTGGCAGGCCCTCGGCGCGGAAGGGACCGCGCGGCTGGCCGAGTTGCTCGGGCCGTTGTGGGTGGAGGTGCTGGGATCGGGACTGCTGCCGTCCGAGACCACGCTGGGGATCGGGAAGGTCTAGGTCCGGCGGTCGGGAGGCCGTGAGATTGTGGTGGGCGTCCACCCGCCCACCCTCCCCCGGCCACCCGCCGGCCCTTGGCACTGAGGACGGAACGCCTTGATACGTACGCCCAGAATCGCCCTTCCCGGCGCCGCCCTCGCCTCCGTTCTCGCGCTGACGGGATGCGAGGCGATCGACGGGGGCGGTTCCCCGTCGGGGGCGGGACCGGCCGCCTCCGACGGGCGGGCGGCCGACCCGCTGGACAACCCTGACGGGACGCGACCCGGGCTCGCACCGGTCACGGCGGACGGGGACCGGGCCGAGGCACGCGAGCTGTTGGGCAAGCTGTCCACCAAGGGGCGGGGGCCCAGGACCGGTTACGCCCGGCGCGAGTTCGGCTACGCCTGGATGGACACCGCCGAGGGGGTGCCGCTCGCGCGCAACGGCTGCGACACGCGCATTATCTCTATGCTTCGCACCATGATGGGTCTGTTCTCGCAGCGTATGCAGGGTGTGGTCGGCTGTGCATAGTGAGAGGCACATGAGTCACGGTCTCCTGCGGGCTCGCGGAAAGAGAGCCGTGCTTACGGTCGCCGTTGCCGCCGCGTTCGTCGCAGGCTGTGATGGCCTGGAGCCGGGCGGAAGCTCCGCAGGATCCGGACCGGACGTAGCTGCCGGACAGGAGGTGAGCCCGCTGACGAATCCCGACGGGACGAAGCCGGGGCTCGCCGCGCTCACGTCGGAAGCGGACAAGGCCAACGCAGGCAAGCTCATCCAAGGACTCACCACAAAGGGTCGTGGACCGAAGACGGGCTACGAACGGGATGAGTTCGGCTATGCGTGGATGGATACGGCGGACGGGGTACCGCTGGCGAGGAACGGTTGTGACACGCGGAACGACTTGTTGAAACTCCATGGGCGGCACGTGCAGTTCCGTTCAGGTTCCGACTGCGTGGTCGTTTCGATGGACCTGTACGACCCGTACACCGGCAAGGACATCGCCTGGAAGAAGGCCAAGGCCACCGAGGTGCAGATCGATCACGTGGTGCCGCTGTCGTACAGCTGGCAGATGGGCGCCGCCCGCTGGCCCGAGAGCAAGCGCGAGCAGCTGGCCAACGATGTGCTGAATCTGCTTCCCGTGGACGGGCGCACCAACTCGGCCAAGCGCGATTCGGGTCCGGCGTCCTGGCTGCCGCCGAACAAGGCGATCCGGTGCGCGTACGTCGTCCGGTTCGGCCAGGTCGCCCTCAAGTACGGGATGCCGGTGACCGCGGCGGACAAGCGCATGATGGTGGCTCAGTGCGGAGGGGAACTCTGACGCAGCTGACGCAGTAGACGCAGCTTGGGGAGGCCGTCCCCCTCCGACGGCCTCCCCGGTGCTGCGCTACTGCGGTGGTGCGGTGGTGCGGTGGTGCGGTGGTGCTTGTGATCAGAGCTTCAGGTCCCACTGCGAGGCGTTGTGGGTGAAGTCGGGGGAGATCTCGACGACCAGGTTCTTGGCGTCGGCCGGGGTGTCGAAGGCGTACACCACAGTGGCCTTCTTGCCCGGCATGAGCGTGCCGGTGAAGACCTCGCCGACCTTCTCGTCGAAGATCTGCTCAGCCTTCACGCCGTCCTTGCCGGCGCGGGCCTCGGCGGTGACGAGGGCGGCGTCGAACTTCTCCTTGCCGGCGTTGTTGATGACGACCGTGACCTTGTAGGCCTTGTTGCCCTTGGTGTGCCCGACCGCGTACTCACCGGGGGAGTAGGCCTCCGGGGCGGACGCGGTGACGGTGAGCTTGTCGTCGTAGACGGCCGAGTCGCCGGCTGCCAGGGTCTCGGAGTCCGTGCCCGACTCGCCGCCCGCGGTGCCGCCCTTGCTTTTCCCCTTGCCCTTGCCCTTGCCCTTTGAGGAGCCGTCGCCCGACTCCTTGCTCGCCGACGAGCCGCTGGTCGCCTTGTTGATGTCGTCCACCGCGTCGTCCACGGCCTTGAACAGGATCACCGCGCCGACCACCGACATGATCAGGGAGATCAGGCCCAGGATGGCGCCCGCCAGGGCGACGCCCTTGTTGGTCGCTCCGCCGCGCTTGGCGCGGCCCCGGCCGGCCAGGCCCATGATCAGGGCGATGATGCCGAGGATGCCGGCGAGCCAGAAGAAGAACGGGATCAGACCCGACAGCGCGCCGATGACGCCGAGGATCAGGGCGGCGGTGCCCAGGCCGTTGCGGGCCTGTGCCGCGGGCGTCGGAGCCTGCGGGAACTGCGGCTGCTGCGTGTACTGAGACATGGATGTCCTCCGGACAAGGTGAGTTCGGGACTGCCTTGCCGCCCCGTTCTGCTGTGATGACGTAATCACAGCAGAGCCTGTGAACCGAGTCAACACGATTCACGCATGAACCTCGATTCACGGCGTGAAGGGGGCTCTCTTGTGCTCATGGGTATGCTCGGTGCCACAAGCAGGCGCAGGTGTACGAGGGGAGCCGGCCGGTGTCGGACAACGCAGCAGAGGTGACCGCCGCCGGAATCGCCCGGCTCGCCGGGGTCGGACGTGCCGCCGTGAGCAACTGGCGCCGTCGGCACCCTGACTTCCCCAAGCCCGTGGGCGGCACCGAGACGAGCCCCTCATTCGCCCTCGCCGAAGTCGAGCAGTGGCTGCGCGACCAGGGCAAAATCGCCGAGGTGCCCCTGCGCGAGCGCGTCTGGCAGCAGCTCGCCGGCCACCCGGCAGGCGCCGTCCCGGCCCTCATCCACGCGGGCTGTGTGCTGCTGCTCGTACGCGACAGGCCGACCGCGTGGCTCCAGCTCTCAGCCGTCTCCGACGAGAAGCTCGCGTTCCTGCTGCCGCCCGCCCTGGAGGAGATCCTCGCTCCACGCTTCGGCCCGCAGCGCGCTGTTCACACCCCGGGTACACCCGAACTGGGGCCCTCCGTACCCCTGTTGCGCGCGGGTGCCGAGCTCGCCGCCGAGCTCGGCACCCGCCAGACGTACGAATTCCTGCTCGGCCGCCATCTCGACGCCAACCCGCGCCAGTACACGCTCACCCCACCCGGCCCGGCCGCCCTGATGGCCGCCCTCACGGGAAGCCCCCGCACCGTCCTCGACCCGGCCTGCGGCACGGGCACATTGCTGCGCGCCGTCGCACATGCCGCCGGCGTACAGGACGGGCGGGCCCTCCACGGTCAGGAGGCCGACCCCGACCTGGCCGCCCTCGCCGCGCTGCGCCTCGCCCTGCAGACTGAATCCGGCACAACGGAGGTGCGTGTGGCCGCCGCCGATTCGCTGCGCGCCGACGCCTTCCCGCACCTCGCCGCCGAGGCCGTGCTCTGCCACCCGCCGTTCAATGAACGCAACTGGGGCCACGACGAGCTGGCGTACGACGCCCGCTGGGAGTACGGCTTCCCCGCCCGCACGGAGTCCGAACTCGCCTGGGTCCAGCACGCACTCGCCCGCCTCCGCGAGGGCGGCACCGCAGTCCTCCTGATGCCGCCCGCCGCCGCCTCCCGCCGCTCCGGGCGCCGCATCCGCGCCGACCTCCTGCGCCGCGGCGCCCTGCGCGCCGTCGTCTCGCTGCCGGCAGGCGCCGCGCCCCCGTACGGCATTCCGCTCCACCTGTGGGTCCTGCGCAAGCCCGCAGCCGAGGGCCGGCCCTCCCACGAAGTCCTCCTCGTGGACACCGCCGACCTCTCCGCCGCCGGCCGCGACAAGCTCGACTGGCAGGCCCTGCACACCACCGTCCTCGACACCTGGCAGGCCTTCGACCGCGACGGCAGCGTCGAGGAACGCCCGGGCGTCAGCCGTTCGGTGTCCGTCATCCAGCTCCTCGACGACGACGTGGACCTCGCCCCCGCCCGCCATCTGCCGCCCCCGGCCGCGGGCGGCGGCGTCGCCGAACTCGCGCGCGTACGGGAGCGGCTGGCCGACACGCTGCGGCAGACCGCCGAACTCACGCCCTCCACCGGGGAGCCCGCGCAGCCGTCGCGCTGGCCCACCACCACCGTCGGCGAACTCGCCAGGGCGGGCGCGCTCGTGCTGCGCGCGGGCGGCGCCGGAGCCGGTTCCGGGGAACGCGTTCTCACCGAGCAGGACGTGCTCGCCGGAAGCGCGCCATCGGGCACGCTCCCCGAAGGCGCGGCGGAGGACCCGGTGCTGGTGGCGGCGGGCGACGTGGTCGTGCCCGTGCTCGGCGGCGGCTCGGTCGCGCGCGTCGTCGACGAGGCCACCGCGGGCGCCGCCCTGGGCCGCAGCCTCCAGCTCCTGCGCCCGGATCCGGCGGCCCTCGACCCCTGGTTCCTCGCGGGCTTCCTGCGCGGCACCGCGAACAACCGGCAGGCCAGCAGCTACGCCTCCACCTCGACCCGGCTCGATGTACGCCGCCTCCAGCTGCCCCGGCTGCCGCTCGCCGACCAGCGGCAGTACGGCGAACGCTTCCGCACGCTGGCGGAGTTCGAGGACGCGCTGCGGCGGGCTGGGCGGCTCGGCGAACAACTCGTGCAGGGGCTGTACGACGGCCTGACGGACGGGACCGTACGACCGGAGTGAGGGCGGCGCGAGGGGCTGGGGTGAGGCCGGGGTGAGGCGTGCCACATCGGATCCGTACAACCTGGGGGCCGTTGTCAGTGTCGGTGTATACGCTCAAAGCGCTTACCGCGCCGAGTGTCCCCACGTACGTCACCAGGTCTCCAGGAGCACCCATGCACGGCTCCGGCAACACGCCGCCAGTCCGCAATGACGGCGTCGTCATCACCATGCGTGTGCTGTTCCCCCTCTGTGCCGTCTTCAGCTGCGGCATGCTGTCCTGCGTTCCGCTGTTCCGCGTCGCGATCCTGCGCGGGCGCTGGTTCGACTGGGTGGCCGCCTGGGCGAGCATCCCGGTGGCGATCGCGGCCTTCGCCGTCGTCGGCGCGCTGCCTGAAGGCGACGTGAGGACCGACATAGCCCTGTCGTTCGTCCTGCTCCTCGGAGCCGCGACCGCCGGGTACTTCCTGACGTTCGACATCCGGCACTACGCGCGACTTCAGGCGACCGGCGGCGGCTCGCACGCCGGCACTGGCCCCCGCGCCCCCTACGGGCCGTACGTCCAGCAGACGCAGGCCGCCCCTGCGCAGTACGGCTACCCGAACCCGTACGCGAGCACCCCGGTGGTCAACCCGGCGCCGACCCCGCTGCCGCAACAGCCACCACACCCGCACCCTCACGCCCATCCACATCTGCACCAAACGCCGTACGAGCCCCAGAGCCAGCCGCAGCCGCAGACCCAGCGCCAGCCCCAGCAAAATCCCCAGCGCATGGAGCAGGTCCGCGCCGAGCTCGACGAGCTCAGCGACCTCCTGCGCAAGGACCAGCGGGGTGACCAGGACCGGTGAACGGACGGATCATCGCGGGGCGTTACGAGCTGTCCACCGTCATCGGCCAGGGCGGCATGGGCCAGGTCTGGACGGCGTACGACCAGCGCCTCGACCGCCGCGTCGCCGTGAAGCTGCTGCGCCCCGACCGCATGGCCGCCGCCACCGCGGCCGACGAGATGCGCCGCCGCTTCGTGCGCGAGTGCCGCGTCACCGCGCAGGTCGACCACCCGGGGCTCGTCACCGTCCACGACGCGGGCAGCGACGACGACGACCTCTACCTCGTCATGCAGTACGTCAAGGGCGCCGACCTCGCCGACCACTTGGCCGAGCACGACCCGTATCCCTGGCCGTGGGCCGTCGCGGTCGCCGCCCAGCTCTGCGCCGTGCTGTCCGCCGTACACGCCGTGCCGATCGTCCACCGCGACCTCAAGCCGCGCAACGTCATGGTCAAGCCCGAGGGCACGGTCACCGTCCTGGACCTCGGCGTCGCGTCCGTCCTCGACACCGACACCACCCGCCTCACCCACACCGGCTCACCCATCGGCAGCCCCGCCTACATGGCGCCCGAGCAGGCGATGGGCGGCGCGGTCGGCCCGTACACCGACCTCTACGCCCTCGGCGTTCTCCTGCACGAACTGCTCAGCGGCAACGTTCCCTTCGCCGGGTCGACCGTCCTCGGTGTCCTTCACCGTCACCTGTACGAGCCGCCGCTTCCCGTCCGCCAACTCCGCCAGGACATCCCCGAGCCGCTCGAAGCGCTGGTCCTGCGGCTGCTCGCCAAGGACCCGCAGCACCGCCCGTCCTCCGCCCAGGAGGTCTACGAGGCGCTGGTCCCGCTGCTGCCCGCGCACGGTGGCGTACCGTCGGGCCCGCTCGACCCCACCCGCCCCTTCCTGCGCCCGCACGCCCCCTGGCCCGACCGCGCCACCACCCCGCCCGTCGCCCAGCCCACCCCCGCGCAGGCGCAGCCGGACGTCGCGGGCGCCGTGGACGAGGTCAAGCAACTCCTCGGCGAGGGGCGCATCACCCAGGCCGTCGACATCCTCGGCGGGATCCTCCCGGCGGCCGCCGCCCAGCACGGCGAGCGCTCCCCGGTGGTCCGCATCCTGCGCAAGCAGTACGCCGCGACGCTGCTGGACGACGGCCAGTACCGCCGCGCCCTGCCCGAGCTCCGCCGCCTCGCCGACGACCGCGCCGCCGAATCCGGCCTGGCCGACCCGCAGGCGCTCCAGTTCCGGTACGACGCGGCGCAGTGCCTGGAGCAACTGGGCGAACCGGCCGCGGCCCTGGCCGAGTACCGCGGCCTGCTGCCCTATTACGAGAACCAGTACGGGGCCGGCGGACCGGCAGCGACCGCCACCGACGCCACCGCCCGCGCCTTCGACATCCGTCACCGGATAGCGAACCTGCTGCTGGCGATGGGCGACCATGCGGCCGCCCACGCCCAGTTGCAGAGCCTGCTCTACGACGCCGAGCGCGCGTACGGCCCCTACCACCCCCTGCCGGCCGACGTCCGCCGAGCCCTCGACCGCCACCAGCGGATGCGGGACCTCTGAGTCGCTCAGCGTGCTCGCAGGAAGGCGGACGTGGCGACCCGGCCGACCATCGTGAGCCGGCTGTCGCCGCCCGCCAGGTGCTTGTCCCAGGCGGCCTTGACTCCGGGCCAGCGCCCGTCGCCGTAGTCGTCGAGGACGACGACTCCGCCGGGCGCGGCGATCGCTTCCGCCCACTCCAGGTCGGCGAGGACGCCCTCGAACGAGTGGTCGCCGTCGACGACGATCACGCCGTACTCACGGTCCGAGGATGTACTGCTTGACGATGGTCAGGGGTGCCCCGCCGCATGATCCTGCGAGGTAGGAGCCGGACCAGAAGTGTCCGCCCCACAGATACCGGCGGACATGCGTGGTG
>NZ_JAGGOK010000047.1 GCF_018614615.1 Streptomyces sp. ISL-100 | reverse complement strand
TGCGGCGCTGTCCCCTACCCGTCCCTTCCCGAAGCTGGGGCTCCGCCCCAGACCCCGCTCCTCAAACGCCGGAGGGGCTGAGATGGGGGCTTGCCCCCCACGCGGCGGAGCCGCAAAGTGTCACAGCGGGAAGGGGCTGGGTGGGGAACAAGCCCCGCAGGGCCGGTCCCTCTGGATCAGTCCGTGATCTGGATCTTGCCGTTCTCGTCCGCCGGCTTCGTGCCCCGCTGCGTGATGCCCTTCAGCAGCTCCGCGACATCGACCCCGGTGGTGGAGCTGAGCAGCTCCATGCCCTGGGCGACGTTGTCGGTGACCGTACGGGCCAGCTGGCTCGCGCCGTCCGTCGAGATCACCGTCATCTTGTCGATGGCGCTCAGCGGCTCCGCCGCCTTCGCGACGACCTGCGGCAGCACCTCGACGAGCATCTGCAGCACGGCCGCGTCGCCGTACTGCGCGAACGCGTCGGCCTTCTTGCGCATCGCCTCGGCCTCGGCCGAACCCTTCGCGGCGATGGCGGCCGCCTCCGACTCACCCTCGATCCGTACGGCCTCGGCAAGCGCCGCTCGGTGCAGCTTCTCGCCCTCACCCGTGAGGCGGGAACGCTCGGCGTCCGCCTCGGCCTCCTTGACCTGCGCGATACGACGCGCCTCAGCCTCCTGCTCCGCCTGGTACCGCGCGGCGTCGGCGGGCTTACGCACCTTCGTGTCGAGCTCGCGGTCGGTCAGGGCCGCCTGGCGCTCGGCGACCTTCTCCTGCTCGGCCAGGACTTCCTGCTGGCGGGCGGCGTCGGCGAGCGGGCCGGCGGCGTTGGCCTTGGCGGCCGCAGCCTCCGTCTCCACGCGGATCTCGGCCTGCTTGAGGTAGAAGGTCCGCTCGGCGATGGCGATCTCCTCGGCCGCCTTCAGCCGGGCCTGCTCCGAGGCCCGCTTGGCGATGGCCTCGGCGATGTCCGCCTCCTGGCGGGCACGGGCGGCCTCGGGGCGGCCCAGGTCCTCCAGGTAGGAGCCCTCGGTGGTGATGTCCTGGATCTGGAACGCGTCGAGGATCAGGCCCTGCCCGGACAGGCTCGCCTCGGCCTCCTCGGCGACCTGTCCGGCGAAGGCGGCACGGTCACGGATGATGTCCTCGACCGACATGCGGCCGACGATCGCGCGCAGCGCGCCGGACAGCACCTCCTGCGTGAACCCGACAATTCCGTCCTGCTGCTGGAGAAACCGCTGGGCCGCGGCCCTGATCGCGTCCTCGCTGCCGCCGACCTTGACGATCGCGACGCCTTCGAGGTTGGCCTTCACACCGCGCAGGGTGACGGCGCCGCGCACGGCGATCGGGATGTGCCGGCTGGAGAGGTCGAGGGTGAACTTCTGCTGTACGAACGGAACGACGAAGACGCCGCCGCCGACGACGACCTTCTGGCCGCTGTTGTCGGTCGAGGTGTGCCCGGTGACCGGGTCGGTGGACGTCTTTCCGCGACGGCCGGTGATGATGAAGGCCTCGCTGGGGCCGGCGACCTTGTAGCGCGTAATGACGACAAGGGCCAGCAGGACGAGGAGTACGACGACTCCGACGACCGCGACGATGACTGGACTCATGATGAATTCCCCCCTGCCTTCCCAGGGGACGGCAGCAGTTGGAGCGGTACGGACTCAGGACTGTTGGACACGGGTGGGACGGGGATGGACGAGGTGTGACCGGATGGGACCGGTCCTTAGCTTTCGAGGGTGGGACCGGTTATCAGCGTTCGACGGGGCGCACCGCGACCGAGGTGCTCGACAGTGACGCCTCGACCCAGATCTCGGCGCCCCGCGCGACCGGCACCGCGCTCTTGGCCGCGAGTTTCACCGGCTGGCCGCCGAGCCGCAGCAGCACCTCGCCGTACCCGTCGGCGGGTATCGCGGTCACGACGGACCCGGCCGTGCCGACGAGGTCGGTGCCGCGCGGAGTGGCGTCGGTCTGGTCACGCATCAGCGCACGGCTGAACTTCCACGCGAACCAGCCCGTGACGACCCCCGCCGCAACCCCGACTCCCGTGGCCGCACCGGCTCCGAGACCCGTGGCGCCGAGCATGATCGCGCCGCCGAAGCCGAACATCGAGAGGAACCCGGCAATGACGGGCAGCGAAAGCAGGCCGTCGAACAGGCCGTCGAGGACTCCCCCGAAAAGCCCTTCCAGAATCCCGTCGAAGATCAGCGAGAGCGCCAGCAGCACGATCCCCGCAATGCCGAGACCGAGAAAAACAGTCATCCGCCCACCCACCCCCGTGTGCGCCGATCTATTGATCTATTGAACAACTTGAATAAGACGGATCGTCTCATGCAGGACTGACAGAAGACATTGCCGGGTTCCGGCAATCTTTACGCGCCCTTGATGCCGCGTCACTCCAGCACCGGCAGCAACGCCGGAAGATGACCGTCCGACGCCTCTGCCGCCCGCTGCCGCTCGACCGGTACGTCGCCGTACAACGTCGTCCGTGGCTTCGAGGGCCGGCCGGCGGCCTCCGCGATCGCGACAAGATCCTGGACGGAGCGGTACGAGCCGTAACTGGAGCCCGCCATCCGCGAGATGGTCTCCTCCATCAGCGTCCCGCCGAGGTCGTTCGCGCCGGAGCGCAGCATCTCGGCCGCGCCGTCCGCGCCCAGCTTCACCCAGCTGGTCTGGATGTTGGTGATGTGCGGGTGCAGGAGGAGCCGGGCCATGGCGGTGACGGCCCGGTTGTCACGGTCCGTCGGGCCGGGGCGGGCGATGCCGGCCAGGTAGACGGGCGCGTTCGTGTGGATGAAGGGCAGCGTCACGAACTCCGTGAAGCCGCCGGTCTCCTGCTGAGTACGGGCGAGAGTGCGCAGGTGGCCGAGCCAGTGGCGCGGCTGGTCGACATGCCCGTACATCATGGTCGAGGACGACCTGATGCCGAGCTCATGCGCGGTTTTCACGACCTCGATCCACGTCGCGGTCGGCAGCTTGCCCTTGGTGAGGATCCAGCGCACTTCGTCGTCGAGGATCTCGGCGGCCGTGCCGGGGATGGAGTCCAGCCCGGCCTCCTTGGCCGCCGCCAGCCACTCCCGGATCGACATGCCGGTGCGGGTGGCGCCGTTGACGACCTCCATGGGCGAGAAGGCGTGTACGTGCATGCCGGGGACGCGTTCCTTCACGGCGCGCGCGATGTCGAAGTACGCCGTACCGGGGAGATCGGGGTGGATGCCGCCCTGCATGCACACCTCGACCGCGCCGACCTCCCATGCCTGCTCCGCGCGGTCGGCGACCTGGGAGAGGGAGAGCGTGTAGGCGTCGGCGTCCGTGCGCCGCTGCGCGAAGGCGCAGAAACGGCAGCCGGTGTAGCAGACGTTGGTGAAGTTGATGTTGCGCGTGACGATGTATGTGACGTCGTCGCCGACCACGTCCCGGCGCAGCTCGTCGGCGATGCGGCAGAGGGCGTCGAGGGCCGGACCGTCCAGGTGGAGAAGTGCGAGCGCCTGGTCGTCGGTGAGCTTGGCCGGGTCGTCGGCGGCCTGCTTCAGCGCCTGCTGTACGTCGGTGTCGATGCGCTGGGGCACCATGCCGGGGGCGGCGGCCTCGCGCAGCGCGTCCCAGTCGCCGTACACGTTGTCGAAGTCGCCCCGGCGGTCGGTGGTGCGGCCGGTCGTGTCGATGGTCAGGTGCAGGTCGGTGCGGCCGGTGCCTGCCGCTGCCGTGGAAGTCGCGGTCGCAGTCGCAGTCGCAGTCGCAGTCGCGTTGAAACCGTCGTCAGGCTCCTGCCACGGCAGGCCCGTCGGCCGTACACCCTCACGCGCGAGCCCGGTCTCCGCGTCGGCGAGCGCGCGTACGTGCGGGACGAGCCGGGGGTCCAGCCAGGGCTCGCCGCGCTGGATGAACTCCGGGTAGATGGTGAGCCGTTCGCGCAGCTCGAAGCCGGCCTCGGCGGTCTTGGCAGCGAGCTCGTCGATGTGCGGCCAGGGGCGCTCCGGGTTCACGTGATCGGGAGTGAGCGGCGAGACGCCGCCCCAGTCATCGATGCCCGCGCCGATGAGGAGCGCGTACTCGGAGTCGACAAGATTGGGCGGGGCCTGAATGCGGGCGCTCGGCCCGAGGATGTGGCGGGCCACGGCGATGGCGGCGGCCAGCTCCTCCAGCTCGGCGTCGGGCATGCCGCGCATGGCGGTGTCCGGCTTGGCGCGGAAGTTCTGGACGATTACTTCCTGGATGCCGTGGTAGGCGCGGGCGGTCTTGCGGAGCTCGAAGAGCGAGTCTGCGCGCTCCTCGTACGTCTCGCCGATGCCGATCAGGAGTCCGGTGGTGAAGGGGACGTTGGAGCGGCCGGCGTCTTCCAGCACCCTCAGCCGTACGGCGGGCTCCTTGTCGGGGGAGCCGTGGTGCGGGCCGCCGGGCTCGGACCACAGGCGGGTGACGGTCGTCTCCAGCATCATCCCCATGCTGGGGGCGACGGGCTTGAGCCGCTGGAGGTCGGTCCAGGACATGACACCGGGGTTGAGGTGGGGCAGCAGCCCGGTCTCTTCCAGGACGCGGATGGCCAGGGCACGGACGTACGCGAGGGTGTCGTCGTACCCTTCCGCCTCCAGCCACTCGCGCGCTTCGGGCCACCGCTCCTCGGGCCGGTCGCCGAGCGTGAACAGTGCTTCCTTGCACCCCATTTCGGCGCCGCGGCGGGCGATGTCGATGACCTCGTCGGGGGAGAGGAACATGCCGTGGCCGTCGCGGCGGAGCTTCCCGGGAACGGTCACGAAGGTGCAGTAGTGACACTTGTCGCGGCAGAGGCGGGTCAGTGGGATGAACACCTTGCGCGAGTACGTGATGACGCCGGGCCGCCCGACGGCGTCCAGCCCGGCGTCGCGCACGCGCGCGGCGGAGGCTGCAAGGTCCAGGAGGTCGTCACCGCGCGCCTGGAGCAGCACGGCGGTCTCGCCGGTGTCGAGCGCGACCCCGTCACGGGCACGCTTGAGGGCGCGGCGCATGGCGTTGGGGGTGGGGGTGGGGATGGGGATGGGGATGGGGATGGGGGTGCTGCCGGGGATGTTGCCGTCACCCCTGCGTCCGTTCCCAGGCCCGTTCCCGTTCGCGTTCTCGTTCCCGTTCCCGTTCCCGTTCCCCTGTGGTGCGCTCGCGTCGCGTGTCGTCATGCGTCCGAGCATACGAGCGACGCACATCGGCATGGCCCGCCCTGCGGAGCGCCTGCCAGGAAGGCGGTGATGTCGGGGGCCGCTTCCCGAAGGCTGATGAAGTGGCGGTGCACGCCGTCCACGGCGACGGCCGTGTTCACGCCCCACACGGTCATGCCGGCGCGGAGCCCGGCCTGTACGCCGGAGGGCGCGTCCTCGATGACGAGGCAGTTCTCCGGCCGCGTGCCCAGGCGTGCGGCGGCCAGCAGGTAGGGGACGGGAGACGGCTTGCCTTCCGCCACCTCTGCAGCGTCGACGACCACGTCGGGAACCGGTAGCCCGGTACGCGCGAACCGCCCACGCACGCGGTGCTCGTAGTTGGAGGTCACCAGCGCCCAGGCGCCGGACGGCAGCCCGCGCAAGAGCTCGGCCGCACCGTCGAACGCCGTGTACTCCCCGGACCGTACGTCCTCGTCCTCCAGCGCGTGCAGCGCGGCCAGGCACTCCTGCGGATCCTCGGCGGGGGCGACAAGGGCGAAGGTCTCCAGCGGCCGCGTCCGCACCGCGACGCGATACACCTCGCCGGGGTCCACCCCGTACCGCACGGCCCAGTCCGCCCAGACCCGACGCTGGTTGTCGAGAGCGTCGATCAGCGTGCCGTCCACATCAAAGAGAACGAACCGCTTGGCGCACGGTTGCGGCGGGGTCGGGCGCGGAGTCGGGGTCACAGCCTCGATGATGCCAGCGGTGCTGGGCGGCGGGTGCGCGGGTGCGGCGCACCACGCGGCAGGACCGCAGGACCGCAAACGGGGCTGTGATCCGAAGGAGACGCCTCCGTCACGGTGTCGACATCGAGCTGAAGACCACGAAACCCAGGACCATGCCGATGGCCAGGCCCGCTGCCGCGACGATCAGGCCCGTCACCGCCAGCGGTTCGTCCTTTGACTTGGCGATTCCGCCGAAGACCAGGCCGAGGATGCCGAACAGCGGCGGGCAGAAGAACAGCGCTACCGCGCCGAAGACGATCGCGACGATACTGAATGGGCTTTTCTGCATGTGCGTAGCCTCTCCCCCGAGGTGCCGGCCGCAGGGCCGGGCGCTGTCCATGCCGAGATGGCCAAGGTAGCGGCGCCCGGGCGCCTCGCACAGAGGGGCGGGCCGTTCTGGTCAGATAAACCTCGCGTACTCATCCAGTACGCCAAGGACCTCCGCCTCGCCCGCCGGCGGCAGTTGCACCACCAGCTCCGTGATGCCCAGGTCCGCGAAGTGCGCCAGCTTCCCCGGGCTGGGTTTCACCGCGTACGGGACCACCTGCAGGGCCTCCGGCTCGCGCCCCGCGTCCTCCCATACCGTACGCAGCACCGGCACGGACTCCGTCAGGCCCCGGCCGCCGATCGGGAGCCACCCGTCCGCGTACTCCGCGATGTGGGCGAACAGCTTCGGGCCCGCCGGCCCGCCCACCAGCGTGCGCGGGCCGGTCACCGGGCCGCGTGGCTTCTGCACCGGCTTCGGGTGCGCGTATGACGCACGTACCGAGCCGAACTCCCCCTCGTACGCCGTCGGTTCCTCCGACCACAGCGCCCGCATCAGCGCCATCCGGTCCCGCGTCCGCTCGCGGCGCGTGGCCCACTCGACGCCGTGGTCCGCGGCCTCCTCCTTGTTCCAGCCGTAGCCCACACCAAACGTGAAGCGGCCGCCGGAAAGGTGGTCCAGGGTCGCGATCTGCTTGGCCAGGTCGATCGGGTCGTGCTGGGCGACCAGCGTGATGCCGGTGCCGAGACCCAGCCGTTCGGTGACCGCGGCGGCCTGGCCGAGGGCTACGAAGGGGTCGAGCGTACGGCCGTACTCACGCGGGAGTTCGCCGCCCGCCGGGTACGCGGACTCCCGGGACACCGGGATGTGGGTGTGCTCGGGCAGGTACAGGCCGGCGAATCCGCGCTCCTCCAGCTCGCGCGCGAGCCGTACCGGCGTGATCGTCTCGTCGGTGAGAAAGATCGTGGTGGCGATGCGCATGCGGGAGCTCCTCATCATCGTGACCTCGGCCTGCCTACCTGCCTGTGAACCGGCTGATGAGCGCCAAACTACGTTCTGCCGAACTTCGGCGCACCGGTGCCACGGGTTCAATGTGGGTGAGCCGATGCGAACCGCACCCGTAAAGGTCGGCCGACACGCCCCTTCCGTTGCAGGGGCGTTCACGGCTCAATATCAGATCTTCCTCACTGGGGGAACCAGGGGAACCAGGGGAACCAGGGGAACTAATCGGGGGTTCGGCTCCTCTGTGAGGTGACGCATTCGCGCACCGAGGAGGGCTTCATGAAGTTCAACCGCCATGCCGCAGCCACCGCCGTGGCGGCGGTCCTGATCACGGACGGTCTGCTGCACGTGTTCTGGGCCACCGGCAGGACGTGGCCGGCCGCGGACGCGACGTCCCTTTCGTACGCCGTGCTGGGTGCCGCAGTGCCGTTCACGCCGCCCGTGGTCCTGCCGCTCGCCGCGCTGCTGTTCACGGCGGCGGGGCTGGTGACCGCCAGGGCCCGGCTCGGCGGGGCGCACCGCTGGGGGCGGCTGCTCCAGCTGGGGACGGTCGCCGTCGCGTGCGGTACGGCGGTGCGGGGGCTGGTCGGGGTGGCATGGGCGTTCGGGGTGGATGCGGGACTCGACGCCAGTGCGGGCGACACGTTCTACTGGCTCAACCTGGGGCTCTACACACCCCTGACGCTGGCGATGGCGGCTACCACCGCCCGGCTTGCGCTGATGTCGGCGCTGGTGAGGGAGCGGAGTTGAGTGACGCCGCTCAGCGAGAAGACGTACGGGATGATGACGTACGGCAGTTGGTGCGCCTTGCCCAGCGTGGTGACACCCTCGCGATGAACGACCTCCTGGACGCCCTCGCCCCGTATGTCGGCCGCATCTGTACGCCGATCGCCCTGGCCGACGGGCCCGACGCCGTACAGGAGACGCTCGTCGCCGTCTTCCGCGGCCTGCATTCCCTGAAGCAGCCGGCCGCGCTCTACGGATGGGTACGGGCCATCGCCTGCCGGGAGGCGGTCCGGGTGGCCCGCAAGTCCGCCCGCGCCGTCCCCGCCGACCTCGCGACGCTGCCCGCCCGGGGCGATCCGCAGCTCGCGGCGGACATCGGCGACGTACTCGCGCGGCTGTCCCCGGAGCACCGGGCTGTACTCGTACTCCGCGACATCGAGGGCTTCGACGAGCAGTCCGCCGCCGAACTCCTCGGCCTGCGCGTCGGCACCGTGAAGTCCCGGCTGCACCGGGCCAGGGACTCCTTCAGGAAGGCGTGGCAGTCATGACTACCGACGACGACCACCGGCCCGGCCGGCCCGACCGGCCCGACCGGCCCGACCGGCCCGACCGGCTCAGCTGGCCGGTCCCTCCTCCGCTCGATCCGGTACGCCGCCTCTACGCGCTGTCCGCCGGGGTGCGCGGCGCGCGTGTCAGCGAGCGCGAGATCGCCGCGCCGTTCGACGAGGTGTGGGCACTGCTGGCCGACCTGGACGGCGAGTTCGGCCGTCTCGTTCCCGACATGCGGCGCCTGCGCGTCGTACGTATCGAAGGCGACCGGGTCGAGGCGGTCGCCCGGAGCCGCTTCGGCATGCGGGCCAGGTTCGACGGTGTACGCCGCCCGGGGTGGATCTGGCTCCAGAGCCGGTTCGTGCTGGTCGGCGTGGCCGCCGCCGCGACCCCCGACGGCCGGCGCACCCGGGTTGCCTTCACCGGCGGGGTCCGTGTTCCGGGCCGGGCGGCGCTGGTTCCGGTGGGGGTGGGGCGGGCGGGGCGCCGGGTGCTGGGGAGGCTGGCGGTGCGCGTCCAGTAGTTTCAGTCGTGGCCGTCACGGCGCGATGTTGTGGTTCATGCGGAACACGTTCTGCGGGTCGTACTGGCGCTTGATCGCGCGCAACCGGTCGTAGTTCTGGCGGTAGTTGGCGCGTACGCGGTCCTGGTCGTCGGCTGCCATGAAGTTGATGTATCCGGCCTCCTCGGTGTGCGGGCGCAGCGCCTCGTCGTACGCGCGAGTCCAGGCGATGTTGTGCTCGGTGTCGGCGGGATCGGCGTAACTGGCCCCGAAAGCGGCGGAGAAGGCGGCGTCGCGGTAGGCGAACGCAGTGTCCTCGCCGCCGACGCGGTGGCAGGCGCCGTCGATCGGGAAGATGACGGTGTCGCTCTCCATCGACGGAATCGTCGCGCCGTATGTCATGTGGACGTCGATGGCGCCGTCGGTCAGTTCGCTGCTGAAGTTGCCCTTCCAGTAGTGGTAGAGGCCTGGCGGCAGGTCCTCGTCGAACAGGGTGTTGATCACGGGGTACGGCATGCGGTCGACGTACTGGCCGATGACGGGGCCCAGTGCGTCCAGGCGCCCGCGGATCTTGTCGTCCTCGTCGGCGGGGCCGCTGAAGCAGGTCAGGACGGCGCACACGGCGCGGCCGTGCCAGCGCTCGGGCAGGAACGGGAGCTGTGGGCCGAGGAGGACGGCGAAGAGGGAGTTGAACTCCTCCGGGGCCTCGGCGTTCATGTCGCGCCAGCGGCGCGCGACGTCGCCGTCGAGCGGGTAGAAGGTGGGGCCGCCGAGGATGTCGCTCACCGGATGCAGCCGGAACTTGAATGAGGTGACGATGCCGTAGTTGCCGCCTCCGCCGCGCAGTGCCCAGAAGAGGTCGGGGTGGTGCTGGTCGGCGTCGCAGGTGAGGAGGGTGCCTTCGGCGGTCACGACGTCGGCGGAGATGAGGTTGTCGCAGGACAGGCCGTAGCGGCGGGAGAGATGTCCCATGCCGCCGCCGAGGGTGAGGCCGCCGATTCCGGTGGTGGAGACGACTCCGCCGGTGGTGGCGAGACCGAAGGCGTGGGTGGCGTGGTTGAAGTCGCCCCAGGTGCAGCCGCCTTCGGCGCGGGCGGTACGGGCCTCCGGGTCCACGCGGACGGCGCGCATCCGGGACAGGTCGGCGACCAGACCGCCGTCGCAGGTTCCGTATCCGGCGACGGCGTGGCTGCCGCCGCGGACGGCGAGGGGGAGGTCGTGGTCGCGGGCGAAGCGTACGGCGGCGATGACGTCGGCGGCGCCGGCGGCCCGGACGATGGCGGCCGGGTTGCGGTCGTGGATCGCGTTGTAGACGCGGCGGGCCTCGTCGTATGCCGGGTCGGCGGGGGTGATGACGTCGCCGTGCACGGTGGCGCGCAGCAGGTCCAGGGCCAGGTCGGTGGGCTGGGTGGTCAGCGTTGTCATGGCGGGCACCGGCTTTCTGGGGGCGCGAGGAGTGGCTTCATGCGTCCGTTGTACGCCGGGGGGTTCACCTCGGGCATCGCACGTACCACCCACTTCGGCCGGGCCGGGCATGGGCAGAACGGCCCATGGGTGCGCGGGCGGGGGGTGCCGCTGCGCGGGGCTCTTTCCCCTACCCGCCCCTTCCCGAACCGGGGCTCCGCCCCAGACCCCGCTCCTCAAACGCCGGAGGGGCTGGAAAATCCAGCCCCTCCGGCGTTGTCAGGTCAGGCCGTGGGAGTACGCGTAGGCCGTGGCGGCGGTGCGGGAGGTTACGTTCAGCTTGGCGTAGATGTTGTTCAGGTGGCGGGCCACGGTGTGCTCGCTGATTACCAGCTCGCGTGCGATGTCCCGGTTCGTGCCGCCCGCCGCGACCAGCCGTAGTACCTCGCATTCCCGTGGGGTGAGGCCCCCGGGCAGCGCCTCGTGCCTCTCCCCCAGCAGAGCTGCCGCGCGCCGGGCGTCGGGAACGGCGCCGAGTTGTTCGAAGGTGGTGCGGGCGGCCCGGAGCTCCAGCCGGGCGGCCTCGTCGTCACCGGCGGCCCGGTCGGCGGCGGCGAGCAGCATCCGTACCTGCGCGGCCTCGTACGGGATCCGCAGCTCCAGCCAGCCCGCCAGCGCCCGGCGCAGCGG
Organism: Streptomyces sp. ISL-100; assembly: GCF_018614615.1. GTDB lineage: Bacteria > Actinomycetota > Actinomycetes > Streptomycetales > Streptomycetaceae > Streptomyces. The sequence continues at coordinate 20,603 of NZ_JAGGOK010000047.1, read as the reverse complement.
CCGCAGCGCCTCGTCGGGGTCCTGTGCGCCGTGCCGGGCGAGTTCGAGCGCGCCGCGCGCGGTGTCGGCCATGGCGCTCAGCAGGGTCGCGGCGGGAGCCGGGGGGCCGCCGGCGGCGAGCACTTCGAGCTCCGCGACCGCGGAGGCGGCGCCGTCCACGTCCCCCACGGCCAGGGCCACCTCCGTCTGGGCGGCACGCAGCCGCGCACGTCCCAGCAGGTCGGGCGACGCGTCGCTCTGGCAGGCCAGGGCCAGGCGCAGGCCGGTCACGGCGGCGTCGGCCTTCCCCTGGGCGAGGCGGAGGAGGGCAAGTCCGGGCTGCGGGACACGGCCCAGTTCGTGGGCGTGTGCGTACGAAACGGCGGCGGCTTCCAGGTGGCCCCGGCGGCGCATGATCTCCCCGGCGGCGTAGTGGGCCGCCGCGGCGGCTTCGAGGGAGTCCGGCAGTACCTCCTCACAGACCCGCTCCGCCTCGGCGGCGGCGACAGACCATGAGCCGAGCAGGTCGAGCACCTCGACGCGGTGGACGCGGCAGAGCCCGCGGAAGGGGTTGTCGGTGAGGGGGCTGCCGGGGCCGCCACCGCTCTGCGGCGGGGACGACGGCGTGGACGACGCTCCGGACGACGACCCGGGCGACGGCGTGACGTGCTGCGACCAGGGCACCGAACACCAGGCCATCGCCGCATCGGTCCACTCCACCGCCCGCCCGAAGTCCGCCGCCGCCATGCACTGGTTGAGCGCCAGGCAGTAGAGCCAGCCGGTGAACATGCCGCTCAGCTCGCCCGCCGTAACCGCGCACATCGCGTCGTCCAGCAGAGCGAGCCCCTCCGCCGTCCGGCCGTCCGCGAGCAGCACCGCCGCGTGCGTCTGGCGGCTCAGGGCGATGAGGTCGGGGCTGCCGGAGTGCCGGGCGATGCGGTACATCCGGCGGGCGGCGGCGAGCGCGGCTCCGGGGTCCCGGTTCCCCTGCGCTTCTTCCGAGTCGGTCCAGGCGAGGAAGCACTGCTCGGGGCACTCCGGCTCGTGCTCCAAGTGGTGGCGGGCCCGGTGCAGCCAGCCGGCGGCCGCGGCGGGACGCCCCAGCTCGCGGTACTCGAAGTACAGCCACCACGCGGCACAGCCGGCCCGGCGGTGGTCGCCGGCGGCGGCATACCCCGCGTGGGCACGCAGGCGGGCGTCGACCGACTCGTCCACGTGACCGGACCACCACGCGGCATCGGCCAGGGTGTCGAGATCCTCGGGAGCGAGGGCACGCGAGGCGTGGCCGTCAAGGGCGCGCAGCAGCACGTACGCCTCGGCCCAGGACTCCCGGGCCGCCGCGTCCCGCGCCCGCTCGACGGAGGGGGCCTCCTGGACGGCCATGGCCGCTCCCTTCCCTCCCAGAATATGAGCGGGCGGGCAAACCCGCCCATATCCGAAGGCCTGGACCGACTCGGCTCGTACGGCTCACTCAGTCGACCACCCGTGGATCACGGAAGTAGTACACGACCGTCACGCCCATGCCAGGGGTGTGCGTGTAAACCACGGTGACCGCCTCGGCCGAATCACGCGCCATCGGCGTGGTGTACGTGTACTCCACGGAGGGTGGGCGCCAGCCAGGAATCTCTCGCCCGGCCGCAGGATGCCGTCTGATGACTTCGAGCGCGGCCCGGGCCACTTCCCGCTCCCCCTCCGTGAGGTCGGCGAATGCCTTCTTGGCAGGGTCGGCCTCTTCCAGCGGGAGCTCGCTCATGGGCCACTACCCTCGGAGCGTGCGTCTTCGAGAGCCGCCATGATGTCGGACGAGTTCCTGATCCGGACCCGGTGACGGTACGCCCGTACGACTGCGGCCGCGCCCTCGAAGTCGTTGGTGGGGGATTCCCCTATGGCGGCCGACAGCTCAGCTTCGAACTTCTCCCGGTCGCCGGGGAAGCCGTAGCGATCGAGCGCACGGCGCAAGTCGTCCACGGTCCGGATCTCCGGCAGGGGCATCGCTCCCCAGCCGTGCTCGGGCTGTGCGCTCATGATTCGCTCCAGTCGGACGTGGCTACCATCCCCCAGTATGGCGCCGGACACCGAAGACGGACATAGCGCGCCATCCGCCACCGGCAGCGCGGGCGGCCTCACCACGTCTCACGGCCCTTGCGTCCGCACTCGGCCCACAGCAACTTCCCGCCGCCCGGCCGCCCGGGGTAGTACGCGCTGCCGAGCGCGTAACCGCCCCACCTGTCCGCGCACGCCTGGACGAGCTCGAGACCCCGGCCCCCCTCGGCGGTCTCGTCGGCAAGCGCCGCCATCTCGCCGGGCGCCCCGCTGAACGATGCGGGGATGAACGGGTTCGCATCCCACACGGCGAGGCGCAAGCGGTCGGGGCCGACGGGACGAAGGCGGAAGGCATACGGGCTGTCGGTGTGACGGTGAGCGTTGGTGACGAGCTCCGACGCCAACAGTTCGGCCGTATCAGCGAGTTCGGCCAGCTCGTACGTGTCCAGTACGGCCCGCAGGGTCGCGCGGGCGATTCCGGGAGCGCGGGGATCGTGCGGAAGATGGAGGGTGTAGGCCCAGGGCGGGTTTACGGTGGCCATGGAAGTCTCCGATCGCTGTGGGGAGTTGGACCGTGACGCGCGTGATGGGTGGATGGTGCGGTGCGGTGCCCGTTGACGTTGCCGCTCCGTCGAGCGGTGTACTCCCGGACGAGTGGCCTGAGTCACAAGCTAGCGCGCTCCAGGCATAAAGTGTTTGCGGATTCGGCAATTACATGAGCCTTTCCCCCTTGTGGGTGACACACTCAATGCCTCGCGGACGAAAGGAAGTTGAGGAATGGCCGCAAGGGTCACTCCCACGGCACGGCGCCTGCGCCTGGGCACGGAGTTGCGGAGACTCCGCGAGCGAGCAGGACTGTCGGCCACCGAGGGTGCAAGCCTGCTCGGCATCAGCCAGGCCCAGCTCAGCAACATCGAGGCCAGCCGGTTCGGTGTGAGCCCCGAGCGTCTGTACGCGATGGCGCGCAACTACCGCTGCTACGACGACGCCTACATCGAGGCCCTCGTCGCGTTGGCCACCGAGCGCAAGAGTGGCTGGTGGGAGACATTCCGGGAAGTGCTCCCGACGCCGCTACTGGACCTTGCCGAGCTGGAGCACCACGCCACCCGGCTGCGGTCCGCCACCACGTCACACATCCCGGGGCTGATTCAAATCACGGACCATGCCCGCGAGATCTTCCGGCAAGTCGTCCCAGAGTTCTCGCGTACCGAGGTTGAGCACCGTGTGAACCACCGGCTCCAGCGGCAGGCGGTGCTTGACCGATCAGATCCAGCACCGTTCCACGCGGTCATCCACGAAGCCGCTTTGCGCGTGCCTGTCGGCGGCCCGTCTGTCGCCAAGCGACAGCTGGAGCACTTGATCGAGCAGAGCCAACGAGAGCACATCACCATCCAGGTGATCCCGTTCGCTATCGGCGCCTACCCGGGTTCCGGACAGACGATCTTGTATGCGTACGGCCCGGCTCCCCAACTCGACACCGTCTCGCTGGACCAGTCACATGGGCCTGCGCTTGTGGACGCCGAGGCCCAGTTGGAGATGTACCGGGTGCTTCTTGCCCGGATGGAGGCCGTAGCCCTGGGGCCTTCCGCGTCACGCGACCTCATCCACAACCTGACGCACGACCTGTGAAAGGAACCTGATGCAAACCGCTGAGTGGCAGAAGTCATCGTTCTGCGGACAGGGCGAGTCCTGCGTCCACGTGGCAGCCAACGGCCAAGTCGTCCTCCTGACCGAGAGCGCAGACCCCAGCCACGCGACACTCAACACGACCCCCGCCACACTGGCCGCCCTGCTCCTGCATATAAAGGCCGACCATGAGTGAAGCGCTGGCGTGGCACAAGTCGTCGTACTGCCAAGAAGGCGAGGCGTGTCTGCACACAGCCGCCCACGAAGGAACGGTCCTGCTGACCGAGAGCGCGGACCCGGCCCAAGCCGTACTCAGCACAACCCCCACCACGTGGAAGGCCCTGCTCCAGAGCCTCATGCCAGGTCGCCCATGGCCAGCCCGCCTTGTCCAGCGGTGGCACGCGGCGCTCATTGAGTCCCACACCGCAGGCTTGAGCCCAGTCGGCCGACGACAGAGGGCCGGGGAAGCCGTATTCGGCTTCCCCGGCCCTTCATGACTCAGGTATGTCGTCGGTACGTCGTCCGGCTGGGCGGACTCGGCGCGATCAGTCCTCGACGACCAGCGCCGGGGTGTCCTGCGTCAGGACCTCGCCGCGGAAGAACGCCGGGCTGACGCGCTGCATGGCGAACATGAGCACCGCACCGAGCAGCAGCAGGCCGACACCGATCACGAAGACCGAACCGACACCGAAGAGCGAGCTGCCGCTGCCGTACGCCGGGTCCCACATGTCGTACAGCGTCTGGCCGAAGACGGCGGTGAGCATAAGGGCGCCGACGCCCGGGAAGATGCCCTTGACCATCAGGTTGCGCGCCGAGCTGCGCAGCTCGCGGCGGAAGTACCAGACGCAGGCGAACGCGGTGATCGCGTAGTAGAAGCAGATCATCAGGCCGAGCGCGTAGATCGTGTCGACGAGGACGTTCTCACTGAGCAGGGTCATCACCGCGTAGAAGACGCCGGTGGCGACGCCCGCGATGACGGTCGCGCGACCAGGGGTCTTGAAGCGCGGGTGCACCTTCGAGAAGGAGGCCGGCATGGCCTTGTAGGTGCTCATCGCCAGGGCGGTGCGCGCGACCGGGATGAAGGTGGTCTGCAGGCTCGCGGCGGCGGAGGCCACGACCGCGAGGAAGAGCAGGATGCCCAGACCCGATCCCATGATCGGTTCGGCGAGGACGGCGAAGACGTTGTCGGAGGTCTCCGGGTTGCCGAGGCCGGTGCCCTTCTCGCCGACACCGGCGTACATCTGCGCGGCGATGGCGACCATCAGGTACGAGACGACGATCACGATCATGGCGAGCGTCGCGGCGCGGCCGGGCGTCTTGGCGCTGCCGGTGCTCTCCTCGTTGATCGACAGGCAGGCGTCCCAGCCCCAGTAGATGAAGATCGAGAGGGACAGGCCCGCGGTGAAGGCGGCGAAGGACTCGACCGCGAAGGGGTTCATCCAGGACCAGGAGAAGTCGATCGAGTTGGCGACCTCGCCGGACTTGGTGAGCGCCATGTAGACGAACATCAGGAGCACGGCCAGCTGCAGCCCGACCAGGGCGTACTGGACCCACTTGGTGGCGGTGATACCGCGGTAGCTGATCGCCGTGGCGATAGCGATGAAGGCCAGCGTGGTGAGGATGTGGGCGGCCTTGTTGTCGTCAAGCGCGGCGACGTCCGCACTGCCGGTCAGCTCACCCAGGAGCAAGTAGAAGAAGGATGTCGCGACGCCCGCGAGGTTCGAGAGCACCACGATGGTGGCGACCAGCAGGCCCCAGCCGCACATCCAGCCGATACGAGGCCCGAAGGCCTTCACCGACCAGGTGAAGGAGGTGCCGCAGTCGGGTATGGCCTTGTTCAGCTCGCGGTATGCGAAGGCCACCAGCAGCATCGGCAGGAATCCTGCGAGGAAGACTGCGGGCATCTGCAGCCCAACCTCGGCGACCGTGGGGCCCAGCGTGGCCGTGAGGCAGTAAACGGGTGCAACGGTGGAGATGCCGATGACGGCGTTGCCCATGAGGCCGACGGAATTCCCGCCCAGGCCCTTTTCGCGTACGCCAGCCTCCACCGAGGGGGCGTCGCTTACCGTGTCTCCGGCCTGGGGCCGTGCTTCCACATGAGTCATAAGCGCGACGTTAACGGCTACGCTTTCCACATCCGGAGCACTTGACTCCGCTCCAAAGATCCTTGCAATTGTCGGTGCCGAACGACTCATTGGTTGAGTATTGAAGGTCACAAGCGACTCGCGGGCAGCCATTGCCAGGTCATTACGAAAACTTCCATGCTGCGGAAACCGCAACGCTGTCCGTTATGCCCGTTTCAAAAGTTTCCCGTATGTCTTTTCGGAGGGCTCGTCCGGTTCATCAGGTCCAGACGATCGCCTGCGTCTCGCTGTACGCGTGCAGCGCGTACGAGCCGACGTCCCGCCCCACTCCGCTCTTCTTGAAGCCGCCGAACGGCGCCTCCATGTTCCGCCCGATCGTGTTCACGCCGACCCCGCCGGCCCGCAGTCGCCGCGCGATCCGGAAGGCCCTGGCCACATCCCCCGACCAGACGTAGTCGATGAGCCCGAAGTCGCTGTCGTTGGCGAGTGCGACGGCTTCCTCCTCGTCACCGTCGAAGGGGACGACCACGACGACCGGGCCGAAGATCTCCTCGCGGACGACGCGCATGTCGTTCGTACAGCCGGCGAAGAGGGTGGGCGCCACATAGAACCCCTTGTCGTACGACGGACGCTCCCCGCCCGCGACCAGCCGGGCGCCCTCCTTCTTGCCCAGCTCGATGTACGACTCGACGCGGTCACGGTGGGCGGCGGAGATCACCGGGCCGACGACCGTCCCCGGGGCGGCCGGGTCACCCATCGTGAGGAAGCCGACGTAACCGGACAGCTTCTCCACGAGCCGCTCGTATATACCGCGCTGGGCGATCACGCGGGTCGGGGCGGTGCAGATCTGTCCGCTGTAGAAGGAGAACGTCGTCCCTATCCCCATGACGGCCGAGTCGAGGTCGGCGTCGTCGAACACGACCGCCGCCCCCTTACCGCCCAGCTCCATGAGCTGACGCTTCATGCCGCGCCCGCAGACTTCGGCGATGCGCTGTCCGACCGCCGTGGACCCGGTGAAGCTGACCATGTCGACGTCCGGCGAGTCGACGGCGGCCTCACCGACGGCGGGCGCGGAGCCGGTGACGACGTTCACGACACCGGGCGGAACTCCGGCCTCCGCCAGCGCCGCCGCCATGCGGTAGACGGACAGCGGGTCCTGCGGGGCGGGCTTCACGACGACCGTGTTGCCCATGGCGAGCGCGGGCGCGACCTTGCCGGCCGCGTTGGCCCAGGGGTTGTTGTACGACGTGATGCAGGTGACGACGCCGACCGGCTGACGGACGGCCAGGGCGCCGAAGATCCCCGCCTTCCCCATCGGGCCCGCCGGATTGACCTGCGGCGGCAGCCCGGTCTCGACGGGCTCCAGCGCCCCGCGCGCGTAGCGCCGGAAGCGTGCGGCGCCGACGGCGACCTGCATGCCGAGTGCGGTCGCGGTGGTGGCGCCGGTCTCGGCCCGGGCGAGTTCGGCGTACGCCGCCGAGTCGCGCTGGATGAGGTCGGCGGCCCGGTCGAGGATCGCGGCGCGCTCCTCGGGGGCGGTGCGGGACCAGGCCGGGAAGGCGGCCCTGGCGGCGGAAGCGGCGGCGTACACCTGCCGGCGGCCGGCCTCCGGCGCAAGCCCGGCCACTTCCTCCGTGGCCGGGTTGATCACCTCGTAGTGGCCGCCGTCCGGCTCGGTCCACTCGCCGCCGATGAACAGTCGCTCGGCGCCGCCCTTCACTTTGTCGCCACCGTCCTCGTGTCCCGGCCCGAGCGCAGCACCGTGCCCGGCACCGCCCCCGTGACCTGGTCGTCGCGTATCGCCTCGACGCCATTGACGCGTACGGACACGATGCCGATCGCCTTCGAGTCGAGCCGTGGGCTGTCGCCCGGGAGGTCGTGCACCAGCGTGGCCGGGGCCGCCTCGATCCGCTCGGGGTCGAAGAGGACGAGGTCCGCGTGGAAGCCCTCCTCTATACGTCCGCGCTCGCGCAGGCCGAAGAGCTGGGCGGGGTCGTCGGTCAGCATCTTCACGGCCTGTTCGAGTGACACCAGCTTTCGGCCGCGCAGGCAGTCGCCGATGAAGCGTGTCGTGTACGGCGCCCCGCACATCCGGTCCAGGTGGGCCCCGGCGTCGGAGCCGCCGAGCAGGACGTCCTCGTGCTGCCAGGTGCGCTGCCGCAGTTCCCAGCTGGCGGGGTCGTTGTCGGCGGGCATCGGCCACAGGACGGTGCGGAGCTGGTCGTTGGCGGAGATTTCGACCAGGCAGTGGAAGGGGTCCTGGCCGCGTTCGGCGGCGATGTCGCGTACGACGCGTCCGCTGAGGCCCGCGTTTGCATCGGAGTACGTGTCACCGATGACGTACCGCTCGAAGTTGGCGAGGCGCCGGAAGACGCCGGCCTCCTTGCTGTCGGCGCGGCGCAGCATTTCCCTCCGTACGTCCGGGTCGCGGAGCTTCTCGACGCGCTCGGGAACGGGGAGGCCGAGGATGTCGCCCCAGCCGGGAATGAGGTTGAGCGCGCAGAAGGTGCCGAGGGACATGTTCATGGGGGTCAGGATCGGCATGGTGAGGGCGACGATCCGGCCGCCGGCCTGCCGGGCGCGTTCGCTGGCCTGCAATTGGCGCGGGACGCGGGTGGGGACTGCCGCGTCGATGGTCAGTACGTTCCAGTTGAGCGGGCGGCCGGCGGCGGTCGTCATCTCGACGAACAGGTCGATCTCGTCGTCCGTGAACTGGTCGAGGCAGCCGGCGACGATCGCCTCCAGCTGGGTGCCCTCGTGCCGGCCGACGGCCCGGGCGAGGGTGATCAGCTCGGCGGGCTTGGCGTGCCGGGAGGCGACGGGGCGGCCGTCACCGTCGGAGTGGGTGGACGACTGGGTGGTGGAGAGCCCCCAGGCGCCGGCGTCCATCGCGTCGTGGAGCAGCTGGAGCATGCGCGCCATCTGCTGCTCGGTGGGCTGCTGCCCGCTTACGGCGTCGGGGCCCATGACGTGGCGGCGCAGGGCGCAGTGGCCGACCATGAAGCCGGCGTTGACGGCTATGCGGCCTTCGAGGGCGTCGAGGTATTCGCCGAAGGTGTGCCAGTTCCAGGGGGCGCCCTCTTCGAGTGCGACGAGGGACATGCCCTCGACCTTCGACATCATGCGGCGCGTGTAGTCGGCGTCCTCGGGACGGTCGGGGTGCAGCGGCGCGAGGGTGAAGCCGCAGTTGCCGCCGGCGACGGTGGTGACGCCGTGGTTGAGGGACGGGGTGGCGTACGGGTCCCAGAAGAGCTGGGCGTCGTAGTGGGTGTGCGGGTCGACGAACCCGGGGGCGAGTACGAAGCCTTGGGCGTTCTCGCTGGTACGGGCGGCCTCGTCGACGGTGCCGGGCGCGGCGATCACGGCGATGCGGCCTTCTCGGATGCCTACGTCGGCGACGTAGGCGGGGGCGCCGGTGCCGTCCACGACGGTGGCTCCGCGGATGAGGTGGTCGAGCATGGCGGTCCCTTCGGGTGGGAGTGGAAAGGTGGGTGCGGGTGCGGGTTGCGGGTGCGGGTTGCGGGTGCGGGTTGCGGGTGCGGGTTGCGGGTGCGGGCGTGGGCCGCTGCGCGGGGCTTGTCCCCTACCCGCCCCTCCCCGAACTGGGGCAAGCCCCCAGCTCCCCAGCCCCCGGACAACACAGACGCCCTTCGGGCGTGTCCTCAAACGCCGGAAGGGCTGGATATGCTGCCGCTCGGGTAAAGGCCCCCCAGCGGCCGGCCCCCCAGCCACTCAGCCGCCCTCCACCGCCGCCCCGCGGAACCGCGTAGTCCGGTGCACCGGATCCGTATCGATCTTCGGAATCACGTGCTCACCGATCAGCTTGATCGTCGTCATCGTGTCCTGCGGCGACACCCCGATCGGCAACCCGAACGAAAGCTGATCCGCCCCCGCCTGCTCCCACCGCTCGCACTGCCGCAGCACCTCGTCCGGATCCCCGCAGATCATCAGCTCCTCAGCGATGAGCAGCTCGATGATCTCCGCCGAATACTCCGGCAGCAGCTCCGGCCACTCCGGAATCCCCTCCGGCCGCGGAAACGTGTCGTGGTACCGGAAGAGCAACGACTGCAGATAGTTCAGCCCTCCCCCCACCGCGATCTCGACCGCCTTCTCGTGCGTCTCCGCACAAATAGCGGTCGACGTCACCATCACGTTGTCGTTGACGAAGCCCCCGATCGGCTCCGCGTCCTTCACCGCGTTCTTGTACGACTCGACGACCCACTCCATGTCGGAGACCTTCTGCACGCTGAAGCCCAGCACCCCGAGCCCCTTCTTCCCCGCCATGGCGTACGACGACGGCGACCCGGCGGCGTACCACATCGCCGGGTGCGACTTCCCGTACGGCTTCGGCAGGATCTTCCGCGGCGGCAGCGACCAGTGCTTGCCCTGGAAGCCGACGTACTCGTCCTGGAGCCACATCTTGGGGAACTCGGAGATCGTCTCCTCCCAGATCTCCTTGGTGTGGTTCATGTCCGTGATCCCCGGCATGAAGCCGAGAATCTCGTGGCTGCCGGCCCCGCGCCCCGACCCGAACTCGAAGCGTCCCTCCGACAGGTGGTCCAGCATCGCCACCTTCTCGGCGACCTTCACCGGATGATTCACCGGCGCCAGCGGATTGAAGATCCCCGACCCGAGGTGAATCCGATCAGTCGCGTGCGCGAGGTACCCGAGGAAGACGTCGTTCGCGGAGAGGTGCGAGTACTCCTCCAGGAAGTGGTGCTCGGAGGCCCAGGCGTACTTGAAGCCGGACTTGTCCGCCTGGATGACGTACTCGGTCTCCTCCATCAGCGCCTTGTGCTCCGCCTCGGGGTCGGCCTTGGCACGCGCGGCCGGCACGTACCCCTGTACAAAGAGCCCGAATTCCAAGGTACTTCTCCTTCGGAGAAACTGACACACCGTCAGTTACGGATGCCCACGACTGTTCCACTGCCCCTTCGGACCGTCAATACCTGATACACCGTCAGAACAGACTGACGCCCGCCAGCCACCCGCCGTCGATGACGAACGGCTGACCCGTGATGTACGACGAGTCGTCCCCGGTCAGGAACAGCGCCAGCGCCGCAACCTCCTCCGGCTGCCCGATCCGCCCCATCGGCACGAGCTTCTTGTAGAGCTCGTCAACGGCGGCCTTGGCCTCCACCGGATCGGCCGTCGGATCCAGCGCGGCCGGATTCGTCATCGGCGTGTCCACGGCCCCCGGGCACACCGCGTTCACCCGTATCCTCTTCCCCGCCAGCTCCACGGCCGCGACCCTGGTCAGCCCGAGAATCGCGTGCTTCGTGGCGGCGTACGCACCCACGAAAGCCATGCCCGTCAGGGCCGTGTACGACGCCGTATTGACGATGGTCCCGCCACCGGCCGCCTCGATCTGGGGCGCCACGGTCCTGATCCCCAAAAAGGCGCCCACCTGGTTGACCTGCACCACCTGCTGGAACTCCTCCAGCGGGGTGTTCACCAGCTCGTTGAACCGCAGAATCCCCGCGTTGTTGACCAGCCCGTCGATCTTCCCGAAGGCGCCCTTGGCGGCGGCCACGGCAGCAGCCCAGTCCGCCTCCTGGCTCACATCGAGATGGACGTACGTCGCGACGCTCTCCCCGAGCTCCTTGGCGAGCGCCTCGCCCTGCTCGTCCAGCACATCGGCCAGCACCACCTTCGCGCCTTCCGCCACGAAGAGCCGCGCCTCCTGCTCACCCTGCCCGCGCGCCGCGCCCGTAATGACGACGACGCGCCCGTCCAGCTTGCCCATACCAGGTCTCCTCAGTTCAGGTGCGGGGCCACTTCGGCGGCGAACGCCGCCATCTGGTCGGTCAGTTCGGTGCGGCTCCGGCTGCGGAACCGCACCTGGATCTGGTGCACACCCATCGCGCCGTACGCCCGCAGCGACTCGGCGATCGCCTCCGGCTTCCCGGCCACCGTCCGCCGCCCGACGTCCCAGGCCGCGTCGCCGACGTACAGCGGCTCGGTGATCGCACCGACGGTGAGGGGGCTCACGACCCCCGCCCCCTCGCGGATCGCTTTCAGCCTGGCGATCTGCTGCGGCAGCCGATCGCGCTGATCCCCCTGCGGAAGCCACCCGTCCCCGCGCAAAGCCGCCCGGCGCACGGCGGCAGGCGACGACCCGCCCACCCACACGGGCACGCGCTCCTGCGCCGGGCGCGGCCTCTGCCCGAGCCCCCTGAAGGCGTACCGCTCCCCCGAGAACTCGGGGTACTCGTCCTGCCCCAGCGCTGCCCTGAGCGCGTCGATCGTCTCGTCGAGTACGCCGCCACGCCCGCCGAAGTCCGCGCCGACCGCCTCGAACTCCTCCCGCACGTGCCCGGCGCCGACCCCGAGGATCAGCCGCCCGCCGGAGAGGCGGTCGAGCGTCGCGTACTGCTTGGCCGAGGCGAGCGGATGCCGCAAGCCGACGACGGCGACGTGGCTGAGCAGCAGAACGCGCTCGGTGACGCCGGCGAGGAAGGAGAGGGTGGCGACGGGGTCGTACCAGACGGTGCTCATCGCGTCGGCCAGCCGACGCGGGATCGCGATGTGGTCGCAGCACGCGATGTAGGCGAAACCGCAGCGGTCGGCGGTCCTGGCCACCTCGGCGAGATCCCCCGGCCCGGCCTCGGCCTCCCACGACTCGGCGTAGAGGGTGCTCTGCGACTGGACCGGGAGCTGCATCCCGTACATCACCATGGGAACGCCACCTCATCTGATGGGCCGTCACGAATGACCAAGGTGGCCATCGTCGTTCCTGACGGTCCATCAGACAAGGGGCGGGGGCAGGTCGGCTCGCGCACCCGGCCGTTCTGTGCGGCGACAGCCCGACAGCCGCCCGAGCGGCTCCCCCAGGGGGCGCCGTACGAACGGCTGCGGCTGCAGGGCGGGCCGCGCGACCAGCCGGGCGTTGCTAGACGGAAAGCGGCACGGCGTGGATCTCGCTCGCCGGGTGACCGGTTCGCTCGTGGATGCGCTGTACCGCATCCGCGGAGGGCGCCTCGGAGAGGCAGTACACGACCCCGGCCTCGGGGTCGGCCCACGCGCGCTCGAAGTGCACTCCTTCTTCCGCCTCGATCTCCAGATCGGCCCGGTGCGCCGCCGACAACTGCTCAGCCGTGATGCCCTTCATGTCGTGGTGGACGTCCATGAATGCGATCATCGCCCGCCACCTCCCGTCGTCTCGTCATCTCCTCCTCCCATCGTGCGCCCGCCCCCGCACCGGGGCGAGCCGGGGTCAGAGCTCATACGTATCGGCCTGTCGCCGCCGCACGCACCGGTACGCACGGCGCCGTAACGAGCACGGAGAGTCAACAGCGCCAAGCGCCGGCTGCCGGAACAACCGGGGGCAGCAGCCGGACAGAGGACCGGCGGTCGCGGTCGCGAGTCCACGCGGGCCCCTCGATGCCGTGTACAGCGATGCCTTCCAGGCCGGCGGCCGCCTTCTCCTCCTCGAAGCCCCTTCCTGCCGGGCTCATGGCGGCCGGTGCGGTCGCCTGCTCGACGTGACGGGCGACGGGGTCAACGACGCGGAGAGCGGCCGAGGTTTGCTCGTGGTACGCCTGCTCGGTGGAGAAGTCTCCTGGTACCCGAGACCGCACGTCGGCAAAACAGTGCGCGCCTGTCTCCCGGGTCATCCCAGCAGCGCGTAGACGGCAGAGGCGCGGGCTGCGGGGTCCCGAGATCCGGCGGCGGTCATGCTGATGTCGGCGAAAGCCATGCGCTTGCCCAGTTTGGTGACACGCGCGTCGAGCACGACGTCCGCGCCGATGACCGCGCGCTGGAAGGACGTCGACTGCTGGACGGTGGTCATGGGAACGAACGCGCCGCGGGCCGCGGACACGGCGATGACCGTCGCGGTGTCCGCGGCGGCCATGAGCGCCTGCCCGGACATGCCCCCGCCCTCCCGGGCCAGCCGGTCCGACCAAGGCAGCCGCAGCACCGCATGGTGCTCGCCGGTTTCAACGACGGCCAGGCCGAGGTCGAGCACCCAGGGAGCGAAGTTGTCGGCGAGGATCTTTTCGGCTTCGGCGAGGGTCAATGTCATGCGTAGATGATCCCGCCCGGCCCCGGCTGCCACCAGGGGTCGGCCGGTGTGCCGGCTGCGCTCGCCGCACCACCACCACCACCACCACCTTCAGACAATCGCACAAGTGATCAGATACGTTGGTGTTTCGCATACGCAACGCCCAACGGGACCGGCCGGTATGCACGGTGAGGTGTCGAGGCTGCGGCCGGCGAAGGCGGGGGCCGATCTCCAGATGAAGCGGCGGCTCCATTTTCCCGGCCGGGCCGGGGCAGTAGCAGAACAGAGCAACAACGGGGGATCTCGCAGGATGAGTTATCAACAGCCGCAGCCGCAGCCGGGACCGTACGGGCAACAACCGCCGCAGCCCGGGCCGTACGGGGGCTACCCGTACCCGCAGCAGCAACAGCCCTTCCCAGGGCAGCCGTATGGCCAGCAGCCGCAACCGGGTGGATGGGGCGGGCCGCCGCCGATGCCGCCGAAGAAGACCAACACCGCGCTGATCGTGACGTTGAGCATTATCGGGCTCGTGGTTTTCGCTGTCATCGCGCGCGTAGGTGCCACTATGGCCAACCGTGGTGAAGGGCCCGCCAGTTCCTATCCCGACGCCGAGTACAAGCTCACCTTGCCCAAGTCCCTTCTGGGCGGGAAGTACACACTGGCCGACGACCTGTCCAGCTCCGCCCCACAGGAGAGCGGCGGCAGCTGGGACAAGAGTGACATGAAGAATTGGACGGGCGTCGCGGCGCAGTACACGGGGAAGGGCGGCGCCGAGTCCGGAGAGGTTCTCACCCTCTCCGGGTTCTACGGCCAGATCCGGCACCCCGAGGACGCGCGCGCGAGCCTGTTGCGTGGGGCTTCCCAAGGGGAAAACGTGACCCTTGCCGTGCCCGCCGAGGAGATCACACCCGCAGGAGCGGATCTGTCACTGAGCTGCCAGGTGATGACCTCCGACCAGGCCGGGACCAAGGCCACCGTGCCCATGTGCGCATGGGCCGACGACAACACCAGTGCGGTCGTGGCCGAGGTCGGCAAGGAAACTGTGTCGCAGGCCCCCGAGGAAGTCGATCTGGAGAAGGTGGCCGCGCGTGTGCTGGAAGTGCGGGACGAGATGCGCCGGCCGCTGGGCTGAGTTTCACCCGGTCACGGCCCCGATCACTGCCCCGGCCACAGTCCTTCGCCGGTGAGCCCGAGCAGCTCGATCGCGTTGCGCCGTACGATCCGGTCCACCACGTCCCCGTCCAGGTGCCCCATCTGCTGCTCGCCGACCTCCCTCGACTTGGGCCAGGTGGAGTCGGAGTGCGGGTAGTCCGTCTCGTACAGGACGTTGCCCACGCCGATCGCGTCGAGGTTCTTGAGACCGAACGCGTCGTCGAAGAAGCAGCCGTACACGTGCTGCGTGAAGAGCTCGGACGGCGGCCGCAGCACCTTGTCGGCCACGCCGCCCCAACCGCGGTTCTCCTCCCAGACGACGTCAGCGCGCTCCAGGATGTACGGAATCCACCCGATCTGCCCCTCGGCGTACATGATCTTCAGGTTCGGGAAGCGCTCGAACTTGCCGCTCATCAACCAGTCGACCATCGAGAAACAGCAGTTGGCGAAGGTGATCGTCGAGCCGACCGCCGGCGGGGCGTCGGCCGAGGTCGACGGCATCCGGCTCGACGATCCGATGTGCATCGCGATGACCGTTCCGGTCTCGTCGCAAGCGCGCAGGAAGGGATCCCACTCGTCGGTGTGGATGGAGGGCAGGCCCAGATGCGGGGGTATTTCGGAGAACGCGACCGCACGGACGCCGCGCGCCGCGTTCCTGCGGACTTCGGCGGCGGCGAGTCCGGCGTCCCAGAGGGGTATGAGAGTGAGCGGTATGAGGCGGCCGCGGGCGTCCGGACCGCACCACTCCTCCACCATCCAGTCGTTGTACGCCCGGACGCCGAGCAGTCCCAGCTCGCGGTCCTTGGCCTCGGTGAACGTCTGGCCGCAGAAGCGCGGGAAGGTGGGGAAGCAGAGGGCCGACTGGACGTGGTTGACGTCCATGTCGGCGAGGCGGTCGGGGACGGAGTACGAACCCGGCCGCATCTGCTCGTACGTGATGACTTCGAGTTTGATCTCGTCCCTGTCGTACCCGACCGCCGTGTCGAGCCTGGTCAGCGGGCGGTGCAGGTCCTCGTACACCCACCAGTCACCGACCGGCCCGTCATCGCCCTTGGCGCCCATCACAGGGGCGAATTTCCCGCCGAGGAAGGTCATTTCCTTCAGCGGGGCGCGGACGATGCGCGGACCGGAGTCCTTGTACTTGGACGGGAGCCGGTCCCGCCAGACGTTGGGGGGCTCAACCGTGTGGTCGTCCACCGAGATGATCTCCGGGAAGGTCTCCATACGATCCAAGGTAGCGTCGATCTGACGATCCGTCAGCTAGCTGGGCGTGGGTAGGTAATGGGTAGGCGCCTTCCAGTGCTGACGCATTCGCCATGGACAAGGCAAACTGGCCCTTGCGACTGGGCGGTAAGGGCAGACCGCAGGCGGCAGCAGAGGCAGGGGGAGTGCGATGGACGGCGTACCACGGGTCCCGGAGCAGCGGACTCCGGCTTCCGGTCCGCGCCCCGACGAGGGCACTCAGCACGAGAACCAGAACCAGAACCAACAGGAGCAGGAGCAGGAACACCAGCAGCAGCAAGAACTCACCGAGGCGGTGCGCTTCAGCGTGCTCGGTCCCGTCCGTGCCTGGCGCGGCGGCGAATCCCTCAACACCGGTTCCCCGCAGCAACGCGCCCTGCTGGCCGCCCTCCTGCTCCGCGACGGCCGCACCGCGACCGCGTCCGAGCTGATCGACGCGATCTGGGGCGAGGAGCCGCCGTCACAGGCGCTGGCGGCGGTACGGACGTACGCCTCCAGGCTGCGCAAGGCGCTGGACCCGGGGGTGCTGGTCAGCGAGTCCGGCGGGTACGCGATACGACCGGGCTCCGACACCCTCGACCTGGCCGTCGCGCAGGAACTGGCCGCCGACGCCGAGAAGTCCCGCGCCTCCGGCGACCGCTGCCAGGCCCGTACGCTGATCAACAAGGCGCTCGGCCTGTGGGACGGCGAACCGCTGGCGTCGGTCCCGGGACCGTACGCCGAGAACCAGCGGGCCCGGCTGGAGGAGTGGCGGCTCCAGCTCACCGAGACCCGCCTCGACCTGGACCTGGAGGTCGGCTGCCACGCGGAGGCGATCTCCGAGCTGACCGCGCTCACGGCGGCCCACCCCTTGCGGGAGCGCCTCCGTGAACTGCTCATGCTCGCGCTTTACCGCAGCGGCCGCCAGGCGGAAGCCCTCGCCGTATACGCCGATACGCGCCGCCTGCTCGCCGACGAGCTGGGCGTGGACCCGCGCCCCGAGCTCTCGCAGCTCCAGCAGCGCATCCTGGAGGCGGACGCGGACCTGGCCCGCCCGGTGGAACCGGCGCCGTCGGCGGCCCCCACGGTCGTACGCCCCGCACAGCTCCCGGCGACCGTCCCCGATTTCACCGGCCGGTCATCCTTCGTACGCGAACTGGGCGACCGCCTGGCCACGGCCGAGACGAGCGTCATGGCGGTGTCGGCGCTGGCCGGGATCGGCGGCGTAGGCAAAACGACCCTCGCGGTGCACGTGGCGCACGCGGCCCGCTCACACTTCCCGGACGGCCAGCTGTACGTAGACCTGCAAGGCGCCGGTTCGCGAGCAGCCGAGCCGGAAACGGTCCTGGGCGCGTTCCTGCGAGCGCTCGGCACCCCCGACACCTCGATCCCCGACACCCTGGACGAGCGCGCGGCCCTCTACCGCTCAACCCTCGACGGCCGCCGCATCCTCGTCCTGCTGGACAACGCCCGGGACGCATCCCAGATCCGCCCCCTCCTCCCCGGGACGACGGGGTGCGCGGCGCTGGTGACGAGCCGGGCGCGGATGGTGGACCTGGCCGGAGCTCACCTGGTTGATTTGGACGTGATGTCCCCCGAGGAGGCGTTGCAGCTCTTCACGAAGATCGTGGGAGCGGAGCGCGTAGCCTCCGAACGCGAGGCGGCGCTCGACGTCGTAGGCGCGTGCGGCTTCCTCCCCCTGGCCATCCGCATCGCGGCCTCCCGCCTGGCGGCGCGCCGCACGTGGACGGTCTCGGTCCTGGCGGCGAAGCTGGCGGACGAACGCCGCCGCCTCGACGAACTCCAGGCCGGCGACCTGGCCGTAAAGGCGACCTTCGAGCTCGGCTACGGCCAGCTGGAGCCGCAGCAGGCCCGCGCCTTCCGCCTCCTGGGCCTGGCGGACGGCCCGGACATCTCGCTGGCCGCGGCGGCGGCCGTACTGGACGAGCCCCTCCAGACCACGGAAGACCTCCTGGAATCCCTGGTCGACACGTCCCTCCTGGAATCAGCGGCCCCCGGCCGCTACCGCTACCACGACCTGGTCCGCCTCTACGCCCGCGCCTGCGCGGAACGCGACGAACAACCCCCGGTGGAACGCGAGCTGGCGCTGTCGCGGCTGCTGGACTTCTACCTGGCCACGGCGGCGGCGGTGTACGCGCTGGAGCGGCCGGGGGACCGGACGGTCGACCATCTGGAGCGGACCGACTACGCGGGACTTGAATTCGCCGACCGCTCCACAGCGCTGGACTGGCTGTACGCGGAGGCGGACTGCCTGCTGGCCTGCGTACAGCAGTCCCTTGGGAAGCAGACCCTGCGTCGAGCGGTGGATCTCCTCATTGTGGCGAAGGACCTCGCGGAATCCGGCGCGAATTCACGACGGTACGAGGCTGCGGCCATCGCCCTGCGCGATGCGGCGGGGACAGCGGGGGATGCCCGTGCCGAGGGGCGTGCGCGGACGACCCTCACGCAAGTGCACAGCACTGCGGGGCGATTCGAGGAGGCCGACGAGGAGGCACACCATGCCATGGCGCTCGGACTCTCCGCTGAGGACCCGTGGACAAGCGGCAACGCCCCAAACGAGCGCGGCATCCTCGCCATCTACCGCAACCAGCACGCGGATGGCGAGGCCTACCTCCAGACGGCCATCGCCGCCTTCCGCACCGACGGCAACCGACCCGGGGAAGCCAGCGCGCTGTGCAATCTTTCCCGAATTCACTTGGCGCTGTCCCGCACAGCCAGTGCCGTGCAGCTGGCTGAGCAGGGCATCGAGATCTACGACCATCTGGGGCTCGCCCTGCGCCTCGCGAACGGAAGGTACGCTCTCGGCCTCGCCCTGGCCCAGGGCGGCCGGCACACCGAGGCGCTCGACCAGCTGACCCAGGCGCTGGGAATCTTCCACGAGAACCGCCAGCCCCTGTGGGAAGGCGTTACCCACTTCCGCCTGGCAGAAGTACATCTCGCGGCGGGACGCCACACACTGGCCGCAGCTCATGCGGAACAGGCGATCGCTCTACGCGGTATTGGTGGCGAGTGGCGGCGGGGCACAGTGCTCACTGTGCTGGGACGGGCGCTGAGCAAGCTGGGGCAGCCGGACAGGGCCAGAGCGTGCTGGAGCGAAGCGCTGGCCATCTACGAACAGTTGGATTCCGCCGAGGCGGACGAGGTGCGCGAGCTCCTACGTCCTGTGGCGGCTGCCTGACGAGCACTGCACGACGGCGTTCGGCGACGTCGGGCGGCGTTCGGCGACGTCGGCGACGTTCGGCAGGGTTTGGCGGAGTTCGGCAGGGTTTGGCGGGGTTCGACGGCGGTCGGCGAAGCTCGGCGACGTTTTGGCGGGGCTCGACGGCGCTCGGTGACGTTCGAGGACGGCGTTCGACGGCGTTCAACGGCGTTCATCGTTCGTTTATCGCCGGACGGCACTCTTAATCCCATCGAGCCGTCGCGTCGGGGGGCAGACGGATCGACGATGAGGCCGCCCCACTAAGGTGAACGGCCCTGACATGCCCGTCCGGCGATCCACGGGGGAATCGCCGGGCGGGCATCGCCGACCTGAAGCACCGAACGACTAACGGGAGATGACGACGATGAGCGACGCCAAGAAGACCGCAGGCGACATCAAGCCGCTGGACAGCCACGCCTCGGGCGAAGAGCTCACCACGCTGGACAGCCACGCCTCGGGCGGCGACATCAAGCCGCTGGACAGCCACGCGTCCGGCGAAGAGCTCACCACGCAGGACAGCCACGCGTCGACCCCGACGCCCAAGTAGACCTTCCTGACGGGGAACGGCCGCGGTGGCGCGGAGGGGAGCCACCGCGGCCGCCGCATGTCCGGAGCCGCTCGCGGGGCGGCCGGGGGTGGCGGGGCCGGCTGCGGTGGGCCTGGGGCGTTGTTTGCTTCTGGTGTGGGGGCCGCCTTTTCGGAGGGTGGCGGCGGAGGTCCGCCCCTCAAGGGCGCTCCTGCGTCGCGTCGCCTGCGGCGATTGCGCTGCGCTTAACCCTTGACCGCCGGACCTCCGCCGCAATGCTTCTGGGGGGCGGCCCCCCGGGGGGAGCCCACGGGGAAGGCTCGGGAAGTGGCTGGTGTGTCGTTGCCGGGTGGCGGGCTCGGTGAGTGGGGCGCGGCAGGTTGAGGGGGCGGCTCGGCCCCAGGTTCAGCGACTGACGGGACGGCCGCTGGTGCGACATCTCCATTCCCACGCACACGCTTCACCCACGTAGGCAGGTGGCCGGCCATCCGGGTCGACGTGCGGACCATCTGGCCTGCGGGTGGGGCGCGGCAGTTGAATGGGGGGACTCGGGTGGGTTGGGCGTCCGCCCCGGCCGGTGGCCGGTTGGGCCTCAAACAGGTTGCTGGTGTGGGTGGGTGGTAGGGCACCGCTGCCGGTGGGTCTCGGAGACCGGCCCCGGGCAACCAGCAGGCAACGCCACGCACCGAGCACAGAGCACCCCGGGCGCGCGTGCGTTTGCCCGCGAATCAGGTCATTCGTTTGCCC
>NZ_JAGGOK010000046.1 GCF_018614615.1 Streptomyces sp. ISL-100 | reverse complement strand
CTCCGCCACCGGCGCCCGCACCACCGCCGCCGCCTCCTCCCGCCCCCAAGCCCTCTCCCACCCCCAAGCCCAGTCCGTACGCCCGGCCGAAGCCGCCCTCCCCCACGCCGGTAGCCATCCCCGTGTACCGGCAGGCGACCCGCAAGGAGCCCCACAACGGCCCGTCCCTGGTCTCCCTCACCCTCTTGGTCACGGCCCCGGCGGTATTCGCCGCCGCCGTGCTGCGCCCCCGTTCCCGCTAGCCGACGGAGCCTTGAATGTCGGAATGGCTCGTTCTGAGCATCGCGATGGCGGCCGCCTGCGCGGTCGTCCTCACCATCACGGTCATCAACCACCGCCGCGTCGGCGATGACGACGACCCGTCCGAGACCCCGGACGTCATCGAGTACATGACGATGATGATCGGCGTGGTCTACGCGATCGTCCTCGGCCTCGCCATCGCCGGCGTCTGGGAGGGCCGCGGCGCCGCACAGGAGTCCGTACGCCAGGAGGCCCAGGCCCTGCATGAGATCAGCGCCCGCTCGGAGGTCTACCCCGCCGAGGTGCGGGCCCGTATCCGCGGCGATGTCGACGCGTACGTCACGTACGTCGTCAACACCGAATGGCGCCACATGGCCGACCACGGCAGTCTGACCGAGCGCGGCACCGAACTCCTCGACCAGTTGCGCCGCGAAGTCACCGACTACGTACCGAAGACGGACCACGAGGGGCAGGCCTACCAGCCGCTGGTCGACCAGGTGGCCGCGGTGGACGACGCCCGGGGCGCGCGCGGCGCGGGCGCGGAGGCGACCATGCCCGGCGTCGTCTGGTTCGGCCTGATCACCGGAGCCCTGGTCGCGGTGGGCCTGATCTTCACTCTCCAGATCCGCCGGACCGGACGCGAGCTGCTCCTGGCCGGGCTCTACAGCGCCCTGATCGCGTTCCTGCTCTTCCTCATCTGGGACTTCGACGCCCCCTTCGGCCGCGGCCTCTCAGCCACCGCCACCCCCTTCCTGGACCTGTTCCCGAACGCGTCGAAATAGACGAGCACCAGCGACGGACTACGCCCCCACCGCGCCCGCGCCGTTCGCACGCCAGGTCGCGTCGGCGGATTCCAGGAAGGCCGCGAAGGCCTTCGCCCGGGCCAGCGTGAACATGATCGTGTGCGGGTTTCCGGCTGTCTGTCCGGACGGCCGGGCGGCGAAGCCCCGCAGCGGCCCGGGGTCGGATTCCGTCGCGAGGAACACGTAACCGTTCACGAGGAGCGTCGGTTCCTTGCTGACGATCCGCACCACGTCGGCGAGGGCCACGGTGGCGTCCTTGTTCCCGCCCAGCTTCGCCAGGCGGCTCCGCCTGATTTCGACGCGGTCGTGGTGAAGGGTCGCCGTGGCCAGGTAGCCCTTGAATACCAAGGGCTGCCAGGGCGGCGGCCGCAGTGCCGGATCTTCGCTGAAGCTGCGCATCGGCCCAGTGTGGCGGCTGATGGCGGGCCACCGGGTGGCTTACCCCGATACCCCATTTGCGCGACTGTGATCGCGCGGCGCCGTCGCCGCTCCTAGCGTTCGGGTTATCGAGGTGCATTTCCTGCCATGTGTGGATAAAGATTCCGCCGCTGCCCCTCGGGACCCGGAGGATTGACCATGCGCGCGATACGTCTCGCATCGGCCGCCGCGCTCGGCCTCAGCGTTCTCTCGCTCACCGCCCCGGCAGCCTCGGCCGTCGGCAGCAAAGTCTCCCCGTTGGTCGGTACCGCCACGCCGTCCACCATCGCCCCCGGCGGACAGGTCACGCTGTCCCTCTCGGGGTGCGAGGGCGAAGCGGACGCGTCTTCGGCCGTGTTCGACGTCGTCAGGATCTCTCAGGGTCGCCCGGCGACCGCCACGGTCGACTGGGACGCGAAACGTGGGGCCATGTACAGGGTGACGTACACCTGTGACGACGGTCGGCAAACCACCTCGCAGCTCACCATTGCCGGCGCCCGGCCGAGGCCCACCTTCACCACGCCTCGCCCGACCGTGACCACCACGGCCACGGCCACCCGCTCCCCCGCCGGCCCCGCCAGGGGTGGCGTGGGCGGCAGCCAGGACGGGATGAACGCCGGGGAGATCGCCGCGGGTGCGGCGCTGGTCGTCGCGGCCACCGGGGGCGTGATCTTCGTTCTGCGCCGGCGCGCCGGCAGCCGCCAGCACTGACGAACCCGGAGAAATCGCGGCCCCGGCCGCCCGAACGCCCGTTGCCCCGCGTCCTGGTCAGGACGCGGGGCGACGGGCGTTCACACAAGCAGGAGGTGCTCAGAACTCGGCGCGGTTCAGGCGACGCCTGCGTGCGATGAAGAGGCCACCACCGACGGCCGCCACGGATACGAGACCGGCCCCGACCTGCATCTCCGTGTCGGAGGGGCCGACCGATCCGCCGATACCGACGTTGGCGCCCCGGCCCGCGACGACCCGGAACTGGTGCGTGACGATCCTGGGGTTGTCGTTGCACTTGACGGCCAGGTGGTAGGTGCCGGGAGTGGCGTTGTGCCTGATCTTGGCGGTGGCGTACGACGTGGTGTCACTCGCCGGAAGATGGGCGGTCCGCTGGAAGACGTGGGACGACACAGTGCCGCCATGGCCGCACCCGGAGGCGCTGACCGTCAGCACACCGCCCTGGTGGACCCTGAACGGGTTGACGTTGACGTTGCTCGGACCGTTGGTGGCGGCGGCGATCGGGGCGGCGAGACCGACCGCCGCGCAGGCAACCGCGGTCACCAGGCAGGCGCGTGAAGCACGCATCGTAAAACCTCCACGGGACGGCGCCCCGGAGCGGTGCTCCGGGAAGATCGACGAGAACGCCTCCCAGACGAACACTTACCGACCGGGGCGATTAACGCATTTCGGGACTGGTCCACCCCGGTGAGGCGACACGCCGGTGCGGCGCGCCCGGATCTAACGGAGCCGCAGGTCACACACCGTCAGATATCTTGTACGACGAGTTACCCGGATGGGGTACCCGGAGGCCGCCCCGCCACCCGTTCGCCCCTCACGTCTCGCAGCCCCCACCCCGCGCGCTTAGCGTCCGTACAGACGCGTCGAAGGGAGCACCATGGGCCAGGAGTACACAGGCTCCGAGCCGAGAAAACGCTCGCCGTGGGGGGTCCTGGCCCTCGCCATGCTCACCGGACTCGCCCTGATGCGAAACGGCGCCGACGTGTCACTCGGCCCCCCGCAGCCCGCATCGGCCGCCTCCCTGAACAGCCGCTCCGACGTCGTCGGCACCGAGAAGGTGCGTCGCACCTCCGTCCAGCCTCTGCCGTACGCCCCGGCCTCCCGGATCCGCCTTCCCGACATCCACGTCGACGCGCCCATCGTGGACGTGGGACTCGACGCGGAGGGCTGGATCGACGCACCGCCGCCGCAGGACCCCAACCTCGTCGGCTGGTACCAGAACGGCATCGCGCCCGGCCAGCGCGGCACCTCGGTGATCGTCGGCCATGTCGACAACTCCGCCGGGCCCGCCGTGTTCTACAACCTGGGTTCGCTCAAGAAGGGCCACCGCATCCAGGTGGTCCGCTACGACGGCCGCGCCGCCGTCTTCGAGGTCTACGGCGTCGAGGTCTTCTCGAAGGAGGACTTCCCCGGCCCCAGGGTGTACGGCGACCTCGGCAGGCCCGAGCTGCGCGTGATCACCTGTGGCGGCGGCTATTCGAAGAGGGCCGGCTACACCGGGAACGTCGTCGTCTTCGCCTCCCTGGTCGACACCCGCTGAACAGGCGGCGCCCAGGGAGGCGGTTCGGGTACGGCACTTACCCCCGCAGCGCGGTGCTCGGCGCCGTGATCCGGTAGCCCGCGTCCAGCAGCTCAGGCAGGTACGTCCGCAGGGCCTCGACGCTCTGCCGCCGGTTGCCCCCGGCGTCGTGCGAGAGCACCACCACCCCCGGGCCCGCGCCGCGGCGCACCCTGCGGATGATGGCCGCGGTGCCCGGCTCGCGCCAGTCCAGGGTGTCGAGGGTCCAGGCGAGCGGCTCCATGCCCAGCTCCGCGCCGATCTCGAAGGAGCGGCGGTTCCAGGCTCCGTACGGTGCGCGGTACCAGTCGGGGGCGTGCCCGATGGTCCGCTCGACCACGTCGCTCGTACGCCCCAGCTCGGCGCGGATGCGGTCCGGCGACAGCCGCGGGATCAGCGGATGGGACCAGGTGTGGTTGCCGACGACATGGCCGTCCTCGGCCATCTCGCGCAGCAGGTCCCGGTTCTCGACCGCCATCCCCCCGCACACGAAGAAGATCGCGCGCACGTCGTAGCGCCGCAGCGTCCGCAGGATGTCCGGGGTGTAGCGCGGGTCGGGCCCGTCGTCGAAGGTCAGCACCATGCTGCGGCCGATCCCGCCCATGCGCAGGAAGGGCCTGCGGCGCACGGGGGGCCGGGCGGGTCTGAACTTGGGCGGGGTGTACGCCGTCATGGGCCGCAGCCGGTACGCCGAGAACCTAGCCGGCGCCCCGGCCTGCGGTCCTGCCGCCGGGGGCGGGCCGGAGGGATAGCGTCCCGGCGTCTGGGCCGCGTCCGGGCCGAGGAACCGCACGGCGGTGGCGGCCCCGAGGCAGGCGGCGAGGCGCAGCATCGCTCTGCGCCCCGGATACATCTGATCCTTTTTCATGACTAATAGCTCGCACGGCCGCAGGCCCCTGAGCCCGACCCACACCGGGCAGCGGGCGCCGAAGTACCCGATGGGACGAGCCGGTCCGTGCCGGACAGCGGCCCGAAGGTGATCGTCGCCGGCCTGGACGGATCCGGTTCCTCGCTGCGTGCCGCGGCGTACGCGGCGGGCCTCTGCCCGGCGGCAGAACGCGCTGCCGGCGCTGGATCTACGTACAGCCGCTGATGCCGGCCGGGGCCGCGCTCGGGATGCCGGTCACGGTCGTGCCGTAACCGAAAACCGGGCAAGCGGAGGAAGACGCCACTTGGCGTACGACACCTTTCGTCACAGCCGCACCTGAGCCATCATGAGCCGCCATCAGCCGACAGTCGTCTGCGGAGGTACCAGCCATGGCCGGACCGCGGATGGGGCAGGGCGTACTGCGCCGCAAGCCCATCGAACAGATCGAAGAGGGCGACGCGAGCGAGCGGCTGACCGGAACTCTCGCCCTCTGGCAGCTCACCGCGATCGGCGTCGGCGGCATCATCGGCGCCGGCATCTTCACCCTCGCCGGTACGGTCGCGAACGGTACGGCGGGCCCCGCCGTCCTCATCTCCTTCCTCATCGCGGGTGTGGCGAGCGCGGCCGCCGCCTTCTCGTACGCCGAGTTCGCGGGAATGATCCCGAAGGCCGGTTCGGCGTACACCTACGGCTATGCGGTCCTCGGTGAGCTCGCGGGCTGGTTCATCGGCTGGGACCTGCTGCTGGAGTACACGGCGATCGTGGCGGTGGTCGCGATCGGCATCTCCGGCTACTTCAACTTCCTGATCGAGGACATGGGCGCCGAGCTGCCCAACTGGATGCTGGGCGCGCCGGGCACCGGGGACGGCCACCGTGTCGATCTGTTCGCGGCGGTGCTGTGCCTGTTCGTCGCGTACTGCTGACGCTGGGCATCAAGAGCGCGGCGCGCTTCGAGACGGTCGTGGTGGTGCTGAAGGTCCTGGTGGTGCTGCTGGTGATCGTCGTCGGTTTCTTCCACGTCAGCACCAGCAACTACAGCCCCTTCTTCCCCTTCGGTGTCGGCGGTGCCTTCACCGGCGCTGCGACGGTGTTCTTCGCGGTCTTCGGGTACGACGCCATGTCGACGGCGGCCGAGGAGTCCAAGGACGCGCAGCGGCACATGCCGAAGGCGATCATGTACTCGCTCGCGATCACGATGGTGCTGTACGTACTGGCCACCCTGGTGCTCACCGGCATGCAGAACTACACGGAGGTCGACCCGGAGAGCGGCTTCTCGACGGCCTTCCAGTCGGTGGGGCTCGACGCGCTCGCGGATGTGATCGCGGTGGGCGCCATCATCGGCATCCTCACCGTGATGTTCACCTTCATGCTGGGTGTGACACGCATGCATCCAAGTGAACATTGTTTCCGAGCAGCAGTTCCGGCATGACCCACAGACGGATGTGGGTGGGCGGGATCGGCGTGGGGTCGAACGGCTCGGCGCCGGGCAGGCCCTTCAGGCGCTCCATCACGGCGGGCCAGACGCCCGTCATCCACCCAGCGTTGACCTTCCGCAGCGCTTGCCCGTCTCCGTACTCCTTGGGCAGCTTGCCCCAGGCAACCCCGGTGCGGACCTTCTCCAGCATCCCCGCCAGGGCCCGGCGGGCATCCCGCCCCGGTGCCGGCGGGATGACGTCCTTCACGCGCTCCCATGCCTCGTCGGTGAGCTCCGGCACCTGGTATTCGTTCTCTCGGAACCAGGCGATCAGCGAGCACCGTACGCCCGCCTTGCCTTGCGGAGCCGACGCCGTGACGGTCACCTCGGCTTCGAGCAGCGTCAGCAGCCGGGCTTGCTTCTCCAGCGAGAGGCGCCCGAAGCGCTCCTGAGCAGCCTTGGCGAGCTTCATCAGGTCTTCGGCCCTCATGGTCGTCTCCGTGGCCTCCTTCTGCCACTGGGCGGTGTCCGCCCGCAGTTTCTCCAGGCCGGCCAGCTGCTTCTTCAGTGGCCGGACGGCGTCAATCGCCTCCTGAGCGGCTTCAGCCTCGTCCAGGCCCCGGTCCAGCGCTTCACCGATGGCCACGGCACGGGTGACCTTGACGGTCTTCTTCTGCCGCTCGATCTTGGTGTCGAGTTCCTTGATCCGGTCCTCGAAGTTCACGTCCCGCTGGGCGGCCATGCCGATCCAGGCGGCGGCCACTCGCTCCAGGCGGTCAAGGTCGCTCAGGGCTTCCTGGACTCTGCGCCAGACGTCCTTCTCCATCGCTTCGGCCGGCACCAGCTTGCACTGGGGACCGCCCTTGTTGCAGCGGTACTTCGGGCTGCGCTTCCCAGTGGGATTCCATCCCGTGTACGTACCGCCGCAGAGGCAGGTGAACCTGCCGCTGATGGGATATGCCCGCCCTCCGTTCAGAGCAGGCCCCTTGGCGGCCATCAAGCAGGCCGCCTTCAGCTCCTCTCGCTCCTGATCCGTGAAGACGGGGGGCAAGTCGATGACGACCTCTTCGCCATGCAGCGGCTTGCCGTTGCGGTCCAGCTTCGCCTTGCTCTTCTTGCGAAAGACCTGTTGGGCATGCAGCAGCGCGTCTCCGGTCAGGACGTTGCGGAGGTTGTTACCCGACCACGGAACACCGCTGCGGGTGAACAGGCTTTCTGCATTTAGAAGGTCGGCGGCCTTGTCCCAGTTGCGATGTTCGACGAACAGCACGCGCCCCCGTTTGGCGACGGGGAGTTCGTGACGCTCCCGGCACCCTTCGCCGTGCCCGCAGACGTCGGGCACGAGCCGACTCTCTCGCTTCTTGCCCATGTTCTCAACGCGGTAGGCGAACGGAACGTAGCCGCCCGTGTATCCGCCGTCTTCGGCGTGCTCCTGGACGCCGCCCTGTGTGCGTGAGCGGATGCGCGTGTACTCCTTGAAGGCAAAATTCGCCTCCTCACGCATCTTGTCGCGGCCCTCGTCCGTGGTGTTGTCGATGTCGAGCTTGGCGTCGGCCACGAAGACCCCGAGGTCTTCGAGCTTCCATACCCACGGGTAGTAGGCCCGGTCCGCGCGGCCGATGGCCCGACCCTCGGGGACTACGACCACGTCGAAAGGTCGTGGCGTCTGCTGCGCCATCTCCATGAGCCGATTGAGATCTTCCCGCTCCGTCCAGTCCAGAGAGCCGGAAACCCCTTCGTCAGCGAAGGTGGTGATGTATGCCCAGTCCTTCTTCTCGATGTACCGCCTGGCTCGCTTCTCGCCGGCTTCGATGCCGTAACCCTTGGCCTGTTCCTCCGTGGAGACCCGGGCGTAGATCACGGCCCGGAGCTGGCCGGGTCGTACAGCCTGCTGCGCCACATCGATGGCGCTCATGAGAATCTGGGTCACGTCAGCCCCTTCGCGACTGGCAGTAGGCCCCGGTTTGCGCCTGGCCGCGCTGCCGGGGCCGCCTCTATGGCGGCATTATGTCGCCCTCTCGACGTCCTCGGGACCAAACAGGATCTCCAACACCTCCCGGTAGACAGCCGGGTTGGACTCCGCAACCACGAGAGTGATGTCGATCTTCGGGTCCGGGTCTATTGCGAAGTGCTCCCTGAGCCACTGGACGGCCAGCTGGCCGTCCACGGCTTTGCCGTCCTGCATGGCTCCTCCTTCCCGCCCCACAAGGGCGGGGTCACGCCGCGGTGCTACAGCGGTGCGGTTCGACTACGTCATGCCGGTAGCAGTGGCGGCCCATGTGGCGCCGCAGAAGCCCGGGCGAGCCGGGAACGCCATCCGTACGGGCAGCGCTGCTGGCTCGGGGAGCGGAAGGTCGACGACCTTCGGCGTGGAAGCGGGCTGGGCCATGAGGTGCTCGACGTACGAGTCCACGAGGAAGCCCCCGGCGGTGGGCCGTCTCCCCGACTGAAGGCGGATCTCGCTCCAGCTCACCCCTGCCTTGCGCAGGCGGTGGATGTGCTCACCCCAGGCCAGGATCTGGTCCCTGGGCCAACGCCGGACGTTCCGGACGAGCTTCCTGCGGAGCAGTGACCGCTGGTGATGGTCGAGCCCTCCCCAGACGCCGTACTCCTCGCCCAGGGTGTCCCTGCGGCACTCCTGGAGCGCCGGGCACTGAGCGCAGATTTCCTTGGCCCGGTCCCACATCCTCTCGGCGTGCGCGCTCGGGGGCGAGGCGGGCAAGCCGCCGTCAGCAAAAAAGTACGGCCAGTCCTCCACCCGGCATATGGCCCTGGGCGCCCAGCGCCTCTCGGGGTCGTACAGCACGAGCCCTCCTATCTGTTCCATGCGACCACGAAGATGAGGCCGATCACGGCGCCGGTCAGGCCGCCGGCTACGGACGACAGCACGTCATTCAGGGACCACCGCCACTCGATGAGGCGGAGGCGGCCGGCGATGGCTGCGAAGAGCTGCTTGGTTCTGGTCATGTCGTCCTCTCAGGAGCAAATGCAGTGCACCCGCTGGCAGTAGGGACATACGGGGATCAAGTCGTCTCCTCGCGCTTTCTCAGGGCCCGGTATCCGGCCTTGCTCCGCTCGGCCATGACGCCGCGCTGGTAGGCGAGCTCGAAGTGGGGGAGCACGGCCGCCAGGACGGCGTCACGGACCTTGTGGACGCCCTCTGTGCCGCCGCAGTCCACATGCAGTCCGATGGCGCACTCGATGTCTCCCTTGAGGTCCAGACGGCCTTTGTCGCGGGGCATTTGGGCCTCCAATGCGAAGAGCCACCGCGGTTGGCGGTGGCTCTGTCGGTGTTCTTGCTGGTCAGGCGGCCACGCGGGTGTGGTTCTCGATGAGCCGCGACGGGCTGCTGCCGCACTGGTTCGCCAAAACCCACCCGACCCGGCATGTGCCGGTCCGGGTGACCTGGATCGTGGGAGTCGCGTCGGCGCTGATCGCCGGATTCCTGCCGATCGGCGAGGCGGCCGAACTGACCAACATCGGGTTCCTGTTGGCCTTCGCCGTGGTGTGCACCGCCGTGATCGTGCTGCGCTACCGGCAGCCGGACCTGCCGCGCAGCTTCCGCACCCCCGGGATGCCGTTGGTGCCGGCGATCGGGGTGGTGTCCTCGATCTGGCTGATCACCTACCTGGCGTGGGAGACGTGGCTCCGCTTCGCCGTGTGGTTCGCGCTCGGCCTGGTCATCTACTTCGCCTACTCATACCGGAAGTCGGCGCTGGCGAAGACCCCTCCTGCGGTGGAGCCGCGCGGCAAGGAGTAACGGACGTCCTACCCTGCGGGGCATTCCCCTACCCGCCCCTTCCCGCTGTGACACTTTGCGGCTCCGCCGCGTGGGGGCTCCGCCCCAGACCCCGCTCCTCAATCGCCGGACGGGCTCCTTTGGAGCCCGTCCGGCGATTGAGGACACGGTCGGCCGGGGCTACTGCCCCATGACCAAGCCCCCCTTGCCCGCGCCGCGGCTCAGCACCACCTTCCGGATCCGGTCCCGTACGGCTGAGTGGTCCGCACCCCCCGCGATCGCCGCGTTGAGATTCACCACCCGCCCCGCCTCCGTGTCGAACCACTGCGGAATGAACTCCGCCTTGCGCACCACCCACCGCTCCCCCGCCCGCGCCGGCGGCGCGAAGGTGAAGCGGCCGATCGCGCCCTGGTTGCCGCGCGGGTCGTGCGCGCCCGAGTGGTTGACCATGGGACCGGCGATCTGGTCGCCCATGCCATAGATGATCCAGGTGCCGTTGACCTTCTCGTACGCCTGCGGGACATGCGCGTGCGTACCGAGGATCAGGTCGATGTCGGGCCGATCGTCCGTCTTGGACGCGGTGAGCGCCTTGCCGAGCTGCAACTGCTGGTCGTCCGGCGCGTCCTGCCACTCCGTGCCCCAGTGCAGCGATACGACGACCACGTCGGCGCCCGCCTTCCGCGCCGCCCGCGCGTCGGCGACGATCTTCTCCTGGTCCATGAGGTTCACCGCCCACGGCCGCTCCTCCGGCAGCGGGTAGCCGTTCGTGCCGTACGTGTACGCGAGCTGCGCGACCTTCGCGGTCCCGCCCTTCAGCCAGGCCGGTTCCCGCGCCTCGGCCTCCGCCCGGGCCGAGCCCACGTGCTTGATGCCCGCCTCGTCGAGCGCGCCGAGCGTCCTGTCGATCCCGTCGGCTCCCGCGTCCAGGCTGTGGTTGGAGGCGGTGGAGCAGGAGTCGTAGCCCGTGCTGCTCAGCCCCTTGGCGACCTCGGGAGGGGACTTGAAGTTCGGGTAGCCGGTGTACGGGCCGCCGTCCGCGCCGTACACCGTCTCCATGTGACAGATCGCGAGGTCCGCCTCGGAGACGACCGACTTGGCGCCCACGAGCATCGGCGCGAAGTCGTAACCGCTGCCGCCGGCGTCCCCTTGGGCCTGCCGGATGATCGAGGCGTGCGGCAGTACGTCGCCCGATGCGACCAGGGTGAAGCCCCGCTGCTCGCCGTCCGAGCCACCCGCGACATCCGGGTCCGGCAGGGGCGTCGCCGTCGGCAGTCCGGAGCATGCGGTGACGCTCCCGATCAGCAGCGCGGCCATGGCCGACATCCCTTGCAGCTTTCGTTTCACCATCAGACCGACTTCCAGCTTGTATGACTTTTGGTGAATTGAATCCATACGGGGGACTTCGGGAAGTCAAGGGACGCGGCCGGTCCCGTCACCGGAACGGACGCGCGGTCGCGACCGTTCGTCGCGCCATTCGTCGCACCGTTCGACCGCTCACCGCACGGCCCCTGCCGCCCGTTCGGCCGCCGCCTCCCGCACCGCCGCGCATCGGGCGGGCGGCGGATATCTTCGCCGCCGTCCGGCCATCGGCCACCCGGTCTCCCGAAGGGGCGTCAACGGTGACTTCCTCCGCTTCCCCGCTCAAGCAGCACACCGACGAACGAGCCATCGCCGACCTTCAGCGCGAGCACGGCAGGGCGCTGTTCGGCTTCCTCCTGGGCCTCACGTACGGGGACAGCCAGCGCGCGGAGGATCTCCTCCAGGAGACTCTGGTACGGGCGTGGCAGCACCCGGAAGCGCTGGCGAGCGACCACGACTCGATGCGCCCCTGGCTCTTCACGGTGGGCCGCAGGCTCGCGATCGACGCCCGCCGCGCCCGCCGCGCCCGGCCGCACGAAGTCGGCGACGACGTACTGGAACAGTCCGCGCTCCCCGACGACGACGTGGAACGCTCAGTGACCGCGCTCGATGTCCGGGAGGCCGTCAGGGCGCTGCGCGGAGAGCACCGCGAGGTGCTGACGCAGGTCTACTTCCGCGGCCGGTCCGTGGCGGAGGCGTCCGAAGTGCTCGGCATACCCGCGGGAACGGTCAAGTCCCGTACGTACTATGCTCTGCGCGCCCTGCGAAAGGTGCTTCCCGGGTACGGTCGCGACGCCGCCTGAGGCACCTTCGTCCCACCCGCCCCGCAGGTCAAAATCTTCACCCTCCGTACCCGTGCAGAGCAGGCCGATTTCGAAACCTCAGCGTCAAGTTGAGTAAAGACGGCACGCTGTGCGTCTGTGAGAGTGAAGGCTCGGCGGTGCCCCGAAGAAACAGAACAGATCCGTCCGGGAGAAGGTGGAGTGCTGTGCTGCCCGAGAGTACGAATGGCACCAGCGGAGAAAGGCTCGCGGTACCGATGGCTTGGCTGTACGCCGAGTACATCGCCGACGAGCTGCTCCGCACGGGCAATCTGATCGCGCCCGGCACGATCGAGTTCCGGGCCGGCCGGGAGACCCTGGCGCTCACCATCTATCTGTCCGACAGCTCGGACGAGCTGTCCGGCATCCGCGTCGTCTCCAGCCTCGACGAGTGGCTTTCGCTCACCGCGTACGGTCACCCCTGGGAGACGTGGGTACGGGAAGGGCTCGCCGACCGCACCGCCACCGACAGCCGCCGGGAAGAAGCCAGCCCGGATCTCGAACTGGCCCTGGCCTCATGGCGATGGCTCAGCGGGACGGAACTCCTCGCCACCGATCTCGGCGGCGCGATCCCCTCGCACCAGGCGGCGGATCTCGGCGTGGACGAGAGCGATCGGGTGTGGACCCCGGCCTGGCAGTTGGGCCTGCCGCTCGGTCATCTCGCCATCCACCTCTTCTGATCACGGTCGCGTCCGGCGGGCGCCGACGAGTGCACTCCCGCGCGGTACTTGGGAAACCGCAGCGTGATCTTCATGCCCGCGCCCACGCCCGTCTCGATCACGAGGCCGTAGTCGTCCCCGTACACCTGGCGCAGCCGGTCGTCGACATTCGACAGGCCGATGCCGGACGACGAGGTGTGCTCACCCGCGAGGATCTGCCGCAGCCGTTCGGGATCCATGCCGACACCGTTGTCCTCGATGACGACCACGGCCTCGGCGCCGGCGTCCTGGGCGGCGATGGTGACCTTGAACTCCTCCCTGGAGTCCTCGAGGCCGTGCTTGACGGCGTTCTCCACGAGCGGCTGGAGACAGAGGAACGGCAGCGCGACGGGCAGCACCTCGGGGGCGACCTGGAGGGTCACCTTGAGGCGGTCGCCGAAGCGGGCCCCTGCCAGCGCCAGGTACTGCTCGATAGAGCGCAGCTCGTCGGCGAGGTTGGTGAAGTCGCCGTGCCGGCGGAAGGAGTAGCGGGTGAAGTCGGCGAATTCGAGGAGCAGTTCGCGGGCACGCTCGGGGTCGGTACGGACGAACGATGCGATCGCGGCGAGCGAGTTGAAGATGAAGTGCGGCGATATCTGGGCGCGCAGGGCGCGGATCTCCGCCTCCACGATCCGGGTGCGTGAACGGTCGAGCTCGGCCAGCTCCAGTTGTACGGACACCCAGCGGGCCACCTCGGTGGCCGCCCGGACCAGCACCGCCGACTCCCGTGATCCGTACGCGACGAGCGCGCCCAGCACACCCTCCTCGCCGGTCAGCGGCGCGATCACGACCCACCGCAGCGGGCACTGAAGGTCGTCGCAGTCGCTGCGTACGCTCTGGCTGCGCCCGGAGTCGAGCATGTCCCGTACGCGGCGCATCACCAGTTCCCTGTGGTGATCGCCGCCGGGCCCGTCCCAAGCGAGCACGCTCTCGCGGTCGGTGAGGCACAGCGCTTCGGTGCCGAGCAGGGAGCGCAGCCGGCGGGCGGCCTTGCGGGCGGTGTCCTCGGTGAGGCCGGCGCGCAGCGGGGGCGCGGCGAGCGAGGCGGTGTGCAGGGTGTGGAAGGTGGCGCGCTCGACGGGCGTACCGAGGTCGAGGTCCTCGCCGCGGCCGTGGCGGGCGGTGACGCGGCCGAGGACGATGCCGGCGGCAAGGAGTACGGCGCCCGCGGCGGCCAGCGAAGCGATTTCTATCCCGGTCATCGTTCCACTCCCATGAGGTCCTCCGGCAGGTGCAGCCGGGCCAGGGTGGCGGCGGTCCCGGCAGGTATACGCTCACGCGTCGCCAGCGACACCAGCACCATCGTCAGGAAACCGAGCGGCACCGACCAGACCGCGGGCCAGGCCAGCAGCGAGTGCGACCAGCCGTCCGCCGGCAGTCCCGCCCTGGTCGCCATCACCGCGGTCAGCGCCGCGCCGCCGCCGACGACGAGCCCGGCCACCGCGCCCGGCGGCGTGAGCCCCCGCCACCAGATGCCGAGCACGAGCAGCGGGCAGAAGGAGGAGGCGGACACGGCGAACGCCAGGCCCACCGCGTCGGCGACCGGCACATTGACCGTCACGATGCTCAGGCCGAGCGGCACCGCCATCGCGAGGACGGTGGCGAGCCTGAAGTGCCGTACGCCCCGGGACGGGAGGACGTCCTGGGTGAGGACACCCGCGACGGACATGGTGAGCCCCGACGCCGTGGACAGGAACGCCGCGAACGCCCCGCCCGCGAGCAGCGCCCCGAGCAGGTCGCCGCCGACGCCGCCGATCATCCGGTCGGGGAGAACGAGAACGGCGGCGTCGGCCTCGCCGGTCAGGGACAGCTCGGGGGCGTAGATCCGGCCGAGCGCGCCGTACACCGGGGGCAGCAGGTAGAAGGCGCCGATCAGGCCGAGGACGACGAGGGTGGTGCGGCGGGCGGCGGTGCCGTTGGGGCTGGTGTAGAAGCGCACGGCAACGTGCGGCAGGCCCATGGTGCCGAGGAAGGTGGCGAGGATCAGTCCGTACGTCGCGTACAGCGGATGCTCCTCGCGGCTGCTGGCCAGCGGCTGGGACCAGCTGGACGCACCCGTCCGCTCGGCGCCCGCCTTCTCGGGGACCTGGGCGTGCGCGGGAAAGCCGAGCTCCGTACCCGCGCCGATGCGGTGGACGCCCGCGTCGAGGGCGACCGGTTCGCGGTCGTGGCGGCGGTCGTCGACGGTCCCGGTCACGGTGACGCGCAGCGGCCGGGCGAGGTCGATGCGTACGGTGTCGTCGATCGTTACGACCGTGTGCTCGCGGAAGGTCGCGGGCTCGGCGAACCGGGCGCGCGGCGCGTCGTCCCCCAGCCACGCGACGACGAGGAAGAGGGCGGGAACGAGCAGTGCGGTGAGCTTGAGCCAGTACTGGAATGCCTGCACGAAGGTGATGCTGCGCATCCCGCCCGCCGCCACCGCCCCCGTCACGACGAGCGCCACGACAAGGCCGCCGACCCAGTCGGGTGCGCCGGTGAGTATCTCCAGGGTCAGGCCCGCGCCCTGGAGCTGGGGCAGCAGGTAGAGCCACCCGATGCCGACGACGAAGAGGCTGGCGAGCCTGCGGACCTGCGGCGATTCGAGGCGGGCCTCGGCGAAGTCGGAGAGGGTGTACGCCCCTGAGCGGCGCAGCGGGGCGGCCACGAGGACCAGGAGGACGAGATACCCGGCGGTGTAGCCGACCGGGTACCAGAGCATTTCGGGGCCCTGGAGGAGAACGAGTCCCGCGACGCCGAGGAAGGAGGCGGCGGACAGGTACTCGCCGCTGATGGCGGCGGCGTTGAGGCCCGGCTTGACGCTGCGGGAGGCGACGTAGAAGTCGGAGGTGGTCCGGGATATGCGCAGGCCGAGCCCGCCGATGAGCACGGTGGCGAGCACGACGACAGTGACGGCGGCCACGGCGTACGCCTGGTTCACAGTGCGGTCAGCGCCCTTCGACGAGCTTGCTGAACGCGCGCTCGTTGCGCTCCGCGCGCCGGACGTGCCAGCGGGCGATCAGCCACATGACCGGGTAGACCGCCACGCCGAGCACGACCCAGACGAAGGGCGCGGGCGACGGCAGGTCGGAGGCGGAGAAGACCTCCGGGAGCGAGAACAGCAGCGGCAGCGAGCCGACGAGCAGCACGAGCGCCCCCAGCGAGATCAGCGCCGTTCGCAGCTGGCTGCGCATCAGGGAGCGTACGTACGTCGCACCCAGGGTCGTCTGCTCGGTGATCTCGGAGCGCGCCGGGGCATGTCCGGGGGGACGCCGGGCGCTGCGGGGCACGCCGGTGACGGTTTCGCGGCGGGGCGGTGGCCGATCTGGGGACGGTTGATCCGGGAGCGGCTGATCTGCGGACATCGGCGCGAGTCTACGCAGCGGTGATTACGGTCGGTAGGGTCAGCGGGAGGGCTTTTGGCCGCTTCGGCCGCAGTCGTTCAGCGCGAATTCCAGCTCGACGTACGATTCCTCGGCCCTGCGGAAGGCGATCTCCAGGGCGGCGGCGGTGCGCGGACCCGCGATGCTCTGTGCGGACTCCCGCACCTCGTCCAGCACATCCGCCCAGCGGCCCGCCGCGCTCTTGACCCTGGTCAGCAGCGCTTCGAGGTCGCGCGCGTCGGACGGCCGGGTCGGCGGCAGACCGCGGAGTTCCTCCAGCAACGCGTCGAGTTCGGACATCCGGGCTCCTTGTGACGGGTGGCCCGACCGAGCGTAGGCGGTGCGCGGGGGCCGTACGGCCGTCAGCGGATCAGGTGCGGCAGGCGGCAGCTGTACGGCGGCGAACGGCGGCCCGGGGCAGGTCAGCGGTCGGCCGTCAGCCGTCAGCCGTCAGCGGTCGGCCGTCAGCCGCGTGCCCGGCGCATCAGCAGGTCACGTAGTTCGCGCGCGTGGCGGCGGCTCACCGCGAGTTCGGCGTCGCCGACGCGTACGGTCGTCGCCCCCGCGTCCAGCCGCAGTTCGTCGATGCGGCCGAGGGCGACGAGGTGGCGCCGGTGGATCCGGACGAAGCCGCGGGCCGCCCAGCGTTCTTCCAGGGTGGAGAGCGGGATGCGTACGAGGTGGCTGCCGGCGGGCGTGTGGAGGCGGGCGTAGTCGCCCTGTGCCTCGACGTACGCGATGTCGTCGATCGGGATGAAGCGAGTAACTCCGCCCAGTTCGACCGGGATCTGGTCGGCGGCCGGGGTCTGCGACGGGACGGCCGGCGGGGGGCTCGCGTCGACCTGGTCGCAGACGCGGCGTACGGCTTCGGCGAGGCGTTCGCGGCGTACCGGCTTGAGGACGTAGTCGACGGCCTTCAGGTCGAAGGCCTGGACGGCGAAGCCCTCGTGGGCGGTGACGAAGACGATGAGCGGCGGGCGGGCGAAACCGGCGAGGAGTCTTGCGACGTCGAGGCCGGTGAGTCCGGCCATGTGGATGTCGAGGAAGACGACGTCGATGGCGTCGTCGCCGTCCGGCCCCGCGTCGAGTGCGCGGTTGATCCGGCGGAGGGTCTCGGTGGCGTCGGTGGCCCCTTCGGCGCTGCTGACGCGGGGGTCGGCGCGCAGCAGGTAGAGGAGTTCCTCCAGCGCCGGTCGTTCGTCGTCGACAGCCAGTGCACGCAACATGGTCCGGAGTGTAGGAGCAGGTCGGGTGACCTGGACATACGGGTCCGGTTCGCGACTGCCTTCAGACGTCCTCGGGGCCCGCCGCCAGATCGTCGGCCGAGAACAGCGCGAGCAGCGTGGCGGCGTCGGCCACTTCGAGGTAGGCGGTGCGGCACAGGTCGCACTGTCCGAGGTGGGAGGCGACCTCCGCGTCCTCGCCGGCCGGCAGTGCGTCGAGGACGTACGCGCCCAGCAGCAGCTC
The DNA here is from genome assembly GCF_018614615.1 of Streptomyces sp. ISL-100. Classification (GTDB taxonomy): domain Bacteria; phylum Actinomycetota; class Actinomycetes; order Streptomycetales; family Streptomycetaceae; genus Streptomyces. Next base: position 98,753 of record NZ_JAGGOK010000046.1, on the reverse strand, counting down.
CACATGCCCACCTGTCACCCGCACATTCTGCGGGGACCGCACCGCGCCCCACAAGAACCTCTGGACGACGCGGGAATCCGGTGGAATCCGGCGGGATCCCCTGTTCGCGTGAGCAGAAACCCCATGGATTGCGTACCTGAGGATGACCGGTCGGTTACCCCACGAACCACGCGAGACCCCTAGGAATTGCCCCATGAGCACGAACCAGCGGCATCGGGACGTCGGAGCGTACGCGCTCGGCGTCCTCGATCCAGCGGATTCGTTCCGCTTCGAGGAACATCTGGCCGACTGCGCGACGTGCGCCGTGCGGCTCAGCGAGTTCGCCGCGCTCGAGTCGACGCTGGCCGCGTACGCCCATCCCGGCGCCGGCGTAGTACTGGCCGAGAGGCCCACGCCCGGGCTGCTGGACCGGCTGCTCGACAGGGTGGAGGCCGGGCGCCGGCAGCGCGGCAGGCGCCGGATGCGGCTGGTCGCCGCGGCGGCTGCGCTGATCATCGCCGGTCCGGCGGCGGCGCTGGCCCTTCAGCCGGGGGCCGCCGACGGCGACGGCGACGGCACGGTGCAGCGGTACGCCGCCACCGACCCGGCCTCCGGCGTCTCGGCGTCGGTCGCCCTGAGGGAGCGCGGCTGGGGGTCGGGGGTGGGCCTCGAACTCGCGCGGGTCAAAGGCCCGCTGACCTGCGAACTGATCGCCATCGGCAAGGACGGTGAGGAGCAGACGGTCACGACCTGGGCGGTGCCGGAGGGCGGTTACGGCATGCCGGGCGTCCCGGGCCACGAGGAGCCACTACGCACAGAAGGCGGCGCGGCGCTGTCCGACACCGAGATCGACCGCTTCGAGGTCCGCACGCTGGACGGAAGACGCCTGGTCACCATCGAGGCGTGACGCGCGAGGCACGGTTGCGCGGCCTCCGGCCTCGCTTGTCCTCAATCGCCGGACGGGCTGTATGCGCGCGGCGGAAGGATTACGCCCGCGCGGGACGCACGCTGCGGTGCCGACCCGAACGCACGATGCGGCGTGTGGCGGCCGCGCGGGGCGGCCGGCGCTGCCCGGCCCGACGCACATGCCGCAGCCCCGGACGCACGGCGACCGTACCGAACGCACGATGACCGTGCGGGGCGCACGGTGCTGCGCCCGACGGCTGGTGCCCGTACCGGACACACCGTCCGCGTGCGGAACCGCACGCACCATGGCGCCCGCGCCACCGGCGCTACTTGAGCAGCCGCGACAGCCTGCGGTCCGCCAGCGGCTTGCCGCCCGTCTGGCAGGTGGGGCAGTACTGCAACGACGAGTCGCTGAACGACACTTCGCGGATCGTGTCGCCGCAGACCGGGCAGGACTCCCCCGTCCGGCCGTGGACCCGCAGCCCGCTCTTCTTCTCCGCCTTCAACCGCCCCGCCGCGACGCCGCGCGTGCGCTCGACGGCCTCGGCGAGGGTAGCGCGCAGCGCCTCGTACAGGATGGTGATCTCGTCCTCGGACAGGTTCGCGACGGGCTTGAAGGGTGACATCTTCGCCGCGTGCAGAATCTCGTCGCTGTACGCATTGCCGATTCCGGCGATCAGGCTCTGGTCGCGCAACGCGCCCTTGAGCTGCCGGCGTTCCCCTTTCAGCAGCTCCGCGAACCGGTCGCGCCCGAAGCCCTCGGCCAGCGGATCGGGGCCCAGGCGCGCGATGCCCGGCACGTCTGCCGGGTCGCGTACGACGTACACGGCGAGGCTCTTCTTCGTGCCGGCCTCCGTGAGGTCGAAGCCCGCGCCGTCCGCAAGGGCGACGCGCAGCGCGAGCGGCCCCTTGCCCGGGCGCGGCGGTTCGGCCGGCAGGTCGTCCTTCCAGCGGAGCCAGCCCGCCCGGGCGAGGTGGGTGACCAGGTGCAGACCGCCCGCGCTGATGTCGAGGAACTTGCCGTGCCGGCCGACGGCGGTGACCGCGGCGCCTTCCAGCGCCGAGGGCGGCGGGTCGTACGTCTTGAGGACACTGACCGCGACCGGGACGACCCGTGCGATCTCCCGGCGGACCAGGTGCTCGTCGAGGAACTCCCTCAGCGCTTCGACTTCCGGCAGCTCAGGCATGTACCCAGCCTGCCTCAGCCCGTGGCGGCCCGCAGCAGGGCTGCCAGCTCGTCGGTCATGCTCCCGGCCAGCCGGTCCAGGTCGGGGACCGCCTTGGCGTCCGCGACGAGACCGACGTGCACCTGGCCGCCGTACGTCGTCAGGGCGACGGCCAGGGACTGACCGCGCGCCAGCGGCGCCATCGGGTAGATCGCGCGCAGCGGGCTGCCGCCCAGGGAGAGCGTGGAGCGGGGCAGCGGCACGCTCGTGACGAGTACGTCGAAGAGCATGCGGGCCGCGTTGCCCGCGATCGGGGCGCCGAACCGGTGGGCGAGCGGCGGGAGGTGGTCGGCCAGTACGGCGACCGCTCCGGCGCCGCGCCCCGGCCCCTCGGCCTTGTTGCGGTCCATGGCCCGGCGCACCGAGGCGAGCCGCGCCCAGGCGTCGGGCTCGGAGACGGGCAGCCCCACGAGGTACGCCGAGAGTTTGTTGCCGGAGGCCGCGCCGCTTCCGGGACGGCGCCGGGACACCGGCACCAGGGCGCGCGGGTCGGCGCCGGGCAGCGGTTCGCCGCGCTCCAGCATCCACCGGCGCAGACCGCCGGCGACCACGGCGAGCAGCACATCGTTCGCTGTCCCGCCCGCCACCCTGCGGATCTTCAGCACGTCGTCGAGGGAGAGCACGGCGGTGCCGAGCCGACGTGTGCCGCTGGACCCCGCCGCGAAGGCACTCGCCCCCCACAGATCGAACCTGCTGGCCCGCATCACGGACGCGCCGATGCCGACCGCCCGGCCCACCTCCTCGAGCCGGTCGCGGGCAAAACCCACCACCTGGTGCGGCCCCGGCAGCCAGGACCGGGGCGGCACGCTGCGCTCCCGCCGGGCGCCCGCCGCCCGCGCGCCCGCGATCTGGTCGAAGATGCCGGCCCCGATGGCGACGGCGCGCATGCCGTCGGCCAGGGCGTGATGCAGCTTGACGAGTACGGCGAACGTGCCGGACTCCGCGGCGGTCAGGACGTACATCTCCCAGGGCGGCAGGCCGCGTTCGAGCGGCTGTTCCATCAGTTCCCCGGCGATGTGGGTGGCGTGGGCCTCGAAGCCGCCGTCGGGGAGCCTGATCTGCCGGACGTGGCGGCGTACGTCGAAGTCCTTGGCCGCGGACCAGGCCGCGCCGCCGATGGGCAGCAGGACGGCGCGTACGCGCATTCTCAGCCGGGGGATCGCGGCGGCCCGCTCGGCGAGCAGCTTCGCGACTGACTCACCGTCGACCTTGCTCTCGCCTCCGCCCTCGAAGAAGGCGAGCGCGCCGAGATGCATGGGATGTTCGGTGGATTCGAGGTGCCAGAACGCCAGGTCAAGAGGTGCCAGAAGCTCGGTGCTCAATGAGCCCTCACGTCGTCGGAGGCCGGTGGAGAGCCGCAGTCAATCCCGAACGGTCGGTTACGGTCAAGTACGTCCGCACCACGGACCGTTACCGAACGGTACGGTCAGGAGCGCTCAAAGCCGGTCGGGAACGACAAACTCGCACCACACGCACTTGCCGCTCCCCCGCGACTCCACGCCCCACACGTCAGCCAGCCGGTCCACCAGCATCAGCCCCCGCCCCGACACGCCCGCCTCCCCCGCGTCCCGGCGGCGCGGCAGCGCGCTGGATCGGTCCTCGACCTCGATCCGCAGCCGACGCTCCGCCCCGGCCAGCACGCGGGCGGTGATGACGGCCGCGCCGTCCGTGTGCATCAGCGCGTTCGTCATCAGCTCGTCGGCGGCCAGCTCGATCTCGTCCGCACGCTCCCGGGCGCCCCACGCCCGCACCGCCGCACGGACCATGTGCCGCGCCGAGCTGAGCGCCTCGGGATCGTTCTGCGCGACGTGCTGCTGGAGGCGCCCGCCGGTCTGCGGCACGTCCGCGCCCCCGCGGCGCAGGAGCAGCAGCGCCACATCGTCCTCGCCGCCCCGCTCGTCGACCACTTCGCAGAGCTTGTCGGCCAGCTGCTGGAGATCCCGCGGCCCGGTGCGGACGAGGGCGGAGAGCATCCGCATGCCGTCGTCGAGGTCGGCTCCCGGGAGCTCCACGAGCCCGTCGGTGCACAACAGCAGCGTCTGGCCGGGGTCGAGTTCGACCGTCGTGACCGGATATTCGAGCTGTCCGAACTCCGCGGAGAGGCCGAGCGGCATGCCACCGGCGGCGGGCAGTCTGCTGCAAGTGCCGTCGACGTGGCGCACGAGCGGGTCGATGTGCCCGGCCCGGACCAGCTGGACCACTCCGGTGGTCAGGTCGGTCTCGGCGTACGTACAGGTGGCGAAGCGGTCGGTGTCCAGCTCGTGCAGGAAGACGGAGGCGCGGGCCATCACCGTCGCGGGGGTGTGGCCCTCAGCGGCGTAGGCGCGCAGCACGATGCGCAGCTGTCCCATGACGGCGGCGGCGTGCGTGTCATGGCCCTGTACGTCGCCGATGACCGCGCCGACGCGTCCGTTGGGCAGCGGGATCACGTCGTACCAGTCGCCGCCGATGTCGCGGCCGAGGCGGGCCGAGCGGTAGCGGACGGCGATCTGCGCGCCGGGGACGGAGGGGATGCGGCGCGGCAGCATGGCCTGCTGAAGGCCTGCGGCCAAGTCCTTGTCCTGCTCGAAGAGCATGGCCCGCTGGAGGGACTGGGCAATGCTGCTGCCGAGCGCGATCAGCACGTTGCGTTCGTCGGAGGTGAACCCGATCCGGTCACCGTAGAGCAGACCGAGCGCGCCGACCGGCCTGGCCTGGGCGATGAGCGGCAGATAGGCGGCGGAGGTGATGCCGAGCCCCCGGATGTGCGGCCACAGGACCGGATAGGAATTGGCGAAGTCCTCCGGAGACTCGATGAAGCGCGGCGCGAGGGTACGGACCACCTCGCTCATCGGGTACTGCTCGTCGATCCGGGTGTAGCGGGTGCCGGGCACGAAGGAGCCGTCGGGGCCGTCGGCGACGAGATGGATGCGGCCCGCCTCGACCAGCCCCATCACGAGGCTGGTGGCCCCGAGGTTTTCCAGGCCCTGCGAGTCGTTGAGTACGTCGATGACGTCCTTGACGGTGCGCGCGTGAGCGAGGGCGGCGGTGGTGCCCTGGACCACGCTGATCCTGCGGCGCCGCTCCGCGTCGTGTTCGAGCCGGTCGGTGGAGTCGGCCAGCTCCTGGGTGGCGTCGCGGACGACGCCGATGATGCGGCGCGGCCTGCCGGTGGCGTCGCGGCGTACGCACCCTTGGGTGTGGGTCCAGCGCAGGGTGCCGTCGCGGCGGCGGATGCGGAAGTAGGCGCCGTACGTGACGCTGCCGTTCTTCAGCGCCTGGGAGACCAGGGCGTCGAGCCGGGCGCCCTCCGTGGGCGGCACGCGGGCTCCGAGGTCCCCCGGACGGCCGGAGTACTGGTCGGGGGGCGTGTCGAAAACGGCGAGAGCGGACGCGTCCATCCGCATGAGGCCGGTGTCGAGATCCCAGTCGAACCCGCCGAGGCCGAGCTCGGGCCCGTACACCTCGAAAAAGCAGCACGCCACACCCCCTTTCCGCTCCCAGCAGCGGCAGTACTCCGCCGCCTCGCCGCCCCCTGCGCCCGCGTCCATGGGGCCACGCTAGGCGCAGCGTGGGGCGCGCGCATGCGGGACAGGGCGGGACCTCGAACGCCGTTGAACATGGAAGCCATTTTCATATAGGATGGCGCTGAGCCACAGACCCCGGGGTGGGCAGTGGTCGCAGCCACGGCACTGTCCACCCCGGAAAGACGTGAGGTTCAGTCGCCCTGATCCTCACCGCACGCGGCGGGCCTCCAGGGGTGCGGCTCTCAGCCGTTCCTCGGTCTCCCGCGGCAGGTGCGGGGTGTGGTTGACCAGCCGGGCCGAGTTCCCGACGACGGCGATGCTGCTGGTGTTGTGCAGCAGCGCGGCGAGGACGGGGTTCATGGTTCCCCCGGCGCCGGCGAGCAGGCCGAGCAGGTTGACGCCGATGGCCAGGCCGTAGTTCTGGCGTACGACGCGCAGCGTGTGGCGGCTGAGTTCGACGACGGCGGCGACCTGCCGCAGGTCGTTCCCGGCGAGAGCGATGTCGGCTGTCTCCAGCGCCACGTGCGAGGAGTGCTCGCCCATGGTGATCCCGACATCGGCCAGGGCGAGGGCGGGTGCGTCGTTGGTGCCGTCGCCGACCATCGCCACCGTGTAGCCCTCGGCCTGAAGGTCGCGGATCAGCTGGAGCTTGCCCTCCGGGAGCGCATGCGCGTGCACTTCGGGGATGCCGAGTGCGTCGGCGACGACCTGCGCGGTCTCCGGCGCGTCCCCGGTGAGCAGCACCAGCCGCGACACACCGAGGTCCCGCAGCTGCCCGATGACGGTTTCGGCGCCGGCCCGTACGGCGTCGGACACGCCGAGCATGCCGATCAGGTCCTCGTCGTGGGCCAGACAGATGACAGTCTCGCCGCCACCCCTGAGCCGTTCGGTCCAGCCCTGTGCCTCGTCGGTCAGCTCGACGCCGTGCTGCCGCAGCAGAGCCGGGCTGCCGACCAGCAGGCGCGTACCGTCCAGCTCGGCCCGCATGCCCATCCCGAGAACGACCTCGCAGGCCTGGTGGATGGGAACGTGCAAATGCTGTTCCTCGGTACGGGCGACGATGGCCTGGGCGAGCGGATGCCGGGCGTGCAGTTCCCCGGACGCGGCCAGGCTGAGCACCTGGTCGGCGGTGAACCTGTCGCTGAGGGTGACCACGCTGGTGACCAGGGGTCGCCCGAAGGTCAGGGTGCCGGTCTTGTCGAACACGACGGCCGTGACCCTTCCGACGCCCTCCAGGTGCGTTCCGCCCTTGATGAGCGTTCCGCGGCGCGCTCCGTTGCCGATGGCGGCGCTGATGGCCGTAGGCGTGGCCAGACCGGCCGCACACGGGCAGGCGATCAGCAGCATGGTCATCGCGCGTCTCGCGTCGCGGGTGAAGACGTACGTGAGAGCGGCCAGCGCGAAGGACACGGGAACGAAGCGCTGGGTGAAGCGGGTGGCGACCGTCTGGATCGGCGCCCGGTCCGCCTGTGCCTCTTCGACGCGGCTGATGATCCTGCCGACTGTGGTGTCCGGCCCGACATAGGTGGCGCGGACGTGGAGCGAGCCGGAGGTGACGATGGTGCCGGCGTAGACGTGGGAGCCGGTACGGGCGTACACGGGAAGGGCCTCGCCGGTGACGGCGGCCTGGTCCACCAGGGCCTCGCCCGCGACGACGTGTCCGTCGACCGGGATCCGGTGGTGCTCGTACACGGAGACCACGTCGAACGGCTCGACGTCCTCGAGCGCGACCTCGACCTCGACTCCCTCCCGTACGAGCCAGACGCGCTCCTCGCCGATGGTGAGCAGCTCCTCGATGGCCCGGCGGGTGCGGCGCAGGGTCAGGGTCTGGAGGAACTCGCCGATGTTCAGGAGCCACAGCACGGTGAGGGCCACGGCGTTCTCGCGCAGCACCAGCGAGATGACCGTGGCGGCGGTGACGAGGGTGTCCGTCCCCGGAGAACTCCGGCCGCGCAGCGAGCGCAGGGCGCCCCGGAAGAAGGGCAGGCCGGTGAAGAGTGTGACCGCCCCGAGGAAGCCCGACGAACCGAGGGTCATCCGTGGTCTGCGCAGCAGGCGGCGCAGTGCCACGAGCGCGAGGACCGCGCCTCCGACGACCAGCCGTGCGACCTCGCCGGTGGACGAGTCAGGTACCGACCGGGTGGGCGTGGCCGGCGCGGACGCGGGCGGGGGTTCTTCCAGAGCGGCCACCAGACGCTCGACGTCCAGGCGGTCCGGCTCGACCCAGATCACGACGCTGCCGGTACGCGGGAAGATCCGCAGCGCACGGAAGCCGCTGATGCCGGTCAGGCGTTCGTCGACGAGTCCCGCACTGCCGGGGCGGGCTCGTACCCAGGGAACGGTCAGCCGCGCCCGGCCGGCGGCCACGGAGCACACGACCACGGCTGACATGGTCAGTGCTCGTGTCCGTGATCGTGGTTGTCAACCTTGACCGCCGAGGGCGGCGGGACCTCTTCGCCCAGGCTGGTCCGGGCCTCCGCGAGCATGTCCCCGGCCTTGAGCCGGGCCTCTTCGGCGGCCGAGGCGACCCAGCGGCCGGCGACGATGCTGTTCGCGATGCCGCCCACCAGGGCTTTGCGTGCGACGGGTTTCGCGTCGGGAAGGCGCTTGGACGCTCCTCGGATGATCAGACCGCCGACCACTCCGGAGACCGCATAGTGCGCGAGACGGCCGGCTGCGGCGCCGGCGAGAGCCAGGGGATGCATGAATGTCTCTCCTTCCGTCTGTGCCCGAGGGGCGCGCGACGGACCTCTCTTCAAGTCTGCGCCCGCCCGGCGGACCGCAGCCAACGGAAGCTTCCCGGGAACGGAGACTTGAACGCGTTCAACAGAAACCGTATGGTCATCGCGAGATTGATTTGAACACGTTCAACTCTGGGGGTTCCGCGATGTCCGTGCTGGTCAATCTGATCGTCATGCTCGGCATGCTCGTCGTCGTTCCCCTGGGACTGCGGCTCGTCCATTCGCCCGGGCTCAGCCGCATCCGTCGGCTGTGGCCGCTGCTCGCGGCGCCCGGGGCCGTCGCCCTGTGGCTGCCGCGCGGCGGGGTGGCGACCGCGCTCGCAGCGGTGTACGCCGCCGGAACGCTCGCTCTCGCACTGCATGCCCCGGCGCGGCTGGCCCGTACGCGTTCCCTCGCCCCGGCCGAGATCGCGGTGCTCACCGCCCTCGCGACGCCGTCGGTCGCCGGGCTCGCGCTGGTCGCCGAGCGCTCGGGGCACGAACTCTTCGGCTTCGACCTCGAAATACTGGCGCTCACAGTGCCGCACTTCCATTTCGCGGGCTTCGCCGCCGCGCTGGTCGCGGGGCTCGTCTGCCGGGTGTCCCCCGGCCGCCCCGCCGGGCGGTTCGCGGCGCTGAGTGTGCCGCTGGGCACGCTGCTGGTTCTCGCGGGGTACTTCATCGACGACTGGGCCGAACTCGCGGGAGCGCTCCTACTGACCGCCGGCATGTGGGCGGTGGCGCTGCTGACCTGGCAGGACGTACGGGGCGACGGGCACGACCGGACGACCCGCACCCTGCTCGCCGTCTCGGCCGCCGTCCTGGTCGCGACCATGCTGCTCGCCCTCAGCTGGGCGCTCGGCGAAGCGACCGGCATCCCGCACCCCAGCCTGACCTGGATGGCCGCCACCCACGGCCTCGGCAACGCCCTCGGCTTCGCGCTCTGCGCGCTGCTGGCCTGGCAACGACTGGAACGACCCGCACGACCCTGACGACCCGGACGACCCGGACGACTCGACAAGGAGACCACCGCATGAGCACCTTCACCTACCCCGAGGTCGGCGCCACCCGGCAGGACACCGACCTGCCCGCCGGTTACAACCACCTTCGCCACCGCGTGCCCGTAGGCGCGGGCCGCGCGGCCTTCGAATCTGCGGGCACGGCCGTGACCACCTGGCAGCTGCACCGGGCGTCGGGCGTACGGGTGCGGGCGGACGCGGCGCGGGCCGAGCCCGGCGTGGCCGTCGAAGTCTCGCTCGGCGCCGGGCCGCTGCGGCTAGCGGCACCCTGCGAGGTGGTCTGGACGGCGTACGAGAACGACAGGACCGGCTTCGCGTACGGGACGACCGGCCGGCACCCGGAGCGCGGCGAGGAGTCGTTCGTCGTGGAGCTCGCGGACGACGGGACGGTGTGGTTCACCGTCACCGCCTTCAGCCGCCCGGCCCGCTGGTACAGCCGGCTCGCCGGACCCGTCGTGCCCGCCTGCCAGCTCTGGTACGCCCGCCGGCTCGGCAGGACCCTGCGACGGATCGCCGCCGGAGCGCCCGTGCGCCGATAATGGGCGTAATGGAGTGGTTCACGGAGCCCGACTACTGGCTGAGCCGGCTGGTCTTCCAGCGGGGGCTGGCCGCCGTGTACCTGGTCGCCTTCCTCACGGCGGCGCTGCAGTTCCGTGCGCTCATCGGCTCCCGTGGCATCCTGCCGGTGCCCGCGTATCTGCGGCGGATGCCGTGGCGCGAGACTCCCACGCTCTTCCGGCTCCACTATTCGGACCGCTTCTTCGCGGGGTGCGCCTGGGCGGGCGCCGCGCTCGCGGCGGCGCTGGTCGCGGGCGCGGCCGATCAACTGCCGCTGTGGACCGCGATGCTGATGTGGGCGGCGCTGTGGGTCCTCTATCTCTCCATCGTCAATGTCGGGCAGACCTGGTACAGCTTCGGCTGGGAGTCCCTGCTTCTGGAGGCCGGATTCCTCGCCGTCTTTCTCGGCAATGAACGCACGGCGCCACCGGTGCTCGTGCTGTGGCTGCTGCGCTGGGTGCTGTTCCGGGTCGAGTTCGGCGCCGGGCTGATCAAGATCCGCGGCGACCGTTGCTGGCGGAAGCTGACCTGCCTGGACTTCCACCACGAGACGCAGCCGATGCCGGGCCCGCTGAGCTGGTTCTTCCACCACCTCCCGAAGCCCTTCCACCGAGTGGAGGTCGCGGCCAACCATGTGACCCAACTGCTGGTCCCCGTGCTGCTCTTCACGCCGCAGCCGGTCGCGGGAGCGGCGGCCGGCCTGATGATCCTGACGCAGCTGTGGCTGGTGCTCTCCGGCAACTTCGCCTGGCTGAACTGGCTGACGATCGTCCTGGCGGCGTCCGTGATCGACTTCTCGCCGTGGGTCACCGCGCCCGCCCTACCCGCTTCCCCGCTCTGGTACGAGGTGCTGGTCATCGCCGTCACCGCGCTGCTGCTCGCCCTCAGCTACCGGCCCGCGCGCAATCTGTTCTCGCGGCGCCAGGCGATGAACCGTTCTTACGATCCGCTCCATCTGGTCAACGCGTACGGCGCCTTCGGCAGCATCAGCCGGGTCCGCCAGGAGATCGTCGTCGAGGGTACGGACGAACCTGTGGTGCACCGGGGCACGGTGTGGCGCGCGTACGAGTTCAAGGGCAAACCCGGCGATCCGCGCAGGCTGCCGCGCCAGTTCGCGCCGTACCATCTGCGCCTCGACTGGATGATGTGGTTCGCGGCGCTCTCCCCCGCATACGCCTACTCCTGGTTCGACCCGTTCGTCGAGCGGCTGCTGACGGGTGACCCGGCGACGCTGCGGCTGCTGCGCGTCAACCCCTTCCCCGACGCCCCGCCCACGCATGTCCGGGCCCGGGTCTACCGCTACCGCTTCACCACCTGGCGCGAACTGCGGGACACCCATGCCTGGTGGCACCGCACGCTGGTCCGCGACTTCCGGCCGCCGATGGCTCTCGCCCGCAGAGCGTCGCCCTGACAGAATCAGCCGTTCATACGGATCGGCCGTTCATACGGAATGCGGGGAAGCGGGCGGGGACCATGACGGCGGAAACTTTCGAGGCGGCCACCGGTGACGGCCCCGCGCCCGCCGCGCCGGACGGGAAGCGGGCCGCCGAGGTGCGGGTCGCGTTCGAGGGGCTGATGCAGATCAGGCGCCTGACGAACACGGACACCGACGCGCCGGAGGCCGTCCCCGCGCCTTGGGAGATCAATCAGGTCGTACGTTCCGTGGCCCTGGCGCTGGAGGCGGCCGGCATCGCTACTTCCGCCGTCGACGCGGCCGGCGTGCGCACCACGACCGGCTACCGCGTCAGCGCGGGCGAGCGCCCGGGGACGGCTCGCGTGGAGTGGCTCGGCCCGCCGGGCAGCGGTGCCGCCCACGAGGAGCAGGAGGCCCTGACCGGGTGCGCCGCCGAGCTGGGCCGCCTCGGCTGGACGGCCCTGATGTACCGGGGTCCACGGCGGCGGCGCTTCCTGGAGGTCGAGCCTCCGGCGTCGGCCCGCCCGCGCTGAGAAACCGCCCGAGATCACCGTCCTGGTCCCGATGACCCTGAGAACTGACCCGCCGTATGGCGTACGTGGCCGGTACGGGCGCCGCGCTCTGAAAGTCGGCGTCCCCCTGCCGGACCGGGTCGGTCCGGCAGGGGGACGCCGACTCACTCAGAGTTCGCTCAGTCGATTCCTGGCAGGATGTGCGGCTCCGCCAGGTCCTCTTCGTACCCCGCCAGCCTGATGGGGGCGGAGCGGGACCACACTTCGAGGCTGCCCAGTTCGTCGGGCCTTCGGCGGCGGGCTTGGCCGGCCCGTTCGCCGCTTTCAGGGGACCGCTTGTCCTGCTTTGTCATCTCTGGCGTCACCGCGCACTCCTCTGTGTCGCGTAACCCGTCGGACGTATCGCCTCGGCCTTGGCAGGCGGCGACCGGGTCGCCCGGCGGGTCAGGAAAGTTAGGGCTGTTCGGTCGCGGTGGCGCCGTTTTACTCACATTGGAGTGGCCTTGGTGAGGCTGTCCGTGCCCACCAGAGTACCCATATGAGCGCGGTTCCGCTCGATGGTTTACGTCACCTTTCGGCCCACTGCCCTTCTTGCCCTGTTCAGCCGAAGGCCGCGCCCGCTTGATCTGCTCGCCGGCCGAGGCGGGCGGTGACGCTGTACTGGTGGCCGCAACGCACAAGTCCGGTGCGTAAGACCCCGGCTGGGGCGTCACGCACCGGACTGGTGAACGAGTGTCTGCTTCCTACCAGTTGGCGGGGGCGTAGTCCTTGAGGAAGACGCCGAAGAGGTCTTCGCCGTCCTCGCCGCGCACGATCGGGTCGTAGACGCGGGCCGCGCCGTCGATCAGGTCGAGCGGGGCGTGGAAGCCCTCCTCGGCGAGCCGCATCTTGTCCGGGTGCGGGCGCTCGTCGGTGATCCAGCCGGTGTCGACGGCGGTCATCAGGATGCCGTCGGACTCCAGCATTTCCTGGGCGCTGGTACGCGTGAGCATGTTCAGCGCGGCCTTGGCCATGTTGGTGTGCGGGTGGCCCGCGCCCTTGTAGCCGCGGCTGAAGACGCCTTCCATCGCGGAGACGTTCACGACGTACTTGCGCTTCGCGGCGGCCGCGGCCATCGCCGGACGCAGCCGGCTGATCAGGATGAACGGCGCAGTCGAGTTGCACAGCTGCACTTCGAGCAGCTCGACCGGGTCGACCTCGGAAACTGTCTGGATCCAGCTGTTCGTGTCGTCCAGGTCCGGTACGAGCCCGCCCGCGTCGATCGCCGTGCCCGCCTCGATCCTGGCGAGCGACGTCGAGCCCGTGACCAGCGCCAGGTCGGTGACCTGCTGGGCGGTGAGGCCCTCGGGGCGGGCCGTGGGCAGAGCGAGCTGAGCGCCGGAGCCGAAGGCGCCGATGACCTCGGCGGCCGGGAGCTCACCGGCCGGCAGCGGGGCGGACTCCGCGCCGATCAGCTCGCTGTACGCGCGCGGGGAGCGGCGTACGGTCTGAGCGGCGTTGTTGATCAGGATGTCGAGCGGGCCCTCGGCCGCGACCGAGTCGGCGAGCGCGACGACCTGGGCCGGGTCGCGCAGGTCGATGCCGACGATCTTGAGGCGGTTGATCCACTCGTCGCTGTCCGGCATCGCCTTGAAGCGGCGGATCGCGTCGTTCGGGAAGCGCGTGGTGATGGTGGTGTGCGCGCCGTCGCGCAGCAGCCGCAGCGCGATGTACATGCCGATCTTGGCGCGGCCGCCGGTGAGGAGGGCGCGCTTGCCGGTCAGGTCGGTGCGGGCGTCGCGGCGGGAACGGTTCTCGGCGGCGCAGGGCTGGCACAGCTGGTGGTAGAAGGCGTCGACCTCGACGTAACGGGTCTTGCAGATGTAGCAGGACCTGGGGCGCTGGAGTATGCCCGCGATCTCGGCGGTGGCCGAGGAGGACGGCAGGACGCCCTGCGTCTCGTCGTCGATGCGCTCGGCGGAGCCGGTGGCGGTGGCGTGGGTGACAGCCCTGTCGTGGGCGGTCTTCGCGGCGCGGCGCTCCTGGCGGCGGCGCTGCTTCACGGTGCGGTAGATGCCGGCGGTGGCGCGGCGTACGGCGATGGCGTCGGGGTGGTCGACGTCCAGCTTGTCGAGCTCGTCGAGCACGCTCAGGCAGACGGCCATGCGGTCGGGGTCGATGCCGGGGCCGAACGCCGGGGTGTCCTGGCCGTCCGGGATGTTGTCGTACGCCGCCGGACTGTCCTCTGTCATCGTCACTGCCGCTGCCGCTCCTCTGTGCCGTGTTGCTGATGCCTGTGTCCGGGCGGTATCCGGAATCGGCCGCCCGCACAAGTTTGCCACGCTGAAGGAGTGACTGGCTCCGACCGCTGCGCGGGGCCTCCCGCTCAGCGGCACCGTCCTGCCCCTCCGGCGTTTGAGGAGCGGGGTCTGGAGCGGAGCCCCAGTTCGGGAAGGGGCGGGGCGGGGAAAGGCCCCGCGCAGCGGCCGGACGGCTACGAGACCGGCTGGCCCTTGCCCAGGGCTATGACGCCATTCTTCGAGACCGTGTAGAGCTGCTCGTCACGCTCCGGGTTCACCCCGATCGTCGCCCCCGGCGGTACGTCGACGTTCTTGTCCAGGATCGAGCCCCGGACCACCGCTCCCCGGCCCACTCGCACGTTGTCGTGCAGCACAGACCCCTGCACCACCGCCCCCTCCTCCACCACCACCCCCGGCGAAAGCACAGACCGGGTGACCTGCCCCCCGATAACGCACCCCGCGCTGACGATCGACTCCCCCGCGATGCCGCCGGACACGAAACGGGCGGGGGGCAGCTGCCCGGGGTGGGTGTAGACCGGCCAGCGCCGGTTGTGCAGGCTGAACTGCGGCTGGGCGGAGATGAGGTCCATGTGGGCGCCGTAGTACGTGTCGAGCGTGCCGACATCGCGCCAGTAGCCGTGCTCACGCGCCGTCTCCCCCGGCACATGGTTGTCGTCGAAGTCGTAGACCTGCGCCACCCCGCTCTCGGTGAGCATGGGCAGGATCGAGCCACCCATGTCGTGCACCGAGCGCTCGTCCTCGGCATCCCGGTGCAGGGCGTCGATGAGCACCTTTGCGGTGAACATGTAGTTGCCCATGGAGGCGAAGACACGCCGAGGGTCCCCCGGCAGGCCCGGCGGGTCCGCGGGCTTCTCCAAGAACCGCTCGATCCTGGTCCCGTCGGACGCGGGCGTGATGACCCCGAAGGACGACGCCTCGGTTCGCGGAACGCGGATGCCGGCGACCGTGACACCCGCCCCGCTCTCGATGTGGCGTCGCAGCATCTGCCGGGGATCCATGCGGTAGACGTGGTCGGCCCCGAATACCGCGATGTAGTCGGGCTGCTCGTCGTGCACGAGGTTGAGGGACTGGAGGATCGCGTCGGCGCTCCCCAGATACCAGCGCGGCCCGAGCCGCTGCTGGGCCGGGACCGGGGTGACGTAATTGCCGAGCAGGCTGGACATCCGCCAGGTCGTCGTCACATGGCGGTCCAGCGAGTGCGACTTGTACTGCGTCAGTACGCAGTTGCGCAGGATGTCGCCGTTCACCAGGTTCGACAGGACGAAGTCGACGAGCCGGTACGTGCCGCCGAACGTCACCGCCGGTTTGGCCCGGTCGGCGGTCAGTGGCATCAGCCGCTTGCCCTCCCCGCCTGCCAGTACGATCCCGAGCACCGAAGGTCCACCACGCATCTGCGCCCCCTGCTCGTCGCTACTTGGACTTCAGAATCTCCTCGTACACCTGAACCGTGCGACGGGCCACGGCGTCCCAGCCGAACTCCCGCACCGCGCGCTCCCGTCCCGCCGCGCCCATCCGCATCGCGGTGCTCCGGTCATCGGTCAGCCGGTTGACCGCATCCGCCAGGCCCTCCTCGAAGGCCTCGGGATCCTGCTCTTCGTACGGTACGAGCAGCCCGGTGCCGCCGTGCTCGACGACCTCGGGGATGCCGCCGACCGCCGAGGCGACGACGGGCGTGCCGCACGCCATCGCCTCCAGGTTGACGATGCCGAGCGGCTCGTACACCGACGGACAGACGAACACCGAGGCGTGGGTGAGGAGTTGGATGACGTCCGGGCGCGGCAGCATGTGCGCGATCCAGTGCACCCCGTCGCGGGTGCCGCGCAGCTCGCTGACGAGCTCGCGGAACTCGCGCTCGATCGCCGGGGTGTCGGGAGCGCCGGCGCACAGGACGAGCTGCGTGGCCGGGTCCAGGCGGCGGGCCGCGCGGAGCAGATGGGGGACGCCCTTCTGCCGGGTGATCCGACCGACGAAGAGGGCGTACGGGCGCTCCTCGTCGATGCCGACGCGCTCCAGCACTTCCTTGTCCGGATCGGGCCGGTAGAGCGAGGTGTTGATGCCGTTGTGTACGACGCGCACGCGGTCGGGGTCGAGGGCCGGGTAGCTGCTCAGGATGTCGGCCCGCATGCCGTGCGAGACGGCGACGACCGCGTCGGCCGACTCGATCGCGGTGCGTTCGGCCCAGCTGGACAGGGCGTAGCCGCCGCCCAGTTGCTCGGCCTTCCAGGGGCGCAGAGGCTCCAGCGAGTGCGCGGTCATGACATGCGGAATGCCGTACAGCAGCTTCCCGATGTGGCCCGCGAGGCTGGTGTACCAGGTGTGGGAGTGGACCAGGTCGCACCCTTCGAGTGCGGCGGCCATCGACAGGTCGACGGAGAAGGCGCGCAAGGCTTCGTTGGCGCTTTCGAGTACGCCGTCGAAGCGGTGACCCCTGACACCCTTTTCGAGCGTGTCAGCGGCGCCCCAGCAGTGCACGTCGACGTCGGCGAGGGACCGTAACTCCCGGGCCAGGAATTCGACATGGACCCCGGCGCCGCCGTAGACGTCCGGCGGATACTCACGGGTGAGCAGTCCCACCTTCACCGCGGTCCTCCCGTCGTCACCCTCCCTTGATGGTCACTCAGATACGGGCTGTGCGGAAGACCGCTGCGGAGAGTGGTCGAATACGCAGTCGCCGCACAGGCCACCGGACGGGCAGCGGTAGTAGAGACAACAGCTGCGGCGGCGGAAGGCCGCGCCGTCCAGAGTGCCGGTGGGACGCAGGTCCGGGTGGCGGAAGAGCTCGGCGGTCAGCTCCAGGGCCCGCTCCCCCACCTCGGGGCGCCCGTTCTTCCCTGCCCAGGCGTGGAGCTCACGGGCAGCGCCGGCCAGCGCCGAACCCGCGTTGCCCCAGAGCAGCGGACGTGAGATCCGTCCGTCCCGGCGGAACGCGTCCGCGAGGGGCAGGAGATGACCGTACTGAACCACCTCGCGGATGCGGTCGGCGGTGGCGGGCAGCGGACGCGGCGGCGCCGCCAGCCACAGGTCGTGCGGCGACGTCAGGTCGGGGTTCCACCGCAGATCGTCCGGCGGGAGGTCGGGGAATTCGCCGTACAGCGCGGCCGGCCCCAGGGCGAGCGACCACAGCCGGGCGGCGAGTCCCAGATGCGCGATGGAGGCTGCGACTCTGCGCTCGGGGGCGCCGAGCCGGGCGGCGACCTTGTCGACGCGGAACGTCAGCGGGCCCAGGTCACCCGCGTAGATCCGCGCGAGCGGAACGTGAGCACCGGCACCGGCGTCCGCACCCGCACCCGCGTCGGGTGTCCGGGTGCGCAGCGCGAAGAATCCGCCCACCGATGCCACTTCTTCCCAGTCTGCGAGGTCCATGGTCGTGCCCCTTTCACCCGCGAAAGTCTCACATGGCGCTGTGCTGAGAGGCGGGGGTCCCTGTGTCCACCCGTGGGAGGGGGGAAGACCGCCGGGAGGAGGACCTCAGGGCTACTGCGTACTACGTCGGCAGTACGTCCGAATGCCTGCTCAAGGACGACGACGGGAAGGCTTTGAAGAGACATCGTGGAGTGCATGAGTGCTCTCGCGATGTCCGTGCTGCTGGCGCTGGTCTCCGCTGTCGCCTATGCGGCCGGGGCCATCGTCCAGGAGCGCGTCGCGTCCACCACCCCGACCCGCCCGTACGCCCCGCTGCGCCACGGCGCGTGGTGGGCGGCCGTCGCGCTCAACGGGCTCGGAGCGCTGCTGCATGTCGGGGCTCTGGCGTACGGGCCGCTGAGTCTGGTCCAGCCGCTGGGCGCGCTGACCATCGTGTTCGCGCTGCCGATGGCGGCTGTGTTCGTACGCCGAAGGGCGGGCGCGGCCGCCTGGCGCGGCGCGATCATGGCGTCGGCCGGGCTCGCGGGGCTGCTGTCGCTGACCGGCACGGCCGACGCACAGTCGCTGGGCGGCGGCGAGCGGCTGGCGCTGGGGCTGGTGACGTTCAGCGCGGTGGCGGTGGTGTTCCTCGTGGCGCAACGGGTGCACCGTGCCGTCGTACGCAGCATCCTGCTGGCGACGGCCGCGGGCGCCGCGTTCGGCATCGCTTCGGTGTTCACCAAGACGGTGGCTGTCGACTGGGCGTCGTCGGGCGGCCTCGGCGGACTGACGGGAACGACCGGACTGACAGGACAGCTGCCGAGCCTGCTGACGATCGCGGGGCTGGCGGCCGCGGGCATGATGCTCTCCCAGGCGTCGTACCGGGGCGCCGGCCTGGCGGCCCCGCTGGCCACGGTCACCGTGGTCAACCCGGTGGTCGCGGCCGCCGTGGGCATCACGCTCTTCGGCGAACACTTCAGGTACGGCGCGACGGGTACCGCTCTGGCGCTGGGCTGCGGGGTCGTCGCGGCAGGCGGGCTGATCCTGCTGACGACGGAGCGGCTCGGGGCGCACACCGAGCGGCAGCGGCGGCTGCCCGCCGTACCGCCGCCGGCGGCGACATCACCGGCGTCACCGGCGGCGCCTGCGCCGAAGGCACTGGCGCCCGCACCGGCAGTACTGGCAGGGGCGCTTGTTCCGGTCGGGCCGCAGGCACGGACTCAGATGGTGACGCCACCCGCCCTGAGGTAGGCCAGCGGATCGATGTCCGAACCGTAGCCGGGCCCGGTCCGCACCTCGAAGTGGAGGTGCGGGCCCGTGCTGTTGCCGGTGGAGCCCGAGCGGCCGATGCGCTGGCCGGCGCCCACTTTCTGGCCCTCGCGGACGGTGAGCGCCGACAGGTGCGCGTACTGGCTGTACTTGCCGTCGGCGTGCTGTACGACGACCTGGTAGCCGTACGCCCCGCCCCAGCCGGCCGAGACGACCCGGCCGGGAGCGACGGATTTCACGGCGGTGCCGGTGGGCACCGGGAAGTCGACACCGGTGTGGTAGCCCTTGGCCCAGGAGGAACCGGCCGCGCGGTAGGGCGTACTGGGGCCGGTCTCGACGGGGGCGGTGAGCGCCGGGGCCTTGCTCTCCTTCTTGGCAGGCTTGGTGACGGAGGCGCGCTCGGCTTCGGCCTTCGTGCCGGCTCCCCTTTCCGCCTTCCCCTTCCCCTTCCCCTTCCCGTCCTCCTTCGGCTTCCCGGCCTCCTTCGGCTTCCCGGCCTCCTTCGGCTTCCCGGCCTCCTTCGGCTTCCCGGCCTCCTTCGGCTTCTCCTTCGCCTTCGTGCCCGGCTCGGGTCTCTTCGCGGCGCCGTCCAGAGACAGCCGCTGCCCCGGAAGGATCAGGTCGGGGTCGCTGCCGACGACGTCGCGATTCGCGGTGTAGAGGCTCCGCCAACCGCCGCTCACGTCCTCGGCGTCCGCGATGGCGGAGAGGGTGTCGCCACTGGCCACGGTGTACGTGTTCGCAGCGCCGTTCGGCTTCGGCTTCGCCTTCCCCTTCTCCTGTGCCCTCCCCTTGCCCTTCGCTTCGCCCTTCTCCTTGCCCTTCTCCTGCGCCTTCGCCGGACCGGGATCCTTGGTACCGGGCCCGGCGGTGCCGGTCGAGGCCTTCTTGGACTGCGTCGCCGTCCTGGGGGCGGCCTTGGGCCCGGTGCTGACGTCCGGCGCGCCGCCACCCCGGGTCAGGCCGGCCCGTACGGAACACAGCGGCCAGGCCGTCGGCCCCTGTCCCTTGAGCACCTTCTCGGCCACGGCGATCTGCTGATCCTTTGTGGCAAGGTCGGCGCGCGCGGCGTACGCCGTGCCGCCGTACGCCTGCCAGGTGGACTGCTTGAACTGCAGCCCGCCGTAATAGCCGTTGCCCGTATTGATCTTCCAGTCGTTGGTCGACTCGCAGGCCGCGACCTTCTCCCAGACATCCACCGATGCGGCATCTGCCGGTCCTGAAGCGACCAGCGGCAGGGCTATCCCGGCTCCGCCGGCCGTGACCGTCAGCGATGCACGGTTGATACGGCTCGGCTGGTATCGGCGGTGTCGACCGGATGCGGCCATGGCTCGGTTCCCCCCACTTACGCGTCGGACACGTCGCAATCGGCAAAAGTACGGCCCTCCACGAGGCATGACAAGGGCACAAACGGCTAACTCTCCACTGCCGCTGGCATATTGACTTCCCTTCAATCGAATTTCCACCGGTCCGGGCCCGGCCGGAATGCGGAAGGGGCCGCGCGGCTTGAAGATCGGTGAACAGCCGGGTCCGTTGGTACGTATCCCTACGGACGCAGACACGGACACCCCAGGAGCTCACACATGAGTGGTAAGGCCCAGATCGGTGTAACGGGGCTCGCGGTAATGGGCAGCAACCTCGCCCGCAACTTCGCGCGCAATGGCTTCACGGTCGCGGTGCACAACCGCACGGCGGCCAAGACGCACGCCCTCGTCGAGGAATTCGGAGACGAGGGCACGTTTGTTCCTGCCGAAAAGGCCGAGGACTTCGTAGCCGCTCTTGAGCGACCGCGCCGCCTGGTCGTCATGGTGAAGGCGGGCGACCCGACGGACGCGGTGATCCAGGAGTTCGCGCCCCTGCTGGAGCCGGGTGACGTGATCATCGACGGCGGCAACGCCCACTTCGAGGACACCAGGCGCCGGGAGAAGGAGATGCGGGAGCTCGGCATCCACTTCGTCGGTACGGGCATCTCGGGCGGCGAGGAGGGCGCGCTGCACGGCCCGAGCATCATGCCGGGCGGGTCGGCGGAGTCGTACGAGTCGCTTGGCCCGCTGCTGGAGAAGATCGCCGCGAAGGCGAAGGACGGCACACCGTGCGTCACCCACATCGGTCCTGACGGCGCGGGCCACTTCGTCAAGATGGTCCACAACGGCATCGAGTACGCCGACATGCAGCTGATCGCCGAGGCATACCACCTGCTGCGGGCCGTCGCGGGATACAGCCCCGAGCAGATCTCCAGGACCTTCCGTTCGTGGAACACCGGCCGCCTCGACTCGTACCTGATCGAGATCACCGCCGAGGTGCTGGCCCACATCGACGACACCACCGACAAGCCCTTCGTCGACGTCGTCGCGGACGAGGCCGAGCAGAAGGGCACGGGACGGTGGACGGTTCAGATCGCGCTCGATCTGGGCGTGCCGGTTTCGGGGATCGCGGAGGCGGTCTTCGCCCGCTCCGTGTCCGGGCATACGGATCTGCGACAGGCCTCGCGCGGGCTGCCGGGGCCGACGGCGGCGCCGCTGGGCGAGGCCGAGGCGGCCGCCTTCGCCGACCAGGTCGAGCAGGCGCTCTACGCGTCCAAGATCGTGTCGTACACGCAGGGCTTCCACCAGATCCGGGCGGGCAGCGAGACGTACGACTGGGACATCGACCTCGGGGCCGTTGCCTCGATCTGGCGCTCGGGCTGCATCATCCGGGCGGCGTTCCTCGACCGGATCAGGGCCGCGTACGACGCCGAACCCGGGCTGGTGAGCCTGCTCTCCGACAAGGGGTTCGCCGAGGAGATCGGCGCGGCGCAGGACGACTGGCGTGCGGTGGTGGTGGCCGCCGCGTTGCGGGGCGTGCCGACGCCCGGCTTCTCGGCGGCGCTCGCCTACTACGACGCGCTGCGCGCGGAGCGGCTGCCCGCGGCCCTCACGCAGGGGCAGCGTGACTTCTTCGGCGCGCACACCTACCGGCGCACCGACCGCGAGGGTTCGTTCCACACCCTCTGGGGCGGTGACCGGTCGGAAGTGCGCACCGGCTGATCAGACGCCGGTCGGTCAGACGCCGGTCGGTCCGGGCTGCGGCTCCGGATCGGGTACGGGGTCGGGCCCCGGCGGCTTCGGGATCGGATCGGGCGCCGGACCGGGCGGAACCGGGCCCGGGCCGGGGGTCGGAGGCGGGGCCGGGGTCGGGCCCGGACCTGGGGCGGGGCCGGGCTCCGGACCGGGGCCGGGACCGGGCGCGGGGCCGGGACCCGGGCCGGGCAGGGGGCCCGGATCCGGCAGCGGGCCTGGGGCGGGCCCGGGGCCCGGACCGGGGGGCGGCGTAACGGGGTCGGCGTAGGGAAGAGTCATTGCTGGCCTCCTGCCTCTCGTCGTTGTATGACGGACCCACTTTCTCCCCGTGCGGCTGCCCGCGCCCGCCGGGGCCACACATCAGGGACCGGGACTAACCGGAATGAGGGATACGGCCGCGGCTGCCGCGCGCAGCCCGGGCGCCGGGCTGGAGAGTACGGGCACGGTGATGTGACTACGGACCCGCGCGGCCGCGTCGGCCATGGAAGCCTGGGCCAGCACCACCACATCCACCCCGGTGATGGTGTCGACGGCCCGCGCGACGAGGTCGAGGTAGCCGGTCCGGTCGCCGTCCTCGAAGTGCTTCCAGGCGCCTTCGGCCAAAACGGTGCGGATATCGGCCGACCGCCCCGCCGCGTCCGCTTCTTCCCGTATCAGGTCGCAGGTCGGCCCGAAGGTACTGTCCACCGCGGCGACCACGGCGATACGGACGGTGTCGCGTTCCGGCGCGGCGGCGACGGCGAGGGCCGCCATCGGGCGGTCCACGCGCAGCACGGGCACGCCGAGCCGCGCGGCGTACGCCTCCGTCGCCGCACCGATGGTCGAGCACGTGCAGAGCACGGCCGTGGCCCCGTCCTCGCCGACGGCCTTGGCGAGCACCGCGGCGATCGCGGAGTCCGCTGCGGCCCGCCGGAGCGGGCCAGGGCCAGCAGTTCCTCGTCGACCACATGGCGCATTTCGAGGCCGGGGTGCCCCCGGTCGCGCAGCGCGTCGAAGACCGGCACGTGGACGGGGGACGTGTGCAGCAGTGTGAGCATGCCGCGATGCTAGGCCGTGAGCGGGCCCGCCTACTGAGCGCCGGCGCCGGCCTCTACCCCTTCGCCGGCACGGGCGTAGGGGCTCCTGCGGGTGTCGCTGCCCGGTACGGGCTCCGACGGATCGGCGCCGAGCGCGGCGATCCGGTTTCCGGCGTCGACATGCACGATCCGCGGCTTCAGGGCGCGCGCCTCGGCGTCGTCGACCTGGGCGTAGCTGATGAGGATGACGAGGTCGCCCGGGTGGATCAGATGGGCGGCGGCGCCGTTGATGCCGATAACGCCCGAACCGCGCTCGCCCTCGATGACGTACGTCTCCAGGCGCGCACCGTTGGTGATGTCGACGATGTGGACGAGCTCCCCGGGGAGCAGGTCGGCCGCCTCCATCAGCGCGGCGTCGACGGTGACGGAGCCGACGTAATGAAGGTCGGCCTCAGTCACGGTGGCACGGTGAATCTTGGACTTGAATATTGTACGAAACATGAAGAAACTCCAGATTTGTCAGCTCCCTGCCTGCTCAACGCAGGTCAAGGGCGGTCTCCGGACAGTACAGCGATTCGCATGTTCGGTCAGCTGTCGTCGGGTGTTCCAGGACTCACACTGACTCTTTGCTGACTTGCCAACGGACCGTCAGGTCGACGCCAAGGCCCCTGTCCCTCATTCGCTGCGCCGAGGAGCCGCGGAAACACCCAGGCCGACATCGCCCCGGCCTCCCCACCCTGCAGGTCTTCTGCCACCGCACGCTCCAATGATTCCGTGGCGGACCCCCTCACAATGAACCGGCCCGAGACAGCCACCCTTCGCAGCCGGAACCATCAGCTCGACCGGACTTACTCCACCGACGAGGCGCTCCACCCGACAACCTGCGGTCAGCCTCCACCAGGCTGGTCGCACCCCAAAGAACCCAATAGCTTGTTGACAACGTCAACACAGAGGTAGGATCCTCGCCAAAAGGGACGGTATACGCTCGCTGCGGCATGTACCCAGCCTGCATGCGACGGGTGAAACGGGGAGGGGCAGTGGGCCTGGAAACGGTCGACGGACGGTTCCGCATCACGGGGATCGTGGGGCGCGGGAACATGGGGGAGGTACACCGGGCCGAAGACCTTCAGGCCGCCCCTGACTCCCCGAGCCGCGAGGTCGCGGTCAAGACCGTGTTGCGCGGCCGGACCGGAATTGCGGTCGACGCCTCGGGGTCCGGCAAGGAGATCGACCGCTTCCGCCGCGAAGTGCGGATCATGCGCATGCTCTCCCAGGGCCACCCGAACCTCACCCTGCTGATCGACGGCGGCGTGGACCGGACGCCGGGCGGCAGCGGTCTGCCCTACCTGGCCATGGAGCTGCTGGACGGTCATCCACTCGCGGACCTCATCGACGAGGAGCCCCAGCTCCCGGTCTCCTGGGTCGCCGCTGTCGGTGCGCAGATCGCTGCCGGTCTCACCGCCGCGCACACCGCCGGGGTCGTCCACCGCGATCTGAAGCCGGCCAATGCGATGCTGACCCGCGACGGCACCGTCAAGGTCCTCGACTTCGGTATGGGTTCGGTCGTCGACGATCCCGACCAGACACGGCTGACCAGTACGGGCGTCAGCGTCGGCACGGCCCGCTACATGGCGCCCGAGCAGTTCCGTGCCGAACGGGTCTCCGCGTCGGCCGACCTCTACGCGCTCGGCTGCATCCTGTACGAGCTGCTGATCGGGCGGCCGCCGTTCTCCGCCAGGACCCCCTTCGAGCTCTCCGAACAGCACCAGCACGAGCGGCCGCCACTGTTGACCTTGGTACGCCCCGACCTGCCCGCCGAGCTGGTCCGGCTGGTGGACCGTCTGCTGGAGAAGGACGCCGAACTACGGCCGGACAATGCCGCCCTGGTCCGTGAGACGCTGATCCCGCTCGCGTTCGCGCCGGACGACACGGCCGCCCTGCTGGCCCCGCACTGGCAGGTGATGGACCCAGTGGCGCGACTGCGTGCCCTGCTTCCCGAGCCCGCCCCGGCCGTGCCCGCACCCGTGCCGCGCAGGGAGCCGCGCCTGCCCGAGGCGATGGACGTCTTCGGCATCCACGCCGACCTGATCGGCGAGTACGAGAACTTCACCAAGAGCGCGACGGTGATCCGGGACGCCCGGATCGACGGCTTCATCGCGGACGACCTGGCGGCGAAGTCGCAGTGGCCCGACCCGTGGCTGTCACTGAACCCGTTCTTCGCCGACGGCGGCCAGGTCACCGACCTCGTGCGGGACGGAGTGCTGCACCCGAGGTGCGCAGAGATCTTCCAGGCCGGCAAGAAGGAGACTTCGCCGCGTCCTGACGGGCGGCCGCTGACGTTCCACCTCCACCAGCGGCAAGCGGTCGAGGCCGCGCAGGCGGGCGACTCCTACGTGCTCACCACCGGCACCGGCTCCGGCAAGTCGCTGGCGTACATCGTCCCGATCGTGGATCGCGTATTGAAGGAGCGTCAGGCGGCGGGACCCGACGCCGGCGGCCGGGTGCGCGCGATCGTCGTCTATCCGATGAACGCGCTGGCCAACTCGCAGCTCGGAGAGCTGGAGAAGTACCTGCGCCACGGTTTCGGGAAGGGCCGCGAGCCGGTCACCTTCGCCCGCTACACCGGCCAAGAGTCCACCGAGGAGCGCCGCGAGCTGCGCAAGAACCCTCCGGACATCCTGCTGACCAACTACGTGATGCTGGAGCTGATGCTTACCCGGCCGGACGACCGATCCAGCCTGATCCGCATGGCCGAGGGGCTGCAGTTCCTCGTCTTCGACGAGCTGCACACCTACCGGGGCCGGCAGGGCGCGGACGTGGCGTTCCTCATCCGCCGGGTCCGTGAGGCCTGCCGGGCCTCCGCGACCCTGCAGTGCATCGGCACCTCGGCGACCATGTCCACCGAGGGCTCCTGGGAGAACCAGCGGCGCGAGGTGGCCAAGGTCGCCGGCCGCCTGTTCGGTACGACCGTGCTGCCGAAGCGGGTCATTGGCGAGACCCTGGTCAGGGCGACCGACGAAGCCCCCGAGACCGTGCCCGCCGAGCGCCTTCGGGTGCCGGCGGCACCCCGCGCGTACGAGGCGCTGACGAAGGATCCGCTGGCCCGCTGGGTGGAGTCCCGGTTCGGTCTGGAGCGCGAGGAGGGTACGGGGCGGCTGCGGCGCTGCGCCCCGGACACCGTCGAGGAGGCGGCGGCCGAGCTGGCCGCCGAGTCCGGGGTGGCCGAGGAGAGCGTGCGCGAGGCGATCCGGACGACGCTGGAGGCGGGTGCGCAGGCCAAGAACCCGAGAACGGAGCGGCCGCTGTTCGCGTTCCGCCTGCACCAGTTCCTCTCCAAGGGCGACACCGTCTACACGACGCTGGAGGATCCGCTCACCCGGCCGCTGACCCGCACCTACCAGCTGGAGCAGCCGGACAGCGACGGCAAGCCGCTGTTCCCGCTGGCGTTCTGCCGCGAGTGCGGCCAGGAGTACCTGACCGTCTGGCGCACCGAGGAAGGCGGCGCGTTCCGGTACGAGCCGCGCCGGGACACCTCCGCCTCCGGGGGCCGTGAGGGCGAGGGCTATCTGTACCTGGGCATGCCCGGCGAGGACTACGAGTGGCCGGCCGATCCGCAGAAGGCCGTGGACGACAGACGGTTGCCGGAGTCGTGGCTGGAGCCGGACGCGCAGGGTGTGACAGTCGTCAGGAAGTCCTACCGGCCCCGGCTGCCCAAACGCGTCGTCGTGGACGCCCACGGCAACGAGTCGGGCGAGGGGCTGGTGGCCGCGTTCGTCCCGGCGCCGTTCCTGTTCTGCGTGCACTGCCAGGTCTCCTACGAGCAGACCCGCGGCCGGGACTTCGCCAAGCTGGCCACCCTGGACCAGGAGGGGCGTTCCTCGGCCACCTCGCTGATCTCCGCGTCGATCGTGAAGTCCCTGCGGGCGGTACCCGAGGAGAGCCTGGGCAAGAAGGCGCGCAAGCTTCTCACCTTCGTCGACAACCGGCAGGACGCCTCGCTGCAGGCCGGGCACTTCAACGACTTCGCTCAGGTGACCCAGTTGCGCGGGGCCCTATACCAGGCAGCGGTGCGGGCTGGTGAGGAGGGGCTGCGCCACGACGACCTCGCCGAGGCCGTCACCGATGTGATGGGCCTGGCGCCCCGCGAGTACGCGGCCGGCGCGGACCTAGCTCCGTCGATGGAGCGGCGGGCGACGAAGGCGTTCCGGGACGTCGTCGGGTACCGCCTCTATCGCGACCTGGAGCGCGGTTGGCGCATCACGATGCCGAATCTGGAGCAGACGGGGCTGCTGCGGATCGATTACGAGGACCTGGGCTGGATCGCCGCGCGGCCGGATCGCTGGCAGTCAGCCCACGCCGTGCTGCGCGACGCCGACCCGGCGCTGCGCGAGGAGATCGCCCGTACACTGCTCGACTTCATGCGGCGTGCCCTCGCCATCGACGTGCAGTACTTCCGTGACGACTTCGACACCCTCCAGCGGGCCAGCGAGGAACGCCTCACCGGGCCGTGGGTGCTGGGCGAGAGCGACCGGCCGACCGTCGGCACCGCCTACCCGTACGGCTCACGGCCGGGCATGGAGCGCTCCGCGCTGTTCCTGTCGGCCCGCGGCAAATTCGGCAAGTACCTGCGGCGGAACATGCCCGAACTGCGCGATCCGTCCATGTCCTTGGACGACGTCCAGACCGTCATCGAGGACCTGCTCAAGGTGCTGCGTGACGCGGACCTGGTGCGTGAAGTGGAGGCAACCCCCGAGCACTCCGGCCCGGCCTACCGCCGCCGTGCGGAGCAGAAGCGCACCGGTTACCGGGTGTCGGCCGCCACCCTCGTCTGGCGGGCCGGGAACGGCGAGCGGGGCACGGTCGACCCGCTGGCACGCACCTACAGCAGCGGCGAGGGCCCGCGCGTCAACCCGTTCTTCCGCGACCTGTACCGCACCGCGGCCGCCGAGCTGGCCGGACTGTACGCGCGGGAGCACACCGCGCAGGTCACCCCGGAAGACCGGCTGGAGCGCGAGAGGCAGTTCCGTGACGCCGAACTGCCCCTGCTGTACTGCTCGCCGACGATGGAGCTGGGAGTGGACATCTCCTCGCTCAACGCCGTGATGATGCGTAACGTGCCGCCGACCCCGGCGAACTACGCGCAGCGCTCGGGCCGGGCGGGCCGCTCCGGTCAGCCCGCGCTGGTGACCACGTACTGCGCGACGGGCAACAGCCACGACCAGTACTACTTCCGCCGCTCCCAGGACATGGTGTCGGGGCAGGTGGCCCCGCCGCGCCTGGACCTGGCCAACGAGGACCTGGTCCGCTCCCATCTGCAGGGCATCTGGCTGGCGGAGACCGACATGAAGCTCGGCACCGCGATCCCGGACGTCGTCGACGTCGCCTACGACCCCGACGCCGGCGACCGCCCCGATCCGCAGATGCAGCTGCCGCTCCTCTCCCACATCAGCGACAAGTCCTGGGACGAGGACGCCCGCAGGCGCGCGGCCGCCGCCGCCCGTACCGTCCTCGCCCCCCTGATCGCGGACTTCGAGTCGACCACCTGGTGGTACGACGAGTGGATCGAGGACCGGATCGAGCGGGCCCCGAAGGAGTTCGACGCCTCGTTCGAGCGGTGGCGCCAGCTGTTCCGGGCAGCCGTCATCGACCAGTACGAGCAGAACAAGCGCGTCGTCGACCACACCCTCTCCCCGGGCGAGCAGGGCCGGGCGCGCACCCGGCGCCGGGAGGCCGAGACACAGACGAACCTGCTGCTGAACCGCTCATCCGACAGCAAGTCGGTGATGAGCGACTTCAATCCGTACCGTTATCTGGCGTCCGAGGGGTTCCTGCCCGGCTACAGCTTCCCGCGGCTGCCGCTGGCCGCCTACATCCCGCGCTCCGGCAACCGCCGCAACGCCGACGGCGACTATCTGCAGCGCCCCCGGTTCCTCGCGATCCGTGAGTTCGGCCCCGGTGCGCTCATCTACCACGAGGGCGCCCGCTACCAGGTCACCCGCGTGCAGCTGCCGCCGGACGCATCGGGCGACCTGGCGACGGCGGAGGCGCGGCGCTGCGACGGCTGCGGCTACCACTACGCCGTCAGGCCCGGCGCCGACCAGTGCACGATGTGCGGGGAGGAACTGGGGAGCAAGCGCACCGGTCTGCTCCACCTGCACACCGTGTACACCACGCCGCGCGAGCGGATCTCCTCCGACGAGGAGGAGCGCCGCCGGGCCGGTTTCCGCCTGGAGACCTCGTACGCGTTCCAGGACCACGGCGCCCGCAAGGGACGCCTCACCTCGCACGTCACCGACGCCGACGGCGCGCCGGTCCTCGACCTGGACTACGGCGACTCGGCGACCGTCCGCATCACCAACCTCGGCCGCGTCCGCGACAAGGAGGGCGAGCCGGACGGCTACTGGCTGGACCTGGGCGACGGCCGCTGGCTCAACGACCGGGCCGCCGCGGACGCCATCGAGGGCACCGGCATGCCGGTGGTCGACGAGGACGGCAACGAGAAGCGCCGCAAGAAGCGGGTCCTGCCCTTTGTGGAGGACCGCCGCAACATCCTCGTGGTCACCCTGGACGAGCCGCAGCCCGAGCCGGTGGCCCTGTCGTTCCTGTACGCGCTGGAGCGGGGCATCGAGGCGGCGTTCGAGCTGGAGGACTCCGAGCTGACGGCGGAGCTGCTGCCACCGGACGACGGTCCGCGCCGCCGCATGCTGTTCACGGAGGCCGCCGAGGGCGGCGCAGGTGTGCTGCGCCGGATCCAGCACGACAAGGACGCCCTCTCCCGGGCCGCCCGGACCGCCCTGGAGCTCTGCCACTTCGACCCGGACACCGGCGAGGACGAGGGCGGTCCGACGGACGACGAGAAGTGCGCCCGGGGCTGCTACGCCTGCCTGCTGACGTACGCCAACCAGACGCACCACCGCAGGCTGAGCCGGCACGCAGCCCGCCCGCTGCTGAAGCTGCTGGCCGACGCCCGTACCGAGCGCGAGGACCGCGGCGAGTCCCGCAGCGAACGGTTCCGCAGGCTCACCCCCGCGGCCGGCGGCGCGAACACCGCGCCGGGCACGTCCGGCAGCGCTCCGGCGTCCGCGCCGACCCCGGTGGAGTCGGATCTGGCGGCCCTCGTCGCACAGGGCGACCTGCTCGGCTGGCTGCGGGCGATGGGCTACCGGCTGCCGGACGAGGTCAACACCTTCGTCGACGGGGCGGGGGCCTGCCCCGACCTGGTCTTCCGTCTGGGCGGTGCCGACCTCCTCGCCGTGTTCGTCGACGTCCCCGGCCAGACCGCCGACTCCACCCGCGACATCGAGGCCGGCTACCGCTTGGAGGAGGCCGGCTGGGACGTCGTGCGCTTCCCGACGGACGCGGACTGGGACGCCATCGCGGACCACAACGCCGGATACTTCCACCTCCGCTGACTCCTCGCCCCCTCTCGACCTCTAGGAACTGAGACATCTCATGAGCCTCACGTACACAGCCGGCTCGCTGGTCGCCGCCCGCGGCCGGGAATGGGTGGTGCTGCCCGAGAGCGCCGCGGACATGCTGGTGCTGCGCCCGCTGGGCGGGAGCGAGGACGACATCGCGGCCGTGTTCCCCACGTTCGAGGACGTGCGTCCCGCCGAGTTCGCGGCGCCGAGCCCCGCCGACCTGGGCGACCAGCGCGCCGCCGGTCTGCTGCGCACGGCGCTGCGCATCGGGTTCCGGTCGGGTGCCGGCCCGTTCCGCTCGCTGGCGTCGATCGCCGTGGAACCCCGCGCCTACCAGCTCGTTCCGCTGCTGATGGCGCTGCGGCAGCACACCGTGCGGCTGCTGATCTCGGACGACGTCGGCATCGGCAAGACGATCGAGGCGGGTCTGATCGCCAAGGAGTTGCTCGCGCAGGGCGAGGCGACCCGGCTGGCCGTGCTCTGCTCACCGGCACTGGCCGAACAGTGGCAGGGCGAGCTGCGGGAGAAGTTCGGCATCGACGCCGAACTGGTCCTGGCCTCCACGGTGTCGCGTCTGGAGCGCGGCCTGGAGCTGGGCCAGTCCCTGTTCGACAAGCACGCCTTCACGATCATCTCGACGGACTTCATCAAGTCGACCCGCCACCGCGAGGATTTCGTACGGCACTGCCCCGACCTGGTGATCGTCGACGAGGCGCACACCTGTGTGGCCGCCGACGACGCCGCGCAGGGCGGGGCGTCGTCCTCCTCCCACCAGCTCCGCTACGAGCTGCTGCGGAGGGTCTCCGCCGACGCCGACCGTCATCTGCTGCTGCTGACCGCGACCCCGCACTCCGGCAAGGAGTCCGCGTTCCGCAATCTGCTCGGCCTGGTGCGGCCCGAACTGGCCACGCTGGACCTGGAGTCCCCGGTGGGGCGGGCGAAGCTCGCCGATCACTTCGTGGCCCGCAAGCGCGCCGACGTCCGCGACTACCTCACCAAGGAGGACGGCCTCGCCGACGACTCCCTGGCCGAGCGGACCGCCTTCCCGTCCGACCGCTGGACGAAGGACGAGCCGTACAGGCTGACCTCCGCTTACCGGGCGCTGCTCGACGACGCCATCGCCTACGCGCGGGACCGTGTCGAGGCGGCGGGCGAGCAGGGCAAGCGGGAGGCCCGTATCGCCTGGTGGTCGGTGATCGCGCTGCTGCGCTCGATGGTCTCCTCGCCGGCGGCCGCCGCGCAGACCCTGAAGACCCGCTCCGAGTCCGCCGCCGCCCGCACCGCGCACGAGGCGGACGTGCTGGGCGCCCCGGTGGCCGCCGACTCCGCGGACAACGACCGGCTGGAGGGCATGGATGTCGCGCCGGGCGCCGCCGAGACGGAGGACGCGGGCGCCCGGCTGCTCGAACTCGCCGAGCGCGCCGCGCAGTTGGTCGGCCCGGCCGAGGATGCGAAGCTGAAGGCGCTCACCCGGCACCTGAAGGGTCTGATCGCCGACGGCTACCACCCGATCGTCTTCTGCCGCTACATCCCCACAGCCGAGTACCTCGCCGGGCAGCTCGACGGCAAGCTCGGCAAGAAGACGAAGATCGCCGCCGTGACCGGCACCCTCTCCCCTCAGCAACGCCTGGAGCGCATCGAGCAGCTCGCCGCCGAGGCCGCGGAGGAGGGCGACGCCCCGGCCGTCCGCCGGGTGCTGATCGCCACCGACTGCCTGTCCGAGGGCGTCAACCTCCAGCACCACTTCGACGCCGTCGTCCACTACGACCTGGCCTGGAACCCGACCCGCCACGACCAGCGCGAGGGCCGCGTCGACCGGTACGGCCAAAAGCGCGACCAGGTCCGTGTCATCACCATGTTCGGCGAGGACAACGGCATCGACGGCAAGGTCCTGGAGGTGCTGTTCGCGAAGCACCGGCAGATCAAGAAGGACCTCGGCATCTCCGTCTCCGTGCCCGACGAGACCGCTTCCGGCGTCACCGACGCCGTCGTGGAGTGGCTGCTGCTGCACGGACGGCAGGGCAGCCAGGACAGCCTGTTCGACCTGGACGGCAACCAGGAGTCCTTCGCCCGCATCGAGCGCGAGTGGAACTCGGCCGCCGAGCGGGAGAAGACATCCCGCTCCAAGTACGCCCAGCGGGCCATCCACCCGGAGGAGGTGGCCCGCGAGGTCGCCGCCGTACGGGCCGCGCTCGGCGGCGCCGACGAGGTCCGCGGCTTCGCCCTGGAGGCGCTGCGCGACCTGGACGCCCTGGTCCGTGACCCGCGCGACGGCACCGGCGACTTCACCGCCCAGGTCGGCGGCACCCCGGCCGGGCTGCGCGACGCGCTCGCCGCCGTCCTCGGCGGCCGGCTCGTCGAGGAGGACCGCGAGATCCCGTTCCGCGGCTCCCCCGCCACCGCCCGCGGCGAGGCCGCCCTGGTCCGCACCGACCCGGCGATCGGGGCCGTCGCCTCGTACGTCCTGGACTCGGCGCTGGACGCGAACGCCCTCGGCCCTCGCCCGGCCCGCCGCTGCGGCGTCGTCACCACGGACGCGGTGACCACCCGCACCACGCTCCTCCTGGTCCGCTACCGCTTCCACCTCACCCTGCCGTCCCGCACCGGCGAACGGCAGCTGGTCGCCGAGGACGCCCGCCTGCTCGCCTACGAGGGCCTGCCGTCGCGCGCCCGCTGGCTGGATGACGACGCGGCCGCCGCCCTCCTCGCGGCCCGCGCCACCGCCAACACCCACGAGCAGCGGGCCCGCAACCAGATCACCCGCGATCTGGACGGGCTGCCGGACCTTGCCGCCCACCTCACCAAGTACGGCGCCCGCCTGGCCACCGAACTCGACGCCTCGCACCGTCGGGTCCGCAAGGCCAACGAGGAGATCGTCCGCGGCCTGAAGGTCGTCCCGCAGGAGCCCGCCGACGTCCTCGGCGTGTACGTGTACGTGCCGCCGCAGCAGTCGGCCGCGTCCGCCTCTACCGTGTCCGGAGCCGAAGCCTGATGTCCGCCGCCACCCGCACTGCCCTGGCCTTCACCGCCGTCACCACGGTCGGCGGGCTGCTCCCCGCCGACATGCTGCTGCGCATCGCCGAGGCGCGGAACCTGCCGGGCGCCAAGTCCGCCGACTACGGCCTTCCCGCCTCGGTTCCCGTGCGCGACGAGGCCGAGCGCGCCTGGGAGTACCTCAAGCCGCTCTGGCATGATCTGCGCACAGCCCTGCCCGCCGACGCCGTGACCGGCGCGCCCGCCGCCGACCCCACCGGCCGGGCGGGCACCGACTGGCTCGCCCAGCTCTTCCGCAAGCTGGACTTCGGCGCGCTGACGGAGGTCGGCGCGGCGGGCATCCCGGCCGACTCGGACCCGGAGAAGCGGTTTCCGGTCTCCCACCGGCACGGCCCGGCCCTGCTTCATCTCATCCCCTGGAACCAGGAGCTGGACAAGCGCCCAGCCTCCGGCCAGGTCCCCCCGCAGTCCATGCTCCAGGACTGCCTCAATCGCACCGAGGCCCACCTGTGGGCGGTCCTCACCAACGGCCGCCGCCTGCGCCTGCTGCGCGACACCTCGTCTTTCGCCACCGCCGCCTATGTCGACTTCGACCTGGAAGCCATCTTCGACGGCGAGCTGTTCAGCGAGTTCGTGCTGCTGTACTGCGTCCTGCACGCGTCGCGGTTCGAGGTGGCGGAGGGGGCGGCGGCTTCGGGGTGCTGGCTGGAGAAGTGGCGGACGGTCGCCATCGAGTCCGGCAGCCGGGCGCTGGACCACTTCCGCGACGGCGTCCAGGCAGCCCTCACCGTCCTCGGCACCGGGTTCCTGAGCCACCCGCACAACAACGAGCTCCGCGAGTACCTGGACGTCCACGCCTTCCAGACAGCGCTGCTCCGGCTCGTCTACCGCATGATCTTCCTCTTCGTCGCCGAGGACCGGGGCGCCCTGCTCGACCCCGACGCCGACGAACAGACCCGCGATCGCTTCACCCGCTACTTCTCGACCGCCCGCCTCCGCCGCCGGGCCCTGCGCCGCCTAGGTACCGCCCACGACGACCAGTACCGTGCCCTGGAGCTGCTGATCGAGGCGCTGGGCTCCGAGGAGGGCCGCCCAGAGCTGGGTCTCAAGGGACTCGGCGGCCTCTTCAACGACGGCCCCGCCGACGAGCCCCTGCGCGGTGCGCGACTGGCCAACCGCCACCTGTTCGAGGCGGTCAAGCACCTGGCCCGCATGCGCGACTCTGGCTCCGCCCGCTGGCGGCCCGTCGACTACCTGCACATGGGCGCCGAGGAACTCGGGTCCGTGTACGAGGCATTGCTGGAGCTGGTGCCCAAGCACAGCGCCGCCGACCGCACCTTCGAACTGGTCGACCGCATCGGCAACGACCGTAAGAAGACCGGAAGTTATTACACCCCGACCGCGCTCACCGAGACCCTGCTCGACTCGACGCTGAACCCGGTGATAGACGACGCCGTCAAGCGCGGCGAGCAGCGGGCAAGCGCCGAGGGCCGCTTGGACCCCGCCGACACGATCGTCGAGGAACTCCTCTCCCTCACGGTATGCGACCCCGCGTGCGGTTCGGGCCACTTCCTCGTGGCGGCGGCCCGCCGCATCGCCAAGCACGTCGCCGCCGTCCGCGACCGCAACCCCGAGCCCACGGCCGAGACCGTGCGCCACGCCCTTCACGAGGTCGTCGCGCGCTGCGTGTACGGCGTGGACCTCAACCCGATGGCCGTCGAGCTGGCCAAGGTGTCCCTGTGGCTGGAGGCCATGGAGCCCGGCAAGCCCCTCAGCTTCCTGGACGCGCACATCAAGCACGGCAACGGCCTGATCGGGGCGGCCCCGGCCCTGATGCGGGACGGCATCCCGGACAAGGCGTTCAAGAAGGCCGAGGGCGACGACGAAACCTGGGCGCGGTCGCTGCTCGCCCGCAACGCCCTCGAACGCGAGGGCCAGCACGGCCTGTTCGAGATCGAGACGGAGACGAAGGTCGCCAACGCCTCCTTCGCCCGCGGGCTGCGTCGGATCACCGCGGCCCCGGCCGACGACCTTACCGACATCCGCCGCAAGGAGGCCGCCTACCGCGACTGGTCGACCTCGGCCGAGTACCTGCACGCCTTGCACCTGGCAGATGCTTGGTGCGCAGCTTTCGTCTGGGTGAAGCACGAAGACGCGCCGCCGACCATCACCCACAAGGTGTTCCGGGGGCTTGAGGACCCCGAGGGCGACGCGGCACCGAAGTCCACCCACGACGAGATCGTGCGCCTGCGCGACCAGTACACCTTCTTCCACTGGCACCTGGAGTTCCCCGAAATCTTCTCGGTCCCGGAGGGCGGCGGCGCGTCGGCGAATGTAGCCGCAATCGACCCGACCACGGGGTGGAACGGCGGGTTCACGTGCGTGGTGGGCAACCCGCCGTGGGACAAGGTCGACTTCCACGACAAGCAGTACTTCAGCGTGGTAGCCCCCGAGATCGCCGACATCTCCGGCACGGCCCGCCGTACCCGTATCGCCGAGTGGGAGCAGGAGAACCCGGAGGCCGGTAAGCGGTACCGCCAGGCTCGGCGCGCGGTCAAGGGGACATTCCACTTCGCAGGAGATTCGGGAGTGTCCCCGCTGTGCGCGAAGGGGTTGACGGTCAAGGGCGTCAACTCCCTCCAGACGGACCAGCTCTTCGCCGAGCGAATGGCAAACCTGGTCGCGCCCGAAGGACGCTTCGGCTTGATCCTGCCGACGGCAGTCGCGACGGGCGCGGGCGCCCAACATCTGTTCGCGGACTTCATGCGACGGGGAGTACTGGCTTCGCTGTACGACTTTGAGGTCAGACGCCCGAAGTCTCCAGCGCTTCCCAAGGGTGGAAAATGGTTCGACATCGACTCGAAGCAGTCATTCTGTCTACTCTCCGTGACCGGCCGCGGAATCCAAGCAGACGCAGCGCGCCTCGGCTTCTCCATGTCTGATGTCACAGATCTCCACAACCAGGACCGAGTCGTAGCGCTGAGGCCTGAGGACCTAGCGATCATCAATCCCAACACGGGCACCCTCCCCAAGCTGAAATCCCAGCGGGACGCAGACCTCGTGGCTGGCATACACCGGCGTGTGCCCGTGCTGTGGAACGAGGGGCGCCGGGACGGCAACCCTTGGGGCATGGCCTTCAAGCACCTCTTCAACATGACCGACGACTCCGACCTCTTCCGCAGCCGCGAAAGGCTCAAGGCTGAGGGGTGGGAACTTCGCGGCAACGTCTTCGAACGGAAGGGGGTGCGGATGCTGCCGCTGTACGAGGGCAAGATGGCACACCTCTTCGACCACCGCTGGAACTCATACACCGGTACCGGCAACGAGGACCGCCGCCGCATCGGCACCTCGGAGAAGGCGAACCCCGCAACCTACGCAGACCCCCGATACTGGATCCTGGAAGACGGCCTCATCGCCACGGTCCGCCGAGGTAAGGACACTGCGGAGCGTGGCGTCAATAGGCGTCTCGCTGAAGTGCACTGGCCTCACGGATGGTTGCTGGGGTGGCGTGACATCACCTACTTCACCAACGAACGTAGCGCCATCCCCGCCTTCCTTCCGCGCACGGCCGTAGGCAACACCTACACCCTGATGCTTCCCCGCGTCGCGCCTCCACTGGTCGCAACGATGGTCGCCACCCAGTCCTCCCTGGTCTTCGACTTCGTGAGCCGCCAGAAGATCAGCGACGCTCATATGAAACCGTTCATCTGGAAGCAGCTCCCCGTCCCC
This sequence comes from Streptomyces sp. ISL-100, assembly GCF_018614615.1. Classification (GTDB taxonomy): domain Bacteria; phylum Actinomycetota; class Actinomycetes; order Streptomycetales; family Streptomycetaceae; genus Streptomyces. The sequence continues at coordinate 61,783 of NZ_JAGGOK010000046.1, read as the reverse complement.
ACCCCCACCACCCTCGAACCCCACCTCCCCTTCCTCCTTCCCCGCATCCTGGAACTCGTCTACACCGCCTATGACATGACTCCACTCGCCCGCGACCTCGGCGACGAGGGCGAACCGTTCCAGTGGGACGAGGACCGCCGCGCGCAGCTGCGCGCCGAGCTGGACGCGTACTTCTTCCACCTCTACGGGATCTCCCGCGAGGACACCGACTACATCCTGGAGTCCTTCCAGTCGGAGTCGGGCGGCCTGAAAAACAACGAGATCGCCAAGTTCGGCGAGTACCGCACCAAGCGGCTGGTCCTCGCCGAGTACGACCGCATGGCCGCCGCCGGCGTGACCCCGGAGACCCCGCTCACCGAAGGCGAGTCCGGTACCTACCGCTCCACCCTCACCCCGCCCCCCGGCCAGGGCCCCCGGCACGGCTGACCCGCCCAGACACACCCAAGGAACCACCGCAACGTGGTACGCAGAAGCCAGAGCAGCAATCCGCGCTCGTCCGTCGTCCTGACCTCGGGCGCGGACTGGGGGACCCGTGCGGCCGGGCAGCGGAGGAGCAGTGGGGCCGAGTCACCCATTCCCCGGCGGCAGGCAGCGAAGGTGAAGGCGCTCCAGCAGACCCTCGGCGTGGTGCGTACCGCGATCAACGCCAAGCGCTGGCCGCAGGCACGGTACGGGCTCAGCCGGGCCCGGGCCATCGTCAACGCGCTCCCTGCCGATCAGACCGTCCAGGAGCGCGCGCAACTCTCGGAGCTGCGCAGGCGGTTCGAGGCACGCGGCACACCGGCGGCCAAGAAGGCCCAGAGCGCGAAGAGTGCCAAAAAGCAGAAGCCCGTACCCGCCGCGCAGGCCGGTGGTAAGAAGGCCGTCACCAAGTCCGCGGCGAAAGCCGCACCGCCGAAGCCGAAGCCCGCGCCCGTTCGCGACCTCGGCGACCGCTGTCTCAACCGTGCCGCCCTCAGCTACACGCCCACCGACGGGTCGTAGCCCAGGACGCGACACACCACACGCACCACCCTGCACGTCTCACATCTTTGGGGGGATGATCGTCATGGAACCGCGTGGTTACCGCATGGTGGTCTCGACCGAGCAGAACTATGTCGACACCTGCGCCGTTGCAGAGCGAGAGCTGATCGAATGGCTCCGCAGCAAGGCATACGACCCGTCCGGGCTGGACGAGGGGCGGACCGAGATCGCCCCGCACGCCACGCTCGACCGTGACTCGGAATCCGGCCTGAACGGTGCGTACAGCCGGTGGCGCATGCGCGAGACGCCCTCCGCCACCTCGGGTACCTGGCAGTCGACCCTGGTCGTGCGCGCCGGCCTGCCCGAGGACGAGGGACGTACCTGGTTGCAGGTCGACATCGAGCACCAGCCGGCCCGTGAAGGCCAGCACCCCACCCGTGCCAACACACCGAACCTGGTCCGCTCCCTCCTCGACCGCCTGGAGGCACGCGACGGCCAGGCGGACGTCGCCACCGCGCCGGCGTTCATCGAGGCCGACGACATCGACGACCTGCTTGGGGAGCTGTGCGACGACCAGCGGCGGATGCCCGTCGTCGTCGCCACGGTGCCGTACGGCAAGGATGCCGACGGCTGGTCGCGGGAGGTCGTCGAGCCACTGTTCCGCAATCTGCACGGGCTGGCCGTCCTCTACATCCTCACACCGGAGGCTCAGGCCAAGTTCAACGCCGAACTGGAGTACCACCCGGTGTTCGGCGGCGGTGTCCGCACGTACGTCCCCGGGCTGGACCCGGCTTGGAAGCCGGACGCGCAGCGGCATCCTGTGATGTCCCGGCGGACCATCGAGAGCGGCGTCCACCGGGCCGCGTCCATCCTGGCCGCGCTTCCGCAACGGATGGCCTCACGTCACACGCTGCCCACCGCGCTGCTCAGCGTCCCGCGCCATCGAGCGCGCCCCCGGCCCAACCCGGCCGCCGCGGACATCGACCAGCTCCGTACCGAGAACTCCGCGCTCACCGCGCTGCTGGACGAAGCCGAGCGGGCCGAGGCCATACGGGTCGACGAGATCAACGATCTGTACGCGGAACTCGCGAAGACGGAACGCGGCAGCGACGAACTCCGGGGCGAGAACGAGGAGTTGTACGACCGGGTCAAGGAGTCCCAGCGGCTCATCCGCTATCTGCGCGAGCGGCTGGAGTCCGTCGGTGGGTTCGCCACCGCCCACACCCCGACCGACGCCCCGGCCATCAGCTACCCGACAGCCTTCGCCGACCTGCTGGACAGGCTGGACGAGCTGCCCTACATCTCGTTCACCGGGAACCGCAAGACCACCCGGGCACTCGACAGCCAGTCGGTGGACAACTGGCTGTACGTCGCCTGGGACGGACTGCTCGCCCTCAACGACTTCGCCCGCACCTCAGCTGAGAGCACGGTCAGCGGTGACTTCCTGAACTGGTGCAAGTCCGACGCGTCCAGCGTCTTCCCCTTCCCGGCGGCCAAGGTCGCCATGCGTGAGTCCGACACCGTCGCCAACAACGGCAGACTGCGCGGTGAGCGCATGCTCCCGGTCCCGAAGGCCGTCGACTCCGGCGGGCGGGTCTTCATGCAGGCACACCTGAAGATCGGCGGAGGCAACACGATCGCTCCCCGCCTGCACTTCTACGACGACGGCCCTCGGTCCGGGAAGGTCTACATCGGTTACCTCGGCCCGCACCTGCGCAACACTCTCACCTGACCGCTGACACGAACCGCACGAAAGGCGCCCACTCCTCGTTCCCCACCGCGAACGCCGGACGGGTCACGTCCTTGGAGTCCCGTACGTGGACGGCCTGTTCGGCGATCGCGACCTCCACGCAGTCGTCTCCCTGGCTGCCGCTGTAGCTGGACTTGAACCAGGCGAGATCTGTCGTACCGCTACTCATAGCTCTCCTCGCAGTCGCTCCAGCAAGGCCCGGGATTCGTTTGGGCTCAGGGCCTGCGAGCGCAGTGTGTCATAGCGCTGGCAGAGCATGCTCACCTCTTTCGGGTCGGAGATCAGCCGCCCGTCATCCTGGCCCTCGGAGTAGCCGAGCCGCTGCCCCTCAGGCGTCTCCAAGATCCGCACGGGCCCATCCAGACACGCGTGCAACCCAGCCTCCAGCGGTACCACCTGAAGCGTCACGTTGCGCGGGGCGCTGCACTCCAGAACGTGGCCGAACAGCTCGCTCATCGCCTCCGCATCGCCGAACCGCCGCCGGAACACGTGCTCCTCGACGATGAAGCTGAACGGCACCGTCGGCCGCTCCCGCATCATCGTCTGTCGTTCCATCCGGGCGGCGAGCTGCGCTTCCAGCTCGTCGTCGGTCCGCAGCGGAATCGTGCCCTCGAACACCGCCCGCGCATACGCCTCCGACTGCAACAACCCCGGCACCAGCCGGCACTCGTACGTGCACAGGCTCACCGCCTCCCGTTCCAGCCGTGCCCACCGCCGGAACCACGCCGCGAGGCCCGCCTCGCCCCGGGTGAGATGACCGGAGGCCTTCCGCAGCGCACCGGTGCTGCCCAGCGCTTCCTCGGCGCGCTCCACGAACGCCTTGTCCGGCATCCGGCGTCCCAACTCCACCGACTCGACGGTGTGTTTGGAGTACCGCACCCGGGTGCCGAGATCCGTGCGGCTGAGTCCCGCGTGTTCGCGCAGCGCCTGGACGACCGCGCCGAACGTGCGCAGACTGTCCGACAGATGCGGCTCCCGCTCCCAGTCCCTCGCCGGAGCCGTCGACCGCACATCGGCGTCTCCGGCTCCCTGTTCGGCCCCGGCCCCGGCCGCGTCCCCTTCGACGATGTCCATCCGCCGCCCTCTCTCCGTACCGGACCGCGACAGCTCCTCACGGCCTCGCGCTCAGCACTCAGCGTGACGGAACACCGCACGTACTGTCCACCGAATGTGCCCGTACGCTCACTCCGCGTACGGGGTGCCGCCCTCGCACCCACCCGCGCCCGACCGCCACTCTGGCGTCATGGACCACCCTCTTCCCCAACTCGAAGCCCCCGCCCGCACCTTCACGCAGCTGCTGTCGTCCACCCGGCGCGGCGCCCGTCTGGCCCGGCTTCTCGGTGTCACCGCGCTGCAGTCCTGGGGCGCCCCGCCCGACCTCACGGAGCGTGCCGAACTCGTCGTCGCGGAGCTCGCCGCCAACGCCGTCCTCCACGGCCGCCTGCCCGGCCGCGGCTTCCGGCTCACGCTCGCCTTCAACCCGTCGGCCGACCGTCTGCGCGTCGAGGTCACCGACGCTCGCGGGGACCTCTACCCGCAGATCGCGACGGGCGCCACCGGACCCGACTCACTCCGCCCCGGCGGGCGCGGCCTGGCGCTCGTCGCCGCCCTCGCCGACCGCTGGGACACCGTCCCCTACCCACCCAGCGGCAAAACCGTCCGGGCCGAGCTCATCGACACCACGACCAGCGCGTGATCACGCCGACGGGAGAGAGGATGCCGCACCGCGCGAGGTGCATGCCTGTCCCGTCAGGCCCGCATCCCCAGCTTGAGGGCGGCTTCGCGAGCCTTCTCGTCGGCCATGGCGATGAGCTGCTTCCGCCCGCCATGGGTCTGGAAGTCCGCCTGCGACTTGGCCAGGAGGGATTCCGCCCGCTCCGTCAGCTTGTGCGCCGCTTTCAGCGCCTTGATGAGGTCCTTGGTGTACCGGTTGGACGGCAGCGCGTGGACCTCACTCGTGTGCGCACGGACACGAGTGATCAGGCGGCGCACGGTCTGCCGCTGGGCTTCCAGCTCTGCGGAACGCTGGCTCGCGCGTGAGTTCGGCGCCTGGCCGCGCCCCGAAGCCGCCTGGCTCCAGCCGGGCGTCGTCCGGCTCCATCCGGTGGTCGGGGCCGGGCGGGCGGACAGGCGATCCGCTGCATCGTTCAGTGGAGTGATGTGACCGGGTTCCAGGAGGGAGAAGAGCCCGACCCTTCTCTCGTCGGCGAACTGCCGGGCAGTGGCCGTGTAGCCGCCGAACGCGTAGAACAGCAGGTGATGGTGCGAGTCCGCCACTCCCCGCAGCTCTCGGATGGGGCCGACGCCGATCGGCTGACTGTGGTACTTCACCTGCGCTACGGCGTCGCGGGCGATCACGTCGATGCCCCCGTCCGCGCCGTCACCCGTCACCCGCGCGTCAGTGAAGCCGAGACTGCGCATGTGGTCGACGGCGGCGAGCTCGGCGTCCTGCCATGTGCGGATGGCTCTCGCGCGGAACACCTTCTCCTGTGAGCCGGCGCTGCTTTCCGCATGCGGAGGTGTGGATGCCTGGCCGGCCACCGTCCGGTGTGCTGCGGGCGTCTCCGCGGCATCGCGGTCGTCCTGCGCGGTGTGCGGAGCAGTAGCCGGGGCGTTGCCATCGCCCTGCCGGCCGGCGCCGACCAAAGCGCGTGCCACGGCTGCGGAAAGGGGCTTGAGCTCTATCGCGCCTTCGGGGCCGTCGAGTACGACTGCCTCGACGAACCGGGACTGACTCCTACTGCTCAGGACGGTGAGGGGGCGGCGCAGTTCCACCTGTTCCACCTTGAAGGTGCCCCGCCACAAGAGGAGTCGTCGACGGGTCAGTGCGCCCTGGAACCGGAGAGTGGTGAACAGCAGCTCGACCCGTTCATGTGGCGCCAGATGCGTCAATAACTGTTCAGCCTGCGGTGAGTTGCCCAACCAGCCGCTGCCGCGAACAGCAGCGGAGGTGCGAGGGTCGCTGCGGAGACTTGACACCATGCCATCTTGCATCAACTCCCGGCGCGGGGCGTAGGGCCCGACGCGGGTCACTCAATTGCCCGTTGCTGAGATCCGCTAGCGCTCCCCGACGGCTGGGGTCCTGTGCCCACACCTTGCTCCAGCGGATGCCGAACCCGACGTACTCCGCCCCGGTGGGGCGGCCTGGCGCTCGTCGCCGCCCTCGCCGACCGCTGGGACTGCGCCCCCTACCCGCCCGGCGTTAAGACCGTCCGGGACGAACTCACCACTTCGACCGACGCACGGGCCGAAGCGGGCGGGACGAAGGCGAGATGAGACACGCCTCGGAGAGATGTCACGCAAGGACCCAGCCACCCACCCGGTAGCGTGTTGACGTCGCCAACACGCCTATCTACGGTGGCTATTCTTGCGTGAGGGCTCAGGGGGGCAACAGAGCGTGCAGGTGGACGACACCGGTGATCCCGGCCGAACCGTCACGGTGGGACACCTGCTGGACGCTGCCGAAGATGCCTTTCTACAGGCCGAGTTCGACGTCGTGCGGCCGCTTCTGCAGCGTTTCCAGCGCACGTTCGGCACACCCGACGCCGACGACGCGGTACGGTACGCCGTGCTCCGCGCGGCACTGGCCGCGCGGGTCGGGAACTGGCCGGAGGCGGTCCGGCGGTGTCCCGACAGTAACCTGGATCTGGCGGCGACGGGGGTCGTGCACGCCCTTGCGGTGAGTGCCCTGCGCAGGCTGGGAGAAGAGGGCGGGCGACACACCGATTCCGGTACCGCGGCGCTCGCGATCGTGCTGTGGGCTCATCTCCTGGACGAGGATGACCCTGGCGACTTCCGTGCGTTGCTCACCGGCCGGCGCGGCGCTCCCGTGCCCGACGAGCTGTGGCAGGAGGCCCGCGGCCATCTGCTCGGGCGCATCACCGACCTGCTGCATGCCCTGGACGTCAAAAGTGGGCGGGACGTGCTCGCCGCCTGGGAGACGGCTTGGGAAGCCGAGCGTACCGACCATGTGCTTGTCCCCCAGGACGCCGGACCCGACGGCCTGATCCCGCTCGAGGATGCCGCCTGGCATCTCATGGACCACGGCCGCCGCCTCCCCCTCCTCGACGCCTACACCGCACGCCACCCCGACCCCGGCACCTGGACCGCGGACTCGCCCGACCACCACGCTTGCGCCGACGCTCTCGCCCAAGCCCTCGCGGAACGGGGCCAGGACCGGGTGCGGGCCCAGGAATGGAGCGAGGCGCTCGCGGACTTCGGCACGGCGGCGCGGCTCGGGAACACGCTCAGCGCCGCGGAGCGGGAAGCCGTACTCCGCGCGGGGAACAACGTCGGGCGGAGCCGCAACGGGTACGGCTACTCCCCCGTCACACGTATCCACGGCCTGGAGCTGGCCCACACGCTGCTGCCCGAGGACGGCTCGCTGGCCGCCGAGCTCACCGCCGAGCTGGTGCGGCAGGGCTCGAAGGTCTTCGACAGCGACCCCCGGCAGAGCAGGGACCGTTTCGCCCGGGCCCTGGCCGTGTCGCCCCAGGACCGGGACGCCAGACGCGGCCTCGACGACCATCTGAGAGCGGACCTGCGCCGAGCGCTCGACGGTTTGCAGCCTCGGTAGAGGCTGCACGCGGACGCGGTGCGGGACCTGCTGCGACGCGATCCGGACTGGGCACCAGCCCGGGAATGGCTTAGAGACCATTACGCCGGGCAGGCCGTGGCCGCCGCGTCCGACGGGCGTGCGTCAGCAGCGCGGTCCGCCGTACGCAGCATGCTCCGGTACGGCGGCGGCGAGGGCCCGTGCGGGGAGGAACGCGTCGACGGCATGCTCGTCGACCTCCTGCTCGACGCGGCCCGTCCCCGCGGAACCGAAAGCACGCGGGCCGCGATGGAACGCCGCGTCGACCTGTTGAGCGCGACCGTCGGTGTCGCAGGCCCGGACCGTGGCCACGTCAAGGAGCAACGCGACGCGGCGGTACGCGAACTCGCCGAGCACCTGCAGGCTACCGCGTCCCCGTCGGACGTCATCGAGCTGTTCCTGCGGGACCTGATGCGGACCGGCGTGAGCGCGCGCTACGACCAGACCGTGCAAGCCGCCTATCTGCACCGCGCCGCGGCACGCGAGGAGGCGGGCGACATCGGCGGGGCGCAGCGCGACCGCGTGTGCGCGGAACGGATCGGTGCCGGACTGCCGGACCAGGGCCTGCTGTTCGGCCCCGCCCGCGGCCGTCGCCGCCACCACGACTCCGGACAGGGAGCCCTCTTTTGACCGTCGACGAGCCCGATCCGGGCGCCGGGGACGCCGTAGCGCCCCCGGTTCCTTGGTTCGGCCCCACGCTCCACGAACTCGTCCCCGGCGCAGCGCCCGGCACCCGGGCCCCGGTCCTCCGTAAGCAGACGGCGCAGGCCATTGCCGCAGCCCGGCGGGATCCGGTCAGGCAGGAGCGCATCCGCCGGGCCGACCAGGCCTCCCGCGGTGCCGTCGCCGCCCTCGTGGCTGAAATGCTCACCCCGCCCCTGCACCGCCACGACACCGAGGAACTCCCGTGAACGGTCCCGTCCCGGCCGCCCCCGCCGGCCCGCCGTCCGAAGTCGACAAACTGCGGCGCCGGGTCGAGGCGCTGTGCCGCAAACGCGACGAGGTCGAGGCCCGGCTGCGCGCCCTGTTGTCCTCCCTGCTGCCGCTGGACGACCTGCTCGCCGACACGCGCCGCCGGGCCGGCGCCCTGCACGAGGCGCGATCCGCCCGCGAGGCGACCTCGGCCGCCGTCGCGCTGAGCGAGCAGATCGAGGCGGCGCATCTGATGCTGCGCGGCGAGCTCGCCCGGCACGACGTCAGACCGATGGAAGCGGTGGGCAGGGCCGTCGACGCGGCGGAGATGCGGGTCGTCGGGACGGAAAGTCATCCCTCCGCCCCGGACGGCACGGTGCTGCGGGAGAGGCTCACCGGCTTCCGCCTGGGCGCGTCCATCTTGCGCCCCGCACAGGTGGTCGTCGCCGTGCCGGGCCCCGCACCGGAGCCGGAGCCGGAGCCGATTGTGCCGGCCGAGGACGGCCCGGATCCGGCGGCGTCCGGGGCGGCACCGTCCGACGGCGGGCGGGCGCAGCCACGGCGTACCACCCGCTCCCAGCGGCGCCTGCCGCGCAAGCCCTCGGCCGGGCGGGGGCGTCGCTCCCGCCGCTCCCGTCGCGCCTGACCCGGCGAGCGCGCTCAGGCGGCGCGCCCGCCACCGTCCGCAGCACACCGGACGGGTCACGGGCACCCGACGGCCCCCGCCCGGCACCGCACGCTCGTACCGCGCCCGCACCGCACCTCCCACGTCCCACGCCTCACGACGATCAGGAAGCAACCTTCCATGCACCGCACTCTCGGCATCGACCTCGGCACGACCAACTCCGTCACGGCCTGGCTGCACGACGGCGCCCCCGCCGTGCTGCCCAACCGGCACGGCGACCAGTCCACCCCCTCGGCCCTCGGGATCGACTCCCACGGCTTCCTGCTGGTCGGACACGAGGCTCTCAACTGGCTTGCCGCGGCGCCCGGTTCCGTGATCACGGAGGTGAAGCGGCTGATCGGGCGGCGCTGGAACGACGAGCTCGTGCAACAGGCGCTCAAGGCGCGGCCCCACGATGCGCCGCCCGTCCGGGCGAGCGCCGACGGCTCGGTGGAGATCCGGCTCGGCGAGCACTACCTCTCCCCGGTGCAGGTCTCCGCCATCCTGCTGCGCCGGCTCAGGGAGGACGCCGAGAGCGCCGCGGGGGTGCAGTTCCGGCGTGCGGTGATCACGGTGCCGGCGTACTTCGCCGAGCCGCAGTACGACGCGGTGCGTGAGGCGGGGCGACTGGCCGGTCTCCACGTGGCGCGGATCGTGCCGGAACCGACCGCCGCCGCGCACGCCTTCGGCGTCAGACCAGGCGAGAACGGGACCAAGGAGTACGCCACCGTGCTCGTCTTCGACCTGGGCGGCGGCACCTTCGACGTGTCGCTGCTGACGATCGGTCCGGGTTACTTCGCGGTGGACAGGCTGGGCGGGGACAACCTCCTCGGCGGCGCCGACTTCGACGCGCTGCTCGACGGGCATCTGCGCGACCAGCTCGGCGGGCGCGACCACGACGGCGAGGCAGACGCCTTCCGGATCCGGGCCGCCGCCGAGCGTGCGAAGGTCGAACTGTCCTCACGGGACGTCTCCGAGGTGGTCCTCGCTCCGCTCGGCCGCCAGGGCGGATCCTGGTCCGGGTCGGTGCGGCGCACGGTCTTCGAAGGGCTCCTCGCCGAGCACCTGCGGCGGATGCGGGAGACGGTCGAGTCGGTGCTGAAGGAGGGCGAGGCTTTGCCCGAAGACGTCCAGCACGTCCTCCTGGTGGGGGGCTCCACCCGCATCCCGGCCGTCCGGCGCGACCTCGAAGGCCTCTTCGGCGAGGACACGGTGTCGCACACGGTGGATCCCATGATGGCCGTCGCCCACGGCGCCGCCGTGGAGGCCGGTCTCCTCGGCACCCTCGACTGCCCCGCCGAGACCTGCACCGTCGAGGGCATTCCCGTCACCGCCGACGTCTGCCCGGGCTGTGCCGCGCCGCTGCTCGGCACAGCCACCGTCGACTGCCCGGTCTGCCACGTCCCCGCCCCCGAGCGCACCGCCGCCTGCCCCGTGTGCGCCACGGAACTTGCGGGAGTGTGCGCGGCCGCTCCGGCAACCACCGTGAGCGAGTGCCCGGAGTGCGGCCGGGCCGACAACCCCGCCTCGGCAATCGCGTGCCTCGACTGTGACGCGCCGCTGGACGCCGGCGGCCTGAAGTGCCCCGGCTGCGGAATGGTCAACGCCGCCGGTCTCAGCACCTGCTCGTTCTGCGGCGGCGACTTCGGCACCGCCGTCGCCGAACAGGTCACGGCGCAGCACATCGGACTCGAACTCACGGACGGCACCGTGGAGGTCCTCTTCCCCGGCGGCACGCACTACCCGACCGAATGGCACCGGGTGGACACCCTCGCGGTGCGGGACTACAGCGGCGGATCAGTGCGGTTCAACGTCTGGGAAGGGCCACACCTGCGCTCGGCTCAGCGCAATGAGTTCTGCGGCGGTTTCGTCCACGAGCGGACCGGCGGACACCGCGGAGACGTACCGCTTACCCTTCAGGTACGGCTCGACGCCGACCGGACCATCGACCTGAAGTACCGCGTCGGCTCCGGCGAGTGGCACGGTGCCCGGCTGCGGCGCAGCATGGTCTCCGCCGCCGTCGGCCGGAAGGCGGCCGAACTCCACGCCCGCTACGCCGACTTCCTGGACACCTGGGGTCCGGAGGTCACCCGCGCCGAACGCGACGCCCTCACCGAGGCCATGGCGGATTTGGCCGCCCTCGGCAAGGGGGAGACCGTGGGCCGTTCCCTGGACGGGCTGCTGGACTCGGCCCGCGACACCCTGGAGCTGTGCACACGGGCCCGAAATGCTTCCGCCCGGGCGACGGTCGCCGCCCGGGGCGGACGCGGACTGCTGCCGCCACCGCTGCTGGAGGAACTGAGGGACGCCTCGGAGGCGGTCATGGACGCGCGCAGCGCCATGGACGCGGACGCGATGCGGGCCGCCACGGAGCGGGCCGAGGACCTCTGGACCGGGCTCGACCCGGCGGTCCGCACCTCGATCCTCACCATCCGCCTCGCCGAACAGGACTCCTACCCGGTGACCCTCCGCAAGGAGGTCCTGGCCGCCCGCGACGCCCTGCGCAGCACGGTCGACCGCGGTGACCAGGCCGCCCAGGACACCCAGTTCGTACGCCTTGGACGCCTTGCCGAACAAGGCCGCGGCCAGTTCGCGGAGGTGAGCATGCCCTCCGCCGGGAGCGTACTGCCGTCCAGGCGGTGACAGGCTTCGGTATCCGGTGCGGTGCGGGCCTGGTCGGTCCTGCACCACGCATCCCAAGGGGCCTCGGGTCACCCTGCCTCACCCGTGCAGCCCTTCCAGCCGACCACTGGAACACCGTCCCGTAGCCGCCCGGCGGCAAGACCGTCCGGGCCGAGCTCCTCGACACCATGACCAGCGCGTGATCACGCCGACCGGAGAGGGGTACGGCCTCGTCAGGCGTTCTCGTCGTGGATCCGCGCCCCCAGGTCCTCCGCCCACCCCAGCGCCCACGTCTTGAGCTCTTCGATCTGGCCGGGGGGGTGAGCCCGTACGCGGCATAGTCCTCGTCCTCGTACCAGTCCGCACCTGTGAGCCGGTCACGGAGGTCCTCAAGGCTGAACTCGTCTTGGGCACGGCGACGGCCCAGTGATTCGAGGTCGGCGGTGGAGCGGTGGCGGGAGGCGGCCTGGACGTCGATGAGGTCGCGGACGGTGCCGCGGTCGGCGAGGGCGCGGACCTTGGTGCCGATCACGTCGTCGAGGGAGAGGACGGGGCCGTAGGGGGTCTGGGCAGGCGGGGCCCAGAACGCCTCCTTGAGGACGTCGACCTCGCACTCCTCGCCGGTGTCCGGGTCGGTGACGAGGAACCGGCCGCTGAGCGGGTCGGTCTGGACATGGGTGGTCCGCCAGCCGCGCGCGGTGAGGCCGGCTGTGAGGGAGGCGACGATCTCGTCCATCGGGGCGGGGTTCTCGGTGGCGACGTCGAGGTCGCGGCTGAATCGTTCGACCAGGCCGTGGGCCTGTACGGCGTATCCGCCGGTGAGGACCAGAGGAAAGGGGGAGCCGAGGTCGAGGATGTCGGCGAGGAGACGCTCGTGGAGCGGGGTGAGCTTCACGCGGCGGTCGCGTCGGCCGGAGCAGTACGGGGCAACTCGGGGAAGGCGTCCTCCCAGACCTCGCGGATGTAGGGACTGACCAAGCGACGCAGAACGGGCCACTGCTCGGCCAGCAGCCGGTGGTGGAGGAAGGCCGCCAGGTCCTCGCGCGGCCCCTCGGCGAGGACGGTCCGGTAGAGCGTCATGCGGGACTTCGGGCGGTCCAGGCTGTAGCTCGTCCGCCCGGACCAGACGATGTGGAGCGGCAGGTCAACGGTGCCCTCGACGGGGCCGGCCAGCTCCTGCAGGCGCTCGGGCAGCCGGCTGCGGTAGCGGTCCCGCAGCACCTCGGCGCGGCGGGCGGTGGTCGTCGCATCCATGCATCCAGTATCGCTCCTAGGGGCGGCGGCATGGGCGCATCTCCTGAACGAGGACGCCCGGGCGACTTCCGCGCGCTCCTCACCGAGCGGCGCGGCGCTCCCGTGCCCGACGAGCTCTGGGAGGAGGCCCGACGCCATCTGCTCGGGCGCATCACCGACCTGCTGCACGCCCTGGACGTCCGGGCCGGCCGGGACGCCCCCGCCCCGTTGCGGACGGCGGTCCAACGGCCTGCTCACCGCCGGTAACACCAGATCGAAAACCGACGTTACGGAGTCGAATCACCCGAGCCAGGAACGAAGGGCACCTCGTGCCCACGATCATCGCCGGCCCAGCTCGACGGGGGCTGTCCGAGGAACGCACGTGCGGACTTGATCGTCGGCCACCCGAGGGCGAGGTGGCCGGTGATGCCGAGCGCGGCACCGACACCAAGGGGCACCAGTTCGCTCAGCACCAGGACCCCTCGCTTGGTCCCGTACTTGGTAACGAACTGCGGACGCAGCACCTTGTTGGCCCGGTTGATCGCGCTGCTGGGGGTCGCATATACGATGCGCCGTGCCCAAGAGGGGCCGGCATGCTCGATGACTTTGTCCAAGCCACGCACCGCTTCGCGGCCGAGGAGGACGGTCGAGACCAGGAGCTCGCGTCGCTCGAAGTCCTCAGGATGCAGGCCATGAACCTCGGCCAGCGACAGCAGGTAAAGCACTGACGCTTCGGTGAAGCCCATGACATCAGCCAGAGCCGTCGGGATCTTGGCGCCTGGCACTATCGCTGTCACGCCGGATACTCCTCCGGACTTGGCAATGCAGCGACGGTAGGAACGATCCAACCGACGGATCAGCTCCTGTGGTGTATCGCTGGGGTTTACTCGCCGCAGGCGCTCGACGTTCTGCCTCGCCGACGCCTGCTGAGCGACCAACCCCTTGTCGAGAGCCTGCTGGACCGGGCTCTTTGCGTCATCGGCCTTGCTCATTGGGATTCTGGTCCTCTCGGATCGCGAGCGCCTCGCGGGCGTCTTCGCACGGTCAAGCCTGAAGCGATTGCTGATGGTGCGGGTGGGAACGTCGATTCTGGAATGCGAGGCCATCAAGGCGATTGGGGGCGGACAGCCGCAGTCGCGCCATCACCGCATCTGCACCCACCCGTCCAGCCCCTCCAGATGCCTCGGCAACCGGCTCCCCTGCCAGCCCAGCACCAGCCGCTGCCGGGCGCGGGTGATCATGACGTAGTAAGCCATGCGCAGGGTCGCCGCCGTGGGGTCGGTGGCGGAGTCGGACTCCGCGTCGGCGATGACGGCGGTGTCGAAGTCGAGGCCCTTGGCGCTTGCGCGGTGGACGACTACGACGCCGGGGCGGGCGAGGTCGAGGTCGCGGTAGCGGCCGGAGGAGGCCGCCGAGCTGGGGCTCGTGGGCGAGGCTGGCCCGTTCCAGGCGCCGCATCAGATCGGCGGCGGTGCCCAGGGAGTTGACGATAACGCCGATGCGGTCCCCCGGGTGCCGAGCCGCCATGGTGGTGATGTCGTCGGCGAGGTCCTTGGTGCCGGAGTAGTGGCGGACCACAGGCAGGATCCCGCTGCGGAAGGGGATGTCGGGACGAGTGCCGCCGGTTCGGAAGTGTTCGGCGAGGGAGGCGATCTCGCGGGTGTTGCGGTGGTTGCCGGCGATCTCGACGCGTCCGGTGGAGCGGCCGAGGGCGTCGGTGATCTCGGTGAGGGTGGAGTTGGTCTCGGTGAGGCGCTGGCACTCGTCGGCGAACACCGTGACGGAGGCGGCGGCGAGGCGGGCCATCTTGTAGAAGCCCGGGGACATGTCCTGGCCCTCGTCGACGACGAGGTGGGGGGTGGCCGCCTCGTTCTCGCCGAGGGTGGCGGCGGCCTGGTGGGTGAGCGCCGTCCAGTCGAACCAGCCGTCCTGGGTGCGCGCTGCGCCGTATCCGAAGTGGCGCAGGACCCAGCCGTGGACGGTGGCTGCCTCGACGGGTGCGCCGGGGGCCGTGAGGCCCTGGAGGGTGTCGCGCAGGAGCTGACGCAGGAGGTTGGAGCGGGACAGCAGCAGGGTGGGGCGGCCGGTGAGGGCGAGGTGGACGGCGCGGTGCACGGCGAGCATGCTCTTGCCGCTGCCGGGCGGGCCGCTGACGACATGGTTGCCCGTCAGCGGCAGGGCGTCCAGGCAGTCGCGCTGGGCGGGGGTGAGATCGGGGTGGAGGACGGGGGCGTTCGCAGCGGTCACAGGTGTCATCCCAGGGCGGTGGCGGCCGCGTACTCGCGGCTCGCGGTGAGGACGTCGGTGAAGTAGCCGGGGACGCGGGCGGAGCCGACGACCAGGGCGCGGTCGAGGAGGGTGTTGCCGGTCTGGCAGCTCGTCTCGGGCAGCAGGGTGCATGCGTGGCAGGCCGCCCGGTTGAGGTTTCCGAAGCCCTGGCCGGTGTGCTCGGCGCACAGCGGGTCGGCGGAGCACCAGGCGGCAGCCTCCAGCATCCGGATCAGCGTCTCGGTGAAGTGCGGTGCCTCGCCCTGCCGGACCAGGCCGCCGAGAGTTCCTTCCGCGTCACCGGCGGCCGTGTAGATCAGCAGCCCGCGTTGGCCGTACTCGGGGCGGCCGTACACGCGCTCGCGCAGGCTTGCGGTGGTGTAGCCGGAGTCGAAGGAGAGCTGACGGATGAGCAGGTGGGCGAGCGTGTGCAGGAGAAGGAAACGGGGGGAGAGTTCGCTGCCGGTCGTCTCTGCGAGTTGTTCGTCGCGGAACGACGCGTCGAGGTCCGTACGGACACCGTGGACGTGGGCCCGCACGCGGGGGTCGTTCTCCCAGGTGGTCAGGCGCTGTTCGTCGAGGGTGAGGACGATGCCCTCGCCGTAGACCTCGGTCGCGGGGAGCCAGCGCAGGCGGCCGCTGGTGTCGGCGGGTACGAGGGTGCCGCCCGGCGAGTGGCGGCGGAAGCCGGTCAGCGCCCGCACCTCGCGCAGGCGGTCGACGAGGACGACGCCGTCGATGTGCGCGTCGAGGGTGGCCCAGGGCTCCTCCTTCTCGCCGTCGAGGCCGAGTCCGCCGCGGCGAATCGCGAACTCCTTGATGCATTCCGGGAGTTGGGTGGCGTCGAAGGCATACCACTCGTCGCGGCTCAGGTCGATCTTTCCGGACTTTCCGGGCTCCGGCCGGTCGGGGGGCGGCGGCGCGGGGGCGCCTGTAGCCTCCGCGACGAGCTGGTCGATGAGGCTGTCGGAGGCGTCGGTGTCCTCCTTGATCATGCCGCGGAAGGTGTCGGCCCTGGACGTGCCGAGTGCGTCGAGCAGGAGCGGCCAGTAGCCGTGGCCCAGGACCGCCTCCGCCATGTTCTGCTCCGCACGCGGGGCTTCGGCGGTCTGAGGGATGTCGAGGGCCGAGTAAACGACCGGGTAGTAGACGTTGCCGGCGGTGCGCTGCACGATGTGCACCTGCTGGCCGCAGGAAGCCCTCGCGTCCCAGTGCTGCCAGGGGTTGCGGCCCGAGCAGCGTCCGCCCTGGGGACCAAGGACGTCGAGCAGGTCGCGTTCGGCGCCGCAGGGCTTGCCGCCCTGCCTGGTCGCTCCACAGCGCACCGAGAGCGCTTCGAGTCCGGAGGCGCGGTCGGCGACGCGGAAGCTGAGCCGGCGTGCCTTCCAGGCGTGCTTCGACTCGAAGCAGGACTCCCGCAGTTCGGGCGCGAGCTTGAAGTGGGCCCAATACCACCAGTCGACGTCGTCGAGGTGTCCGTCCGGGCAGATGCGGACGAACCGCATCGGGGTGAGGCGGGGTGCGGCGGCGCAGGACGTGCAGACGGGCGGCTCGCCCGGCTTCTCGTTCTCACGCAGAAAGCGGACCATGGCCCGGCAGGAGCCACAGAACAGCCAACCGGGGAAGCGCACATAGGGGACACCCGGGCAGTCGGGCTTGTCGTAGCGGTCGTTGAGGGTGTGGGGCGCGGCGAAGAAACCCGTCACGCCGAGGCGGGCGGCGAGTCGTTCGGCGGGGACGGGGGTCTTCAGCCCCGGCCAGTTCTCGATGCCGGCGGCGACGAAGGACTCACCCTGGACGTCGAGTACCGCGCCCACGCCGAACGGCAGCACAGTCTGCGCCTGGCGGACCCGGAGTTTGCGCTTCACTTTCCTGCTCCCGTCACGGTGATCTGGCACTCGCGGTCGACGCTGCGCATGGAGTTGAGGGTCTCCCACAGGCCGTAACGCTGTTCGAAGGCCTTGAGCAGGTTGTGCTGGCCCTTGCCCTGGCTGCGGTAGTAGAGGTCCTTGCCCTCAGCGGCGGCGGTGTCGGCCTGCCGGTACCAGTCGTCCAGGAGGTAGCCGAGTTCCGCTCGTACGTCGGCGCGTACGGCGTCGGCTCCCGTGGCGCCGCGCTCGGCGGTCGCGGCACGCTCAGCGAGGGCGTCGGCGATCCGCCCTGCCTCTTCCTTGTGGTCGGTGATCCGTCCGGCCCGGTTCTCGGCGGCCAGGCCGAGCCGGTGGCGAACCAGGATGACGAGCGCGGCGTGCAGGGCGCGGCGGCGCGCGGGCAGGGACCAGGGGGTGACGCTGGCGGGTTCGACGTAGCGGTAGAGCGCCCGGTGGTAGTCCATGAAGGTCTCGTAGTGGGACCGGTCGCGCGGGCGCGTGGCGTTGAAGTAGGTGACGACGAGTCCGGGCACGTGGTGGCGGCCGACGCGGCTGGTGGCCTGGATGTACTCGGCGGTGGTCTTGGGCTGGCCCTGCATGAGCATGTACGCGAGCCGCTTCACGTCGACGCCGACGGAGAGCATGTTGGTGCACGGCAGGAACGACACCGACCGGGGGTTCGTCCAGGGCTTTTCGAGGCGGTCGAGGAGGATGGGCTGATCGGCGCGCTTCACGCTGCTGTCGAGTTGTTGTACCTGCTCGCCGATCAGCTCGCGCGTGCCCGCACCCTCGTCGAGGCCGCGGAGCTGGGCGGGGATGTCGTCGCCGGCCGCAGTGACGGTACGGCCGAGTTCCCGCAGGCTGTGGTGGTAGGCGACGAGCGTCCAGTAGTCGTCGCGGTGCTCCTCGGGGAGCTGGTGGACGCCCTGGAGCATGGCCGCCGTGGTGGCGACCGCGCCGCGGCCCGCCGTGTGGCCCTGCGCCATGACGCCGAGGTAGAGGCGGCCGGGGCGGCCGGTATCGGGGACGGCGAAGTAGCTGTCGCGGGCATCGAGTCCGGACGGCGGGAAGAGCTGGACGTCCTGGTGGTGCAGGGCGCGGACCTGTTCGGCGGAGCGCCGGATGGTGGCCGTGGCCGCGACAATCTTGGGCGGGCGGCTGTCCGGGCCGGTGCACAGCTCCAGAATGGCCGCCTCGTAGAGGCCGACCGTGGTGCCGAGTGGTCCGGTGAGCAGGTGCAGCTCGTCCTGGATGATCAGGGACGGAGGCCGGTTGCCAGTGCCGGCGCCGAAGAGGGTGCCGGAGCCGGGCTCCCAGGCGAGCCGGGCGAACTTGTCGACGGTGCCGAGGACGAAGGTGGGCGGATCCTCGTAGAGATGCTGGTCGACGACTGCGACGGGCAAAACGTCGTGGAAGGCGCAGGCATCCCGGGTGCAGTAGAAGGCGAACTCGTCCGTCTCGGCGCGGACTCCGTAGTCGGAGCGGACACTGGACCGGGTCGGCGGCAGGATGCGGGTGCCGCACCACGGGCAGCGGTCGAGAATGAAGACGTCCTCAGGGTGGCTGGCCTCGCGCTGCTCGTCGAAGGCGTCCTTGGCCGCCTGAAACTTGTTCGGGGTGGTGGTGTCGCCGACCCACAGGCCGATGGTGATGGGTTCGCCACCGAGGCCAAGTCCGGGTTCGGTGCGGCGAAGGTGCTCCAGGGCGCAGATCGTGGTGGCGGCGCGCTGGAACTGCTGGGTGGTGAGCAGACTGAGGGTGTAGCGGCTGAGCACGGTGGTCCCGCCGCCTTCGCCCCGGATCCGGCGCAGGGCGATGGTGAAGGCGGCCAGGAGCAGATACGCCTCGGTCTTGCCACC
Source organism: Streptomyces sp. ISL-100 (assembly GCF_018614615.1). GTDB lineage: Bacteria > Actinomycetota > Actinomycetes > Streptomycetales > Streptomycetaceae > Streptomyces. Next base: position 43,047 of record NZ_JAGGOK010000046.1, on the reverse strand, counting down.
ACCGGTGGGGAACCAGATCAGGTCGGTGGTCTCGCGGTCGTGGTGTCCGGGGTCGGCGACGCCGTCGAGGGCGAGGAGGAAGAAGGCGAGCTGGAATGGGCGCCAGGTGGCCTTGGGGTCGACGGGCGGGTCGAGGGCCACGGGATCCGCGCGGTGGCGCCGCTGACCAGCCTGGTCGGGGGCGGAGTGCCGCATCTGCAGCAGCATGGTGCGCTGGGCAATGCGGAAGGCGTCGAGGAGCTCGGGCCGGTCGCGGTCGCACAGGGTACGCACGCCGGCCTCGATGCGGGTGACCGCCTGGCGGACGCGGTCGAGGATCCGCTCCGCGGCTTCCCGGCCCCAGGGCGGCACCTCGACGGATCGCTGACCCACGTACCAGGCGTGGTACGAGGCGGCGAACTCGGCGAGCTCCTCGCGGAGTTGGTCCCTGCCGACGGCCGGGTCGGCCAGGTGGGAGATCGTGAGCGCGGGGGCGTCGAGCGGGCCGCCGGCTCGGATGGCGGGTACCTCGGCGCGTGGCAGGGCTTCGCAGGCGAGGAGTTCGACACCGCCGTCCTCACCCCGGTCCTCGCGGACGGCGCAGCCGTGGCCGACGGCATGGGTGACGACGTGCCGGTATTGAAGGCGCAGTTCGCGTTCCTCGGGATCACGACTGGCGAGCCGGACGCTGGGATACGGCAGCACGGCGCCATCGGCGGGGCGGACGGCGAGTCGGCACTGGAACAGCATGTCGTCCCAGTCCGGCGCCTTGTCGTCGGCACCGTCGTGGTGTTTTTCGTTGACCAGGGCCACGGTGATAAGGGTGCCCGCGCCGTAGGAGCGGCGGGTCAGCTGGATCTTCGCGCGGCCGTCGAGGACGAGCACCTCCTCCCGGTCGGGGCCGATCGTGTGTGTCTCGGGCATGAGGGGGACGCGCTTCCAGCTCCGCCCGCGCCCGGGTTCGTTCCGCTGCGTCTCGTAGCGGGCGGCGGCACAGCTGACCTCAACGTCTACAGCATCGGTGTAGAAGCTGATGCCGAGGGACGCAGGCAGCCAGCTGTTGGTCTCCGGCACGGGGTCGGGGGCCGGGTCCACGTCGGGGGCGTCCTGCTCAGCACCGGGTGCCTCGGGGTCGTCGGCGGCGAGGTCGAGCCGGCGCCGGCGGTCCGCCTGTTGCGGGTAGAGCGTGCCCATGAGGTACTGCCGGTCCGGCGGCGCGTCGAGCACCTCGTCGTCACCGCCGACGGGGCCGACGAGCTGACGGGTGAGGTAGTCGACCAGCTCCTGGCGCGGGTCCATGTGCGGAGTTCCTTCGGATCAGGGATGGGTATCGGGAGGGGACGGTCGTCGATCCGTCGGGTTCAGGGGGGCGGCGGCATCAGCCCGTGGCGGTCCAGCTGGCCACGGAACTTCCACTTGACCTTCGATTCGATTTGGCGGATGCGTTCGCGAGTGACGCCGAAGACGGCCCCGATGTCCTCCAACGTGTCGGGCTCGTCACCGTCGAGTCCAGTGCGCCGGATGACGACATGCCGCTCGCGCTCGGTGAGGTGTTCCAGGACGTGTCGCAGGCGCGCCAGGAGCTCCTTGCGGATCAGCACGAGGTCAGGTCCGGGCAGACGGTTCGGCCCGATGATCAGGTCACCGAGTGCGGTGTCGTCGCCGATGATCCGGTCCAGGGAGTCGGTGGGCCGGCTGATCCTGCGCACCTCCTCCACTTCGGCGAAGGTGAGGCCACTGACGTAGGCCACGTTGTCGACCGTCCTGGCGCGGCCTTCGCTCAGGAGCTTGCGCTCGGCGACAGCGACCTTGCTCACCTTTTCGTGGACATACGCCGGAAGCCGGATCAGAGTGCCCTCGTCGGCGACGGCCCGGGTGATGGCCTGCTTGATCCACCAGGTCGCGTAGGTCGACAGCTTGTAGCCCTTGGTGGCGTCGAACCTGCGGATCGCGCGCATCAGTCCGATGGTTCCGTGCTGGACGAGATCGTCGACGTCCAGTCCGCGTCCCTGGTAGCCCAACGCGATCTTCCACACGAGCCGTTGGTTGTGCAGGACGAGGCATTCGTAAGCGCGCCACCGCTCGCTGTCGCGGGGCAGCGCAGCGATCTCCTCCGCCGGAACATCGCGGCCGAGGCGGTCGCTGCGGCCGAGGCGGTCGGTACCACCGCGGAGGAGAACGGCGAGGCCGACTTCCTCCTCCGCCTTGAGCAGTATCTTGGCCGTGCCCCGCCGCCACCGATCCTCTTCCAGCACGGCCCGGGCCGCCCGGACGGCGTCGGCCGGTCTCTCGTCCATGACGGAAACAGCAGGGCGGGCGGACTTCTCGCCGATCGGCACCTTCGGGCGGGCGGCGCTCGGCGCCGCAACGGAAACGGGTGCCGTGGACCCGGCCTGACCGCCCGTCACCGCCCGGACGGACATGCCGGGCGGCCGGGGGCGGGTGATCGGAAAGCCAGCGGTCAGCTCACGCGCTTCAGCGGGGCTGAGCCCGTGGAGCCGCACCACGCCGTCATGGGCGAGCTTGCTGACGGCGCCGTCGGCGTCGGCGTAGCGGGCCAGCATCCGCCGGGCCTGGGCCAGGCGTCTGGCGGCCTCAGTGGCGACGAGCCGGGATTCAGGGGCGACAGCGGGTGGGGCTATTGGGGCTGTCGCCTTCACCGATGGGACCACAGCCCGCGTCTCGAAGTCGGAGACGGGCGCGGAGTGGTGGTTCGCCTGTCTTCGGCGTGAGGGCCTCACATGGATGCCGACGATGGCGAGCCCGTTGCGGAGCCTCCGCTGCTGCTCGACGGTCGTAAGCCCGAGTCGGTCCGCTTCCAGGGCGAAGGCCCGCTGACTGACGACTCCCGTACGAGAGGCACAGCGTTTCAGCCTCTCGATAACTGACGGCAACTCCGCCTCGATCGTGCGCCGTTCGGCCTCTGCCATCAATCCCCCACCCATAACGCCCCCATTCCGGCGAACAATCGCCGGTTCCGCCCGAAGGAGCCAGCCGGACATACCGGCACCCTACGACCGGCCCGTTTACACCGTCAACACACTGATCGAACTTGCTTCTTTTAGTTCGAGGGTCGATTGACAGTGTCAACAGGTAGGGTGTGCGTTGTTCGCCGAGGCCTCGCCCTATCCGGAAGGTCACCCATGCCGCAGCCCGACCGTCTCCCCGGCACGCCCGAGTTCCGCATCAAGCTGCCCAAGGACGGTGGTGAGGCGCACGGGTGTCTGCTCACCGAGTTCGGCGGCAACGGCACGCACAAGTTCCTCTTGCAGCAGGGTTCGACAGTGGCGGCCGAGGCGTGGCCCGGGCTCGGCGACCACGCACGCCGGTTCCGTGCGGATCTGCGCGCGAGCGGCCGACTCGTCGACGCACCCACCGATCCCGGCCGGCAGCAAGCACCACCGTGCTGGGTGGCGACCCGGGACATCGAGTGCAACTCCTCCTCGGCCGCCGCCGCACTGGTGTACGGCTACGACGCTTCCGGCCCGGAGTCCTGGCGCACCGCCGAGGGCCATCCGCTCGCCGACTATCTGTCCACCGGCTGGCGCGCCCCGCGAAAGGCGTGGCTGGTGCGCGGCTCCAATGTCGCGGGGCACAACCTCGTACGGCAGCTGTGGCTGCAGGAGGGGTTCGTCTCTCTCGCGGGCGCACACGTGCCCCCCTTGGAGGAGACCGATCCGACCAAGAGCGCACTGCGCCGCTTCGTCGAGGAGGGGTACGAGGGGGCGGCCTCATACAACCAGAAGCGGGGCCTGGTCGACGAACTGCACTCCTTCCTGACACAGATGCGCGTCGGCGACACGGTCGCCACTATCGGCGACGGCTGGCTGCACGTCGGGCGAATCACCGGGGAGGCTGTGCAAACCGCTTCCCCCGGCGGACTGTCCAATCTGCGGCGAACCGTGGCTTGGCGGGCGGACAGCCACGCGTACGAGGAGCTGCCGGAGGAAGTGCAGCAGAAGCTCTCCGTGCAGCATGACGTCGTCGACCTGACCGGCGTCCTGGACGCGCTGGACGGACTCACCGGACGTACGGACCCGGCAGCGGCCGGCGGCACGGGCGAGTATCCCGTCGCCGAACGGCCGACGCAACGGGAGCTGTCCCTGCCAACCATCACCGAGGCATTCGTCGCCGACCTTCTCGTCCACGACCGCGACTGGCTGGAAGAGATGCGTGAACTCCTCTTCGACGAACGCCAGTTGGTGCTCTATGGCCCGCCCGGCACCGGTAAGACGTACCTGGCGATGAAGCTGGCCGAGTACTTCGGCGGCGGCCCGGAGCAGGTCAAGATCGTGCAGTTCCACCCCTCGTACGCCTACGAGGACTTCTTCGAGGGGTTCAGGCCCGTGGAGGACCCCGAAACGAGGGAGGTGGCATTCCGGCTGACGGCGGGCCCGTTGCGGGAGCTCGCCGATCTCGCCTCCCGTGAAGGCAACCGGCACGTCCCGCACTTTCTGATCATCGACGAGATCAACCGGGCCAATCTGGCGAAGGTCTTCGGCGAGCTGTACTTCCTCCTGGAGTACCGGACCAGGTCTGTCCGTCTCACCTACTCCGGGGACGACTTCGCGCTTCCGCCGAATCTGTTCGTGATCGGCACGATGAACACCGCCGACCGGTCGATCGCCCTGGTCGACGCGGCGATGCGGCGGCGTTTCGCGTTCGTGGAACTGTCCCCGCGCACCGAGCCGACCGCCGGGCTGCTCGCACGCTGGTTGAAGCGCGAGGAGAGGGACCTGAAGCCCGCCCGCCTCCTCGACGCCCTCAACGCCCGCATCGACGACGCCGACTTCGCCATCGGCCCCTCGTATCTGATGAAGCCCGGCGTCTACCGGGACGGCGGCCTCGAACGGACCTGGCGCACGAAGATCCTGCCTCTGCTAGAGGAGCACCACTACGGCGAGGGCCTCGACGTGTCCGCCCGCTACGGCCTCGACTCGCTGCGCAAGCAGCGCCCGTGACCGTGCACGAGGTGGTGCTGCGCGAATACGGGCCCGCCCTCTCCGTCCCGCTGAGCCCCGAGGCCGGACGAGCCCTGGCCGCCTCCGGCATCCTGCAGAGCGCGACCCCGGACCCCGGCCGGGACGGGCACTGGCTGCTGCGGGCAGGCAGCCGGGTCGGCGCCGTGCGCGCGCCCGGCGGCCCAGTCGTACGGATCATGCCCAAGACCCCCGTGAGCCGGCTCTTCTTCCTCCTCGGCTTCAGCCTCGCCCCGGCACGCGCCTGGCGCGACAGCCGGGAAGGCACCGTCGACACCGGCGCGTACGAAGACGTCGTCCCCGCGCTCGCGCACGCAGTGGAGCGGCAGATCGACGCGGCGCTGCGGCAGGGGGTCCTCCAGGGCTACCGGGACGTGGAAGAGTCAGCGCTGGTCGTGCGCGGACGGCTGCGCGAGGCCGAGCAGATCCGGCGGCACTTCGGCCGTACCCCGCCCGTGGAGATCGCCTACGACGCCTACACCGCCGACACCGCCGACAACCGCATCCTGCGCGCCGCCGCTGAGCGGTTGCTGCGGCTGCCGGGCGTTCCCGGTCCCGTCCGGCGGCGCCTCGCCCATCAGCGCGTACGTCTCGCCGACGCTCTGCCGCTCATACGGGGGCAGGAACTGCCACACTGGCAGCCGTCGCGCCTGAACTCTCGCTACCAGCCCGCACTGCGGCTCGCCGAGGCCGTCCTGCGCGGCACCTCGCCGGAACACCAGCCGGCCGGAGCCGACCCACTCGCAGTGGACGGCTTCCTGCTCGACATGAACAAGCTGTTCGAGGACTTCGTGACGGTTGCTCTGCGTGAGGCACTCCGAGAGCACGCTCTGACCGCGCGCCTCCAGGCCCCCCACCATCTCGACACCGCCGGTCTCGTACGAATGCGCCCCGATCTCGTTGTCCGCACCGGCGACGGACGCACTTCGCTCGCCGTCGTGGACGCCAAGTACAAGGTCGAGAAAGCCGACGGGCTCCTCAACGCCGACCTGTACCAGGCACTGGCCTATGCCACCGTGCTCGGCCTGCCTGAGGCACACCTGGTCTACGCGGTCGGACGGCGGCCCGAGCGCTTCCATGAGGTGCGCGGAACGACGGCAGGCCCAGAAGGACGGGGAGTGCGGCTGCACCAGCACAGCCTCGACCTCACCGGCGAACCCGGACAACTCCTGTCGGCTCTGCGGGAGATCGCCGCACGGCTGGCAGGAGCCACTCCGTATCCGCGATCATGAAAGAACGTCAGGCTGAAAGGAAGAGACCTCATGCCCCGGCTCGCCTTCGCCCAGAGCTTCTGGGACGGCTACGACACCCTGGAGAAGCCGGTCCGAGCCGGAGTACGCAAGGCCATGGCGAAATTCCACGCCTTGAGCGTCGCCGAACTCAACGCGGACAAGGGACTGCACCTGGAGTCCGTCGAGAACGCCCGTGACCGGCGGATGCGCACCATTCGCATCACCGACTTCTGGCGGGGCGTCGTCCTCGCCCCCGACGACGGCAGTGATGTGTTCCTCTTGGTCAACGTCCTGCCGCATGACGATGCCTACACCTGGGCCGCGAAGCGTCTGTACAGCGCGAACTCCGCGACCCGAGCCCTGGAGGTACGTAACGCCGTCGCCCTGGACGAGTTGACACCGCTGTACGAGACGGCCGCACGCACGGCTCCTCGGCTGCTGTTCGCTGACGTCTCCGACGGCACGCTGCGCGAACTCGGCGTCGATGACCAAGTTCTGCGCGCCGCGCGTTCGCTGGTGGACAAGGCCCAACTGGATGCTTTTTCCACGCTGCTGCCGGAGGACCAGCTGGAGGTGCTGCAGTACCTCGCCGAAGGATTCAGCCCGGAAGCGGTCTACCGGGACGTCGTGGCCGTCCGTCGGCCCGCCGACGCTCCCGCCGAGCCGGTCGAGGACCTGGCCACGGTGATCGCCAACACTCCTGCACGCATCCGCCTGGTCACCGGGCCACAGGAGCTGGAAGAGATCCTCGAGAAGCCTTTCGAGGCCTGGCGGGTCTTTCTCCACCCCTCCCAGCGGCGTGTCGCCTACCGCACCTCGTACGGTGGCCCCGTCCAGGTCACGGGGGGACCCGGGACGGGCAAGACGGTGGCCGCCCTGCACCGGGTCAAGCACCTGCTCGGCCGTTCCGGCGACAGCCGCATCCTGCTCACCACGTACACGAACGCGCTCGCCGCCGGTCTGCGCGAGATGCTCTGCCTGCTCCTCGACGAGGACGAGAAACTGCTGGCGCGGGTCGACGTGACGACGGTCGACGCCTATGCGAACGGCATCGTGCGCGCGAAGTCGGCGGCCGTGCCCAAGCCCATCGGGGACCGCGAACAGCGGCAGTTGTGGGAGAAGGCCGTCAAGCAGCTCGGTCTGCCGTTCACCGCCCAGTTCCTGGCCCAGGAGTACCGGCACGTCGTACTCGGCCAGAACCTCCGCGATCTCGACGCCTATCTCGGTGCGAGCCGCCGCGGCCGCGGTACCGGCCTCGGTCCCACGCGCCGCCGAGAGATATGGAGCGGCGTGCAGCGGTTCGAACAGTTCCTGCGCGACCGCGGCGAGACCACGCACCTGCGGGTCTGCGCCCGCGCGGCGGAACTCCTCACCGACGATCCGGTCCCGTACGCCCATGTCGTCGTCGACGAAGGGCAGGACCTGCACCCGGCGCAGTGGCGTGTGTTGCGCGCTGCCGTCTCTCCCGGCCCCGACGACCTGTTCGTCACCGGCGACCCGCACCAGCGGATCTACGACTCCCGGGTGTCCCTCGCCTCCCTGGGCATCACCACGACCGGACGCAGCTTCCGGTTGCGCGTCAACTACCGCTCCACCGAGGAAATCCTCGCCTGGTCGGCGCGGCTCCTCTCGTCCGTCACCATCGACGCTCTCGAGGGCGAGGGAACGGACTCGCTGGCCGGATACCGATCCCTGCTGCATGGGCGTCGCCCCCAGGTGCAGGCGTACACGACCCGGCAGGAGGAGACCGAGGCCCTGGTGGACAGGGTCCGGGCGTTGCTCGCCGAGAGCCTGGCACCGCACGAGATCGGCGTGTGCGCACGCTTCAACCTGTCTCTGGACGCGGCCGAGGAGAAACTGAAGGCGGCCGGCATACCGGTGCTACGGGTCAAAGGGCAGGTCGCGCAGGGTACCGAGGGGGTACGGCTGGCGACCATGCACGCGATGAAGGGGCTGGAGTTCCGGGCGGTGTCCGTCATCGGTGTCAATGAGGGCACTGTTCCGTTCGCCCGCGAGATCACCCCACGTGAGGCGGATCCTCTGCAGCACGACGCCGATGTGCTCCGGGAGCGCTGCCTTCTCTTCGTCGCCTGCACCCGCGCTCGCGAAGCCCTGAGTGTGACGTGGAGCGGGGCTCCGAGCCCGTTTCTGATACGCGCCACCTGATCGGCCGCCCGGGGCGGACCGTGCGGGGCATGAGCCCGGAATGTCCCGCATCGTGGGCCGTTACTCCTCGGGTGCCAGTGCGCCCGTCGCGAGGCCGTCACGGGCCACTTCGGCAAACTGTCGGTTCAGTTCGTCGACCTTTCGCATGCCTTCCTCGAAGGCGGACAAGGCCCGGAAGGCAGCACCGTACCGACGCTGCTCGTCAATGCCCATCCGGGGGATGCGTGACCCCCGGCCGTCAAGACGGTGGGTCCCGCTGGCGCTTGTGGACCGACGGACGTTGACGGAGCTGCGCAGGAAACCCTGCAGATAGTCCGTGTCGAGCTGTTCGCTGGCCGAGACCGGTTCCGGACCGTCGTACGTGACGAGTCCGGCGCGGGCGAGGTCCGCGACGCTGGTGGTGGCGCCGTCCAGCGAGCCAGGTCCGCCACCCGCCGCAAGTTCGGGCAGAAGCGCGTCGAGTCGGCGGATCTGATCCTCCAGCTCCTTGCGCAGGGCGGCGTACTCACCGGGAAAGTCGCGGTGCCGGGAACGGAGATGGCTGCCGGGGGTCAGGTCGACGGTGTCGTCGAGGAGTTCGATCAGCGGCACGTCGGCGACCTGATCAGGGCGGGGTTCCAGGCTGCCGTCGGGGCTGTTGCCGGTCAGGTCGACCATGCGCACGGTGTGGTTCGCATCCACGCCTTCCGCGTTCTCGGGACGCCGCAGAGACCACAGGTGGACAGGCAGGGCGTGAGAGGTCGCCGTCCCCGGTGGCAGGGCGACCACTTGACGCACAATGCCCCGGCGCACGAGTTCCGACCGGATACGGCGGCCCGCCTTGCGGTAGGCCACTGAGGCAGGCATGACCATGAGGACGCGGCCGCCGGGCTCGGTGTGCGCATAGGCATGCTGGAGCCACGCGAGCTCGCCTTCGGCCTTGGAGGGAGTACCGAGTTCCCAGCGGGAGTCGAGCAGCAATTCCTCACGTCCCCACTCGGTCACACCGGCCGGCGGGTCACAGACGACCAGATCCGCCTTGAGATCCGGCCACTCGTCTGCGCGCAGGGAGTCACCTGCCACGATGCGCACGGCCGATCGGGCCAGAAGGTCGGCGCGGAGCTGCGCGAAACGGGCACTGTCGTTGTCCATCTCCTGGCCGCAGCAGCGCGTGCCTTCTCGGGAAGCGACGGACAGGAGCAGCACTCCGATTCCGCAGGCGGGATCGAAGACCGTGGCGTCGGCCGGAAGCTCGTGAGCGAAGTGGCACACGGCACGCACCACGCGCTCGGGAGTCACCTGGTCCGATCCCGCACGCCGTGCGGAGTCCATGAACCGTTCGGTCAGTCCGTTGACCAGGTCGACAGGCGCGTCGCTTCGGGCGAGCCCCCGTACACGGGTGGCGACGTCATCCGGCAGTCTCAGTCCTTGTTCACCGGACAACACCGCGGCCACCTCTGCCAGTCCCGCGACCATCTGCTCCCCGTACGCGGCCCGCATGGCCTGCCACAACTCGACTTCCGGTGACACTTCCTGACCTTTGCGCTGCCTATCCAGCCATTCCTGGACCTCGGCCAGCGCGTAGAGCGGACTGTTCGCGGCACCTCCCGCCGGCGCGGGGAAGTCGTCGTAGCGCCGACGCCAGTTGGAGACAGCGGCCCGAGTGACCCCGGCCAGCCGAGCGATCTCGGAACCGGTGACAAGCGGGCCGACCGATGAAGCGGCTTTGTCCGTCATAACTCCAGCGTACACGGGCCGCCACTCTAATTCCAGAGTTAAGCCTGTTGACGTCGTACACACATCGATGCCACTATCCTTCGTGTACCCGGTTTCGTCCGTCGGCGTCTGTGTCGAGGACGACGGCCGCCCCGACGCGGCGCTCCGCCGCAGGTGATGTAGACGGCCGGGACTCCGAGCACCTCGGGAAAATGCGGATCGGCTCTGAGCCTGTCCAGAAATTCGTCGTCAAGAGCGTCCAGCATGGCCTCCGGGGTGGGGGCCACACCGGGCAGCCGGTAAACGGTGCGTACTGCGGTGTTCGGTGCCAAGGGGTGCCTCCGTGGGGCAGGGAGTGAGAGGTCTACAGGACGAGCGGGACACGTCGATGCCTTCGTGGTCGTGGCTGGGCAGGACGAGGGCAGCTGCGGCAAGGTCACGCAGTACGGCCCCGGTTCAAGAGGATGGAGCACACCGAGGCCCCGTGGTGCGAGCCCATGTCGCGCACCACCGCCATCACGGTCACCGAAAGCGTTCGTCGCACTGCCGCCGTGCTCCTGCTCGCCGTCGACGGCACGGTGTACGCCATCGGCTGCGACCAGGGATACCGACTGATCCCCGACCACCTCAAGGACAAGCGCTTCGGTCTCTCCTTCGCCATCCGGCAGATGGATCCGACCATGATCCGCGAGGCTGTGTCGAGGTCTCTCGGGCAGGCGCGCACCGACATCTCCCTGGTTCCGGGCGGCGCCCCGGTCCCCCTGCTCGGCATCCGTGACCACTCGCGCATCGTGCGCAGCCTGGGCGGCTACCTCGACGACCTTCCGCTCACCCGGTCGCGGTACACGCGTGGAAAGGCCGTCAGTGCCCAGGGCGGATGCGGGCTGAGGATCGCCCTGGGAATCGAACCTGAGGCTCTGCTCTCCGACCTGCGGACCATCGCCAGGATCTGCCGCGAGGACATCCCGCACCAGGAGCTGAGATTCGTCGACCACATCGTGCCGGTCAGCGACCCTGTGACCCTCGACGCCCTCGAACGGGCTTTGGACGGCCGCCTCGGCCAGGCCGCCTACGGACGGATCTCCGTCGCCGTCCCCTCCGAACATCACGTGGCATACGCGGAGGCCACCACCTACATCACGCAGATCAACAGCGCCGGAGCCCTGCGATCCGACGACGTCGACCTCGGCTACGTACTCACCCGGGCCAGGCTCGCACCGCCCGGCCGACGCCTCAAGGTGCTGCGCGAGGGCACCGTGACTCTTGCCAGGGACCGCCGGGCGGGGGCCGTCGACACGCTCGCCGTCACCAGCGCGCTGACCTGGCTGGAGGCCGGCATTTCCCTCGGCTCCCGACGGTTCTTCCTGATGGACAGCGAGTGGTATGAGGTCGGGGCCGCCTATGTGGACGAGTGCCGGGCCGCCGTGGCGGCGCTGCTGCCCGGCTCACCCTCCATCTCCCTTCCCGCCTGGATGGACAGGGAGTCCGAGAACGCCTACAACAACAGAGTGGCCGACAACCGGCCGGGCTGGGTCTGTCTCGACACCAAGAACGTCACCAATCCTCTCCGCCCCAGAGATCAGGTCGAAATCTGCGACCTGCTCGTACCTGACGGCACCTTGGTCCTCGTCAAGCGCGCAGGCAGTTCCGGTCCGCTGAGTCACCTCTTCAGCCAGGCCCGGGTGGCGGTCGAACTGCTTCAGGAGTCCGCCCAGGTCCGTGCGGATTTCACTGCGAAGGTGGCCCGGCTCAGCGGGGGCAAGTGCTTGCTTCCGGAGGACTTCACACCCAAGCGGATCGTCCTCGCCGTACTCCTCAAGAATCGCGAGAAGCTGACCCTGGCGTCCATCTTCGGCTTCTCCCAGATCACCATCGCCCAGACGGCGAAGGCCCTGGCAGCGCGAGGGGTGAGTGTCCAGGTCGTTGGTATCCCTGAGGGCGGCCCAGACGCGCTTCCCCCGCCCTCATGTCACGTAGGGGTCGGGGCAGCGGCCCTTGCCTGACAACCCCGGACGCCAGTTCGCTCTCGTTTCCGGTGACACCGATGGCATTGCCTAAGCGCGCCGCCCCCTACGTGGCACCGAGGAGCGGACGAGACGTTCGGCGCCTCCGTCGCTGGTGGGCGTCACAGCCGTCATCGGTCCCCGATCAGAAACCCGTGACGGGAGCAGTCTGCCTGCTTACCGCAGACCCGAAGCCCCAGCTCTTCCCGAAGTTCGCACACTGGCGGGGCAGTCCGACCCCTTCCTTCGACCACGCCCCCGGGACGTACCTTCCCCTCTCCTATGCCCGTCTTCTGCTGAACGATGAATGCACACGAGGGAAAAGGACGGGCGCGTCATCAGCTACGAACGTGTGGGGCGCTACATCGGGAACTCGCGGTTCACGGACTTGGTGAAGCACGGCCTCGTCGGGGCAGCGGGAACGAGCTTCAAGGAGCTGCGCAACCTTCGAAACGAGCCAGACGCCTCGTGCACGCGCCACGCGGGTCCGCAACCGAAGCGCAAAGAAGAGGCCGAAGGTGAATTCCTACTCCCCCGCGCAGCAGTCGCTGTTCGACATCCCGGACTCCTGATCCGCGGCAAGCAGGGTTGAAGCCTCGCCATGCCGCCAACCACCCGATGGTTTCATGAGGTTCTCTTCCATGGGGCGATGAGTACCGCGGCCTGTTCCTGGTCGCGGTCGTGGCCGACCGGCCGGAGCCCAACACTTATATGGGAATGGGATTGCTGCCAGATCTCCCCTCTCCGCCCGCCGGGGCCTTTCCTGCGAAGCACCAGGTCGCAGTCGGACACGTTGGCGAAGGGGCAGACGTGCGTGGCACAGACGGGGACGACGGTGGCTGGCAACACGACGACCGCTGAGAACGGCAGGAGTCTGTTCGTCGGCTTCGGGGCCGTTCGCACCGCGACGACAGCGGACTCCACCACCGCCCTGACGGACGGCCTGGTCGCGCCAGACTCGAACGTGCTGCTCAACCTCTACCAGTACACCGAGCAGCCGCGTCCTGACCTTGTCGAGTTGGCCAACTGGGCTTCCCTACGGGACACCGTCGCGCCCCATGCTGACCGCTTGCTGACCTAAACGCGGCGATCGCGGCTCTGACCTGCACAGACGCCCAATCACTACATGTTGGACTTGAACATGGTACGAAGCACGGAGAAACTCCCGATCTGTCGGCTCCCTGCCCGCTTCACGCAGGTCAAGGGCGTTCCCCGGAGCCTACAACGATTCGCATATTCGGTCAGCTTTCCCTCGGTCTTTCGCCGGTCATGGCAGGCCCTCGCCCGGGCGCCCGGCGTGCCTGCCGGGGGCGAGCGGGGGCACCCTGGAGACATGGTGCGAGCCAACGACCAGGTGGAGGCGCTGCTCCAGGAGTACGCCGACCTCATCGCGATCCGGGGCGGGGAGGCATTCAAGGCGCGCGCCTACGAAAAGGCCGCCCGCGCCGTCGGGGGCTACGCGGAGGATGTCTCGAAGCTCGATGCCGAGGGGCTGCGCGAGATCCCGAACGTCGGCAAGTCCGTCGCCGACAAGATCATGGAGTACCTGCGGACCGGCCGTATGTCCGTCGTCGAGAAGGCCCGGGCGTCCGTGCCGGCCGGAGTGCGCGAGCTGACCACGATTCCGGGACTCGGGCCCCGCAAGGCCATGGTCCTGTACGAGGAGCTCGGAGTTGCCTCCGTCGACCAGCTGCTCGACGCCATTCACAAGGAACGGCTGCGCGATCTGAAGGGCTTCGGAGAGCGGACGGAAGACAACCTCCTGCACGGCATCTCGGTGCTGCAGAAGGCCGGTGAGGGCCGGATCCTCGTCAGCGCCGCCATGGACGTCGCCGAACAGCTCGTCGCCGAGCTGTCGGGCATCCCCGGCTGCGTCCGGTGCGCGTACGCGGGGTCCCTGCGCCGTATGAAGGAGACCATCGGGGACGTCGACATCCTGGTGGCGGCACGCCGGGCGGCCCCTTTCATGGACGCCCTCACCGCCCTTCCGCACACGGCCGAGGTCATCGCACACGGGGAGAAGAAGACCTCCGTGCGCACCACCACGGGGCTTCAGGTCGATCTACGGGTCCTTCCCCCGGCCTCCTGGGGCGCGGGGCTGCAGTACTTCACCGGCTCCAAGGCGCACAACATCCGCACGCGCGAAATCGCGGTGCGTCAGGGCCTCAAGCTGTCCGAGTACGGGCTCTTCGACGCCGAGAGCGGCGAGAGCATCACCTCCGAGACGGAGGAGGACATCTACGCCAGGCTCGGACTGCCCTGGATACCGCCGACGCTGCGCGAGGACCGCGGTGAGATCGCGGCCGGGCTGCGCGGCGAGCTCCCGGACCTCCTGACGGAGAAGGACATCCGCGGCGATCTGCACACCCACACCGACTTCACCGACGGGCTGGCCCCGCTGGAGGACATGGTCGCCGCCGCTGCCGACCGCGGTTACGCGTACTACGCCGTCACCGACCACGCCCCCAATCTGTACATGCAGCGCATGACCGACGAGAAGATCCTCGCCCAGCGCGAGCGGGTCCGCGCGCTCGACGGCGCGCACCACAAGATGCGGCTGCTGCACGGCACGGAACTCAACATCGGCCCGGACGGCACCCTGGACTGGCCCGACGAGTTCCTCGCGGATTTCGACATCTGTGTGGCCTCGGTCCACTCCCACTTCAACCAGAGCAAGCGGGAACTCACCCGCCGTCTCCTCCGCGCCTGCGAGAACCCGCACGTCGCCGTCATCGGCCATCCCACGACCCGCCGGATCGGCAAACGCCCGGGCATCGATGCCGACTTCGACGCGGTGTTCAAGGCCTGCGCGCGGGCGGGTACCGCTCTGGAGATCAACGCGCATCCCGAGCGGCTCGACCTGTGTGACGAGGACATCCTGCGCGCGAAACGGCACGGCGTGAAGTTCGCCGTGAACTCCGACTCACACGCCATCACGCATCTGCCGTACATGCGCTACGGGGTGGCGACGGCGCAGCGTGGCTGGCTGACGACGGAAGACGTCATCAACACGTGGCCACTGACGAAGCTCCGCCGGTTCCTGGCCAAAAAAGGCCCCTGACGAGCCGCGGCCACATCCGGCTGTCAGCCGCGGTCACTTCGAAGGTGCGTCGTTGTCGGCATGCCGAAGGCAAGAAGCAACAACCACCAAGGGCCATAGGGACTGAATGCATGTCACAAGGCGTTCAGCAACGCCAGGAACACCGTGACGGTGCGTTTCGATCAGGAACCAGCCTGCACCGAAGCCCATCAGAGCGGTCGCCACGATGGAGGGCACGAGCCGTAGTCCCCAGGGTGCGTCTCCGCCGCGATCGGCAGCCAGCACCGGCCACACCGCCAGGAGGGTGAAGCCCACCACGGCGACCGACCCGTGGTGCAGGGCCCCCCCACTGCTCGGCGCGGGGAGCAGAGTCACCACGAACGCCGCCACTCCGCCGCCGCCCAGCGCCAGAAGTCCGGCGAGTGCGGCTGGGCGCAGCCCCCAGGCGGTAAGCAGGTGGCAGACGCCCAGGGCGAGGAGCGCTCCGGTCATCACCCAGAATCCCGCAGCACCGTAGGCCCCCAGGACGCTGATCGTCTGAGTGGCGGGATCGTAGGCGGCTCCCTCCAGTAGTGCCGCGATCGTCCAGCCTCCGACCAACAGGACAGGGGCACACCCCGACGAAAGCAGGGCCCACCTGGGGACAGGTCGCATCAGCCCACCGTAAAGCGCTCGGTCATTCCTTCGCCACGCACACGCAGGCGAGTGGAATCCGAATGGGCATGTGTCGACCGCAGAGCAACCAGGTCCGCGCAGCCGCCCGGCCCCGTAGCCGCCCGCCGGTCACGTCCAGTCGTCGGGACCGGGGTCGCCGCCTTCTGCCCGTACCGCGAGACGCCCCACGTAGTGCGTCCAGCCTTCCGCGTGCGCGGCGCGGGCCTCGGGAGTGGGCAGGCCGCTGTGCACCAGGCGAAGCAGGGTGCCGTCCGGGACTGGCTCCAGAGTGATCTCCACGGTGCTGGAGCCGGGCGGCACGGGCCCGGCCTCCTCGGCCCAACCCCACGTGAAGACCAGGCGCTTGGGCGGATCGATCTCGACGAAGCGTCCGGTGGCGACGTTCTCGCCGATGACCGTGGTGCGGTACGCACCGTCGGGCTCGAAAGTGAACTCGCCGTCCGTGCCCATCCAGGACAGCCACTTCTCGCGGTCGGTGAAGAAGGAGAACACCGTCTCGGGCCGGGCGGCGATGCGCCGCTCGACCGTGACTACGTCTGTGCTCATGAGGCCGGCCCTTCCGACTCCTCTGTACGCTCGGCCGCCTCCGCCAGTTCGGCGAGGGTGTCGAGCTTGGTGACCCACATCGACTGCAAGTAGTCGGCCAGCGGGCCCATGCCCTCGCGATCCGCTTGATAGAAGCGTTTCTTGCCGTCCTGGCGCAGCGTAACCAGCCCGTGGTCCCTGAGCACCTTGAGGTGCTGGGAGACCGCGCCGAAGGTGACGTCGAACCGCTCGGCGATCTCTCCCGCGGACAGCTCTGTGTCCCAGACCAGGCGCAGGATCTCGCGCCGTCTGGGCTCGGCGACCGCCCGTACCGCATCCATGCGGAACATTTTAGCCGCCGCTTCAATTTGCCATCGGCGGGGATGTCATTTTAGTGTTGACTAAAGCGAAGATTCGAAAGGACCCCCCATGGCTGACATCGCCCTTCAAACCCGTATCGACTCCACTCCGGAGACCGTCTACCGCGCCCTCTCCACCGCCGAGGGTGTCGCCGGCTGGTTCACCACCGGCGCCGAGATCGGGGAGGGCGTCGGCGCCCTGCACCGGCTCTCCTTCCCTGACGCTCCGATGACCTGGGACTTCCGCATCGACCAGGCCGAGCCGGGCAAGCGTCTGGCACAGACCGTGGTCGCCGGACCGCCGCAGTGGGTCGGCACCGAGCTGCTCTACTCACTGGAGGCGCACCCCGAGGGCGGCACGGTGGTGCGGTTCGACCACACCGGTTTCGCCAAGATCGACGACATGTTCCGCGAGGTAACCATGGGCTGGGCGGGCATGTTCATGCGCCTGAAGGAGTACGTCGAGACCGGAACGCCCGTGCCCCACTTCACCGTCTGACACACGCCATGACGATCGACGAAACAGCGGAGCGGGTGATCCCGCTTCCGCCCGACCAGGTGGCGGGCTACGCCATGGACTGGCGCAACGACCCCGAGTGGACCCAAGGCATCCGCGTGGCGACACTGACCCGGGAAGCCGACGGGGGCGGGTTCGGTGTCGGCGCCGAGGTGACCCGCACTGCCTACTTCCTAGGCAAGCGCATCGACTACGTGCTCCGCATCTCCAAGCACGAGCCCGCGGAGCTGCTGGACATGGTGTCGGTGGCCGGCCCGATGCCGATGCACATCACCTACACGTTCGCCCCGCACCCGCGGGGCACGCTCGCGGCCATCCGGGTCCGGGGCGACGCGGGCGGCCTCTACCGCCTGGCCGCGCCCATCATGGCAAGGAAGGTCCGCTCCTCCATCGGCAAGGACCTGCGCGACCTCGAGCGCAAGCTGCCGGAGGCACCGCGATGAGCGTCGGCCTTCCTTCGACTTCGTGAGGTGTGTCATGGCATTCGACGAGGGACTGGCCGAGCGGATCCGCGAACGTCTCGGCGCGGACCCCCTGATCGCCGAGAAGCGCATGTTCGGCGGCCTGGCGTTCCTGCGTCAGGGCAACATGGCCGTGGGCGTCATCGGGGACGAACTCATGGTCCGTGTCGGACCCGAGCACACCGATGCCGCACTGGCCCGCCCCGGCGCGCGGGTCTTCGACTTCACCGGCCGCCCGATGCGCGGCTGGGTCGTCGTCGCCGCGAACGTGCTCACCAAGGACGCCGAACTCGACGCCTGGATCCGGGAAGGGCACGCCTTCGCAGCCGGCCTGCCGCCCAAGTAGGCCGATCGCAAGGCCCCCCGTAAGAGCGTTTAAATCTCCTCCTGGGGACCTTCCGCCTGTGCCTTGCTGCGCTTGGTGAGGACCCCGGCCGCCGCGAGCGCGCTGACGGCAAAGGCCAGTGCCACGGTCCACTGCTGATCGAACCGGTGCCCCGTGGCGTGGTCCAGCGAATAGCGCCCGGCTCCGGTGAGGCCGATGGCGGCCGCGGTGAAGCCGAGGAACGCGGGGTATTCGTACCCGCCCGACTGGGCGAAAAATCCGGCGGGCGCGTGTACGGCGACGGCCCCGGCCATGGCTCCGGCCGCCGCCGCGCCTGCTGCGGGCGTGGCGAGCCCGAGGGCCAGGAACACCCCGCCGCCCGCCTCTCCGAGCCCGGCCGCGACGGCGCTCTGCCGGCCGGGGCTGAAGCCCATGTGCTCCATGGCCGTCGCGGTCCCTTCCACGCCTCCGCCGCCGAACCAGCCGAGCAGCTTCTGCGTGCCGTGCGCCGCCAGCACGGCGCCGGTGCCCACGCGCAGTACGAGCAGGCCGAGGTCGCGTCGGTTGAGGTGAGCCATGGGTCTCTCCCAGCGTGAAGGGGTTCGCGTTTACGCCTCCACTTTCGTTACGAACCCCACCTTCCGCACCATTTCGACTCTCATGTTTCAGCGAAGCAGCAGCTGAAGCCCGCCGAGTATCGTCGCCCCGATCACCAACTGCTCGAAGAGGCGCTGGTTGATCCGGTCCACGCACGTACGGCCGAGGTAGGCGCCCGGCACGACGAAGAGCACGAGGGCCGCGTCCAGCAGCAGGGACCTGGCGTCGATCAGGCCGAGGCCGACACTGAACGGCACCTTCGAGGTGTTGACGATCAGGAAGAACCACGCCGACGTGCCGAGGAAGCCGAGCTTCCGGAAGCCCGCGGAGAGCAGATAGAGCGACATGACCGGTCCGCCCGCGTTGGCGACCATCGTGGTGAAGCCGCCGAGCATGCCGTACGAACGCGCCTTGATCCGGCCGCCGCGCGAGGCCGTGTCCACCACGGGCTCCGCTGCCGCTTCCGAGGGCCATGCGCCGGCGCCACAGCGTGACCCCCGCCATCAGCAGCAGGATTGCGCCGATCGATGTACGTACGGCGCCGTCGTCTGCCCACAGCATGAACACCGCGCCCGCCACCACGCCCACCGCGACTGCCGGAAAAAGCCGGAGCAGGGTCGGCCAGTGGGCGTGCCGCCGGTAGACGAGGACCGCGATCAGGTCCCCGGCGATCAGGATCGGCAGCAGTACGCCGGTCGATTCGCGCGCCGGGAGTACGGCGGCGAAGACGGCAAGGCTGACCGTATTGGCGCCGCTGACGGCGGTCTTCGAGAAGCCGACCAGGGCGGACGCGGCGGCCAGCGCTGCGAATTGGCAGAGGGTGATGGTCTCCATTCCAGGGGCCGACGCTACAGCCTTGGCCCCAAGCCGCCCTGAACCGGTCTCCCCCCCCTGCCCCTCCCCCAGGACCCTCCCCCTGGACCCCTTGCGGGGGTGACAAGGGTTTTCCCCGTATCGGGTTCATCTCGCCGTTCCCTACTGTCTGCCGCACCGGCGAATCCCGTCTCCTGACCATTGGCTGTCAGGTGCATGTAAAGGGTGGGGTGCGCCGGGGACGGCCTTGGTCAGAGGCCGTAGCGCCGGCGGCGGCGCACGGGCTCACCCCGGCCCAGGAATCGCGAACCCGTGGCCCCCACGCCACTCGCGGTTCTCGCGCCGCCCGCCCGCGCTCCGCACGTACGTCATGAAAGGGAACACCTTGAACGGTTCCAGGCGGAGACTCATATCCGTCGTGGCCGCGACCGCCACGATCGCCGGCGTCGTTGCCACCTCCACCGTGGCGTCCGCCGCCGCCACGGGCCCCTCCCCGAAGCCGGCTCCGGCTTCGCAGGCCATGACCGAGCTGCCGGCCGCGCCGGTCGAGAAGGTCATCGTCACCTACAAGTCCAAGGCCGCCGAGGCCGGTTCGAACACCGCCGCCAAGAAGGACGCGGCCGCCAAGGGCGAGGAGACCGGCGAGAGCCTGTCGTTCGAGCGCCGCCTCGCCGGCGGCGCCGCACTTGTCGACCTGGGCGGCGAGGCCTCCAAGAAGGACCTCACCGAGGTCATGGACGCCTTCCGCGCCGACTCGTCGGTCGCGTCCGTGGAGGCCGACATCCGCGCCTACGCGATGGCGGTCACCCCGAACGACACCGACTACAGCAAGCAGTGGGATCTGTTCGAGGCCACGGGCGGCATGAACGTCCCCGGCGCCTGGGACAAGACGACCGGCAGCGGCGTCACCGTCGCCGTCATCGACACCGGTTACGCCGCCCACTCGGACCTGGTCGGCAACGTCGTTTCCGGGTACGACTTCATCTCCTCCTCCGCGGACGCCCGCGACGGCAACGGCCGCGACAGCGACGCCAAGGACGAGGGCGACTGGAACGCCACCGACGGCGAGTGCGGAACCGGTTCGCGGGCCAGCAACTCCTCCTGGCACGGCACGCACGTCGCCGGCACGATCGGCGCCACGACCCACAACACCAAGGGCATCGCGGGTATCGCGTACAGCTCGAAGATCCAGCCCGTGCGCGTGCTCGGCAAGTGCGGCGGCTCCTCGGCGGACATCGCCGACGCCATCACCTGGGCGTCCGGCGGCACCGTCCCGGGCGTCGCGGCGAACGCGACCCCGGCCAAGGTCATCAACCTGAGCCTCGGCGGCGCCAGCTCCACCTGCCCGAGCGTCTACCAGAGCGCCATCAACGGAGCCGTCTCGCGCGGCACCACCGTGGTCGTCGCGGCGGGCAACAGCAACGCGAACGCCTCCGGCTTCACGCCCGCCAACTGCTCCGGCGTCATCAACGTGGCGTCCACCAGCCGTGAGGGCAACCGCTCGTTCTACTCGAACTACGGCACCATCATCGACGTCTCCGCGCCCGGCGGCGAGACCCGTCGCGCCACGGACACGCCCGGTACCGTCACCACCCCCGAGAACGGCATCCTCTCCACGCTGAACTCCGGTACCACCACCCAGTCCACCGAGAACTACAAGCCCTACCAGGGCACTTCGATGGCCGCCCCGCACATCGCCGGGCTCGCCGCCCTGCTGAAGTCGGCCAAGAGCACGCTCACCCCGGCCGAGATCGAGTCCGCGATCAAGGCCAACGCCCGTCCGCTGCCCGGCACCTGCACCGGCGGCTGCGGCTCCGGCATCGCCGACACGACGAAGACCGTGAACGCCGTCACCGGCACCACCACCCCCGGCGCCACCTTCACCAATGCCGCGAACGTAACGATCAGCGACAACACCACCGTCGCGTCCTCGATCGCCGTGACCGGCCGCACCGGCAACGCCCCCGCCGCCCTCAAGGTCGACGTGGACATCAAGCACACCTGGCGCGGTGACCTGGTCATCGACCTGATCGCCCCGGACGGCACCGTGCGCAACCTGAAGCCCTCGTCGTCCTCGGACAGCGCCGACAACGTCCTCGCGACGTACACGGTCGACGCGTCGAGCGAGGTCGCCAACGGCACCTGGAAGCTCCAGGTCCGCGACGTGGCTTCGGGTGACACCGGCTACATCGACAGCTGGAGTCTCACTTTCTGAGACGCTCGCAACACTGCATAACCGCTGGTCAGGGGCGCGTCCACGGCTTTCGCCGCGGGCGCGCCCCGCCGCACGCCCGTCCGAATGCCGGACGTCGGACCTGGACGGCAGGTGCCGACTTCGTATTCTCTGCTCGCACGGGCAGAGGGCTCGCGCGCACCGGAAGGTGGTGGTGGGTTCGTGACGTCGGCCGTGTACCGCGCCGCGCCGGTCGGGCGCACGGAGCTCCTCGCGCGGCTCGAACGGGTCCTGCACACCCGCGGCCGCGCCCTGCTCACCGGCCCCGCCGGGGTCGGCAAGACCGAACTCGCCCTCGCCGCCGCCGCCCGCGCCGAGTCCCGCGGCGAAACCGTCATCTGGCTCGCCACACTCCCCGCCGACCGCGACATACCCGGCGCGGCCGCCGCCGCCCTCGTCGCCTCCGTGGCCGCGTCCATGTCCTGGCCCGCACCCGGGACGACCCACGGCGGACCCGATGGACCGGGCGGCTCCGGCAGCCCGGGAACGTACGACATCCTCGAAGGGCTGCCGGGCCCGCAGCGCGCCGCCGTCGCCATACTGTGCCGCGAGGCGCTCATCCCCGACGGCGGCTGGGACCCCATCGCCCTGCGGCTGGGCCTCACCCAGATCCTGCGGGTCCTTGCCGCGCGCGGCCCCGTCCTGCTGGCCGTCGACGGCGTACAGCGCATCGACGACACCAGCGCCGACCTGCTGCGTTTCGCCCTGCATCTGGCGCCGTCCGCGCTGCGGGTGATCGCCGTCGAGACCCCCGCTGCGTACGGCTGCGACGTGCCTCCTCGCGGTGGTATGCCGAGTGGTACGCCGCGACCGGACCCGGCGGGCCCGGAGCCGCTGTGGGTGCCCTCCGAGGCCGACGTCCTGTTCGTACCGCCACTGCAGGCCGACGAGATCGCCGAACTCCTCATCCATCACCGGCTGCCGTCCCGGATGGCCGGCCGCATCCACAAGGCCAGCGGCGGCAATCCGCGTCTCGCGCTCGCCGTCGGCCGTTCCCTCGCCGACGCGCGGACCCCGGTGCACCACGCCGAGGCGCTGTCGCTGTCCGGGCGAGCCCGCGACCTCGCCCGCCAGCTCCTGGGCGCCGCGTCCCCCGACGTACGCTCCACGCTTCTGCTGGCGGCGCTCGCGCTGCGCCCGACGGCCTCGCTGATACGCCGCGCCGGCCGCCCCACCGCCGAGACCGATCTCGCCGCCGCCGAGCGGGCGAACCTGGTCTCCCTCGACGAGGACGGGACGGTCGGCTTCACGGCCGGCCTGCTGCTGTCGACGCTCGTGCACGACGCCTGCTGGACCGAGCGCAGCGCCGGTCACGCGGCGCTCGCGCGCGTCGTGGACGATCCCGTCGAGGCGGTACGCCACCGGGCGCTGGCCACCGACATCCCCGACGGGAAGCTGGCCACCGAGGTCGCCGCGTCCGCCGAGATCGCGCGACGCCGCGGCAACAGCGCCCTGGCCGCCGAACTCGCCCTGCTCGCCGCCGAGTCCACCCCTGTCCAGCAAGGCGCCAAGCGCATCGCCCGGCTCGTCGACGCCGCCGAGGAGGCGGCCCGCGCCGCCCGCGCCGACCTGGCGATGCGCGCGGCGACCGACCTGCTGGCCCGGGACGCCGCCCCGGCCGACCGCGTCCGCGCGCGGCTCGCGGTGCTGGACACCGCGGGCCAGGGGCTGTGCAACCTCGACGAGCTCTACGTTCACGCCATGGAGGACTCCGAGGGAGACGCGGCGCTGCGCGCGGCCGTCCAGCTCCGGCTCGCGGTGAAGTACGTCCTGGCCGACGGCGATCCCGTACGCTCGCGGGCCGCCGCCGTCGAGTCCGCCGCGCTCGCCGGCTCGGTGGGCGACCGCAGGACCGCGACCAGGGCGCTGACCGTACAGGCGCGCATGGACCGGGTCCTCGGCTCGCCGGACGCGGAGCGGGTACTGGCCGAGGCGCGCGCCCTGGAGGTGTTCGAGCGTCCGCTCGGCATCCGTAACGCCGCCCAGATACTGACGATCCGCCACGCGATGTTCGATGGCCGGCTCACCGACGCCCGCGACCAGCTCAACGCCCTGCTGCCGCTGGTCGAGCGCCGCGGCCCGGTGGAGGACTCCATCGAACTGCTCAGTACGCTCGCGGAGATCGAGGCCCGGCAGGGGCCGTGCGCTTCTGCGCTCGCGCACGCCGGCCGTTCGCTCGCGCTGACGCTGGAGGCCGGTCTCTCACCGGGGCCCGCCTGGTACGCCCTGGCCCTCGCGGAGACCGCGGGCGGCAGCTTCGCGCGCGCCTCGAGCTACGCCCGGCGCAGCGTCCGGGCCTCCGAGGAAGAGGGGGACCACGTCTTTCTCTCCCGCAGCCTGTACGCGCTGGGCCGCGTCCAGCTCATCAACGGCGACGTGGCTTCGGCCCTGGAGAGCCTGCGCCGGGTCCAGGCCGACGAGCGCGCCCAGTCGACGGTCGACCCGTCCATGCTCCGCTGGCACGAGGAACTGGCCGAGGCTCTGCTGGCGAACGACGCCCCGGAGGAGGCAGCGGCCCTGCTCGACGACGTGCGGCCGGTCGCCGAACGCCTCGGCCGTACGACGGTGCTCCTCGGCTGCGACCGGGCGTACGCGCTGTACCTGGCGGCGAGCGGGAAGCAGGCCGAGGCCGCGGATCTGCTGGCCCGCACGGCGGAGAGTTTCGCCGTGGCGGGCCTGCCGCTGGAGCGCGGCCGGGCGCTGATCGCGCTCGCCCGCGTGGAGCGCCGCCGCCGCAGGCGCTCCGCCGCCCAGAGCGCCCTGCACGCCGCGGCCGCGGTCTTCGAACGGGCGAGCGCGCTCCCCTGGCTCGGCCTGACCACGGAGACCTCCTCCCGTACGGCCGAACCTGCCCCGGCCGGCGGCGACACCCTCGCGTCTCTCACGGACGCGGAACTGCGCCTCGCCCTGCTGGTCGGCCAGGGCGCCAGCAACCAGGAGGCGGCGGCGAAGCTGTACCTGAGCGTGAAGACGGTCGAGGCCCGGCTGACCCGCATCTACCAGAAGCTGGACGTCCGCTCGCGCGCCCAGCTCGCGACCGCCCTGACCGCCTGGCCCGGCCACCGGCCTGCGCAGGCGGCCACGGAGAACCCCGCAGCCGGCTGATCGGGACGCTCGCGGCCCGCGAAGATGCGCGGCACCGCAACCGGGGAGCATCCTTGGCTATGTGACCTGGTACGGCGCGGCCGGGCCCGCACCGCCGCGAAAAAGCGGCACCACGGCGGGAAAGACGGGAAAGACGGGAAATCCGAACAGCAACGGCCGGGTTCCGGACGAACTGGCCCTGGTGCTCGCCCAAGCCGCGGTAAACGCGATCGAGTCTGCCGGCGGGTACGCCGGCGGCATCTATTTGCGCTCCCGGACGCCGGGGCTGCTGCGGATGGCCGTACTCGCCGGGCTGCCAGGACCGCTGTTCCGCCCCTGGTGGCGCATGCACGTGAACCGCCCGTTCCCGGTCGCGGAGGCCCACCGCTCGGGCCAAGCCGTCCACCTCGCCGACGCCGAGGAGGCCATGCGCCGGTTTCCGCAGCTCATGGCCGGTCTGCCGTTCCCGTTCGGTTCGCTGTACGTGCCCGTGGCCGAGGGCGCCGAGAAGTTCGGGGTGCTGGTGGTGCTGCGCGCGGCCACGCCGGGGGTCCCCGTCGATCACACCGACCGCCGCCGGCTGCACCACGCCGCGGACCGGCTCGCCGCCGCCCTCGCCGAGATGAGCGCGGACGGTGCCGGCGTCGAGTGGGACGGCGAGCCGGTGTGCGTCCAGCTGCCCTCGGTCACCACACCGCCCGTACGCATCGGCCGCTTCGACTGGGACCT
Organism: Streptomyces sp. ISL-100; assembly: GCF_018614615.1. Taxonomy (GTDB): domain Bacteria; phylum Actinomycetota; class Actinomycetes; order Streptomycetales; family Streptomycetaceae; genus Streptomyces. The sequence goes on along the minus strand of NZ_JAGGOK010000046.1, from coordinate 17,635 downwards.
CGACGGCGGCGCCGTGAGCGCCGACGACGAGATGTGCGCCATCCTCGGTACCTCCCCCGCGGCCTTTCCCGGCACCATCGACGCGCTGTCGGCACGGCTGGCGCCGGAGGACGCGTACGGCCTGTGGACCGTGGCCCGCCAGGCGGTGAAGTCGGGCGGTTGCGCGGCGCGCAGGATGCGGCTGCGAGGCCCGGACGGACGTACGCACCTGCTCGAAATCTCGGCCCGCGCGCAGCCGCCCGGTGACGGCCCGGGGGGTCACCTGACCGCTTTCGTGCTGGACTTCGGCACCGGGCCGATCGTCGCGGAGGCGACCGACCGGCTGCCGCGGCCCATTCTTTCGCTCGACCGGCTCGGGCGGATCACCTACATGAACCACAGCGCGGAGACGCTGCTCGGGCAGGCACGTTCCCACCTGGTCGGCAAGGTCCTGTGGGAAGCCCTGCCGTGGTTCTGGCACCCGGCGTACGAGGAGCATTTCCGGGCCGCACTGCTCTCCCACGAAGCTGTCCATTTCACGGCTCGCCGCCCGCAGGGCCGGGAGGAATGGCTGGCGGTCTCGCTCTACCCCGGCCACGACGGTCTGACGGCCACGCTCGCCGACGCGGAAGAGGTGGCGTACGCACCGGCGTCCGTCACCAAGCCGGGCGCGGGACTCGGCTCCCCGGCCGACCGTGCTTCGGCGCTGTACCGCCCGGTCGCCCTGGCCATCGCGCTGACGGAGGCCGTCACCGCGCGCCAGGTGTCCGCCGTGGTCACGGACGAACTGCTGCCTGCCTTCGGCGGCCGCCAGCTGGCGATCTACCTGCTCAACGAGAGGCATCTCTACCTGGCCTGGGAGACCGGTTTCCCGCAGGGCTTCCTCGACCGTTTCGACGGCGTGGCGCTCGACGCCAGGCTGCCCGGCGTCGAGACGCTCACCTCGGGCCGCCCCCTGTTCTTCGAGTCCATGGAGCATCTGGCCGCCGCCTACCCCGGCATCCCGATGGACGCGCATGTCGGCGCCAGGGCCTTCCTGCCACTGATCGCCTCGGGACGCCCCGTCGGTTCCTGCATCCTCGGCTTCGACCAGCCACGCGGCTTCAGCCCCGAAGAGCGCACGGTCCTCACCGCCCTGGCCGGACTCATCGCGCAGGCGCTCCAGCGGGCGCAGCGTTACGACACCGAAGCCGCCCTCGCCCGCGGCCTGCAGAACGCGCTGCTGCCGCACCGGCTGCCCGTGGTCGAGAACGTCGACACCGTGGCCCGCTACCTGCCAGGCACCCAGGGCATGGATGTCGGGGGCGACTGGTACGACGTCGTCGACACAGGGCGGGGGATGGCCCTGGTGGTGGGCGACGTACAGGGACACGGCGTCGCGGCGGCCGCCACGATGGGCCAGCTGCGCAGCGCCGTACGCGCCTTCGCTCTCGCCGGACAGGACCCGCAGGAGGTGATGCGCGACACCAACCGCCTGCTCATCGACATCGATCCGGGCCAGTTCGCCAGCTGCTGCTACATCGTTCTCGATCCGGCGTCCGGCTCCGCGCACGGGGTGCGGGCCGGGCACCCGCAGCCGCTGCTGCGCCACCCCGACGGCAGGACGGAGGTCCTGGACCTCGACGGCGGAGTCGTACTCGGCGTCGACCACGAGGCGTCGTACCCCGTCACCGAGCTGTGGCTTTCGCCGGGCGCGGTCCTGGCGCTGTTCACCGACGGCCTGGTCGAGCAGCCGGGCATCGACATCGACCAGGGCATCGAGCGGCTGCGCGCCACACTCGCCGACACCGGTTCCTCCTCTCTCGCCGAGACGGCGGACCGCCTGATCCGCGAGGCCAGACAGGCCGCCGACCGGCCCGACGACATTGCGCTTCTGCTCGCCGCCCGCTGGGCGGAACCGACAAGGCAGGTGCCATGAGCGCGGTAAACACAGTGGGGGACGCCGACTTCCGCGGCCCCCTCGACGTCTCCAGAGCGGCCACGGCCGTGCTGGATGCCGACGACGTGGTCGTCGGCTGGAGTCCGGCGGCGCAGAGGCTGCTGGGATACCCGGCGCAGGAGGTAATCGGGCGTCCTGTGGGCAACTTTTTGGTCGACGGTACGGAAGGGGAAGGGACGGACGGCGACGGGGACGGCGACCGGGACGGTACGGACGCGAGTAGCACGGCCTCGGACCTGCCGGGCACGGCGCTGCCGGGCGCGCCCCAACCCTGCCAGGTGCTGCGTATGCGTCACCGGGACGGCCGCGTCGTCCGCGTGGCCACGGCCATGCTCGCGCTGTCCCCCGCGGGCACCGGTCCCGCCCGGCTGCTCGCGGTGGCCGACGCCGAGGAGACGGAGCAGTGGGAGGCGCTGCAGGCGATGCTGCGGGGCCTGGCCACGCAGTCGCCCGTTGGCCTGGTGATCTACGACACGGATCTGCGCGTGGTGTGGGCGAATGTCGCGCTCTTCCGGGAGATGGGGACCTCGGAGTACGCCGGGCTGGGCCCGGACGAGATGGTGGCCGACGGCGAGATCCTGTCCGACCGGTACCCGCCGACTCTCGAGGAGACGATGCGGCAGGTCATGGCCACGGGCGAGCCTGTCATCGAGCTCCATTACCGCGGCCGCCCGCCCGTGGACCCGGAGCGCGACCACGTCTGGTCGTGTTCCTACTACTGGCTGAGGGACGCCGCCGGAGCCTCGCTTGGGGTGTGCGAGGAGACGATGGACGTCACCGACCGCTACCTCGCGCAGCAGCGGCTGGATCTCCTGGTGCGGGCCGGCGGGCAGGTGGGCACGACCCTGAACATGGCCCGCACGGCGCAGGAACTCTCGGCGGTCACCGTCCCGCAGTTCGCGGACGAGGTCACGGTCGACCTCCTGGAGGCCGTGCTGGAAGGCGACCAGCCCGCGAGGGGAACCGAGTCTGCGGGCGACATGATCCGCGTGTGGGGACCGGGATACGACGCGAGCCCCCGGGACCCCCCCGCCGGACGGCGGAGGATCGAGTACCCCTCGGACTCCCCCCAGGCACGCAGCCTGTCCTCCGGCCGGTCGGTGCAGGAACGCCCGGGTCACACGGAAGGCGCCGACGGGCAGCCGGCGCCGCGCGCGCGGCTGGTGGTGCCGCTGCGCGCCGAAGGCGCCACGCTGGGCGTGGTCACGTTCGCGTGGGACGGCCGCCGCGACCCGTTCGACGCGGGGGAGCTGGCCGTGGCGGACGAACTCGTCGCACGTACCGCCGTGAGCATCGACAACGCCCGCCGCTACACCCGCGAGCGCACCGCGGCCCTCATGCTTCAGCACAGCCTGCTGCCCCAGCATCTCCCGCAGCTGACCGCCGTCGAACTGGCCCACCGCTATCTGCCCGCGGACAACAAGGCCGGTGTCGGCGGCGACTGGTTCGACGTCATCGCCCTGTCGGGCACGCGGGTGGGCCTGGTCGTGGGAGACGTGGTCGGTCACGGTCTGCGCGCCGCGGCCACCATGGGGCGCCTGCGCACGAGCGTACGGGCGTTCGCCCGGCTGGATTTCGCACCCGACGAACTCCTCGCCCGCCTGGACGACCTGGTCACGCAGGCGGCCAACGAGGGGGCCATCTGCGTCGACGGCCAGGAGATGCCCTACGACGAAGCGCTGGGCGTGACCTGCCTGTACGCCGTGTACGACCCGGTGTCGGGCCTGTGCCGCATGGCCAGGGCCGGCCACCCGCCCCCCGCCGTCGTCGACCCCGCGACCGGTTCCGTCACCTTCCCCGACCTGCCGGCGGGCCCGCCGCTCGGTCTCGGCGGCCTGCCCTTCGAGACGACGGAACTGAAACTGCCGGAAGGCAGCACCCTCGCCCTGTTCACCGACGGCCTCGTCCAGAGCCGCGAGCGGGACCTCGACGACCAGCTCGACGCGCTCTGCTCCGTCCTCACCGAACACCGGCAGCCGCTGGACGAGCTGTGCGACCGGACGATCGCGACGCTGCTGCCGGGCTCCGTGGACGACGACGTAGCGCTGCTTCTTCTCCGTACGCACATGCTCGACCGCCACCAGGTGGCCGTCTGGGACCTGACCCCCGATCCGCAGACTGTCGGCTTCGCCCGCGCCGTCGCCACCAAGAAGATCGGCGAGTGGGGACTGGAGGAGCTCTCGTTCACCACCGAACTGGTGGTCAGCGAACTCGTCACCAACGCCATGCGCCACGCCGCCGTCGGCCCGATCCAGCTGAGGCTCATCCGCGACCAGACCCTGATCTGCGAGGTCTCCGACACGGGTCACACCTCACCGCATCTGCGCCACGCCGGCAGCGACGACGAAGGAGGCCGGGGCCTGTTCCTCGTCGCGCAGATGACTCAGCAGTGGGGCACGCGCTACACATCGACCGGGAAAACCATCTGGGCCGAGCAGCCGCTCGTACTGGACGAGGGCGCCTTCGGGTTCTGATCCGTCCGGATGCCCGCCACTTGGCAACCGGGAAAACCGAAAAGGCCGTATCGGAATTCTCCGACACGGCCTTCGACCCGCGTAAACGCTGGTCGGGACGACAGGATTTGAACCTGCGACCCCTTGACCCCCAGTCAAGTGCGCTACCAAGCTGCGCCACGTCCCGATGCCCGCCTGACCTGGGGTTTCCCCTGGCTGAGCGCGCAACAGAACAATACCTCACTCTGTGAGTGGTCCCGACTGCCGCCGGTGTCCAACGCCTGTTCCGGGCGGGTCAGGTGGGCGCGTACCGGAACGGGACACAATGGGCAGGTGGACGAAATGGAGCAGGACAGGAGGGACCGCGACCCCGAGGGGCGGGCGCGCAACGCGCGGCCGCGCGACGGGCTCGGCCGACCGCTGCCGTACGGGGCCGAGGGCGTGGCCCGGCAGCCCGAGGGCGTGGAGCGCACCGGGGACGAGACGGTGCGCGAGGCGCAGCGGCTGCTCGACGCCGGTATGCCGTTCCACGCGCACGAGGTCTTCGAGGACGCCTGGAAGTCGGGCCCCGAAGCCGAACGCGCCCTCTGGCGCGGCCTCGCCCAGCTCGCCGTCGGTCTCACGCACGCGGCGCGGGGCAACAGGAACGGCGGTGTGACGCTGCTGCGGCGCGGGGCGGCCGGAATCGAGACGTACGGCGATTCGCGCCCGTACGGTCTCGGCATCACCGGACTCACCGCGTGGGCGCGGGAGCTGGCCGAGCGTGTCGAGCGGGAGGCGGAGCCCGTATCGGCTGCCGGGAACGCTCCGCGCCTGCGCGGGCGGGCCGAGGCGGGCGGACCCGATGCGGGCAGACCCGATGCGGCAGACTCACGCCCGTGAGAAAGATCTATGTCATAGGCATCGGCGCGGGCGACCCGGACCATCTGACGATCCAGGCCGTCAAAGCGCTCAACAGGGTGGACGTCTTCTTCCTCCTCGACAAGGGCGAGGAGAAGTCGGACCTGATCCGGCTGCGGCACGAGATCCTCGACCGGCACATCGCGAACGAGCGGGAGTACCGGCTGGTCGAGGGCCGCGACCCGGACCGTGACCGCAGGGCCGGTGGCGCCGACTACTCCCCCGCGGTCGGCGACTGGCGCAGCCGCCGGGCCGACATCTTCGAGCGGATGATTACCGACGAGCTGGGCGAGGACCGGACCGGCGCGTTCCTGGTGTGGGGCGATCCTGCGCTGTACGACAGCACGCTCGGCATCCTGGAGGAAATCCTGGAGCGCGGGACGGTGACCTTCGATTACGAGGTCGTGCCGGGCGTGAGCAGCGTGTCCGCGCTGGTCGCCCGCCACCGTACCGGTCTGAACCAAATCTCGAAGCCCGTCCAGATCACGACGGGCCGGCGGCTCGCGGAGGGCTGGCCCGAGGGCACGGACGACGTGGTCGTCATGCTCGACGCACACCAGGTCTTCCAGCGGTACGCCGAGGAGGACCCGTACATCTACTGGGGCGCCTACATCGGCACGGCGGACGAGATCCTCGTCTCCGGCAGGCTCTCCGAGGTCTCGGACCGGATCCTGCGGCTGCGCGCCGAGGCCCGCGCCCGCAAGGGCTGGATCATGGACACGTATCTGCTGCGCCGGGAATCGCATCAGGACCCGCGCCGGGACTGAGGCACCCCAGCCGCTCCAGCTCCGCGAGGGCCCCGGCCACGTCCGCGACCGTACGCACCCCGGGCGGCGCGGGCGGGCGGCGTACGACGACGACCGGCAGGCCGAGCTCGCGGGCCGCGGTGAGCTTCGCTGCGGTGGCCGGGCCGCCGCTGTCCTTGGTGACGAGGACGTCGGCGGCGTACGTACGCAGCAGCTCCCTCTCGCCCTCGACGGTGTACGGGCCCCGGTCCAGCAGGAGCTCCGTGTGGAGCGGCAGCGGCGGCTCCGGGGCCTCTACGGAACGTACGAGGAAGTGCAGCCCGTCCAGACCCGCGAAGGCGGCGAGGCCGAGCCTGCCGGTGGTGAGGAAGACCCGGCGGCCGAGCCCCGCAAGCAGCGCCGCCGCGTGGTCCAGGCCGTCGGCGTAATACCAGCGGTCGCCGGGGCCGGGCTGCCAGCCGGGACGGCGCAGGGCGACCAGCGGGATGCCCGCCGCGGCCGCCGCTGCGGCCGCGTTCGCACTGATCACGGCGGCGAAAGGGTGCGTGGCGTCGATCACAGCGGCGACCTCGTGCCGGCTCAGCCAGGCCGCCATCGGCCCCGGACCGCCGAAGCCTCCGACGCGAATCTCACCATCAGGCATCCTTGGTTGTGTTACCCGTCCTGCGAGCGAGGTCGTCACGCGCAGGAGGGGGACCGGGGCCAGTGTCCGCGCTAGCTGCCTGGCTTCCGTCGTACCGCCGAGTATCAGTACATGGCCAGTGCCGGTGATCATGCCGTCACGCTACCCGAGGGGCCCCGACCGGGCCGTTTCGGAAAAGTGGCTCAGGTCACTCTATTCAAGGCGTAACGAAATGGCGCGAGCGTGCGATGAACCCACAGGTGTCGTCGCGCTGCCCCGTACGTCATGCGACCTCGCCCAGTCATATTTTTTGCTACGAGAGGCTCCTCGTGTCGGTCAGTCCGTCCCGCCCGTTCCCACAGGAGATTGCGGAATCCCCTTCCCTGGTCGCGCTCATTGAGCGTGGCAAGGAGCAGGGTCACATCAACGGCGACGACGTACGCCACGCCTTCGAGGCGGACAGCATTCCCGCGGACCAGCTCAAGCGAGTGCTGCGAAGCCTCAACCAGGTCCTCGACGAAGAGGGCGTGACGCTCATGGTCACGGCGCCCAAGGCTCCGGCCAAGGCGCCCGTCAAGCGTGCGCGCAAGACCGTCGCGAGGGACGAGGAGAAGCGCCCGGCGACCAAGAAGGCCGCCGTGAAGAAACCCGTCAAGAAGACCGCTTCGGCGACGTCGCAGGCGGCTCCCGCGTCAATATCGGTAATGGGCTCCGACGCTGACGCCGAGGCCCCGGCCCCGGCGAAGCGCGCGGCGAAGAAGACGACCGCGAAGAAGACCGCCGCCAAGAAGGCCGCGGCCTCTCCCGAGGAGCCGCAGGGCGACGCCTGGGCCGACGAGTCGGGCTCCGCCGACGACGCGGACGAGAAGCCGACGAAGCAGCCGCAGCAGGGTGACGGTTACGTCCTGTCCGACGAGGACGAGGACGACGCGCCCGCGCAGCAGGTCATGGTCGCCGGCGCCACCGCCGACCCGGTCAAGGACTACCTGAAGCTGATCGGCAAGGTGCCGCTGCTCAACGCCGAACAGGAGGTGGAGCTCGCCAAGCGCATCGAGGCGGGGCTCTTCTCCGAGCACAAGCTGGAGGACGAGGACGAGCAGGACCCGGTCTTCCGCCGTGAGCTGGAGATCCTCGTCGAGGACGGCCGCCGCGCCAAGAACCACCTCCTGGAGGCCAACCTCCGTCTCGTGGTCTCGCTGGCCAAGCGCTACACCGGCCGCGGCATGCTCTTCCTGGACCTGATCCAGGAGGGCAACGTCGGTCTGATCCGCGCGGTCGAGAAGTTCGACTACACCAAGGGCTTCAAGTTCTCGACGTACGCCACGTGGTGGATCCGGCAGGCGATCACCCGCGCGATGGCCGACCAGGCCCGCACCATCCGTATCCCGGTGCACATGGTCGAGGTCATCAACAAGCTGGCCCGCGTCCAGCGCCAGATGCTCCAGGACCTGGGCCGCGAGCCCACCCCGGAGGAGCTGGCCAAGGAACTCGACATGACCCCCGAGAAGGTCATCGAGGTCCAGAAGTACGGCCGCGAGCCCATCTCGCTGCACACCCCGCTGGGTGAGGAGGGCGACAGTGAGTTCGGTGACCTCATCGAGGACTCCGAGGCGGTCGTCCCGGCCGACGCGGTCTCCTTCACCTTCCTGCAGGAGCAGCTGCACTCGGTGCTCGACACCCTGTCCGAGCGCGAGGCGGGTGTGGTCTCGATGCGCTTCGGTCTGGCCGACGGTCAGCCGAAGACGCTGGACGAGATCGGCAAGGTCTACGGCGTGACGCGTGAGCGCATTCGTCAGATCGAGTCGAAGACGATGTCGAAGCTGCGCCACCCGTCGCGCTCGCAGGTGCTGCGCGACTACCTCGACTAAGAGGTCCTGGACGCCGCATTCGGCGCCCCGGGCGACCCTGAGGTCGCACGGGGCGCCGCGTCGCGTTCTCCCCCGTTCGTGCCCATCGAGTCGTCGTGCAGATTCTGTACGCGGGTCACGAAGTAGAAGCATTCGAAGAGACGTTGGTTGATCAGGGGATCAGGAACGCGTCCGCCGCCACCGCCGCCGCCAGGCCCGCCACCAGCAGCCAGGTACCCAGGCGCGTGCGCCCGCGCCGGCTGAGCTCGATCACGCCCCCGCAGAGGATCAGCGCCAGCCCGTACACCCCGACGACCAGAACCGACGACCGGCTCGCCAGCCGCACCGCGAGCACCGCCGCCACGGCCACCATCAGGACCGACGCCGCGGCGATCCGTACTCGCCTGGCCTGACGTGGCGTGAGGCCGCCGATCCGGGTGGGCTGCTGCTGCGAGGGACTGTCGGTCACTGTCTGTTCCTGGTCAGAGGCGCTCATGAGTTCGGATCGTAATCGCTCGCACGGGGCGCCGCTGCGCCGCCCCACAACCCGTCCGGACGCCCCGGCAGACCCGTGCGATAGGTTTTGCCTCTCCTTGACCACGATCGACTTCACCAGCGGAGACTGAGACCTCAATGGAAGACATCGTCAACGGACTTGGCCGCTCCGCCGCCTATGGGGCCCTGGGTGTAGTGCTGCTGACGCTCGGCATATTCCTGGTGGACGCGCTGACGCCGGGCAAGCTCGGCCGGCAGATCTGGCAGGAGCGCAACCGCAATGCGGCGCTTCTGCTGAGCTCGGCGCTGCTGGGTATCGGCGGGATCGTGTTCACCTCTATCTGGACGACGTACACCGACTTCGGCAAGGGGCTGGCGTCGACGGCCGCGTTCGGGGTGCTGGGGCTCGTGATGATGGCGGTGGCATTCTTGGTCGTCGACCTGGTGACGCCGGGGAAACTGGGCGAAACGCTGGTCCAGGAGGAGCCGCACCCGGCGGTTTGGGTGACCGCTTCGTGCAACCTCGCGGTGGCGGCGATCGTTTCGGCGTCCATCGCCTGACGGACCCCGCACAGCCCACTCGTACGCACACCGAAGGCCGCTCCCGCCACCGCGGGAGCGGCCTTCTCGCGTACACAGGGCCTATTCATCACCCGTTCGGTTACTCCTTGCGCACAGTCATGAGCCGAGTGTGCAAAATTGGCGAGTCTAAACCCACCGGGAAGGCCCGTGCAGAGGGTTACGCGAATATGCCGCCGCACTGATCCGATCTGGCTAAGCTCGCTCGAAGCGCGCCGAGTTGATATGAAATCAGGCACTTGTTCGCAGGTGTCTGATAGTTCGAATACATCCCCGAATCGACCGCCAGAGGGTTTACATGGTTCGCGTTGAATCGCCTCCGACTGACCGAGAATCCTCCTTCTTCCGCGCGCTCCTGCCACCGGTTCTCCTGATGGCCGCGGCCACCGCCGCCGCCTTCGTCGTCGTACCGGTCGCCGCCCGGATACCAGTCGTCTGGTTCGGCGCCCTGGCGACGGTGGTGGTGACCTCGGTCGCCGCCGAAGTCGTCCGTCGCGGCCGGGCCATGCGGGCGCTGCGCGCGGAGTACGGGCAACGCCTGGCCGTCCTCGACCAGCGCGTCGCCGGACACGACCGGCAGACCCTGCGGACCAGCAACGAGCTGCTGCCGGCCGCCATCCGCCGTCTCCGGGCGGGCCATTCGCCCAACGAGGTGATGCGGGACATCGTGGACGCGGATCCGGCGTACCGCGGTCTGCCCGATCCGCAACGCGCCCTGGTCCGCACCGTCCTGGACATCATCGACAACGAGGAGGCGATGCGCGACTCCGCGCAGCGCGCCTTCGTCAACATCGCGCGCCGCGTGCAGGCCATCGTCCACCAGCAGTCCACCGAGCTGCGGAACATGGAGGAGGACCACGGGCGCAACCCCGACGTCTTCGACGACCTGCTGCGCATCGACCACGGCACCTCGCTGATCGGCCGGCTCGCCGACTCCATCGCCGTACTCGGCGGCGGCCGTCCCGGACGTCAATGGCCCGAGCCCGTACAGCTGTACAGCGTCCTGCGCGGCGCGATGTCCCGGATCCTGGAGTACCCGCGCATCGATCTGCACTCGATCGCCCAGGTCGCCATCATCGGTACGGCCGTCGAACCGCTCATCCACGCCTGCGCGGAACTCCTCGACAACGCCACCCGCTACTCGCCCCCGCAGACCCGGGTGCACGTCACCGCGGTGGAGGTGCAGAGCGGCATCGCGATCGAGATCGAGGACGGCGGCGTCAGCCTCAGCGAGGAGGCCCGCAGCCGGGCCGAGAACATGCTGGCCCGGGCGCAGGCGGGAATGGACCTCAACGACCTCGGTGAGACACCCCGGCTCGGCATGGCCGTGGTCGGCCGTCTCTCGCAGATGTACGACCTCAAGGTCTCGCTGCGGCAGTCCGCGTACGGCGGTGTCCGCGCGGTGCTCATCGTGCCGCGTGGCGTGATCACCACCGGCCGCGCCCCCGGTCTCGCCCACGGCATCGGCATCACCTCGGTCCCCAAGCAGGGCCCGTCCGGTCTGTCGAGCGCGGAAGAGGCGCGCGTCCCCAGGCGGAAGAAGCCCCGGAAGACCCCCGGGCCGCAGCGGACCGTGCCCGCGTCGTTCTCCATGGAGGACGACGTCCCGGAGGTGACCGAATGGACGGAGACGGGCCTTCCGCAGCGCCGCAGCCGGGGCCGTGCGCCGCTCTTCTCCCATGTGGTACCGCCCGAGGACCAGCCCGCCCCACCGCCCAACGGCCACGCCAACGGCAAGGCCAAGGAGCCGGGAATCTGGCTCGAAGCGTTCACCAACGGGTACAAGGGGACGACTCCCGACCCGTCGGCCGATGACGAACCTGACGAAGCGTTGGACAAGGGAGATCTCAAGTGATCCAGCAACGGGCGAATTTCGACTGGATGCTCAAGGAGCTGCAGGACGGGGTGCCGGGGGTCCAGCAGATCGTGGTCCTGTCCGCGGACGGACTGCGCATCGCCCGGCACGGCGGCGACCCGGACGCCGCCGACCGGATCGCCGCGGCCTGCGCGGGACTTCAGAGTCTCGCCGCGGCCGTCGCCGCCGAAATCGTGTACAGCGACGGCACGATGAACCTTGTCGTCATCGAAGTCGACGGTGGCTTCTTCTACATGATGGCGGCCGGGGCCGGGGCCTATCTGGCGGTGCTCACCGACGAGACGGTGGACGCCGGCCTGGTGGGATCCCGCATGCGGGACATGGTCGTCCGGATCGGAGCCCACCTGACCAGTCCTCCGCGCCATAACGGACACGCCGTATGAGTCCGCCCCAACGAGAACGGCGACAACGCGAGACGGGAGACGCGGAACGGTTGTACGTGCTCACCGGCGACCCCGACGGTGCGGCGCGGGCTCCACTCGATCTGGTCACCATGGTCATTTCCCGTACGGAACCGACACCAACGGTCCAGCCCGAGCAGGCCGCCATTCTGCGGCTGTGCCGGGCGCCGTTGTCGGTGGCCGAGATCTCGGCGTATCTCAGTCTTCCCTTCAGCGTGGTGACCGCGTTGGTCACCGATCTCCTCGCCATCGAACTGGTCGAGTCGCGGGCGCCCATCGTCCGCACCACGCTGCCGGACCGGTCCCTCCTCGAAGCGGTGATGCATGGACTTCAGAAACTCTGACACGGTCACCGGCCCGCGCAGCGAGGACATCCTCCCCGCCACCGCCACATCGGCGGTGAAGATCGTGATCGTGGGCGGGTTCGGGGTCGGCAAGACCACGATGGTCGGCTCGGTGAGCGAAATCCGTCCGCTGACCACCGAGGAGACGATGACCCAGGCCGGGGTCGGCGTCGACGACAATCTGGAGGGCAAGACCGCCACCACCGTCGCGATGGACTTCGGCCGGATCAGCATCAGCGACGAACTGATCCTCTACCTCTTCGGAACACCGGGCCAGGAACGCTTCTGGTTCCTGTGGAACGGCCTCTTCGAGGGCGCCCTGGGAGCGGTGGTGCTGATCGACACCCGCCGCCTCGAGGTCAGTTTCGACGTGATCGGCCGCCTGGAGGAGCGTGGTGTGCCGTTCGTGGTCGCCATCAACACGTTCCCCGACGCCCCCCGGCACCCCGTCGATGCCCTCCGCACCGCCCTCGACCTGCCGCCCGAAGTGCCGATAGTGGACTGCGACGCGCGGGGGCGCGGGTCCTGCCGCGATGTCCTCCTGACGCTGATGCGCTATCTGCACTCCTTGTCCCTGTAACTGCCGGGCCCTGTACGGGTCCCCTTCAACTGCCGGCCCGCCTGATCGCCCGATCCCTGGAGTGACCGTGACAACCCCCTTCCACCAGCTGCCCGGAGCGGACGACGGCGCTCTTCCGCCCCCGGGATGCCCGGCCCACGCCATCACCGGTACGGGCCCGGGCGGGCTGCGCCGGCTGTACGGGCCGGAGCACGAGAACGACCCGATGGCCGTGTACGAGAAGCTGCGCGCCGAGCACGGCCCAGTGGCGCCGGTGCTGCTGACCGGCGACGTACCGGCCTGGCTGGTCCTCGGCCACACCGAGAACCTGCACATGACCCGCACCCCGTCGCAGTTCTCCCGCGACTCTCGCCGCTGGCGCCTGACCGCCGACGGCACCGTCCCCCCCGACCATCCGCTGGCCCCCGTCTTCACGTGGCAGCCCATCTGCGTCTTCGCGGACGGCGCGGAACACGAGCGGCTGCGCGGCGCGGTCACCGACAGCATCGGGCGCATCGACCACCGGGGCGTACGCCGCCACATCAACCGGTACAGCAACCGGCTCGTCAACGACTTCTGCCAGGACAGCAAGGCCGATCTGGTGAGCCGGTTCGCCGAGCACCTTCCGATGATGGTGATGTGCCAGATCCTGGGCATGGCCGAGGAGTACAACGAGCGGATGGTGCAGTCCGCCCGCGACATGATCAAGGGCACGGCGACGGCGAACGCGAGCAACGCCTATGTGATGGGAGTACTGAGCAAACATGTGGCCAGGCGCCGGGTAGCGCCCGAGCCGGACTTCACCACCTGGCTCGTCGAGCACCCGGCGGGGCTCACCGACGACGAGGTCAGCCAGCATCTGCGGCTGGTGCTGATCGCGGCGTACGAGACGACCGCGAATCTGATCGCCAACGTACTGCGCATGGTGCTCACCGATCCGCGCTTCCGCGCCCAGCTCAGCGGCGGCCACATGACGCTGCCCGAGGCGGTCGAGCAGACCCTGTGGGACGAGCCGCCGTTCACCACGATCTTCGGCCGCTGGGCTGCCGGTGACACCGAGTTCGGCGGCCAGCAGATCAAGAGGGGAGACGCCCTGATCGTCGGCATCGCCGCCGCCAACGTCGACCCGGTGGTACGGCCCGACCCGGACGCCTCGATGCAGGGCAACCGCGCCCACCTCGCCTTCAGCGGCGGGCCGCACGAGTGCCCGGGGCAGGACATCGGGCGCGCCATCGCGGACACCGGTATCGACGCGCTGCTGAAGCGCCTTCCCGACCTTGAACTCTCGGTCGAGGAGGACGAATTGGAGTACAGCAGTGCGCTCATGTCCAGGCATCTGATCGCGCTCCCGGTGAAGTTCGCCGCGCGTCCGCCGGAGCATGACGCCACCGGTCTCACGCCCACGGCGTCGCGCACGGTCCCGCAGCCGGGCTGGCAGGTGGACTCGCCGACCGGGGCGGGTGCTCCGCAGCCCGCTCCGGCGGCGGGCCGCGCGCCGGAATCCGTGCCCGCATCGCCGTCCGCGACGGTGCAGACGCCGGTCATGATTCCGGCTCAGCGCAGGCCGGTGGCGCCGAAGCGGATGTGGCAGGCGGTCACACGCTGGTGGCGCGGCTACTGACCGCCAGCTGGTCCCACCACCAGGAGATCGTCGGGAGGGGAAGCGGCTCGAAGCTGTCATCGGCCGGACGCTGCTTCCACCACCCCTCGTCCGGTTTGCCCTCCGGCTCCGAGGGCACACGGTAACGGGGGCAGACTGAGGCCCAGTCGAGGTGTCCCCGGATGAACTGGCCGAGCCCCTGTACGTACCGGCGCAGTCCGCCGCCCGCATCCCTCAGCACCTGGTCGCGCAGCCGGAGGAAGAGCACCATGACGCGGTCCCGCATCGCCACGGCCTCCTGGAGTGCGTGGTGCGGCTCGCAGCCGAGTTCCTGGCACAGGACGTCGATCAGATTGAGGTCGTCGTCGGCCCGCAGCAGCTCCTTGTTGCGGGAGTAGAGGTCGTTGTCCCAGCTGACCAGGGTCCAGGTGATCTCGGTGAGGGCCCGCACGCGCGGGTCCTCCAGGTCGTTGTCGGGTACGGAGTAACCGGCGACGATCTCGATCATCGCGGTCGAGGGGGCCATTCCTATGGCCCTCATCCACAGCGTCACGTAGTCATTGAGCGAGGGCAGTTGCGGACTGCGGCGCCAGGCCGCCTCCCACACCAGCCCCGAGGTGTAGACGCGCATGGCGTCGGTCCAGCGGCGGATCTGCTGCCGGGACGCGTACCGCTCCAGCTCGAGCCGGAGTAAGCGCAGCGCCGCCGCGTGCGGCGAGTTGTCGGGCTGGTGGGCGGTCGGGGCCTCTATGGCGCGGATGATCCGGGCCGTCTCCTGGGCGAGCGAGTCAGCGGTGGCGTAGGCCTCGTCGCACACGCCGTCGTCGAGCGAGAAGAGCACGGCGTGGAACTTGGCCATCAGGGCGAGCGGTTCGAGCTGCCCGTACGACATCGTCGCTGCCGTAAGACCGCCGAAGTCGCAGAGGGCCAGCCGGCTGCGCTGATGATCGTCCGCGTCGAGCCTTTGCTGGAGCATCCAGCGCACCGTCATGTCATTGAGCGCTTCGGCCGACGGGTGGACGATGGACGGCACCGGGCAGTAGAAGGGCACGCTAGGCAATTGCTGGCCCAGTCGACGTGGCGAGATTACGGTCATGTTCGGCCTCCCCTTAGGTGCCCCGCGTACGCTGGGGCGTATATGCCCATGTCCAACCATCAATAACAATGCAACTGGCCGTTTCCTGAACCAAGTTGATCGGCAGTTGCCCAAAGTTGCAGAAGTCCGCTATCACCGCTGTGCCGGGGGTTCTCACGGCTTATGACGGTGACTGATGCATCAGTCAGTAGCTCATCACTGAGCACGATCTCTTGCGGCGTATACGTTCACCGGATTTGAGCGTTGCGTTCTTCTCATCACACCGGTACGGTGGCCGACCATGCAGCCAGAACCCGGAAGCCAAGTGGGCGACTCCGGCGGTGAGGTCGCCGAGCGGGTGCGTCAGGTGATCGGCTCCGCCGGCGTGAGCCAGCGCGAGTTCGCCCGGCGGATCGTCATGGATCCATCAAAACTGTCGCGTTCGCTCAGCGGTGTCCGGCGGTTCACCGTGGCCGAATTGGCTCGTATCGCCGATACCGCCGATGTGGACGCGGGCTGGCTGCTCGGGTCCCGTACCGAGGCCTCCGTGAAGCCTTCCGCCGTACGCCGAGACCGCGCCGCGGCCGCGGCGGCGCCCGAGGGCGGCAGGCCGCTGCAGATCGTGCGGGAGACCGTGCGGCTGATCGCGGAGCGCGGTTTCCATGCCGTACGGGTCGCCGACATCGCCGAGGCCTGCGCCACCAGCACCGCCGCCATCCACTACCACTTCCCCGGCCGGGACGACCTGCTGGAAGCCGCCGTGCGCTGGTGCATGGACGAGGACACCGCCCGCCGCGCGGCCAGGATCGCCGAGGCGGGCGACACCGGTGACGCCGGGGACGAGCTCCGGCAGCTGATCGAGCTCCAGACGCCCTACACCGAGCAGCAGCGGCGGCAGTGGAGCGTCTGGCTCGACCTGTGGGCAGAGGCGGCCCGCTCCACGGCCGTGGGCCGGCTCCATGTCGCGTACTACCGGCAGTGGCGCGCGACGGTCGCCGATGTCCTGCGGCGCGGCGTCGGCCAGGGCGTCTTCCGACCCGACACGGACCCGGACGCCGCCGCGCTGCGGCTGACCGCGCTGATCGACGGCCTGGCCACCCAGGTGCTCGCCGCGGCGCCGGTCGCGGAACCGGCTACCGGCACGAGTCCCGAGGACATGCAGGCGGCGTTGCTCGCGTACGTGGACGCCACATTGTCCGTACCGCCGCCCGCCAAGAGCTGAACTCCGTACATCCATCCCCCCACCAGTTGACCCACTCCTACAGGAGAGGCTCCCGCATGCCCATGAACGAGGAAGTCATCATCACCTGCGCCCTCACCGGCGCCGCTGACACCGTCCGCAAGAGTCCCCACGTGCCGGTCTCCCCCGCGCAGATAGCCCGCTCGGCCGTCGAGGCCGCAGAGGCCGGCGCCGCCGTCGTGCACATCCACGTCCGCGACCCGAAGACCGGCGAACCGTCCCGCGACCCTCGGCTCTACCGCGAGGTCGTCGAGCGGATCAAGGAGACCGGCACCGACGTCGTCATCAACCTCACCGCCGGCATGGGCGGCGACCTGGTCATCGACCCCGACGAGCCGCTCAGGCACCTCCCCGGCACCGACCTGGTGAGCGGCCTCGACAGACTGCCGCACGTCGAGGACCTGCTGCCCGACATCTGCACGCTCGACTGCGGCTCGCTCAACTTCGGCGACGGCAGCAACCTGTACGTCTCCACCCCCGACATGCTGCGTACGGGCGCCAAGCGCATCCAGGAACTCGGCGTACGCCCCGAGCTGGAGATCTTCGACACCGGGCAGCTGTGGTTCTCGAAGCAGCTGCTCGCCGAGGGACTGCTCGACGACCCGACCGTCTTCCAGCTGTGCATGGGCATCCCGTGGGGCGCCCCCGCCGACCCCGGCGTCCTTCAGTCGATGGTCAACATGCTGCCGGAGAACGCCCAGTGGGCGAGCTTCGCACTCGGCCGGATGCAGATGCCGTGGGTCGCCCAGTCGATCCTGCTCGGCGGGCACGTACGCGTCGGCCTGGAGGACAACCTCTACCTCGGCAAGGGCAACAAGGCCACCAACGCCCAGCTGGTGGAGCGCGCCGTGACGATCACCGAGTCGCTCGGAGCGCGCGTCGCGACGCCGGACAAGGCCCGCCAGAAGCTCGGCCTCAAGCCCCGCGCGTAAGCAGTACGAGAGGACCCCGACACATGACTACCACCACATCCCCCGCCC